>JANRFG010000018.1:152484-293917 GCA_030725715.1 Opitutales bacterium
ACTCATCGGCGGCCTAATCACCTACCGCAAGTCCCGACCCGACTGACCCCCATCCCGTCATCGATTCAGCCCTCTGTCATCTGCCATCAACTCAGTCATCCAGCCCTCTTAATCTGCCTCAGCGCCTCATACGTCGCGATCCCGCAGGCGGTCGAGAGATTCAGCGACCGGGTCTTGTCATTGAAATGCGGGATCTTCACTTCGCGCTCCCGACCGAACCAGGCATGGACTTCCGGCGCGGCGCCGCAGCTCTCGCTGCCGAAGACCAGGCCGTCGCCTTCCTGGAACTGCGCGTCCCAGAGGCCATTGGTCGTCTTGGTGGTGAAGAGCCAGAGCCGTTCGGGACGCCCGGGCGAAGCCAGGAAGGCTTCCCAGTCATCGTGATGGCGGACGTCGAGTTCGTGCCAGTAGTCCATGCCCGCGCGACGGAGTTTGGCGTCGTCGATCTTGAAGCCCAGCGGATGCACCAGGTGCAGGACGCAGCCCGTCACGGCGCACATGCGCCCGATGTTGCCGGTGTTCGGCGGGATCTCCGGGCGGAGCAGGACGAGATGGAGCGGCGGCTTCACTTCCGGCGGCTCATCGCGCGCGAGATCTCGCGCTTGGCTTCGCGCTCCTTGATGTCCTGGCGCTTGTCGTGCATCTTCTTGCCCTTGCCCACGGCGAGGAGGCACTTCGCCAGCCCGTGCTTGAAGTAGATCTTCAACGGCACGATCGCGTGGCCGCCGGACTGGATCTCCGCGGCGATCTTCTCGACCTCCGCCTGCTTCAGCAGCAGCTGACGGGTGCGGTAGGAGGCGTGATTGTTGAGGTTGCCGAAGTCATACTCGGCGATGTGCGCGTGGTAGAGCATCACGCCTTTCGGACTGATCTTGATGAAGGCGTCGGCGATGTTCGCCCGGCCGGCGCGGAGGGACTTCACCTCGGTGCCGCGCAGGACGATCCCGGCCTCATAGGTCGGGCCGATGAAATAATCACGTCCCGCCTTCGGGTTGTTGACCTCAGGAAGAGACTGTTCGCGGCGGGCGGCCATCGGGAGACGAAAAGGCTACGCGCCGGGTGACCGGCTGGTGCGGCAAGCCGCCTTAGGCAGGCAGACGGTCCTCGGGACGGAACTCCCAGGAGATGCGGCCTTCGATGACCTCGCGCAGGGCGATGTCCTCAGGGGAAAGCTTTTCGAACACGTCGCCCAGGGTGTGGTTATACTTCGGGGGCTGGACGGAGTAGTCGGCCGTGCTGCGGAGCTGCTTCACGCGCTTGGAGATCACGTTGATGAGAATGTTCGCATCAGGGATGACTTTACGGGCATCTTGGAGGTAATCGTCGCGCATGGTGGGTTTCCCGATTAGGGAACCACTGAACCTAGGGCAGCACCCCCCTCTGGCAAGCGATTTTTGGGCGGAAAAATTGCCTTTGCCCTGTGATTTCAGGGGGGTAAGGTGCCCGCAGATGCCCAACCAGCAGCCTTATGGACAGTCCATGAAGTCGAAGGGAGGCTTCACCCGCCTGTTCAATGCCCTCCGTTATACTTGGGATGGCCTGCGGGCGGCCGCCAAGCACGAGGAAGCCTTCAAACAGGAGCTCATGGTGGTCGTACCCCTCTCGATCGTGGCTTGGTTCATCCCCGTCAGCCTCCCGGAGCGAGCCCTCCTCTTCTCCACCCTGCAGCTGATCCTCATCGTCGAGCTCATCAACTCGGCCATCGAGGCCAATACCGACCATATCTCCATGGAGCGTCATCCTTTGGCCAAGCGGGCCAAGGACATGGGCAGCGCGGCGGTCTTCCTGACCATCGTCATCGCCCTGTCGGTCTGGGGCACGGTGCTCTGGCAGCGCTTCGCCTAAGTCCTCGCCGATTCCGCTCGGGCACAAAAAACCCGCCGGTTCACGGCGGGTTTTTGCTAGGTCGCGAGACCGAGGCTTAGGCCTTGGTGACGAGGCCGGCCTTGAGGGCCTTGACCGAGACCCACTGGCGCTTCACCGAGCCGTTAGGCTGGAGGACGCGGATGCGCTGGACGTTCGGCTTGAACGTGCGCTTGGTCTGCTTCACGAGCTGGAAGCCGATACCGCCGCTCTTCTTGGACTGACCGCGGTGAATGATTCGGCGGCCCTTGACGGGGCGCTTGCCGGTGACGCTGCAGATACGGGACATAGTGTTCGGGCTCCTTTTGGAAAGTCGGAGCAAAGGAGTGCCGGGGCCGTTGGCAAGCGGTAATTACCCCTTAAGTCCGCTTCAAAGCCCGATCGAGGGCCTGGAGGCCGGCCGAAAGGGCGTCCGGAGGGGTCAAAAGGCTCAAAACGACGCTCGGGGTGGTCGTCGGCATGCCATAGAAGTAACCGGGGTGAGCCCAGACGCCTTCGCTCAGGGCATTCATCAGGAAGCGGTCCTCATGGACGCCGGGGGGCAAGGTGAGGATGGCGGTCCAGCCGGCCGGGCGCGGCAGCACGGTGCAGCCGACGGCGGTCGAGGCGACCCAAGCGCGGAGGGTGGCTTCCCCCTGGGCGACGCGGGTACGGACGAGCGCGCGGAGGGGCTCGGCGCGACGGAGGAGATCCGGCAAGGCGAGCTGGGCGGGCGTGTTCACCGAAAGGAAAGCATCGGCGATATGCTCCAGGCGACGGCAGGCCTCGAGCGTCGAGGTCGCCGGGCCGGCGACGACGATCCAGCCGAGCTTGAGCTGCGGCGCGAGCGCGACCTTGGAGAGGCCACTGAGCACGAAGGTCATCACGTTCGCTTCGCCGGCCCACGTGCCCGGCGAGGCGACGCCTTCGGCCGGGTAATCGAGGAAGACCTCATCGCAGACGATCGCGAGGCCGTGCTTGAGCGCGAAGCCGCGCAGCACGTCGCGGTCGCGGCGACCGACGAACGCACCGGTCGGATTGGACGGATTGATGCAAAGGACCGCGCGCGTCTGACGGTTCACGCTGAGCGTGGTCGCGTCGATGACCCACTCGCCGGCGAGCTGGACGAGCTGATACGGGCGGAGCGTCACGCCTTCGAGCGCGGCGATGACCTCGAGCAACGGATACGCCGGCTCGGGCACGAGGACCTCGTCGCCCGGATTGCAGAGCAGCTTGAAGACCCAGGAGTAGGCCTCGCTCGTGCTGGCCGTCAGGAAGAGCTGGTCGACCGGCACGCGGGCGCCGCGCGCAGAATAGTAATCGGAGATGGCCGTGCGGGCCGAAGCCATGCCGAGCGGATTGGGATCCTGACGCTGGACGCCGTCGCGGCGGAGCAGCGGACCGAGGTCGGCGGCCGACCACGCGAAGCCCGCATTGGCCGGATTGGAATCCGCGAGGTCGAGCACCGGCTGCCCCGCGGCGAGACGCTTCGCTTTGGCCTTGCTCAAGGCGTTGGTCGTGTCGGCGAAAGAGAGTCTCGAACTGAACATAAGTAAGGTGGAAGCGGTTGGCGGTTGGACCGCGAAGGTGGCAACAATCCGCAACCACCCCTCACAAGCAAGGGTTATGAACCCCGGAAGCGCTTAAAGACTAGCGGCGTGCCTCAGGAGGACGAAACGAAGGCGCAGGCGGCCTGGCGGAGGACGAAGCCTCCGCATCACCGTCGCGACGAGAGGCACGGAAACGAACAAGCCCTCCGAGGAGACGGCCCGTTTCCTCGGCGCGACCCAGAAGCGACTCGCAGATACGGCTATCCAATAGGCCGGCCTCCTGCATCACCTCCACCTGAGTGCGCAGTTCGCACAAGGAGCCCCTCGCGATGTAAAGGAACTTCAAGGCATCCTGATTGCTCCCCCGGCCGGCGCCTTCGGCGATGTTCGATGGCACGGAGATCGCCGCTCGGCGCATCTGATCGACGAGGGCGAAGTCATTCCGGACCGCCGCGACATTCACGACTCGATAGACTTCGACCGCGAGGGCCTTGGCGGCCTTCCATGCCGAAAGATCGCGATAACTGACCACCTTGGGATTCTCTTGGGGATGCATAGACTCCCCATCATCGAGAAGCGCGCTCCCACCGCACGTCCCGCCATTACCCATGAAGGCCCTAACAAGCCTCCCCCACGCCCAGCCCCCATGATTTCCCCACCCTGAAGCTTTGTGCGCCATCCCAACCGCCGACCGCTAACCGCCAACCGCCACCACCCCCTTTGCCTCCCAATTCCAGATTGAACTCACGCCCTCCCCCTCCAAAGGTGTCCGAATGTCCCAGCTAGTCCTGAAGCCTCGCGTCCGCGGGTTCATCTGCATCACCTCCCACCCCGACGGCTGCGCCGCGGCGGTTCGCGAGCAGATCGCCTACGTGAAGTCCCGTAAGCCTATCCAGGGCGGCCCCAAGTCGGTCCTGGTGATCGGCGCCTCCACGGGCTACGGCCTCTCCTCCCGTATCTCGGCCGCCTTCGGTTCCGGCGCCGCCACGCTCGGCGTGTTCTTCGAGCGCAACGGCGAAGGCGACAAGCCCGGCTCGCCCGGCTGGTATAACACCGCCGGTTTCCATGCCGAAGCGAAGAAGGCCGGCCTCAAGGCTGTCTCGATCAACGGCGACGCTTTCTCGGCCGAGCTGAAGACGCAGGTCATCGAAGCGATCAAGTCCAAGATGCCCGGCGGCAAGATCGACCTCGTCGTCTACTCCCTCGCCTCCCCTCGCCGTACCGCTCCGGACGGCGTGACCTACAAGTCCGTCCTCAAGCCGACCGGCGCTCCGTTCCACGCCAAGAATCTCGATACCGACAAGAAGGTCGTGAACGAGGTCACCCTCGAGACCGCTTCCGCCGACGACATCGCGCAGACGGTCAAGGTCATGGGCGGCGAAGACTGGGAACTCTGGATGGACGCCCTCGACGGCGCCGGCGTGCTCAAGGAAGGCTGCCAGACGGTCGCCTACTCTTACATCGGACCGCAGGTCACCTGGCCGATCTACAAGGACGGCACCATCGGCAAGGCCAAGGAAGACCTCGAGCGCGCCGGTCGTAAGATCGACGACCTGATGAAGCTGCACCGCGGCCGCGCCTTCGTGTCCGTCAACAAGGCCGTCGTCACGCAGGCCAGCTCCGCCATCCCGGTCGTCCCCCTCTACGTCTCGCTACTGTTCAAGATCATGAAGGCCAAGGGCACGCACGAGGGCTGCATCGAGCAGATCCAGCGCCTCTTCGAGAAGCAGATGTACAACGGCAATGCCCTCGACTTCGACGAGAACGGCCGCGTCCGCATCGATGACTGGGAAATGTCCGCGGACGTCCAGAAGGCCGTCTTCGACGCCTGGCCGCAGGTCACGACGGAGACCTTCGACGCGCACGCCGACTTCGCCGGCTACCAGTCCGACTTCATGAAGAACTTCGGCTTCGGCCTCGCCGGCATCGATTACGAAGCCCCGACCGAAGTCGAACGCCCCATCGAGGACGCCTAAGTGGCCAAGGTCTTCTCCATCGCGAACCAGAAGGGCGGCGTCGGCAAGACGACCACCACCGTGAACCTCGGCGCCGGCCTCGCGCGCCTGGGCATCCCGACCCTCCTCATCGACCTCGACGCCCAGGCCAACGCGACCAGCGCGCTCGGCATCGAGAAGACCGAAGGCAAGTCCCTCTACAAGGTCCTCCACGGCGAAGCCAAGGCCGCCGACATGATCGTCGCGACCTCGACCGAGAAGCTCGACCTGATCCCTTCCGAAGTCGACCTCGCCGCCGTCGAATCCGAACTGGCCCAGGCCGAGAACTACCTCGGGCGCCTGCGCGAAGCCCTCGCGCCGGTCATCGCCACCGGCAAGTACAAGGCTATCCTCATCGATTGCCCGCCCGCGCTCGGCATGCTCTCCATGAACGCGCTCGGCGCGTCCGACCATCTCATCGTCACCCTGCAGACCGAATACCTCGCGATGGAAGGCCTCGGCCAGATCCTCGGCGTGGTCGACCAGCTCAAGGCCGCCGGCGCGAGCGACAAGCTCACCGTCGGCGCGATCGTGATGACGATGTATGACGTGCGCACGAAGCTCTCCCGTCAGGTCGTCGAGGAAGTGAAGACCCACTTCCCCGCCCTCGTGATGGACTCCATGATCCCGCGCACGATCCGCCTGTCGGAGTGCCCGAGCCACGGCCAGACGATCTTCCAGTATGACGTCCACTCCCCGGGCGCCGTCGCCTACGACGCGCTCGCCAAGGAGTTCGCCAAGCGCTTCGCGCTGAAGTGAGCGCAGCCGGCCAGCCGCGCGTCCGCCAGGTCCGGAGTTTCGACGAGCTGCGCGCCACACGCTTCGCCGACGGCGTCAACGCGCTCTGCTGGGAGCGCACCTTGCCCGGCGACTACGCCGAGGTCATCGCGAAGCTCGGCCCGGGCGAAGGCATCGTGCCGCTCGAGGATGAGCGCCTCCGCGCGCTCGACCTGACGCCTGCCGGACGTCTCGCCGCCGAAGCGATGCTCGCCGACCAGCAGCTCCTCCGTGACCACGACCTCGCCCCGTCGCTCAACTGCGTCTACGACTGCGTGCGCGGCCCCGACGCCGGCACCGTGCCGACCGACGTCACGTCCTTCCACGTCGACAGCGCGCCCGTGGAAGTCGACACGTGGCTCTGCACTTACCATGGCGCCTGCAGCGAAGGCCTGCGCAATGAAGACGCCTGGCTCAAGGTTGCGATTCCCGAGATCCGCGCGGCGTTGCTCAAGGAATACGGCGGCACGGACGACGACGGCTTCGCCGAGTTCCTGCACGAGCACAGCTACGACTCGCACTACGCCCCCAAGCCCGGCGCGACGCCCTACCCCTTCGGCACCTTCACGCTCTGGCGCATCGCGACCCGCTGGCCCGGCAGCCCCGTGCCACCCTGCATCCACCGCGCCCCGGAGAACCCTCCCGGCTCACCGCGTCTGCTGCTGATCAGCTGAGTTATCTGACCAGCGTCAGCTTCGACGGATAGCGACGGTCGGCGTTCCATTCGCCGAGATAGATGTCGCCGGCGGAATCCACGAAGAGGTCGTGGCCGTGCTTGAAGATCGGTTGCGACTGGCTGAGCGGCTGGAGCTTGCCGTCGACATACTTGGGCTCGTTGCCGCCAGGGGCGCTGATGACCTTCTTGGTGGGGCGATCCAGGACGAGCAGGAAGCCCGACTGAGCGAGGCGCTTGCCCTTGGCGTCTTTGCTCCAGCAGACGGCCGTGTAGATCTTGTCGCCGCGGAAGAACAGCTGACCCGCGAAAGCCCCCGGAAGGTCGAGGGTGTCGACATACTTGCCGTCCAAGGTGAAAGCCTTGAGCTGGTTCTGGCTGCGCGACGGGACCCAGACCAGCGGGCCGCGCGGGTCGGAAGTGTCGATGGAGATGCCGTGGGCGTTGCTGAGGTTGGCGGCGTCCTTCGTCGGCCCGCCCCACTTCTTGATCAGCTTACCCTCGAGCGAGAACTCATAGATCAAGTTCGAGCCGTAGCCGTCGGCGACCAGCAGCGTGCCCGCCGGGGTCCAAGCGACGTCACACGGCATGAACTTGCCGTCGCTCAGGCCGAGCTCCTTCGGCGTGGGGAACTTGCGCACGACCTTGCCGTCGGTGGTCAGCAGCGTGACGCGACCTTCGACTGCGGACGGATTCCAGCCCTCGGCCGCCATGTGCCAGCCGGAGTCGACGTGCACGAGATATTCTACGCCGTCCTTTTCAAAAATCTCCAGACCATGACCGCCGCCGAGCCCGGCGCTGATCGAACGGACATAGCGGCCGTCCTTCTCGAAGACGATGAAGTCGTTCTTCGGGTGGTCGGTCACGAGGTAGAGGCGGCCCGCCTTGTCCTCGGCGAGCGCATGCGCGTTGACGATCGGCGCGACCGCCGGGTCGGCCTTGGCCCAATTCAGGTCGAGGGCATAGCGGGCCGCGCCATGGCCCAGGACGACCGGGGAATCAGCGGCGAGGAGCGGAGAGACCAGGAGCAAGGCGAGCAGGCGCATGGGGGCGGGGATTCGGGACCACGCTGTCACCACGACCAAGCGGACGCAAGCCCCCGGGGAGGACTCGCCTTGCCTTCACTTCACCTCGGGCTTGGATGAGGCCGTCCCCTGAACCCGGCCTGCCGACGAACCCATGAACCCGGCCCAACTCAAGTCCTCCGCGGAAACCGACGCACAGCCGCCTCGTGGCCTCTCGCGCGAGGCTCAGTCGCTCTGGTTCATCAAGAAGGGCGACTGGGAGGCGGCCCATGACATCGCCCAGGACATCGAGACTCCCGTCGGCTCCTGGCTCCATGCGCTCCTCCATCTCATCGAAGGCGACCTCGGCAACGCCCGCTATTGGTTCACCGAAGCCGGCCGGCCCGTGAAGAAGCCCTCGCAGATCGACGAACTCTGGGACGAAATCGCCGCAGTCGTGCTGAAGTAAGGGGTTGGGTTTGACGCATCGGGGCTTCCCGCCTCGATAGCGGCATGTCCGCTCAGCCACGCCGTGCCCTGACCGGCGTGCCTTCGCACGCCTGGGCGGCCTGCGCCTGTTCGGAAGGCGCCGAGCGACGCGTGATCGTCTTCCTGGCCTCGAACCTCGGCGCGGCGGAGACCTTCGCGGAAGAGACCGCCCAGCTGCTGACGCTGCTCAACGACGCCCAGCCCGTCGCCCGCACGCTGACCGAGGCCGATGCGGCCGTACCCGCCTTCGAAGCCGACTGCGACCTCCTCGGCGTCCTCTCGCTCCTGCGCCACGGCGATCATGACGCGAAGCGGCCGCTGCTCATCGCCTGCACGCCCGGCTCGCTCGCCCGCCGCTCGCCCGCCCCCGAAGCCACGGCCAAGGCCGAGATCGTCGTCCGTAAAGGCGAGAAGCTCGCCCTGCGTGACTTCGCCCAGCGCCTCGCCGAAGACTTCGGCTACGCCCACGAGGCCCTCTGCGAACAACCCGGCGAATACGCGCTGCGCGGCGGCATCCTCGACGTCTACCCGCTGAACGCGCAGATGCCCGTGCGCATCGACCTCTTCGGCGACGTCGTCGAGTCCCTTCGCCCGTTCGACCCCGCGACCCAGCGAAGCGAAGGCGAGGTCGACGGGCTGGTCATCTGCGCGCCGCGGGACGATTCCGGTTCGGCCCCCGAGGCGCCGTTCTTCCGGCACCTGCCGGCCGACGCCCTCATCATCTCGGTGGACCGCTGCCATGAGGACGTCCTCTGCGCCGAACTCCACTCGGCCAAGGTCGACGAACTCGTGCTCGAGGAGACCGACGATGCTCCGCCCGGTTATGCGGCGCACGCCCTCGAATCGACGCCCGCCGAATCCCTGCTCATCGGCTCCGCGACGGACAGCACCGAGACGCGCCCCGCCCTCCTCCGGGCCGCCGCCTCGCTGGCCAAGGACGGGCGTCCTTGCCTGCTGGCGGGCGATACCGACGGCTCGGTAGATCGGCTCAACGCCGAGGTCGCCGGCGCCCGGATCCGCGGCTTCGCGCCGCGCATCACCCACGGACGCTTCGGCGGAGGCATCCTCATCGCCCCGGACAAGCTGCCCGGCCTGCTCAAGGACGGCCTGCTCCTGCTGACCGAACGCGAGCTCTTCGGCCGACGCAAACGTCCGCTCGCCGTCCTGCCGCGCCGCCGCACCGCCATCCGCGCCGCCGTCGGCCGCGCGCTCGACTTCGGCGAGCTCGCCGACGGCGACGCCCTCGTGCATGCCACGCAAGGCGTCTGCCTCTTCCGCGGCATCAAGGCCCACGAGCACGACGGACGCACCGAAGATTTCATCGGCCTGGAGTTCGCGCTGAAATCGATGCTGCACCTCCCCGTGCGGGAGTCGCATCTCCTCACGCGCTACATCGGCATCGGCCGGGCCATCCCGAAGCTCTCCAAGCTCGGCGGAGGTGGCTGGGAGAAGTCGCGCAAAGCCGCCGAGAAGGCCACCGCGGACCTCGCCGCACAACTGCTGGCCATGCAGGCCGCCCGCTCGACCAAGCCCGGGATCACGCACCCGAAGGACGCGGACAACGCCTGGATGGGCGAGTTCGAGCGCTCCTTCCCGCATCGCGAGACGCCGGACCAGACCCGCGCGATCATCGACGTGAAGGCGGACATGGAACGCCCCGCGCCCATGGACCGGCTCATCAGCGGCGACGTCGGCTTCGGCAAGACCGAGGTCGCCCTCCGCGCCGCGTTCAAATGCGTCCTCGGCGGACGCCAGGTCGCGATCCTCGCGCCCACCACCGTCCTCGCGCAGCAGCACTTCGAAAGCTTCAAGGAGCGCCTCGCCCGCTGGCCGGTCTCCGTCGAACTCCTGAGCGGCTACCGCACCGCCAGGCAGAAGGCCGACGTCCGGGCGCGCGCCGCGGCGGGGACCGTCGACGTCGTCGTCGGCACGCACGCCCTGCTCTCCGACGGCACCAGCTTCGGCCGGCTCGGCCTCGTCATCATCGACGAGGAACACCGCTTCGGCGTGCGCCACAAGGAACGCCTCAAGGAACTGCGCACCGAAGTGGACGTGCTCGCCATGAGCGCGACGCCCATCCCGCGCACGCTCTACCTCGCGCTCGTCGGCGCGCGCGACCTCAGCGTCATCGAGACCCCGCCGCGCGAACGCCTGCCCATCCGCACCATCGTGCGCAGCTATGACGAGAAGCTCGTCCGCGACGCCGTGAAGGCCGAGCTGGCCCGCGGCGGCCAGGTCTTCTACCTGCACAACCGCGTCGAGACGATCCAGGCCGTCGCGGAGCGGATCGCCGCGCTCGTGCCCAAGGCGCGCATCGTCGTGGGCCACGGCCAGATGCCGGCCGGGCAGCTCGAGGAAGTCATGTCGGCCTTCGTCGCCGGCGAATACGACGTGCTCGTCTGCACGACCATCATCGAGACCGGCCTGGACATCCCGAACTGCAACACGCTCATCATCGAAGGCGCCGACCGGTTCGGCCTGGCGCAGCTCTACCAGCTGCGCGGGCGCGTGGGCCGGTTCAACCGTCAGGCCTACGCCTACCTGTTCCTCCACCGCCATGCCGCGCTGGTCGGCACGGCGCACCGCCGCCTCTCGGCCATCCGTCAGTACAACCAGCTCGGCGCCGGCTTCCGGATCGCCATGCGCGACCTCGAACTGCGCGGCGCCGGCAACATCCTCGGGGCGGCGCAGAGCGGCCACGTCGCGACCGTCGGCTTCGACCTCTACTGCCAGCTCCTCCGCCGGAGCGTCGCCAAGCTCCGCGGCGACAAAGGCGCGGTCATCGAACGCTGCGAGGTCCGGCTGGACTTCATCGACCACACCCAAGCCGCCCTCGGCACGGAACAGACCAACAGCAGCGACGGCGAGGTGCCGCTGCTCACCGCCACCCTGCCGTCGGACTGGATCCCCGAGACGCGCCTACGCATCGAGGCCTTCCGCCGGATCGCGCTGGCCCTGGACGCCGCCGAAGTGGCCGAACTAAGGACCTCCCTGAAGGACCGTTACGGCCGACTGCCCCCGGAAGCGGACGCCCTGCTCAGCCTGGCGGAGATCCGCTGCCTGGCGGAGGATAAATGTGTCGTTTCGGTGACGACCGACGGCGCCGTGCTGCGCTGCCAGCAGGCGCCCGCGGGCCGGCCGCCCGAGCCCATTCTGGTCGGCAACCGGTTTCCCCGCTTGACCGTGCGAGACCCCCTGCGGAAACTGAAGGAAATCCGCGGCTTCCTCTCACGGCTGCCCGCGCCTCAAGTCCGATGAAAACCTTCCTCCTCTCCAGCCTGCTCACCCTGACCGCGGCGGCCGCCTGCGCCCAGCTCAAGATGCCTTCGCTCGAGGAAGCCGCCGCCAAGCGCTGGTCCCAGCTGAACTCGGACCGGATCGCCGCCGACGCGGACGGCCAGGGCATCACCCTTTCCGACATCCGCCGGCAGATCGACCCGATCGTCGGCCAGCTGCGCGCCGCCGCCCGCACGGACCTCGAGTTCGAGCAGGCCTTGGGCCAGGCCGCGAAGGAGACGCTCAAGTCGATGACCGAACGTCAGATCGTCATCGCCGAGTTCCGCGCCGGCGGCACCGACCTGCCGGCGACCTACGTCGAGGCGGACATCGAAGAGACCATCCGACGGGATTTCGGCGGTGACCGCAACCGCTTCGTCGCCTCGCTGCGGGCCGCCGGCACCACGCCGATCGCCTACCGCAAGACGATCGAGGACCGGATCATCTTCGAATACATGGTGGGCCAGATCCGCCGCGCCGCCTGGGACGTCAACCCCGGCAAGATCCAGGAGTATTACGACAAGAACAAGGCCGACTTCGCCCGCAAGGAGCAGGTGAAGCTCCGCCAGATCACCATCACGCAGGGCGCCGCCGAGAAGCCCGAGGAGACCGCCGCGCGGGCGCAGGCCTGGGCCGCGGCGCTGCGGGAGCCGGCCAAGGTCCCCGCGCTGCTCGCCGCCTACAAGATCGGCGGCAAGCCCCTCGCCGGCAAGGCGACCTTCGCCGACGTGGCCGAACGGATCAGCTCGGATGACTTCGCGGGCAAGGGCGGTGACGCCGGCTGGCGTAACTTCGAGGACCTCAACCAGACCGTCGTCGGAGCCGTCCGCAAGCTGAAGCCCGGCGAGGTCTCCCCCCCGCTCAAGTTCGACGTCGGCGCCGCGCCCATCTACGTGATCGTCAGCCCCGAATCCGTGCGCCCGGCGGGCTTCGCCCAGGTGAACGACCCGGAGGTGATGGCGGAGATCGAGACGAAGGTCCGTTCGATCAGCATGAAGCTCGCGATCCAACGCTGGCTGGAAGACCTGAGCGCCAAGCACTTCGTCCAGCTGCGCTGAGATGGACTCCGGCCGCCGCGAACCCGTCGCCGTGACCGGCCGGGCTGCCGCCGCCTACGCGTGCCATGCTTTCCCGCGGCGCAGCGCGGGGGTCCTGCTCCATCCGACCGCCCTGCCGGGCGACGGACCGGTCGGCTCCTTGGGCGCCGAGGCGCGCCGCTTCGTCGACATCCTCGCCGCCGCCGGCTTCGGCTGGTGGCAGGTCTGCCCGCTCGGGCCGACCGGTTACGGCGATTCGCCTTACCAGGCGCTCTCCGTCTTCGCCGGCAATCCTTACCTGCTCGACCTCGCCGACCTCGGCGCGCGCAAGCTGCTCACTTCCGAGGAGATCGCCGCGCTGCGACGCGGGAGCGACGGTCGCACCGACTACGGCCGCCTCTGGAACCAGCTGCGCCCCGCGCTGCAGCTCGCCGCGCGCCGCGGCGCCAAGGTCCTGAAGCAGAACGCCGCCTTCCGGCGCTTCCGTGAGCAGCAGGCCGGCTGGCTCGGCGCCTGGTGCCGCTTCTCCGCGTTACGCGAAGCGAACGGCTTCACCGCGCCGGATAAGTGGACGACCGAGGAAGCCCCGGCCGAAGCCGTGGCCGAGGCCGAAGTCCTGCAGTTCCTGTTCGCCGAGCAGTGGAAGGCTCTCCGCGCCTATGCGCACGACCAAGGCGTCCGTTTCTTCGGCGACGAGCCCATCTACGTCTCCGCCGATGGTTGCGACGCGAAGACCCGCCCGGAGCTATTCCAGCTCGACGCGCAAGGCCGGCCGACGGCCGTGGCCGGCGTGCCGCCGGATTACTTCGCCGCGGACGGACAGCTCTGGGGCAATCCGCTGTATGCGTGGGACCGGCACGCCGCCGACGGCTTCGCCTGGTGGCAGGCGCGCGTCCGCCACGACCTCGAACTTTTCGACGCGATCCGCATCGACCACTTCCGCGGCATCCATGATTACTGGAGCGTCCCCGCCGGCGCGCCCAACGCGCGCGAAGGCAAATGGTGCGACGGACCGGGGCTCGCCTTCACCGGCGCGCTGGCCGGCCTGCCGCTCGTCGCCGAAGACCTCGGACTGCTCTCCCCCGGCGTCGACGTGCTCCGCAAGGCTTCCGGCCTGCCCGGCATGTCAGTGCTGCAGTTCGGCTTCGGCGGTCCGCCCGAAGGCAACCCGCACTTCCCCGCGAACATCACCACGGACCGCGTCGTCTACACCGGCACGCATGATAATGACACCGTCGTCGGCTGGCACGCGCAGGCTTCCGCCGACGAGCGCGCCCGCGTCGAAGGGGTCTTCGGCGCGATGACCGATCCGCACGTCACGCTGGCCGAAGCGGCCTTGGCCTCGCCCGGCGTGGCCGCGTTCATCCCTGTCCAGGACTTGCTGGGACTCGGCGCCGAAGCCCGCTTCAACACCCCCGGCAATCCGCAAGGCAACTGGGGCTGGCGCATGAGCGACCTGCAGCTGACCACGCTCGCGGCGATGGCCGGGGCGTGGCGTCAGCGACTGAAGGCCGCCGGCCGGCTCAGCGCGTAAGCCGGCGATACTTCGGACGTCGCGGCGTGTCTGACTCGAGCCCGAGGCGCTTGCGCCGGTCTTCGAGGTAGTCGCCGTAGTTGCCTTCGTGCCAGACCACCGTGCTGTCGTCTTCGAACGCGAGGATGTGCGTGGCCACGCGGTCGAGGAACCAGCGGTCGTGCGTCACGATGACCGCGCAGCCGGCGAACCCTTCGAGCGCGTCCTCGAGGGCGCGGATCGTGTTCACGTCGAGGTCGTTGGTCGGCTCGTCGAGCAGGAGCACGTTGGCGCCGGCCTTGATGAGGCGCGCGAGGTGGATGCGGTTGCGTTCGCCGCCGGACATCACGCCGACCTTGCGTTGCTGGACGTCGCCCGTGAAGCCGAAGCGGGCCGCGTAGGCGCGGGCCGGGACCATGATCTTGCCGAGGTGGACCATGTCCTGTCCGTCGGAGATCGCGGACCAGAGCGGCTCATCGGAAGGCAGCGCGTCGCGGGACTGGTCGACGTAGGCGATCTTGACCGATTCGCCGACCGTGAGGGTGCCCTTGTCCGGCTTCTCCTGGCCCGTGATCATGCGGAAGAGCGTCGTCTTGCCGGCGCCATTGGGGCCGACCACGCCCACGATGCCGCCGGCCGGCAGCGTGAAGCTGACCTCATCCATCAGGATGCGGTCGCCGTAGCCCTTGGACAGGCCGCGGGCCTCGATGACGGCGCCGCCGAGGCGCGGGCCGGGCGGGATCCAGATCTCGGCCGCCTTCTCCTGCTGGTTCTGGTCCTGCGTGAGCATCTGCTCGTAGGCGCGCAGACGGGCTTTGTTCTTGGCCACGCGGGCCTTGGGCGAAGCCGCGGCCCATTCGCGTTCGCGCTCCATCGAGCGGGAACGCGCGGCGGACTGCTTCTCCTCCATCTCGAGGCGCTGCTGCTTCTGCTGGAGCCAGGAGGAGTAGTTGCCCTTCCAAGGGATGCCGCGGCCGCGGTCGAGCTCGAGGATCCAGCCCGCGACGTTGTCGAGGAAGTAGCGGTCGTGCGTGATCGCGATGACCGTGCCTTTATAGCCCTGCAGGTGGCGTTCGAGCCAGGCGACCGTATCGGCGTCGAGGTGATTGGTCGGCTCGTCGAGCAGGAGGATGTCCGGCTCCATGAGGAGCAGGCGGCAGAGCGCCACGCGGCGCTTCTCGCCGCCCGAGAGCGCGGAGACCACCGCGTCGCCGGGCGGGCAGCGCAGGGCTTCCATCGCCATCTCGATGCGGGCGTCGAGGTCCCAGCCGCCGCGCGTGTCGAGGATCGTCTGGATCTCGCCTTGGCGGGCCAGGATCTCCTCCTGCTCCTTCGCGTCGTCGGTCTCCGATACCTTCACGAACGTCTCGTCGTATTCCTCGAGCAGGGCCTTCATCGGACCGGCGGCCTGCATCACGCACTCCTGCACCGTGAGATGCTCGTCGAGGCGCGGCTCCTGCGCGAGGTAGCCCAGCGTGTAGCCCGGCACCTGGCTGATGGCGCCGTCGAATTCCTTGTCCTCGCCGGCCATGATCTTGAGCAGCGTGGACTTGCCCGAGCCGTTGAGGCCGAGGACGCCGATCTTGGCCCCGTAGTAGTAGGACAGGGAAATATCGCGGAAAACGGGTTTCTTTTCGAAGTACTTCGTGACCCCCGTCATCGTGAAGATTACTTTTTCGTCAGCCATGCGGATAGGTTCGGAGAAGACCCCCCGGGGGCAAGCGGAACCCTTCGGGCCGGGGGGCCGAGCGCACTTGACATCCCCCGGTGGGTGGCCAAGGTAGGCCTCAGTTCACCTTCACCGAGGTGGGTCCTGACGGACCCGCTTTTTTTGTCCCCAAATCATTTCACCGAAAACCCGCACCCATCACCATGAGCGTCGATATCAAACCCTTCCTCCAATATCTCGAAAAGGAGAAGAACATCAAAAAAGAAGAGGCCTGCGCCCTCATCGTCGAGGCCATCAAGTCCTCCGTCGAGAAGTCGGTCATGGCCGGCCAGAACGTCGAGGTGAACGCCGACGCCGTCTCGGGCAAGCTCGACGCCTGCGTCGTCCTCCGCGTGACCGACTCCGTGTCGGACCCGCTCCAGGAGATCAACCCCGTCGCCGCCTCCCTCATCCAGCCTGACGTCCAGGTCGGCCAGGAAGTCCGCAAGCCGATCAAGGTCGAGGACCTCGGCCGCATCGCCGCCAAGACCACCCAGCAGCTGCTCAACCAGCGCTTCCGCAAGATCGAGAAGGACCAGGTCTTCCAGGAGTACAAGGACAAGGTCGGCGACATCGTCACCGGCACCGTCCGGCGCACCGAGCGCGGCAACGTCGTGATCGAACTCGGCACCGCCGAAGCCGTCCTCACCCACAAGGAGCGCTGCCACGGCGACGAATTCCGCACCGGCGACCGCATCCGCTGCCTCCTGCTCGAGATCCGCGAAGACCCGCAGCGCGGCCGTGAGTTCGTGCTCTCCCGCGCCAACCCGGCGTTCGTCCGCCGCCTCCTCGAGCTCGAGGTCGCCGAGATCGCCGACAAGACCGTCACCATCGCCGCCATGGCCCGCGACCCGGGCTACCGCACCAAGATCGCCGTCGACTCCCGCGACCCCAAGGTCGACCCCGTCGGCGCCTGCGTCGGCGCCCGCGGCGCCCGCGTCCGCAACATCGTCAAGGAACTCGGCGGCGAGAAGATCGACATCATCCGCTACCACGCCGAGCCGCTCAAGCTGCTCGAGGAAGCCATCCGTCCGGCCAAGCCGCGCAACGTCCGCATCGACGAACGCACCCGCTCCATCTTCTTCGAAGTGGACGAGGACGACATGCGCATCGCCATCGGCAGCAAGGGCCGCAACGCCCGCCTGACCTCCAAGCTCATGGGCTGGGGCCTCAACATCCAGAAGGCCACGCACGCCGCCGAAAGCTTCGAAGCCAAGGCCGGCGACGCCGCCGTGCGCATCGCGGAGCAGCTCGGCCTCCCGGCCGAACTCATCGCGAAGTTCGTCGGCCTCGGCATCTCCAGCGTCGAAGCCCTCGAAGGCGCGACCGTCGAAGACTTCCAGGAAAGCGGCATCCCGACCGAAGAGGTCGAAGCCGTCCTCGCCGCCTACGCCAAGGGCCGCCGCGCGTAATCCTCCCGCCGTCCACCCTCCCGACACCCTCCGCCCGCGCACATGACCGAGAAGAAGAAATCCGAAGCCAAGAAGCCCGCGACCACGCAGCGTTTCAGCGACGTGGCCAAGGAGCTCGGCATCGAGGTCAAGGCGCTGCTCGCCCTCGTCGGCCAGTTCGTGGTCGCCCGTCCCGACTTCAAGGACTACGTCTTCACCGACGGCAAGAAGCCCGCGGCCTCGAGCAACTTCGGCAAGATCTACCGCGAGGAGTTCATGGCGTTCGTCGCCGACAAGCTCCCGAAGAAGGCCGAGCCCGCCCCGGAACCCGTCCAGCCCGCCGCCGCAGCCCCCAAGGCCCCGGAGCCGGCCAAGCCCGCCCCGGCCAAGCCCGCCCCGGCCGCGCCCGTCGCCCCGGTCGCCAAGCCCGGCACGCCGCCTCCGGTGAGCCTGCCGCCGCGCCCGACCATCGTGGCCACCCCGCCGCCCGCCGCGCGCCCGCCGGTCACCCCCGTCATCCCGCGTCCGACCATCGCGCCTACGCCGTCCAAGGCCGACCTGCCGCCCGTCGTCATCAGCAGCACGCCGCCGCCCATCCCGGCGCGTCCGGCCAACGTGCCTCCCGTCGTCCGCCCGCCGGTCGCTCCCATCGTCAACCGTCCGGCCGCGACGAGCAGCCAGGCCGCGCCCGGCAGCAAGGGCGCCATCACCGTCCGCCCGCCGATCGTCGTGCGTGACTTCGCGATCGCGCTCAACCTCAAGCCCTTCCAGGTCATCGGCAACCTGATGGAACTCAACAAGGTCGTCAGCGTCTCCTCCGTCATCGAGGAAGCCGACGCCCGCAAGGTCGCCGAACGCCACGGTTACACGCTGGAGATCCGCCACCGCGGCGAAGGCGTGCAGCCCGTCAAGAAGGTCGAGAAGCCTTCCGAAGACGATCCGGCGCTCATGACCCCGCGTCCGCCCGTCGTCTGCGTGCTCGGCCACGTCGACCACGGCAAGACCACCCTCCTCGACTTCTTCCGCAAGACCAACGTCGTCTCGGGCGAAGCCGGCGGCATCACCCAGCACATCGGCGCCTACTCCGTCGCCTACCAGGGCGAGAAGCCCGAGTACAAGGGCAAGACCGTCACCTTCCTCGACACCCCCGGCCACGCGGCCTTCGCCAAGATGCGCGAACGCGGCGCTTCGGTGACCGACGTCGCCGTGCTCGTCGTGGCGGCGGACGACGGCTTCATGCCGCAGACCGAGGAAGCCCTCAAGTTCGCGCAGAAGCACGCCAGCGCCATCGTGGCCGCGATCAACAAGGTCGACGCCAAGGGCGCGAACCTCGACCACGTGAAGCAGCAGATGCAGCAGCGCAACATCACCCCGGAAGACTGGGGGGGCGAGACCATCACCAGCCCCGTGTCGGCGCTCAAGGGCACCGGCATGACCGAGCTCCTCGAGTCCATCCTGCTCCAGGCCGAGGTCCTCGACCTCAAGGCGAACGCGAAGTGCCCCGCCCAGGGCGTCGTCATCGAATCCCAGATGGAGACCGGCCGCGGCCCGACCGCCACCGTCATCGTCCAGAAGGGCACCCTCAAGCCCGGCGACTCGTTCGTCTGCGGCGAGACCTGGTGCAAGGTGCGCGCGCTCATGGATGAGCGTGGCAACCGCATGCCCTCCGCCGCTCCCGGCGCTCCGGCGCTCGTGCTCGGTTGGGACGCCGTCCCGGCTCCCGGCACCAAGTTCAAGACCGTCAAGAACGACCGCGAAGCCCGCGAACTCGCCGAAGAAGCCGCCCTCGCCGCCCGCAAGGCCGCCGAGGCCGTGCAGCAGGCGCCGAACACCGGGGCTCGCCCCGGCATGTCGGACCTCGAGCGCCTCATGGCCGCCCTCGCCCAGGACAAGGAGAAGATCCTCCGCGTCCTGCTCAAGGCGGACGTCAACGGCACGCTCGAAGCCCTCGAAGGCTGTCTGCGCGACATCAAGTCCGCCAAGGTCCGCCTCGAAGTCGTCGGCGGTTCCGTCGGCCCCGTGACCCAGGGCGACGTCGCCCTGGCCGAAGCCTCCAAGGCCCTCATCGTCGCCTTCGACACCAAGCTCGAGAACGGCGTCCAGCCGCAGCTCAAGCGCACCGGCGTCCGCCTCATCACCCATGACATCATCTACGAGCTCATCACGCTCGTGAAGGACGCCATGACCGAACTCCTGGACCCCGAGGTCCGCGAGAACAAGCTCGGCGCCGCCGAAGTGCGCGCCGTCTTCCCCCTCGGCAAGGAGCACAAGGTCGCCGGTTGCATGGTCACCGAAGGCCTCATCCGCCGCGCCGCCAAGGCGCGCGTGGTCCGCGGCGGCAAGATCATCCACAACGGCCCGGTCGAGACCCTGCGCCGCTTCAAGGACGACGCCTCCGAGGTCAAAGCCGGCTTCGAGTGCGGCATCAAGCTCGGCGGCTACGACGAGTACCAGCCCGGCGACATCATCGAAGCCGTCGAGCTGGTCCAGACGCGTCCGAGCCTCTAAGCCTCATGTCCCAACGCCAGCTCCGGGTCGCCGAACTCATCCAGCGAGAGGTCTCCTCCGCGCTGCGTCAGTCCTGGCCGACCGAAGCCGCGCTGATCACGATCACCGTCGCGAGCGTCGCCCCCGACCTCCGCCAGTGCCGCATCGGCTACGCCGTCTCGGGCGACGACGCGGAGCGCAAGAAGGCCCGCGCCTTCCTGAAGCGCGTGCGCACGGAACTGCGCGCCACCGTCGGCGGCTTCCTGCAGATGAAGCACACGCCGGACCTCCTCTTCACCGAGGATGACATCACCGGCGGCGTGGCGCGCGTGCAGGCCCTGCTGGACGACATGGCCCGCAAGGACCGCGCGGCCAATCCGCCCAAGGCCGACTAGGCCGTCGGCGGAACGACCTCCGGGAAGTCCTTCAACGCTTCGCGGACCACCGCGGCGCGGCGCCGGTCACGTCCGTCGCTGTCGAGCTCCTGCCCGGCGCGCGCCTGCACGTGGGCGGGCTGGCCTTCGATCATCAGGCGGTCGACGAGATGGCGGCGCTCCTCCGGCAGGCAGCCCAGGTCGCAGGCGAGCCGCAGGTGCGAAAGCATGTTCATCGCCTCCGAGCTGGTGAGCAGGCGGGCCGAACGCAGCACGCCGAGCGAACGGGCGAGGCGGTCGACGAACTTCTCGCCTTCCTCCTGCGCGAGCCTGCGGCGCGCGTTCCACTCCTGCTCGACGACGTGCTTGATCCAGCCGCCGAGGTGCCTGAGGATCGCGTCTTCGGAGAGGCCGAGGGTCTGCTGGTTGGAGATCTGGAAGACGTTGCCGGCGGCTTCGGTGCCCTCCCCCAGCCAGCCGCGGACGGCGAGGCCGTCCTGATTGAGCGCGCGCGTGACCTTGTCCATGTGGCCGGCCAGGCAGAGCCCGGGCAGGTGGACCATCGCGGACGCGCGCAGGCCCGTGCCGACGTTCGTGGGACAGGCCGTGAGGTAGCCGAGGCGGTCCGAGAAGGCCATCTTGAGCACGCCGCCGAGGGCGTCGTCGAGCTGTTCGGCGATGTGCCAGGTGCCGCGGAGATGCCAGCCGGCCTTGACGACCTGGATGCGCAGGTGGTCCTCTTCGTTGACCATGACGGAGCAGGTCTGGTCGCGGCTGATGACGGCGGCGCCGCTCTTGCCGGCGGCGAGTTCCTTCGAGACCAGGTGTCGTTCGACGAGCACCGCGCGGTCGCGGTCGCCCAGCTCGCCCATGCGGACGACGTGCCCGCGGCGGAACTTCGGCAGGCCCTCGAGCGCGACGACGCAACGGTCGGAGGTCTCCTTGCGTTGCGGGAGCTTGGCCCAGCCGGGGAAAGGCAGCCCCTCGAGATTGCGCGCGAGGCGGATGCGCGTGCTCAGCACGACGGCCTGCTGGCCGCCGAGGAGGTGGGTGAGTTCGCTTTCGGCGGCGAGGATGTCTTCGACGGACATGGTCAGGAGGCGAGCTGGCGCTCGAGGGCGGCGATCTCGTCGCGCAGGCGCGCGGCGGCTTCGAAGTCTTCGCCGGTGACGGCGGCGGTCATCTCGAGCCGGGCCGCGTCGAGGCGACGACGGAGCTGGGCGACCGGCACCACGCCGGCGGGCGCGCGGCCGACGTGGGCGGCCTCGTGCTGGACCTTGAGGAGCAGTCCGTCGAGGGCCTCCCCGAAGGTCTCCCAGCAGGCCGGGCAGCCGAGCCGGCCCCGCTTGCGGAGATCGAGATCGGTGAAGCCGCACTGCGGGCAGGTGAGGCTCGGGGCGGGCGTCGCGGCCGCCAGCGCGTCGGCCAGCTGGAAGACGGCCGGGTCGGTGGCCCCGCCCTTCTGGGCGCAGGCTTCGCAGAGATGGACCTTGGTGACCTTCCCGTGGACGACCTGGGAGAGGTGGACCGTGGCGGCCTCCTCGCACAGTGAGCACTGGATCGGCTTGGACATCGGCCTTCAGACAATCCCGCCTCGGCCAATTGGCAAGGGCAAGCGGGGAGCGGAGTTTGACTTCGGGGGCGTCGGACGCTTGATGGGAAGGACGTCAGATGTCCTCCAAGCCCCGCATCGTCATCACCGGCCTCGGCCTCACCGCCCCCAACGGGAACTCGCTGGGCGAGTTCCGGGCCAACCTGCTCGCCGGCAAGGCCCGCATCGCCGTCATCGACGTCCGGCACATGGGCCGCCACCCGGCGGGGGTCTGCGATTTCGACGCCACCAAGTGGCAGAAGCGGAAGGAAATCCGCAACGGCACCCGTGTCGGCTCGATCTCCATCTTCTGCGCCCGCGAAGCCCTGGGCGACTCCGGGCTCGACTGGGACAAGGTCGACAAATCCCGCGTCGGCGTCTACCTCGGCATCACCGAGCACGGCAACGTCGAGACCGAGAACGAGATTCATAACATCTCCCAGTTCGGCAACGACACCAAGTACTGGACGCACCATCACAACCCCCGGACGGTGGCGAACAACCCGGCGGGCGAGGTCACGATGAACATGGGCATCACCGGGCCGCACTATACGATCGGCGCCGCCTGCGCCGCGGGCAACGCCGGCCTCATCCAGGCCGCGCAGATGCTCCAGCTCGGCGAGGTCGACGTGGCCTTCGCCGGCGGCGTCTCCGAATCCATCCACACCTTCGGCATCTTCGCCGGCTTCAAGAACCAAGGAGCGCTCGGCGCCCATGAGGACCCGACCAAGGCCTCCCGTCCCTTCGACAAGAACCGTAACGGCATCGTCATCTCCGAAGGCGGCGCCATCTACGTGCTCGAGCGCCTCGACGACGCCCTGGCCCGCGGGGCCCGCATCATCGCCGAGATCGCCGGCTGGTGCATCAACTCCGACGCGACCGACGCCGTCCTGCCCAACCCCGAACGCCAGACCGAGTGCGTCCGCATGGCCCTCCAGCGGGCCGGCATGAAGCCCCAGGACATCCACATCGTCTCCACCCACGCCACCGCCACCGCCCTGGGCGACGTCCAGGAGTGCACCGCCCTGCGGACCGTCTTCACCGACTGCCCGGAGACCCGCATCAACAACACCAAGAGCTTCATCGGGCACTGCATGGGGGCCGCCGGGGCCCTGGAACTGGCGGGCAACCTGCCCTCCTTCCACGACCACTGGGTCCACCCGACCATCAATATCGACGAATTAGACCCCGAATGCGCGCTTCCGGGGCTCGTCATCAACCAGCCGGTCAAAGTCGACCGGGTGGACGCCATCCTGAACAACTCCTTCGGCATGCTGGGCATCAACTCCGCCCTGATCGTCAAGAAATATGGGGTTGCCTGACCCGGTTTGGACGTTTGAAACAAACCCTGAAAACATGACCAAGGACGACATCAAGCAGGTGGTTCTCGACATCATCGCCGACATCGCGCCGGACGAGGACCTGGCCGCCGTCAAACCGGAAGTCCGGCTCCGCGACCAGCTGTCCCTCGATTCGATGGACTTCCTGGACATCGTCATGGAGCTCCGCAAGAAGCACGGCATCGAAGTGCCTGAGGCCGATTACGTCCAGTTGGCGTCCCTCGACTCCTGCGCCGAGTACCTCCACCCGAAGTTCGAGGCCAAGGGCAAGTAAGGTCCTGACCTGAGCCCCCTCCAGACCGCCTTCCGGCGGTCTTTTGCTTGGCACGGGACGACCCCTCCGCCGCCCGCGTCGTTCTTGATTTGCCGACCCGGCGTCCGCTCCCTACGCTTCCTGCCGTGCCCCTCTTCCGCCGCTTCCTCTTCGCCGCGCTCTCCTTGGGCGTCCTGCCCACCTTCGCCGAGACCGTGCAGCTCCGCCGGACCGGCAACGCCACCGTCATCGCGTTCGAATACATCACGCAGGATGAGACGACCATCATGGTCAAGCGCCTGGACGCCGACACGGTCCTGACCTACCGCTGGGAAGACCTCGACCAGGATTGGATCAAGCGCAACAACCCGAAGCTGTGGGCCGAACGCGAGCTGATGCTCGACCTGGAAAAGCCCGAGAAGAAGATGGCGGCCAAGGAGGATGAAGACCCCTTCGCGCAGCCGACCGTGGCCACCGACGCCAAGTCGCTCGTCAGGAACCTCCTCGTCTCGATGCAGGACGGACTGAAGGGCATGTCCCTCACGGCCAACCGCGTCGAAATCGTCTGCAATGAATTCAAGCTCGAAGAAAACCTGTTCTGGCTGGGGTTCGATGACCTGAAACGCGCCAGCCTGCTCTCGGGCAAGCCTGACACCGCCCCGCGCGCGGAAGCGGCGGCCGACGACGTCCCGACGGGCAGCAACAAGACCAAGGTCAAAGGCAAGACCGTGACCAAGGCCAAGGCCCGCACGCCGGAAAGCCTGGCCGCGGAAGCCGCCGCCATGAAGGACTTCGAAACCGACGCCCGGCCCTACAACGCCCTCGGCTACCTCCGCACGCTCTCGGAGGGCGGTACCAAGGGAAAGCCGACCTGGATGATGCTGCGCCGCTCGACCGCCGACCGCGAGACCATGAAGTCCATGATGCTGCAGTATGCCGCCCAGGCCGAGGTCCTGGCGGAGAAGCCCGAGGGCAAGGCCAGCAAGACGGAGCTCCTCGTGCTCAAGAAGGCCCTCGAGAACTGCGCCGAATCGATCGGCCGGGTGACCCGCGAGTATAATGCCGTGGAAGCCCGGCTGCAGTCGGACTGCCGCACGGTGCTGACGCTGGCCCTGCGCTGAGCCGGCCGACCCATCAAAGAGTCCGGCCGCCTTCCCTGAGGAAGACGGCCGGTTTGAATGGTGGAGCCTATCGGGCTTGAACCGACGACCTCTTGCATGCCATGCAAGCGCTCTACCAACTGAGCTAAGGCCCCGTTAAATGGGAAGGGGAACAAAGATGAGCCCACGCGGAGGGTCAACGCTTTTTTCCCGCCCCGCCGAGTCTCTGGTTGCCAATAGCCTTGGGGTGCTTTGCCTTCCCTTCGTGGAAGCGTCCGAAAACCAGCCAGAATCCGCCGAACCAGGCACCGAAGCCCGTTCGAACACCCAAGGCGGCCGCGGCCAAGGGGGCATCCGCATCGAGAAAGACTTCATCGAGTCCCTCCCCGTCGGCGAATGGACCGGCCCGATCGAGCTGATCGAGTCCGAGAAGGACGCCGAAAAAGCCATCGCCTCGCTCGCCCGTGACCGCGTCCTGGGCTTCGACACCGAGACCAAGCCCTCCCACACGCGCGGGGAATATAACCTGCCTTCGATCCTGCAGCTGGCCGGCCAGCACCACATCTTCGTCTTCCGCCTCGATCACTGCGGCGGCATCCCCCTCGCCTTCCCTGTCCTGTGCAACGACCGCCAGGCCAAGGTCGGCGTCGCCGTCCGCGACGACGTGAAGAACCTCCGCGCCCGCGCTCCCTTCGAGGACCGGGCGTTCATCGACATCGCCGACCACACGAAGAAGACCGGTCTGGTGAATACCGGCTTACAGGCCCTCGCCGCCCACTTCCTGCGTCTGCAGATGAAGAAGTCGAAGAAGGTCCAGACGTCCAACTGGGCCAAGCCGCTCGACGAACGTCAGATCCAGTACGCCGCCAATGACGCCTGGTTCAGCCGCGAGCTGTTCCTCAAGCTCGAGCAGGACGGCCTGATCCCTAAGTTCGAATGAACCCGGAAGCCGCCCGCGCCGCCGACGCGCTGGGGCTCGACGCCACCCGCCGGCATGTCTTCCTCTGCGTGAAGTCCTCCGGGCAGGCCTGCTGCGGAGGAGAGCTCGCGACGAAATCGTGGGAGCACCTGAAGACGCGCCTGAAGCAGCTCGGCCTCTCCGAACACGGCGGCATCCAGCGCACCAAGGCCGACTGCCTGCGTGTGTGCGTGGCCGGCCCCGTCGCCGTGGTCTATCCGGAAGGCGTCTGGTATGGCCACTGCACGCCCGAGAACCTCGACCGGATCATCGCCGAGCACCTCGTCGGCGGTACGGTCGTGGCGGACCTCCGGATCGCCGGGCCTACTTCGTCTTAGTCTCTTTCTTCTTCGGAAGGTCCACCTTCTGCGCGAGCGCGCGAAGCTTGGGGTAGAGAGCTTCGTAGGGCACGTCCTGGACGGCCGAACCGGATTTGACCGCCATGGAAGCCGCGACGCCCGCCGACTCGCCAAGGATCATCCAGACGGGCTCCATGCGGATAGAGGTCATGGCGATGTGGCTGGCGGAGACGCAGACAGGGACGAGCAGGTTCGTGCATTGGGCCTTCTTGGGGACGATCGAGCGGTAAGGAATCCGATAGATGCCGCGGTGCTCGTCCTCGAGGTAGAGCATGGAATAATAGCCGCCCATCAGGGCGACCTGACCGTCGAGCGCGACGGTGGCGTAAGGCCATTCATCGACGCCATAAGAGGCCAGGCCAACCGAGTCGGCGGGACTGGTCCGTCCTTCCAGGTCTTTTTGGGTGACGACGTAGTCGGAGACCATGCGGCGGGACTCGCGGACGTAGAGCTGGTGCGGATAACCCCTCGTGTCATCGAAGGCGCCTTTCTCCAGCCCGGCGCTCAGCGCGATCTCCTTCTGCTTCGCAGGGACGCTGGGGTCGGTGCGCAGGAAGTGCGTCATGCCCCGGACGAAGTCCTGCTGCTCCTTCCAGATCCGGGCGCGGGTCGCGTAATCGCCGTCCGCGTAGCCGGCGTTATGACCGTAGTTCGTGGGCGCGAACAGCGCGCGCGCGAGGTTGCCTGCCCCGCCGGAATAGACGCGTCCGCCGCTCACCTCCCAGCCGTCGACCTTGCCGCGCATCACGCGTCCGGAAAGGATGTCCACGCCCTGCTGGAAAGCCCGGCGATAGAGTTCGAACTGCTTCGGATCGTAATGCGGCGGCGGCTCGATCGGCAGGCTCTCTCCCTTGAAGACGAAGCGCCAGCGGAAGCCATAGCCCATCGTGAGCTTGTCCGCCTCGCCGACCAAGGCGACCGGCGTCGCCTGCAGGCCGGGCAGCAGGCCGCTCTGCGGTTCGCCGGCTTTGACGTAAGGGTCGATGGCGTAGACGGACATCGGCGGCTGTGCCCCGGCCAGGCTCTCGTCGTAGGTCGACTTCGCTTCGCGGCCGTAGGCGTAGGCGACCCCGGCTCGGGCCATCAGGTCGCCTTCGTAGGAGCAATCGATGAAGACCTTGGCCTTGATGACGCGCGCCATGGCCTTCGTCGGCTTCTCCGGAGGGCAGCCGTATTCGTCGAACGGGGCGAAATCCAGGTCCACATAGCGGATCGACCCGTCGACCTTCAGCGCCGCCCCGACCCGATGCTCGAAGAGCACCGTGACGCCGGCGGACTTGAGCATCTCCGCGAAGACCTTCCGGTACTGGGCGTCGTTGAAGTCCTGCTTCAGTATCGGCCGCGTCGAGCCGCTGACCGCCTCCTCCCGGCCCCAATCGATGTGCATCAGGCCACCGCCCGTCATGCCGCCCAACCAGCGGCTCGGCTCGACCACGATGACTTTGGCTCCCTCCTTCGCGGCGGCGCAGGCCGCCATCACGCCGCTGGCGTTACCTCCGTAGACGCAGACGTCATAGATGTCGGCGGCGCTCAGGGACGATAGGCAGAGAAAGAAGCCGGTAAGAAAGCGCGACATGGGGTTGGCCTTTGGTAGTCCACGCCGGCCCGATGTCAAAGGGGCTTACTTCAGGGCCTGCTCGATCGCCTTTTCGAGCTCAGCGGAGTCGGGCTCGACGTCGGAACCGAAGCGGGCGAGGAGCTTGCCGTCGGCCCCGATGAGGAACTTGTGGAAGTTCCAGCCGACCGGACCGGGGTGGCCGGAGCTCTTGCCCGTCAGCTTCTCGAAGAGCGGGTGCGCCTCGCTACCCTTGATCGCGACCTTGGCGTACAGCGGGAAGGTCACCTGGAAGTTCGCCTGGCAGAATTTCTTGATGGCCTTCTCGGTGGCCGGCTCCTGCCCGCCGAAGTCGTTGCAGGGAAAACCCGCGACGACCAAGCCCCGGGACTTGTATCGTTCATACAAAGCCTGCAGGCCGGCATACTGCCGCGTGTAGCCGCACTGGCTCGCGACATTGACGACGAGCCACGCCTTGCCGCCCTTGACGGCGCCGAGCGTGGTCGCCTTGCCATCGATGTCCTTGACCGGCACGGCGAGCAGGCCGGGGGCCTCTTCGGCCGAGGCGAAAGCGGCGAACAGAAACAAGGCCGATGCTATGTATTTCATAGCCCCGATTAAAGGCCGGAAACCAAGGGGCGCAAGCGTGCCTAAAACCAATTCAGGTTGAAGGCGTTGGTGCGGAAATATCATCAGCCTCGCTATGAAACGCCATCTCCTCCTCTCCCTCCTCGCGGCCGCGCTCTGCGTCGGCTGCGCCTCGCAACCCGTCGTCCAGAGCCGCGGCAACCTGCAAGAGGTCGCCAAGCAAGGCACGACCTATCACCTGGACGCCCGCCGCTCCGGCCTCGGCGAGAACGAAGTCCGCAGCCTCCGCGACCGCCTGCAAAAGGCCGGCCTGAGGCCGGCTTCGGCGGAAAACGCGCAACTGATCGTCACGCTGTCGAGCGACCTCCGGTCCTCGACCGAACGCAAGCACACCGGCGGCAAGAACGGCGTCGCCTATGACCACCAGGTCAACGCGCGCCGCCTGACGCTCACCGTGGCCGAGAACCGCGCCGGCGCAGGCAAGGTCCTCATGGAAGTCAGCTCGGCCGACGCCGGTTCGGCCTCGGCCGAAACCCTGCTCACCGCAGCCGTCGCCGGTCTGGGCAGCTGAGCGACTGCGCATCCCTAAAAAGGCGGAGCCGGTTTCGACCGGACTCCGCCTTTTATTTTTAGGGGAAGAGAACTGTCCGCCCAGGCTCAGCGCGAGCAGCGCGGACGGCCTTCGGCGGCGGGCTTGTACCACTCCTCCTGGTTTTCCTCCACGCAGACCTTGCCGCCGGTCTTCTCGTGGTTCAGCCGCCAGCTGTGCAAAGACTCGAAGGCCGCGTGATCGATGAAGTCCACGTCCAGGTCGATGTCGACGGCTGAGCCGGCCGGGAGCGAGGAGAGCTCGTAATTCAGTTTGGGCACACAGGCGAAGGTGAGCGTGCCGCGGATCGCGACCTTCCACCCATCGCCCTCCTGCTTCTTCTCGAACTTGACCAACGACAGCCGGCGGATGGCGAAGAAGACCGATACGGCCACGCCGATGCCGACGCCCGCCAGCAGGTTCACGCACGTGACCCCGATCACCGTAGCCCAGTAGATGCGTACTTCGTTATGGACGGTCAGCTCGTGGATGTGGTGCAGGTTGACGAGGTTGACACCGACATGGACGAGCAGGCCGGCCAGGACCGCGAGGGGGATGCTCTCGATCATGGAGCCGAGGAAGAGCACGCAGAGCAGGACCCATAAGCCATGGAAGACGGCCGACCAGCGGGAGACGCCGCCGGCATTGATGTTGGCCGAGGAGCGGACGATCACGCCGGTGATGGGCAGGCCGCCGAGCAGGCCGGAGACGAGGTTGCCGGCGCCCTGAGCGGTGAGTTCCTTGTCGAGGTCGGAACGCGGACCGCTGTGCAGCTTGTCGGTGGCGACGGCGCAGAGCAGCGACTCGATGCTCGCGATGATCGCCAGCGTGAGCACCGCGACGATGAAGACACCCCACTCGGTCGGCAGCCTGAGCTGGGTGAAGGCGAGCGTCTCGGGCAGGTCGATGCGCTTGACGTCCATCTTCGCCACGAGGGAGACGGCGGTGCCGACGACGACAGCCACCAAGGGAGCAGGAATCGCCCGCAGGCCGGCCCAAGGCAGCTTCTTCCAAAGGATGAGCACCACGATCGTGACGACGCCGAGGATGGCCGCCTCCGGACTGAAGGCGCCGAGGCGCGCGGGCAAGGCGAGCAGGTTAGCGAGCGGCGAACTGGCCGGCGCACCGCCGAGCAGCACGTGCAACTGGGCGAGCGCGATGGAGATGCCGATGCCGGCGAGCATGCCGTGGACGACCGAAGGCGCGATGACCAGGGTGCCCCGTGCGACCTTGAGATAGCCGAGGAGGAGCTGCACCAGGCCGGCACAGGCGGTCGCAAGGCACACCGTCTCCCACCCCAACTGCTGTACCAGGCCGAAGACGACGACCGTGAGGCCGGCCGCCGGACCAGAGACCTGCAAAGGCGCACCCGCCAAGAGGCCGGTGACGATCCCGCCTACGACCGCTCCGATAAGTCCGGCGATTACCGGGGCTCCGGAAGCCAAGGCGATGCCTAAGGAAAGGGGCACGGCCACCAGAAAAACGACGAGGGATGCAGGAATATCTCGGCGAATGTTCATGGATTCCATTGGTTGAATACTATGAAACGCCTGTCAACTTCTGTCGGCTCGGGAGGCCGTTCGGCGTCTTTTCGTCACCTTGCACCGACACAGCCGTAACCTGTCTCCGCGACTTAAGCATCTGCCGGGGGCCAGACCGCGGCGAGCACCGCCCGGAAGGCGGTCGTTTCGACCAACGTATCAGGTCGATCGATGACTTCGATGCAGTCGGCATTCTCCCAATACTCCCCTTCCTTCTTCATGTTCCAGAAAGCCAAGGCCAGGGTCTGCCAGAGTTCGAAGCCGGTCAGCTGTCCGCGCGGCAACCACGCCACGGCGACGGTCACTTCCTCGGTCAGGTCGGATTCCTCCCAGAGGACGTCGAACTTGCCGCACTCGCTGGGCCCGAGGAACTGCGTCACGAATTCCGTGTGCTGCGGGCCCGCCTCGAGGTAATAACGGCAGACCACCTCGCGCTCGGCCGGCTCGAGGTCGTCGCCGCCGTCGTCGTGATAAGTGAGAGGCTCCGCCATGCCTCAAGGTCGGAGGCGCCGCCGCCTTGGGCAAGTCAGGATTCCTTCCGCGCCGTCCAGGCCAGCACCACCCAGCCCGCGATCAGCGACGATCCGCCGATGGGCGTGATCGCGCCGAACCAACGCGGCGCGCCCAAGGCCATGGCGTAAAGCGTCGCGGCGAAGATCGCCGCACCGACGGCCCAGAGCCGGGCCGACCAGACAGAGCGCCCGGCGATGGCGCCGATGGCGACGGCATGCGTCAGCAGATAGAACGTCGCCGTCTCCCACCAGCCGAGGGCTTCGGGAATCACGGCGAGGCGCTCCTTCAGCCCATGGGCGCCGAAGGCACCCAGTGCGATGGCGATCGCGCCGAGGAGGCCCGCGGTGACCAGACGATTCATCGCTCAGGCGCCGGTGTCGGCGCCGCTCTTCTTCTGCGTGAAGACGAGGCCCTTCTCGCCGACCGAGACGATGACCGGCTCTTCCTTGTTGTAGTCGTCGCGCAGGATCGATTCGGCGAGCGGATCCTCGAGGAGTCGTTCGACCGCGCGGCGGAGCGGACGGGCGCCGTATTTCTCGTCCCAGCCGTTGTCGACCAGGTAGCCGCGGGCGGCCTCGTTGACCACGAGCTTCACGCCGAGGTCGAGGAGACGCTTGGCGACCTTGTCGACTTCGATGTCGACGATCTTGGTCATGTGGACCTTCGCGAGCTGCTGGAAGATGACGATGTCGGTGAGGCGGTTGAGGAACTCGGGTTTGAAGGCGCGCTTGGTCTCGTCCATGATGCGGTCCTTGAGCTTCTCGTAGTCGCGGGTGGAGTCCACGCCGACGTCGAAGCCGACCGAGTTGTTGCGCTGCAGCACGTCGGCCCCGACGTTGGACGTCAGGATGATGATCGTGTTGCGGAAGTCGACGACGCGGCCGAGGGAGTCCGTCAGGCGTCCGTCTTCGAGCGCCTGCAGGAGCAGCTGGATGACGTCCGGGTGGGCCTTCTCGATCTCGTCGAAGAGCACGACGGAGTAAGGCTTGCGGCGCACCGCTTCGGTGAGCTGGCCGCCTTCGTCGTGGCCGACGTAGCCGGGCGGCGAGCCGATGAGGCGGGAGACCGTGAACTTCTCCATGTACTCGGACATGTCGATCTGGATGACCGCGTCCTTCTCGCCGAACATGCGTTCGGCCAGGGAGCGGGCCAGGAGCGTCTTGCCGACGCCGGTAGGGCCGAGGAAGAGGAAGGAGCCGATCGGGCGGCGCGGATCCTTGAGGTCGGCGCGGGAGCGACGGAGGGCGCGGGCGACGACTTCGCAGGCGCGGTCCTGGCCGATGACGGCCGTCTGCAGGTCCTTCTCGAGCTCGAGGAGCTTCTTGGTCTCCTTCTTCTCGAGGCGGTTGAGGGGCACGCCCGTCCAGTCGGCGACGATGTGGAGCATCTCCTCCTCGCCGACGACGATGCGCTTCTCGTCGCGCTTCTTGCGCCAGTCTTCGAGCATCTTCTCGCGCTTGGCGCGGAGCTTCTTCTCCGTGTCGCGGAGGTTGGCGGCTTCCTCGAACTTCTGGTTGCGCGAGGCGTCTTCCTTCTGCTGCACGACCTTGTCGATCTCGGTCTGGACGACGTCGATGTCGGCCGGGATGTTCAGGGAGCGGATGCGGGCGCGGGCGCCGGCTTCGTCCATGACGTCGATGGCCTTGTCCGGCAGGTGGCGGGCGGTGATGTAACGGTGCGAGAGGCGGACGGCGGCCTCGATGGCGGCGTCGGTGTATTCGCACTTGTGGTGCTCCTCATACTTCGAGCGGATGCCACGCAGGATGAGGACGGCGTCTTCGGGCGTCGGGTCGTCGACCTTGACGGACTGGAAGCGGCGCTCGAGGGCGGCGTCCTTCTCGATGTGCTTGCGGTATTCCGAGAGCGTGGTGGCGCCGACGCACTGGATCTCGCCGCGGGAAAGGGCGGGCTTGAGGATGTTGGAGGCGTCCATCGCGCCTTCGGCGGCGCCGGCGCCGACGATCGTGTGCATCTCGTCGATGAACAGGATGACGTTCTTGGCGCGCTTGATCTCGTCCATGATGCCCTTGATGCGCTCTTCGAACTGGCCGCGGTATTTCGTGCCGGCGACCATCAGGGCGAGGTCGAGGGTGATGACCTTGCGGTCGAGCAGGATCTCCGGGACGACGCCGGAGGCGATCTCCTGGGCGAGGCCTTCGACGATGGCGGTCTTGCCCACGCCGGCTTCGCCGATGAGGACGGGATTGTTCTTCGTGCGGCGGCACAGGATCTGCACCACGCGACGGATCTCTTCCTTACGGCCGATGACCGGGTCGAGTTCGCCGGCCTTGGCGAGCTCGGTGAGGTCGCGGCCGAAGGTCTTCAGGAGGGAGAGACGTTCACCGCGGCCAGGGCGGGCGCCCTCTTCGCCGGAAGCACGGCGCGAAGGAGGCGGAGCGTCGTCGGAGGAGTCATCCGACGGAGGCGGCGTATCGCCGTCCTTCTTCTCGGACTCATCGGCGGCGGAAGGATCGATGTCGGCGAGGATCTCCTTGCGGCAACGTTCCAGGTCGACGTCGAGCTGCTGCAGGACGCGGGCGGCGACGCCCTCCCCTTCCTTCAGGAGGCCGAGGAGGATATGTTCGGTGCCGACGTAGGCGTGACCGAGGGCGCGGGCTTCGGTCACGGCGTGGGCCATGACCTTCTGCACGCGAGGCGTGAGCGGGATCGTGTCGGGCGCCTTGGCCTCTTCGGGGCCGGGGCCGACCTGTTTCTCGACGGCGCCTCGGACGGTCTTGAGGTCGAGGCCCATGCGGCCGAGGACGTTGACCGCGACACCCTCGCCGAGCTTGATCAGCCCGAGCAGGATGTGCTCCGTGCCGACGTAGTTGTGGTTGAACCGGCGGGCTTCCGCCCGGGCCAGTTCCACGACCTTACGGGCGCGGGGAGTGAAATTGTTGTTTTTGTCCTTATCCATGGAAAGTGGGTCGGGGCGAAACGCCCGTAGGGGGTTGGTAGCAATAACTATGCCCGAAGTGCGGGTAGGTTCAAGCGTTCCCCCGAAGTTGGTGATAACCTCGCCTTTTGCCTTTGCCAGCGATGGACCACCGCTGTTTGTTCATCCGCAAAACCATGGGTATCAGCATGCAAGCGGCGGGCGAGGCCCTCCGGGATCTCGTCAAGGGCCTCAAAGGACGGAAAGTGGCCGTATTGGGCCATATGCGCCCCGATGGCGACTGCATCGGCTCCCAGACCGCCCTCTGCCGCATGCTCCTCGCGGAGGGCGTCGACGCGCTGTGCGTGAACCGCGACCGGATCCCCCCGAACCTGGTCCCCTACGCCGAAGGCGTGACGTTCGTCAAAGGAGCCGATTATGACGCGACGGACCGGGTCGCGGTCACCGTAGACTGTGCCGATGCGTCCCGCATAGGGACGGAACTGCTCGCCAAGTTCCCGTCCGGCATCCTGGCCAACATCGACCACCACGCCTCGAACCCTGACTACGCGCAGACGAACATCGTCGTCCGCGAAGCCGCCGCGACCTGCCACATCCTCGCCGCCGGTGCGCTCGCCCAGGGCCTCGCCGTCGACACCGTCACCGCCAAGGCCCTGCACCTCGGCATCCTGACCGACACCGGCCGTTTCTGCTACCGCAGCACCACCGCCGACGTCTTCGCGATCATCGCCGAACTCGTCCGTCGCGGCGCCGACCCCGCTGAGGCGAACTACCGCGTCTTCGAACAGGAAAGCCGCGGCAAGCTCGAGCTCACCAAGCGCTTCCTGAACACCATCCTCTTCCACGAAGACGGTAAGATCTGCTCCGGTGAACTCACCCAGGCGGACTACGCCGCCACCGGCACCTCGAAGGAAGACAAAGAAGGCCTCGTGGAATTCCCGCGCTCGGTCGAAGGCGTCGAGATCGCCGTACTCATGGAAGAAGGCGCCGACGGCATCCGCGGCAGCCTGCGCGGCCGCGACCCGAAGCTCCGCCTCGACCTCTGCGCCGGCAAGCTCAACGGCGGCGGCCACATGCTCGCGGCTGGCTTCAACATGCAAGGCTGCCGGCTGCCCCAGGACCGCGCGAAGATCCTCGGCATCGTGATCGCCCACTACCGCGAGTATTCGGCGAAATGAGCGAGCCCGCCGCCGAACCCGCGGGCGTGCTGCTCGTCGACAAGCCGCAGGGCATCACTTCGCACGACGTCGTGGACAGCGTGCGTCGGCTCTACCGCACACGTCGCGTCGGCCATGCCGGCACGCTCGATCCGATGGCGACGGGCCTGCTCATCGTGCTCGTCGGCAAGGCGACCAAAGCCTCGGACCAGCTGATGGCCCAGGATAAGGAATACCTCGGCGAAGCGACGCTCGGTATCGTCACCGACACCCAGGACGCCGAAGGCGAGACGCTCGAGACGAACCCGGTCACGGAAATCACCGAAGCCCAGGTCCGCGCCGCCCTCGCCTCGATGCTGGGCGACCAGTTCCAGGTCCCGCCGATGCATTCAGCGAAGAAGATCGGCGGCCAGAAGCTCTACGACCTCGCGCGCAAGGGCATCGAAGTCGTCCGTGAGCCTCGCGCCATCAGCCTGGCCGAGTTCGAACTGCTCTCTTGGGAGAGCCCGAAGATCAACTTCCGCGTCCGCTGCACCAAGGGCACCTACGTACGCACGCTCGCCTACGACCTCGGCCGCAAGCTCGGCCCGGGCGCCCACCTCTCGATGCTCCGCCGCACGCGCTCCGGCCGGCTCGACCTCTCCCGTGGCCACACCCTGCCGCAGCTCGGCGCGATGAGCGACGACCAGCTCGTCGCCGCCCTCGTGCCCGTCGCCGAGGCCACTTCCGCCGCATGAGCCTGCCCCTCCATCTCGCCATCGGCGCCTTCGACGGCGTGCACCTCGGTCATCGCGCCGTCCTGCACTCCGCCCGCGAGGCCGCCCGGGCGGACGGAGGCATCGTCGGCGTGCTCACCTACGACCCGCACCCGAGCAAGGTGCTGCGGCCGGAATCCTCCGTCCCGCTGATCTTCACGCGCGCGCAGAAGGACGAACGCCTGACCGAGGCCGGCGCGCAGCTGATCCATCACGAGAAATTCGACCGCGCCCACGCGGGCATCGAAGCGACGGACTTCCCGAAGTGGCTGCAGCAGAACTTCCCGCACCTGAAGTCGCTCCACGTCGGTTCCAATTTCCAGTATGGCCGGGGACGCGCCGGCAACGGCGAGACCCTCATCGCCCATGGCGAAGCCGAAGGCCTCGGCGTGAGGCTCGTCGCCGCGGTCCAGCTCGGAGACGAGACCGTCAGCAGCTCGCGCATCCGCCAGTGCCTCGCCTCGGGCGACCTCGCCCTGGCGAACGCCATGCTACTCAGGCCGTACGAAGCCGAAGGGCAGATCATCGGCGGACGACGCCTCGGGCGGACCATCGGCTTCCCGACGGTCAACATCGCCTGGCAGCCCGAACTCAAGCCCGCCTACGGCGTCTATGCCGTCGAAGTCATCTTCCAGGGAGAGTCCCTGCCGGCGGTCGCGAACTACGGCCAGCGACCTACCGTCGAAAGCGGACCTGTCGCTCCCTTGCTCGAAGCCCACGTGCTCCGCGGCACTGCGCCGACCACCGGCGACACCGTGCGCGTACGCTGGGTCCGACGCCTCCGCGCCGAACAGAAGTTCGCGGACCTCGCCGCCCTGCAGGCGCAGATCGCGCAGGATTCCGCCCAGGCCAGACAGGTTCTCGGCCTGCTCGGTTGATTCAGGACTTGGCGTTCAGCTGGGAACGGGACCAGAAGAACAGCACGTTCCACAGGACGAGGCCGGAGAGGCCGAAGAGCGGGAAGTGCAGTTCCGTCCCACCGTTGAGCTTGACGACGAACCAACCGAGGACGGCCAGGAAGTCTGCGATGAGCATCAGCCACACGGCTTTGTTCGAACGGATGAACGCTTCCATGGTCAGATGGCTTGGGCGAACTTCTTGATGATGCCGCCGAAGGCGCCGTTCGAGAAGAAGACGACGCAACGCGGCGACTTGTCCGCTTGCACGAGAGCGGTGAGTTCGGCGAGCAAGGCGTCGTTCGAAGCCGGGGCGAACCCCTTCCGTCCGGCCGCCGTGATCGCCGCGGCGACGCCGGCGCTGTCGAAGCGTTCCTCGCCAAGTTTCTCGGCGCGATGGGGCGGAGCCAGGAAGACCTCATCGGCCTTCTTGAGCGCCTCCCGGAATGCGTCCTGCATCACCTTACGGGCGGCGGTGTTGCTACGCGGCTCGAAGCAGGCGACGAGACGGTGCTGCGGATAGCGGGCGCGCAGGGATTCCAGCGTCAGGTCGAGGGCGGTCGGATGATGGCCGAAATCCTCGATCACCGTCAGGTCGGGACGGTCGACCAGCACCTGCTGGCGACGCTGCACGCCTTGGAAGGAGTCGAGCGCCTCGAGCCTCAGCTTGGTCGGATCCCGGGCGTCGAGGAGGAGGCCAGCGGAGACGGCGGCCATGGCGGCGTTACGGGCGTTGAAGAGGCCCGGCAGGGCCCACTTCACCCTGCCCCACTCCTTGCCCTTCCAGAGCAGCGTGAAGGAGGAGCCAGTGGGCGATTCCTTGAAGTCAGCGATGACGGCGTCGTTGCCGGCGCCCGTGCCCACACGGATGACCGGAGCCCAGGCGACGTTCTTCACCAGGCCGACGACGTTGGCGTCATCGCCGTTGGCGACGATCGCGCCGTCGCGCGGGACGATGCGGATCACGTGCGCGAACGTACGCAGGACGTCATCGAGGTCGCGGAAGATGTCGGCGTGATCGAACTCGCAGTTGTTGATCGCGAGGACGTGCGGCAGATACTGGATGAACTTGCTGCGCTTGTCGAAGAAGGCCGTGTCGTATTCGTCGCCTTCGATGACGAAGGGGCCGCCCTGCTGGCCGGGGTGGGAGGAGTCAGGCAGGTCGCGCGGGACGCCGCCGACGAGCCAACCCGGCTCGGTGCCGTTGGCCTTGAGCAGCACCGCGGCCATGCAGGTCGTGGTGGTCTTACCGTGGGTGCCGGCGACGACGACGTTGCGGCGTTCGTTCAGCAGACGGGTGCGCAGAAGTTCCGGGAGCGAAACGTAGGGCTGCGTGCGGGCTTCGAGCAGCCACTCCACTTCGGGGTGTCCGCGGGAGGCGACGTTACCGACCACGACCAGGTCGGGCTTGAGCCGGGCGAGACGTTCGGCGGACCAGCCTTCCAGGATGTCGACGCCCGCGCCGCGCAGGTGGTCGGACATCGGCGGGTAGATGCCCGTATCGGACCCCATGACCTCGTGACCCAAGGCGCGCATCAGCAAGGCGGCATTACCCATCGCCGTACCGCAGATGCCCATGAAGTAAATGCGCATGGGGCAGATAAAAGCCCTCGGCGGCCCGAGGGCGAGAAACTTAGGCGGCCGGTCATCCGCCTAAACAGGAGGACCCCGGCTACCTTGCGGCGGCCGGGGTCCGGTACCTACTTTGACTGTGCTGGCTTGGCTGACGTTGTCTGTTGCCTGACTGATGGTCCGTTACTTTCTCGGCCTGACTGGCTTTCCATCTGTTTTCACCGACTTCCGGCCTGACTGACTTCGACCTTAACCGACTGACCAGTACTCACCGACAACCGGCCGGCACGATACCGTCCTTACGCCGCGCGTCCCAGGTCGCCCAGGTCTGTCGGATGCGGATGATTCCTTTTCTCCTTATCCAGGCGATGGCGGCGGCGAAGCTGGCGATCGACCTTATCGATCAGAATATCGATGGATTTGTACAGGTCGTCCGACTCCTCCCGGACGACGATGTCCGGGCCGGGAATCTCCAGCCTGATCTGGGCCCCGAACTCGCGACTGTGGTCGCTGCAGCGGGTGTGGACGAGTTCGACGAGCACGCGGATGATCCGCGGGTTGTGGCGCAGCAGTCTTTCGACCTTGGCGCGCACCGTTTCCTTCAGGGCGTCGGTGAGGTCCAGATGGACCCCGGTCACGACGATCGGAGCACTTGTCATGTGTGTTGTGTTTTGGGGGGTGACGTGAGACTCTGCGCCCATGTCAAAGAACAAGACCGTCGATGATTTCTTCAGGAGTTTTTCCGTGGTCATCATATCAGGGGCTTCTTCCGGGATCGGACGCGCGATACTCTCGCGTATCAGTCATTCTGAGACCAAGGCGGCGGTGTTCAACCTTTCCCGCACCGCGCCGGAGGGCGTCCCGAATTCCCTGAACTTCACTCATCTTACCTGCGACCTCTCGCAAGCCGCTGACATCGCGGCGGTTGTCTCCGAATTACGGAAACTAATGCCCAGCGAAGGCAGGATGCTACTGGTTAATAATAGCGGCTTCGGCGCCTACGGGGAGTTTCCGGCGCCCGGCGTCGACCACACCTTACGGATGCTCGACGTCAATGTGCGTGCGCCGGTCGAACTCACGGGACGCCTCTGGGAAGAACTCAAAGCCCGCGGCGGCCAGGTCGCCAACGTCGCTTCGCTCGCCGGTTTCCAGCCCACGCCGTTGATGACGACGTATGCGGCGACGAAGTCCTTCCTGCTGGACTGGAGCGTCGCGCTCGACGCCGAAGCCAGGCGTCACGGCATCCGTTGCGTGGCGATCTGCCCCGGACCGGTCTCGACGAATTTCTCCAAGGCCGCGGGCTTCGCGAGCTCGACCGGACTCGGCGGCCAGACCGCCGACGAGTGCGCCGATGAGGCCGTGCGCGGCATGGCGGCCGCCCGCCCGGTGGTCGTCACCGGCTGGAAGCACAAGCTCCTCGCCGTCTTCTCGGCGCGCCTGCCCAAGCCTTGGGCGGCCGCGATCGGCCTACGCATGATCCGGCGGCTGAGGCTGGACCGCTTCGTCAAGCAGGCCTGAGCCTACTTCGCGCCGTCGAGCAGTTCGCGGGCGTGCGAGAGCGCGACCTTGCTGGCGCGGTCGCCGAGCATGCGGGCGAGTTCGGATTCGCGGTCCTTGCGCTTGCCGTGGACCGGGGCGATCTCGACCGTCGTCGACTTGTCGTCCTGGGTCTTGGTCACGACGAGGTGGGCATGACCGAGGGCGGCGACCTGCGGGAGGTGCGTCACGCAGAAGACCTGGTGCCCCTTGCCGAGCGCGGCGAGTTCGCGGCCGACCTGCGCGCCGATCTCACCGCCGACATTGGCGTCGACCTCGTCGAACACCAGCACCGGGGTGCGGTCGACGGCGGCGAGCACGGTCTTCAGGGCCAGCATCACGCGGGCGGCTTCACCGCTGGAGGCGATCTGGTCGAGCGGCAGGAGATCCTGGCCGGCGTTGGGGCAGAAAAGGAAGCGGACCGCGTCGGCGCCGTGCGGGCCGAGCTCGGCGACCGCGACTTCGATGCGGAGGTCGGCCTTCTTGAAGCCGAGCGAACCGAGCATCTTGCGGGCGGCGGCGGCGAGCTTGTCGGCGGCCTTGGTACGGGCGATGCGGACGGCTTCGGCCTGCTTACGCAGGTCTTTCTCCACCTTGGCGGCGTCCGCCTTGAGTTTCGCCACGCGGGCTTCGACGTCGCCTTGCGAGGCGAGGCGACGGCGGAGAGCCTCGCGCTTCTCGCGGACGGAATCGGCGCCGGGTCCGTATTTGCGACGGAACTCCAGCCAGAGGTTCATCTTCCCGTCGAGCTCGGCGGCGGACTCGTCGTCGGCGGAAAGTCCGCGGCCCAGACGCGCGAAGTCGGCGCGGATATCCTCCGCCTCCGCGGCGAGCGAGTTCAGGCGATCGCGGAGGGCGGACGCCTCTTCGTCGATGCGGGCGACGTCATCGCCGGCCTTGAGGAGCTTCGGCAGGACCTCGCCCAGCCCGTCGGAGCCGAGGCCGGCGTCGAGTTGGCCAAGCAAGGCCGCGAGTTCCTGGGCGCGGGAGGAACGGGCGTGGTCCCGTTCGAGCTTGGCGACGGCCTCTTCGGAGAGGTCGAGCGAATCGAGTTTCTCCAGCTGGGAGCGAAGGAAAGCCTCTTCGTCCTCGGAGAGGCGTTCGGCCGTGGCGGCTTCGGCGGCCTCGCGGAGCAGCTCGTTGCGCTGACGCCAGCCGGCACGGTAGGTCGCGAGCGGGGCGGCCAGGCCGGCGTGCAGGTCGAGCATCTCCAACTGCGTCTCGGCGCGCATCAGCTTCTGCGGTTCGCCCGGGCCGTGGAAATCGATCCACAGCTCGCCGAGCTGCTGGAGCTGCGTGAGGGTCGCCGAACCGCCGTTGATCGAGATGCGGCCCGCCTTGGTGGCGTGGACGGAACGCTTGAGGATGAGCAGGCCCTCATCGCAGGCCGGCAGGTCGAGGGCCTTCAGCGCCTCGTCGAAACGCTTGTCGCCGTCGGTCTCGAGTTCGGCTTCGACCGCGCACTCTTCGGCGCCCTTGCGGACGATCGTCTTCGCCGCGCGATTACCGGCGAGGAGCGAGAGCGCGCCGAGCAGCACCGATTTGCCGGCGCCGGTCTCACCTGTGACCACCGTGAAGCCCGCGCCCAGTTCGAGCGAGGTGCGGTCCATCAGGGCGAGGTCGCGGATTTGGAGGCGGCGGATCATGCGGAAGGCCGGCTGCCGAACAAGGCGGAGCCGACGCGGACACAAGTAGAACCTGCGGCGACCGCGGATTCAAGGTCTCCGCTCATCCCCATCGATAATTCCGGGAGCGCCACGCCGAAGCGGGCGGCGAGGGCGTCGCGGCAGAGGCGGAGCTCGGCGAAGGTGCGGTCGGCGACCGCGGGATCGTCCGACAGCGGCGCGATGGCCATCAGGCCCTTCACGACGAGAGCGGGCTGGGCCAAGGCCGCCTCGAGAAGCCGGGGGGCGTCCGCCAGGTCGCAGCCGAACTTCGCCGGATCGTCGCCGGAGTTGACCTGGATGAGCACCTCACGGCGCAGGCCCATCTCGCCGGCCAGGCGACCGAGCCGGGTGGCGAGTTCAGGCGAGTCGACGCTCTGGATGACGTCGAAAGCCTGCAGGGCGTGCTTGGCCTTATTGGACTGCAGGTGGCCGATCAGCTCCCAGCGGAGGTCGGCCGGGGCCAGGGGGCGCTTCTGGGCGGCTTCCTGGACCCGATTCTCGCCGACGGCCCGGAGACCGAAGCCATAGGCCAGCAAAGCGGCCTCGACCGGGTGGGTCTTGGTCACCGGCAGCAGGCGGACGGAGGCCGGGTCACGGCCGGAAAGGACGCAAGCAGTCTGGATGCGGGCCAGCACCCCCTCGCAATGGGCCTTGAATTGGTCGGAGGTGACCATTTCCACCAGAGGGAGGGAGAACGGGCGGGGAGTCAACCAACGGGCTTCCCGGGCCCGCCTGAGCACGGCCCTCTCATGATTAGCATATCTACACTTGAAGGCCTTCGCCATTAGTTTTATTAATCATCCTGACCATCCTTCCATGCACATCGAGAACCTGAAGATCTTCCGCGACCTGGTGGACAACGAAAGCTTCTCCAAGGCCGCCAAGCTCAACGCCATCACCCAGTCGGCCGTCAGCCAGCAGCTACGCTCGATGGAGAAACACTTCAACGTCCTGATCGTCGACCGCAGCCAGAAGCAGTTCCGGCTGACGCGCGAAGGCCGGAGCCTCTACGAGGCCGCCAAGGACATCCTCAACCGCTACGAACAGGTCGGCAGCGAGATGCAGGAGATGCGCAAGGTCGTCAGCGGCACCGTCCACATCTCGACCATCGTCTCCATCGGCCTGCACGAACTCCCTCCGCACGTGAAATCGTTCATGCAGGAGTTCCCGCACGTCAACGTGCGCGTCGAATACCGCCGCTCGAACCTCGTCTATGAGGACGTGGTCTCCAACGCCGTGGACTTCGGCCTCGTCGCCTTCCCGCAGAAGACCCGCCAGGTCGAGATCATCCCGCTCATGGAGGACCAGCTGGTCGCCATCTGCTCGCCCAAGCACAAGCTCGCGGCGAAGAAGGAGATCGACCTCGCCGACCTCCAGGGCGGCAAGTTCATCGGCTTCGACCAGGACATCCCGACGCGCAAGGCGCTGGACCAGTTCTTCCGCGAGCAGCGCATCGAGCTCGAGCCCTCGATGGAGTTCGACAACATCGAGACGCTCAAGCGCGCGGTGGAAGTCGACGCCGGCGTGGCGCTCGTGCCCGAAGGCACCATCCGTCAGGAGGTCGAGCAGGGCACGCTCGTCATGCTCCGCCTGCGCGACCGCCGCGTGGCGCGTCCGCTGGCCATCCTGCACCGCAAGGGCCGCGTGCTGACGCCGGCCATGAGGCGTTTCATGACGCACCTCATGAACTGCGCCGGCGGCAAGCCCGCGGCCTGATCAGACCCGCTGACGCGCTTCCCGGGCCGCCACGGCGAAACCGGGCAGGGCCTGCGCGCCCAGCAGGCCCAGGCCCAGCCAGAGCATCGCTTCGCTCGCCGGCGCCCGCAGGGCGGTCGCGGCGAGGCCCCACCAGAGGAGAGACCCGACGAGGGGCGGCCAGGCGCGGCGCAGGGCGGCCCGCGCGAGGGACCACGAGCCGAGCAGCGCGGCGCCGAGGGCGGCGGCGGCCGGTGCTTCGATCGCGCCGAGCGCGAAGCGCGCGTAGGCGACGAAACCGAGCGAGACCAGCAGCCCGGCGAGCACGGCCGCGTTGACGCGGAAGTGCGTGGGGAGCAGGTAAAGTTTCACGCGGTGCGCGTGCAGGTAATAAAGCGAGGCCACCGTGCCCATCACGAGGGTGAGGGTCCAGACGTAGAAGGCCCCGCTGACCGGGATCGAGTACTGCGTGATCGCCCACTGCGCGAGGAAGCACTTGGCCAGGATGAGCGACCAGATCGCGCCGAGCCGGTCCGTGACCAAGGCCTCGCGGTAGGCCCGCTCGACGGAGAGGGCGAGTTCGGTTTCTTGGACGGGCGGAAGGGACGTGGCGGCCATGGCGGGCTATCTAGCCCACAATTTGAGGCTTCGGATCGCGACCGCAACCGACGGAGGCACTTCCTGATCCCACCCCGGCTCGCCCTTGCGGATGCGCTCGGCCAAGGTGCGCGGCTGGCAGGCCATCGCGACGGGGTCCGCCCCGGTGATCGGCACGAGGAACCCGTTGTTGAGCAGGTGCTGGAAGAGGCCCGCGACCGAGGGCCGCATCTGGATATCCGAGGCCGTGACCACGGAATCCTCGGCGATGCGGTAGCTCTCCGGGAAGCAGACCTTGCAGGCCACGGGGTCGAGGATGAGGCGACGCAGCTGGTCGCCGAGCATCGGATAGACCATGACCCGGACGCCGTCCTTGAAGAGGCGGCCGCAGGATTCCAGGACGCCGCCTTCGAGGTGCGTGTAGTGCTCCGGGTTGAACAGGTCGACGAGGTTGTTCATGCCCGCGACGAGCGTGATGCTGCCCGTGGTATGCAGGCGGAAGTAAGCGGGCAGGCGGTACCAGCCGCGGTGGCGGGTGACCAGCAAGGGGTGCTGCATCGCGCCGACGAGGCGGATGCGGTCGATGAGTTCGGCCTCCGGGTGAGGGTCGGAGCCGATGCACATCTCGAAGAGCGCGAGCACGTCCTTGCCGCCGTCGGGCAAGGCGCGGAGGCCGCAGGCGAGCATGTCCTCGTTCACGAGGGAGACCGGCCGGAAAGTGCCGCGCGCGACGAGCACCGAACGCTTGTAGAAATATTCGCTGGGCACCTGCGGGTCGCCTTCGGGACCGAAGAGCACCGCATCCGTCAGGCCGAGACGCACGAGCCGCAGGGCCGCGGCGCGGTTGTCGAAGGCGCCGAAAGCCGGGCCGCTGAAGTGGGCGAACTCGATCTCGACGCGGCCGGCGCCGACCTCGTCCACGAGCGCAGTGAGGAAGCTGTCGACGCTGTCGCGGGTGTTGAGGGCGGCGTGGACCAGATTGACCCCGACCGCGCCGAGCGCGTCCTGCTGGCGGCCCGCGTCCTTGTCCCAGAGGCGGAGATGGAGGATGACCTCGCTCGGCTCGGAGCCCGGCTGGTCCTGGAAGCGGATCCCGATCCAGGAATGCCCCTGCCCCTTGCCGTCATGCGGCGTCGTCGCGACCGTGTCGGCGAAGGCGAAGAAACGGGTGGTCGCGCCGCGCTCGGCCTTCAGCCGGTCGACCAGCAGGCCGTACTCGTGGTCAAGCATCTGCTCGAGGCGCTGCCTTGACACGTAACGCTGCGGGTGACCGTAGATGGCGTCGCTGATCCGCATGTCGTAGGCGGACATGCTCTTCGCGACGGTACCGGAGGCTCCGCCCGCCTTGAAGAAGTGGCGGACGACCTCCTGGCCGGCCCCGATCTCGGCGAAGGCGCCGTAGGCGGAACGATCCAAGTTGATGGCCAGGGCCTTGCGGGAGGTGCCGGCACCGGCCGATGACGTAGGCTCAGACATGGGACCAGATTAAGTCCGGCGGCCGAGGGGCATCGAGAGGAAACCGCTGGCTAAAAAAATCCGCTTTGGATTGGCGAAAACAAGACAGGGAAGCATCATTTCGGCAACACCCCGCCCGTCTCCATGAAAGAATTCCTCAAGTCGGTCCTCGCCTCCGCCTTCGGCACGGTCCTCGCCTTGTTCATCGGCGCCTTCCTCCTCATCGTGCTGCTGGTCGGGATGGCCAGTTCCGCCGGCGAAGGGCGGGCCTCCGCCCACGTGAACCTGAAACCGAAGACGATGCTCGTGATCGGCGGCGGGCTCACGATCGAGGACACTCCGGAGCACGGCGCGCCCGGCTTCGACGAACTGCTCTTCGGCGCTTCCGGTCCGCGCCTCGACCTCCTGCGCGCCCTCGAGGCCATCGACCTCGCGGCCAAGGACAAGCAGATCGCCGGCATCCTCCTCAGCGGCGGGCTCTCCGCCGGGCTGACGCAGAAATCCGAGCTGCGCCGCGCGCTCGCCGCCTTCAAGAAGAGCGGCAAGCCGGTGATCGCCTGGGTCGAGAACGCTTCGCAAGGCGAGTACTACCTGGCGAGCGTCGCCGACAAGGTCTACGCGCACGTCAGCGGCGAGGTCGAGTTCAAGGGGCTCGCCTCCTATAACATGTACTTCGGGGACACGCTGCGCCTCGCCGGTCTCGGGGTGCAGGTGACCAAGGTCGGAAAGTATAAGTCCGCCGTGGAACCTTACCTCGGAAACGCGATGAGCGCCGAGGCCAAGGAGCAGACCGAAGTCCTGATGAACGGCCTCTGGAAGCGCCTGCTCGCCGACGTGGCCCGTTCGCGCGGCCTCACGACCGAACGCCTGACCAAGGCCGTCGAAAGCGGCGGCATCTTCGCGGCCCGCAAGGCCGTCGAGCTCAAGCTCGTCGACGCCGTGCTGCATCGCGACGAGCTCGTGAGCCGGGTCCGCGAAGCGGGCGCGGGCGCCGACGACGACGGCACCTCTTTCCGCCGCGTCGGCCTGCACCGTTACGCCCATAAGGTCGCCCTGCCCTCCCGCGGCGGCAAGATCGCCATCGTCTACGCCGAAGGAGAGATCGTGGACGGCTGGGGCGGCGCCGACGAGATCGGCGGCGACCGGCTCGCCCACGACCTGCGCTCGATCCGCGGGGACGACGATTTCAAGGCCGTGGTGCTCCGCGTCAACAGCCCCGGCGGCTCGGCGTTCGCCAGCGACGTCGTCGCGCGAGAAGTCTCCCTGCTCAGGAAGAAGGGCGTGCCCGTGGTGGTCTCGATGGGCGACGTCGCCGCAAGCGGGGGCTACTACATCGCGGCGCCGGCCAGCCTGATCATGGCGGACCTTTCCACCATCACCGGTTCGATCGGCGTGTTCGGCCTGTTCCTCAACTACGAAGACCTCGCCAAGAAGGTGCAGCTCGGCACCGACGGCGTGAAGACCGCGCGCTTCGCCGACCTGCTCGCCGATCATCGGCGCGCGACCCCGGAAGAACTCGCGGTCATCCAGTCCTCCGTCGACGGCGTCTACGAAGACTTCCTCGCCATCGTGGCCGCCGGCCGCGGCCTGAAGCGCGACGGCGTGCACGAGATCGCCCAGGGACGTGTCTGGCTGGGCGAGGACGCCCGCGGCCTGAAGCTCGTCGACCAGCTGGGCGGCCTGCGCGATGCCCTCAAGGAGGCCAAGCGGCTGGCGAAACTGGACGACGCCGCCTGGGTGCAGGTGCCGGCCCTCCACTCCGGCCGGGAGACGTTCCTGCAGCAGCTGCTCTCGGACGACGACGACCAGGCTCCCCTCTTCGCCAAGGTATCGGGCGATCCCGCCAAGGATTTCCTGCGGGCCAACGCCCGCTGGCTGCGCGCGATCCGCGCCCTCAACGACCCCAGGGGCGTCTACCTCACCTGCCCCTTCGTCGCCCCGCGCTGAGCCCGCTCAGGGCTTCTTCGGCATCTGCGCCTTGGCCTCCGGCATCCATTTGCGGAGCTGGGCCACGCGCGTGGCGTCGGCGGGATGGGTCGAGAAGAATTCCGGGGTCTTGCCGCCGTTGCCCTTGCCGAAGCGGCTCCAGAAGGCCGGCGCGGCCTCCGGGTCGTAGCCGGCGCGGGCCATGAAGATGAGGCCGAGGCGATCGGACTCCGATTCGTGGCCACGGCTGAAAGGCAGCAGGATCCCATACTGGGCGCCGATACCCACGGCGGCCATCCAGGTGCCGCGGGTCTTGGCGGAGGAATTCCGCGTGGCTTCGTCGGCCACGGCGGCGGCGATCGCGACGCCCATGGTCTGGGAGACGCGCTCGGAACCATGACGGCAGATGACGTGGGCGACCTCGTGGCCCATGATCACGGCGAGGTCGTCGTCCGTCGGGGCGAAGGCGAACATGCCGGTGTGGAAACCGATCTTGCCGCCGGGCATCGCGAAGGCGTTGGGCGACTTGTCGTCGATGATCGCGAACTCCCAGCGGGAGGCGGGCGGCAGGACGCCGGCCTTGTCGTCGCGGCGGGCGGCGGCGACGATCTTCAGGCCGATCTCGCGGAGCTTCGGCAGGCGCGGGTCGGCGGGCAGCTTCTTCATCTTCGCGAACTCGGCGGCCGAGAGCGCGGCCACCTCGCCCTCGTCGACGAGGATGAACTGCGAACGGCCGGTGACCGGGACTTGCTGGCATCCGACGACCGCCAGGGAGGCTAGGAGCAGGAGCAGACGCATGGTGGAACGGGAGAGATCAGGACTTCGACGGCGTCGTATCGGACGGCTCGTCGACGTAATACTTACGGTAGGAGGAGTCGTAGGTGTCCGTGTAGGCCGAGGCCATCCGGAGGGACATCGCGTTGAGCACGACGCCGAGCAGGGGGGCCTGGGCGTCGCGCAGGCGACCGAGGCAGGCCACGGCGTTCCGGAGGTTGACCGTGTTGTAGCGGACGACGTAGAGCACCCCGTCGACCTTCGGCAGGAGGTGGAGGGAATCGGAGACGGCGCCGATGGGCGGCGAGTCGATGAAGATGCGGTCGTAGCGGCCGCGGAGTCCGTCGATCATCTCGAGGAACTTGGGATGGTTGATCACCTGCGTCGGGTTCTTGCAGCTGATGCCGACCGGCAGGACGTCGAGTCCCGGCGCCACGTCGCGCACGATCGCGTCGTCGAGCGACACCTCGCCGTTGAACCAGCGGCTCAGGCCGGCGTCGCCGGTGAAGCCCAGGGACGGACCCACGTTCGGGAGACGCAGGTCGGCGTCGATGACGAGCACGCGCTCGGAGTGCTGCGCGAAGATCAGCGCCAGGTTGGTCACGACGAAGGTCTTGCCTTCGCTCGGCCGGGTGGAGGTCACCAGGAAGACGCGCGCCTGGGCGACGGCCGGATTGACCTTGAGCGCCGAATAGATCGACCGGACGGCCTCGGTGGCGATCCGGTCCTTGTCCTGCCGGGCGAGCAAGGCGCGGTCCGGACCCGCGGTCGCGACGACCTTGGGGATCGTGCCGATCAGCGGCAGGCCGAGGGAGCCCTCCACGTCCTGGGCGGACTTGATGCGGTCGTCCAAGGTGCCGAGCACGACGATCAGGACCACGCCGAAGCCCAGGCCGAGGCCGAGGCCCACGAGGGCGCTGAAGTAGTAGTTCTTGTTGATCGGCTTGTCGGACACCGAGGGCGCGTCGAGGATGCGGATCGAAGTGCTGGTGCCGGAGGTGGAGGAGCGGAGCTTGGCCTCCTCGTAGTTGAGCTTCTGGCGGCCGAGGAACTCCTCGTTGGCGCGGATATCCTTGTCGACGCGTTCGAGCTCGACGTTGGCGGCCTGCAGCTTGGAGATCTCTTCTTCCTTCGCGACGAGGTTGCGGAGGATGGCCTCATGCCGGGCCTTGGCGTTCTCCAAGGCGGCGCGGCGGGACTTCACGGCCTGCGTGACGGCCTCCTTGAGCTGGCGCTCGACCTGGTTGAGCGCCTCGCGCTCGGCGATGAGCTTAGGGTGCAGGTCGGTGAGTTCCTCCGTCATCTGGCTGATGCGGATCCTCGAAGCGCTGATGGCCGTCTGGACGGCGGCGACGGCGGCGTCGGCGCGGATCTGCGGGATGTCGCCGATCGGCCGGCCGTCCTGCTCATAAGTGGCGATGACGGCGACGAGGATCTCGTTCTCGTCGATCTGCTTGCGGGTCTCTTCGCGGTCCTTGACGAGCACCGAGCGCTCGGTGGTGAGGGTGTTGGTGTCCTTGGCGATCGAAAGGAGCTTCTGGTTCTTGATGAGCTCGTTCTTCTGCTCGTAGAGGCGGCGGACCTTGTCGTCGAGGGTCTCGATCTCGATGCGGGCCTTCTCGACGAGCGGGTTCGTGACCATCAGGCGGTCGTCCTCGCTGTATTTCTGGATCGACTCGCAGAACAGGCGGGCGACCTGGCGGGCGAGGTCGCGGTTAGGGTGGGTGAAGTCGACGTTGATGACGAGGGTCTGGCGCTGCGGGGTGATCCCGCGCTGCTTGGCGAAGACTTCCTGCTCGGTGAGCGGGCCGGAGAAGATGTTGCCCGCCTGGTAGGGCTCGAGGACGAGCTTGCGCTCGGCCGTGGTCAGGCGGCGCGAGACGCCCTCGATGATGTTGGCGCTGCGCATCGCCTCGACCGCCGTGAAGAAGTCGTCGTTGGAGACGATCTTGAAATTGTCGTCGGCCGCCGACGAACCGCCGTTGATGTTCGGGGCCAGACGGAAGACGCGGAGACGGCCGGTGGCGCGATATTCCGCGGTCGTGTTGAAAGTATTGAGCAGGGCGAGCGTCAGGAAGACGAGCGCGGAGAGGATGACCCACCAGTAACGCTCCCGCAGCATGAGCAGGTAGCCCATGACCGGATTGGCGGACGCGCCGCGCTGGCCGGCCCCGTAGCCGCCGTAGCCGTAGCCCTGCCCTTGCCCGGCGCCGTAGCCGCCATAGCCGTAGGAACCGTAGCCGCGGGAACCGCCGCGGGCGGGTTCAGCCGGGCGGCCGGAGGAGGCGGGGTCGGGCGTGGCCATGAGGTCTCAGATGCGGCTGTCGCGGACGTAGATCTGGTCTTCGTCCTCGAGGACGAAGTCCGGTTCGTCGCCGTCGTCGATGCGCCGGACATCCTTGATGATGACCATCGGTGAACCCGGGCGCTGGCGCTTGATCGTGACCTCGGAGCGGTTGCCGCGTGGCAGGACGCCGCCGGCCATCGCCAGGGCCCGGCCGAGCGTGAGGGTCTCTTCGGGCGGGATCGAGACCGGGCCGGGTTTGCCGACGTAGCCGGAGACATAAACGCGGCGTTCGGCGTAGCTGACGATGGAGATGGCGACCTGCGGCTTCTTGAAATACTGGCGGAACTGGTTGGCGAGCTCGACCTGCGCCTGCGTGAGGGTGAGGCCCGCGACGGGCACGAGCTTCTTCAGGAAGGGGATGTCGACGGTGCCGTCGGGATTGATGCGACGCTCGATCTGCGTGTCCGGCTGATTGATCACCAGGATGCGCACGAAATCACGAGGACGGAGACGGTAGCTGTTCTGACCGTCGGCGGAATCGGCCTGCACGGTGGGCGTCGCGACGACGTAATCGGCGGGCGCGGCGGCCGGCCTCACGGCGTCGGCGGCGACGGGCGGAGGGACGAACGCGGCGGCGACGGGCTCGGGGGCGCCGGCCCCGAGGGTGAGCACGTTCTCGGGTTCGAGGGCGGTCGAAGAGAAACCGGCGCCGTCAGAGGCCGCGCAGGCCGTGAGGAGCAAGGCGAGGCAGCCGACTCCGAGCAGGCGATGAAGGACGGAAGTCATGGGAAGGATTGTAGGCAAGGAATTCGCCGGGTCAACCGGTCCCGCACGAGCCCCGAAGCCGTCACATCGGCCAGACCTTGTCAGCCAGCCAATGGGACACCTGCTCGCAGCCCGTCAGGCAGACCGCCAGGGGGGCGGCGACGAGCGCGGCGCGCAGCAGGGCCATCAGAGGGGGACTTCCCTGCCGCTTAGTAGCGGAAGGAGGCGGACACCGAGAAGGTGTTCGCGTTGAAGGTCGCCGAAGCGTTGGAAGCCTTGGCGTCGGTGAAGTTGTAATTCGCCTGGAAGCTCAGGTGCGAATTGTACTTGTAGCTGGCGCCCAGGATGTAGGTCGTCGTGTCGATCGTCGTCAGGAGCGAGTTGGCGGCGACCTCGACGTCGCTCTTGGCCACGGAGAAGCTGAAGTCCAGGTCTTCGGCGGCGGCGTAGCTGAGGCCGTAATTGTAGGAGATGTTCTCCATGCGTCCGTTGGTCGTGGCGGCGTTGATGTCCCGGCCGAGGGTCAGCGAGTGGCTGAGCCGCTCGGTGAGGACGTGGCTCAGGCTGACCGAGTACGAAGGGTCGGTCTGGGCCTCGGTGTTGTCGAAGTTGTAACGGTTGAAGCCGACGCGGACCACGCCGTTGAGCTTGCCGGACTCGGTCAGCTGGCCCTTGGCGGTCAGGCCGTAGAAGTCTTTTTCGAGGCGCTGGTGGTCGAGGGCCGGGCGAGGGGTGGCGCCGGGTCCGCTGCTCAGGTAAGGAGCGGCGGAGAAATCGGTCACGTCGTGCTGCAGCACCAGGCCGAAGCTGAGCTTCTCGAAGGCCTGGAAGTCGAAGCTGAGCGGCATGGACTGCGTGTTCAGCTCGGTCAGGGGGTTGGTATTGAAAGTCGAGGTACCACCGGTCACGATCGTGACCGGGTCGAGGTACTGGTTGAAGCTGTTGACGTAGCCGAGGCCGACGGAGAGGCGCTCGGTCAGCTTGTAGTCGGCGCGGAAGTTGTGGACGTAATTGCCCTGGCGGACGAGGGTGGCGCCGATGACGGAGCCGGCGACGCCCTGCAGCTGGAGGTCGTCGTTACGCGCGGTGACGCGGTAGGAGGAGTTCAGGGAAAGCTTCAGGGGGCCTCCGTCGGCGAAGGTGACGGCGAGGCTGAGGGCGTCGCGGTCATCTTCGAGGCCGGCGAACTGGGCGCCATTGAAGTGGACCAAGGATCGGCTGGCCTTGAACTCCACCGACAGGGCGGAATCCTTGCCGTACTCAAGGGCCAGGCCGGGAGTGACGAGCCACTGGGTGGCGGATTTCTTGACCGAACCCGAGAAGAGATTGTCAGTGACTTCCAGATAGGTGGAGGCGTCGAAGAAGAGGTCGCAGTCGTTGCCGATCTGCACGAGGGGCGAGGTCGGGACCCAGTTGGCGCCTTGGACCAAGGTCGAGACGGTGAGGGCCGAAGCAGCGAGAAGGAAGCGAGACATGGGGGTGTTCTTAGGGGTTGGCTCAGGAATAGGGCAAACAGGGATGGCTTCAACCCCCAAACTAGGGGGTTCGGCTTAAAAACAAAGACCCCGCCCGGTCAGGGGCGGGGTCGTGGACGACCTCAGCGCGGCTCTCAGGCCGTGGTCTCGGTCGGGAAGACGCGGATACGGCGGTAGGCGGGCAGACCGGTGCCGGCGGGGACGAGGTGACCCATGATCACGTTCTCCTTGAAGCCGGTCAGGTTGTCGCGCTTGGCCATCGTGGCGGCGTCGGTGAGCACGCGGGTCGTCTCCTGGAAGGAGGCGGCCGAGATGAAGGACTCGGTCTCGAGGGAGGCCTTGGTGATGCCCAGGAGGATCGGCTCGGATTCCGCGATCTGACCGCCGCGCTCGTTGATGGAGCGGTTGTTCTCCGCGAGGAGGGTGCGGTCGACCTGTTCGCCCCAGAGGTAATCGGAGTCGCCCGGCTCGGTGATGCGGACCTTGCGGAGCATGCGCGAGACGATGATTTCGATGTGCTTGTCGTTGATCACGACGCCCTGGGTGCGGTACACCTTCTGGATCTCGGTGATGAGGTAATCCTGCACCTTGGACTGGCCGAGGATGTCGAGGATGTCGTGCGGGTCGACGGCGCCGTCGGTGAGGACCTGGCCCTGCTTCACCTTGTCGCCGGCGGCGACGATGATGTGCTTCCCGTGCGGGATGAGGTGCTCCTCTTCGCGGCCGATGGAGTCGGCGATGACGAGGCGCTTCTTGCCACGGACGGAAGGCTCGAAGCGGACGGTGCCGTCGATCTTGGCGATCTCGGCGGCGTCCTTCGGAGGACGGGCCTCGAAGAGCTCGGAGATGCGCGGCAGGCCGGCGGTGATGTCCTGCGTCTTGGCGGCCTGGCGCGGGATCTTGGCGACGATGGAGCCGCGGGCGACCTTGTCGTCTTCGTCGACTTCGACGCGGGCGCCGGCCGGGATGGAGAAGGAACCGACTTCCTTGCCGTTGGCGCCGATGATCTGGATCTGCGGGTTCTGTTCGTCGGAGTGCTCGATGACGGACTTGTAGAACGTGTTGTTCGACGGGTCGCGCTCTTCGGTGAAGGTCACGCCCGAGATCATGTCGACGAGGCGGATCTTGCCGTCGCCGTTGGCGATGATCGGGGTGGAGTTCGGGTCCCAGGCGGCGATGAGCACGCCCTTCTCGGCCGGCTTGCCGTCCTCGACGCCGACGACGGAGCCGGCGACGATGCGGTATTCCTCGGTCGGAGAACCGGCCTCGTTGAGGAGGCGGATCGAGCCGTTGCCGTTGACGGCGATGAACTTGTCGCCGACGGCGACCGTGGTGAGGTCGACGTACTGGACGAGTCCCTTGCCCTTGGACTTGATCTCCGGGGTCTTCAGCTGCGCGACGCCACCGATGTGGAACGTACGCATGGTCAGCTGGGTGCCCGGCTCACCGATGGACTGGGCGGCGATGATGCCGACCGCGGTGCCGCGTTCGACCATGCGGCCGGTCGAAGGATCGAGGCCGTAGGAGGTGGGCGGGATCGCGTTCACGTTCATATGCGTGAGCGGGGAGAGGACCTTGACGCGGTCGAGGCCGACGGTCTCGATGCGCTTGGCGAGGACTTCGTCGATGAGCTCGCCGGCCTTCACGATGACTTCGGAAGGGTTGAGCGGGTTCGTGACGTCTTCGGACGGGCAGCGGCCCACGATGCGTTCGGAGAGGGAGACGAGGAGCTCGTCGCCGTCGTAGATCGGGGTCTTCCAGACGCCGTTCGGGATGTGCACGTGCACGCGGTCGACGCCGGCGTCGCGGAGCTTGGCCATCAGCTCTTCCGTGAGCGGGGCTTCGGACTTCGCGAGGAGCTTGGCGGCGCCGGAGGGGTTCGTGACGTCGGCGGCCAGGTGACGGCCGAGGGCGGCGTCGCCGAGCGTGATGACTTCGGAACCGGGGGCCACGTCGCGGGAATCCGTGACGATGACGTCCATGGCCACGTCGCAGAGCTTACGGGTCATGTAACCGGCGTCGGCGGTCTTCAGCGCGGTGTCGGACAGGCCCTTACGGGCGCCGTGCGTCGAGATGAAGTACTCGAGGACCGAGAGGCCTTCGCGGAAGGAGGACAGGATCGGGCGTTCGATGATCTCGCCGGAGGGCTTGGCCATCAGGCCGCGGGCGCCGCAGAGCTGCTTCACCTGCGCCTTGTTGCCACGCGCGCCGGAGTCCATGAGGACGTACACCGGGTTGATGAGCATGCGGTGGGCATGACGGGGGTCGCCCTTCTTCACGCCGGCCACCTTCGCGGACTGCGAAAGCGTGGTGTACACCGACTGCGCGATGGCGTCGGTGGCGCCGGACCAGGTGTCGACGACCTTGTTACGACGTTCGTCGTTGGTGATCGTACCGGACTCGTTCTGGCGCTGGAATTCGCGGACCTTGGCGGTGGCTTCGCGGACGAGGCCTTCCTTCTCCTTCGGGTAGATCATGTCGTTCACGCCGATGGAGATGCCGGCCTTGGTCGCGATGCGGAAGCCGGTCTCCTTGAGCGCGTCGAGGACCGGGATCGAAGCCTCTCGGCCGCAATACTTGTAGGTCTTCAGGATCAGGTCGCCGAGCTGGCCCTTCTTGACGGTCTCGTTGAAGAAACCGAGTTCGGCGGGCCAGATGGTGTTGAAGATGATGCGGCCGACCGTGGTGACGATCGTGCTGCCGGCGGACTCGCCGTGGACCGTCTTGCGGTTGAAGTCCGGATTGGCGTAGCGGACCCAGTCATGCAGGTGGAGCGAGCCTTCGGCTTCGGCGAACGTCGCCTCGGACACGGAGCCCAGCACCGGCAGGTGGGTGTCGGCCGCCGGCTTGTCGGCGGGTTCGAGCGTCAGGTAGTAGGCGCCGAGCACGATGTCCTGGGACGGCGTGAGGATCGGCTTGCCGCTGGACGGCGAGAAGATGTTGTTCGTGGACATCATCAGGAGCTTGCACTCCATGATGGCTTCCAGGGACAGCGGGACGTGGACGGCCATCTGGTCACCGTCGAAGTCCGCGTTGTAAGCGGTACAGACGAGCGGGTGCAGGCGGATCGCGTCACCCTCGATGAGGATGGGCTCGAAGGCCTGGATGGAGAGACGGTGGAGCGTCGGCGCGCGGTTGAGGAACACCGGGTGACCCTTGGTCACTTCTTCCAGGATATCCCAGACCTCGGGCTTCTTCTGCTCGATGTGCTTGCGGGCGCCGCGGACGGTGTGGGCGAAGCCCAGTTCCTTGAGGCGGCGGATGATGAACGGCTCGAAGAGGACGAGCGCCATCTTCTTCGGGAGGCCGCACTGGTTGAGCTTGAGCTCAGGACCGATGACGATGACGGAGCGGCCGGAGTAGTCGACGCGCTTGCCGAGGAGGTTCTGGCGGAAACGGCCATGCTTGCCCTTCAGCATGTCCGAGATGGACTTCAGCTGACGGTCGCGATCCTTGACCGGCTTGCCGTGGCGGCCGTTGTCGAGGAGGGCGTCGACGGCTTCCTGGAGCATGCGCATCTCGTTGTGGATGATGACGTCGGGCGTCTTCATCTGGATGAGCTGCTTCAGGCGGTTGTTGCGGTTGATGACGCGACGGTAGAGGTCGTTCAAGTCGGAGGTGGCGAAACGGCCGCCTTCGAGGGGAACGAGCGGACGGAGGTCCGGCGGGATGACCGGGAGCACCGTCAGGATCATGTGCTCAGGGCGCTTGCCGGAAGCCAGGAAGCCCTGGATGATCTTCATGCGGCGGGCGATCTTCTTCTTGATCTGCTTGGAGCGGGTCGAGCGGAGCTGGTCGCGGAGGTTCTCGATCGTGGAGGCGAGATCCATCTTCTTGAGGAGCTGCTGGAGGGCTTCGGCGCCCATGCGGGCCTTGAAGGCGTCAGGGCCGTGCTGTTCGACGGCGCGGCGGTAGGATTCCTCGTCGAGGAGTTCCTTCTCTTCCATGCCGGTGGCGCCCGGGTCGATGACCAGGTACTTCTGGTAGTAGATGACCTGCTCGAGCTGGCGGGTGGTCATGTCGAGCATCAGCGACAGACGGCTGGGCATGCTCTTCAGGAACCAGATGTGGGAGACCGGGATGGCGAGGCGGATGTAGCCCATGCGCTCGCGACGGACGCGGGAGACGGTGACTTCGACGCCGCACTTGTCGCAGACGACGTCCTTGTACTTCACCTTCTTGTACTTGCCGCAGTAGCATTCGTAGTCGCGGACCGGGCCGAAGATGCGCTGGCAGAAGAGGCCGTTCGGCTCGGGCTTGAACGAGCGGTAGTTGATGGTCTCAGGGCTCTTTACTTCCTTGAGGCCCTTGACCTTGCGGTTGCCGTGTTCGTCGAGTTCGTCGAGGAACTGCTCGCCGGTCCACTGGACGATCTCCTCGGGGGAGGCGATCGAGATGGAGACGAAATCGAAGGACTGTTCCTTCGTCTCGTTGGCGGTGAACTCGGGGGTGTGCTCCGGGTGAATCATGTCTGTTAAGGTCTGGGTGTGGTTACGTCGGACGCTCAGTTACGATCCGGGGCGGGGGCGACGGTGGAGCCGAGGCGGACATCCAGGCACAGGGCCTGCATCTCCTTCATCAGCACGTTGAAGGACTGGGGCGTGCCGCTGACGAGGGTGTTGTCACCCTTGACGAGCTGCTCGTAGATCTTGGTGCGGCCGGCGACGTCGTCGGACTTGACCGTGAGGAGTTCCTGCAGGGTGTAGGCGGCGCCGTAGGCTTCGAGGGCCCAGACTTCCATCTCGCCGAAACGCTGGCCGCCGTACTGGGCCTTGCCGCCGAGAGGCTGCTGCGTGATGAGGCTGTAAGGACCGGTGGCGCGGGCGTGGATCTTGTCCGCGACGAGGTGGTTCAGCTTCATCATGTAGATGTAGCCGACGACGACGTCCTGGTCGAACGCTTCGCCGGTGTGACCGTTGATGAGCATCGCCTTGCCCGTCTCGGGGAGTTCGGCCTGCTTGAGGTATTCGCGGATCTGCTTCTCGGGGATGCCGTCGAAGATGGGGGTGGCCATCTTCAGGCCGAGCTTGGAACAAGCCCAGCCGAGGTGCGTCTCGAGGACCTGGCCGACGTTCATGCGGGAAGGAACGCCGAGAGGATTGAGGCAGATGTCGACGGGGGTGCCGTCGGCGAGGTAAGGCATGTCTTCGACCGGCACGATGCGGGCGACGACGCCCTTGTTGCCGTGACGACCGGCCATCTTGTCGCCGACCTGGATCTTGCGCTTGGTGGCGATGTACACCTTGACGTTCTTGATGGCGCCGCCTTCGTCGATGCCCTGTTCGATGGCTTCGACCTTGCGGGCGCGCTCCTGCTCGAGCTCGTCGAAGCGACGGTGGTAGCCGTCGACGATCTGGCGGATCTTCTGCTTCACCGGCGAGTCGTTCATCTCGATGGAACGGGAGACGGAGGCCAGGCGGCGGAGGAGGGTCTTGGTGATCTTGCGGTTGGCCGGGATGATGGCTTCGCCGGTCTCGGAGTTCTTGACGTCGAGCGGGATCTTCTCGCCGAGGAGGATGTTCGAGAGGGACTCGGTCATCTCTTCGCGGAGGCGGGAGTCGGCCGTGCGGTACTCTTCGTTGACCTTCTTCAGGGCGCGGCGCTGGTCGTTGGGCGAGAGGCGGCCGTCGTCCTTGTCGGTACGGGAGGAGACCTTCACGTCCATGATGATGCCGGAGATGCCGGAGGGCACGCGGAGGGAGGTGTCCTTCACGTCGCGGGCCTTCTCGCCGAAGATGGCGCGGAGGAGCTTCTCTTCGGGGGCGAGGTCGCCTTCGGACTTCGGCGTGATCTTACCGACGAGGATGTCGTCGGGCTTCACTTCGGCGCCGATGCGGATGACGCCGTCACGGTTGAGGTTGCGCAGGGCTTCCTCGCCGAGGTTCGGGATGTCGCGGGTGATCTGCTCAGGCCCGAGCTTCGTGTCACGGGCGGTGACTTCGAACTCCTCGATGTGGACGGACGTGAAGACGTCGTCCTTGAGCATGCGTTCGGAGAGCAGGATCGCGTCTTCGAAGTTGTAGCCGTTCCACGGCATGAAGCCGACGAGGACGTTGCGTCCGAGGGCGAGCTCGCCCTTGTGGGTGGCGGCGCCGTCGGCGATGATGTCGCCCTGCTTGACCTTGTCGCCGCGGCGGACCAGCGGACGCTGGTTGAAGCACGTGGAGGAGTTGGTCTTGAGGAACTTGCGGAGGTCGTAGACGTAGACGCCCTTGGCCGGCTCGCTCTTGAACTTCTTGTTCTCGATCTGGGCGGGGATGACTTCGCCGTCCTTGGTGATGATGATGCGGCGCGAGTCGGCGGCGGCCACGATGCCGGGGCCTTCGGCGAGGATCACGGTCTTCGAGTCGATGGCGACGCGGCGTTCGAGGCCGGTGCCCACGAACGGGGCCTCGGTCACGACGAGGGGCACGCCCTGGCGCTGCATGTTGGAACCCATGAGCGCGCGGTTCGCGTCGTCATGCTCCAGGAAGGGGATGAGCGCGGCGGCGACGGAGACGACCTGCTGCGGCGAGACGTCCATGTAGTCGACGTCCTCCGGTTCGACTTCGAGGATGTCGTCGCGGTAGCGGACGGTGACCTTGCCCTTGAGGCGGGAGGCGTCGTCGAGCTCGGAGTTGGCCTGGGCGACCTTGAACTTCTCTTCCTGGTCCGCGGTCATGAACTCGACCTGGCTGGAGACCTTGCCGCGCACGACCTTACGATACGGGGCTTCGATGAAGCCGAACTCGTTGATGCGCGAGTAGGTGGAGAGGGAGTTGATGAGGCCGATGTTCGGACCTTCGGGGGTCTCGATCGGGCAGATGCGGCCGTAGTGGGACGGATGGACGTCGCGGACTTCGAAGCCGGCGCGGTCACGGTTGAGGCCGCCGGGCCCGAGGGCGGAGAGGCGACGCTTGTGCGTCAGCTCGGCCAGCGGGTTGATCTGGTCCATCAGCTGGGACAGCTGGCTGCGGGCGAAGAATTCGCGGATCGAATTGCCGAAGGGCTTCGGGTTGACGAGCTTCTGCGGGGTGATCGAGTCGACGCTCTGGTCGTACTCGTTGATGCGGGCCTTGACCGTCTTGACGACGTTCTTGAGGCCGGCGCGGCACTGGTTGGCGAGGAGCTCGCCGACGTTACGGACGCGGCGGGAACCGAGGTGATCGATGTCGTCGATCGCGCCGTCGCCGGCGCTCAGTTTGCAAAGCAGCTTGGTGGCTTCGACGATGTCCTCCGGGGTGATCGTGCGGGTGTCGAGGGAGACGTTGAGGCCGAGCTTCTGGTTGAGCTTGTAGCGGCCGACGCGACCGAGGTCGTAACGGAGCGGATCCTGGAAGAGTCGCTGCATGTGGGCGCGGGCGCCCTTGACGTTGACGGGCTCGCCGGGGCGGAGCTTGCGGAAGATCTCCTTGAGGGCTTCTTCCTCGTTACGGACGGCGCCGATGTCCTTACGGAGCGAGAGGATGATGGAGCCGTTGTCGAAGGCGGTGTCGAAGACGCCGAACTTCTGCTTCGGGAGCTGCTTGTGGATCTCCTTGAGGGTCTCGCGGGAGAGCTTGTCGTACTGCTTGGCGACGACCTTGCCGGTCTCGACGTCGACGATCGGGTCGGCGTAGACGAGCTGGGAAAGTTCTTCCGGATCGAGCTCGAGGGCGGCCTTGGCCGTCAGTTCGCGGTGCTGGTAGAAGAGGGCCAGGATGTCCTTGTCGTCCTTGTAACCGAAGGCGCGGAGGAGCGTCGTGACGAGGAACTTGCGACGGCGGCGGCGGCGGTCGAGGTAGACCCAGAGGAGGTCGTTCTGGTCGAACTGGACTTCGATCCAGGTGCCGCGGTCCGGGATGATGCGGAAGGCGTGGAGCATCTTGCCGCTCGTGTGGGCGGACTCTTCGAAGCAGATGCCCGGGGAGCGGTGGAGCTGGGAGACGACGACGCGCTCGGCGCCGTTGACGATGAAGGAGCCGCGGTCGGTGATCATCGGGATCTCGCCCATCAGGATCTCTTCGTCCTTGAAGGCGCCCTTCTCACGGAGGCGGAGCTTGAGCATCACCGAGATCGCGTAGGTCGTGCCTTCGCGGATGCACTCGAGTTCGGTCTGCTTGGGCAGCACCAGGCCGTACTCGAGGTACTCGAGACGGAAGTTGCCGTTGTTGCTCTCCACCGGGAAGGCCTCGCGGAAGACCGCGTCCAGGCCGACGTTCTTGCGGGCGGACGCGGATTCGTCCAGCTGCAGGAAATCGTTGAACGAGAAGATCTGGTTCTCGATCAGGTTGGGCGGAGGGATGACTTCGCGTAGTTTACCGAAGTTTTTGCGCTCTTGAGGCATGGCTGGTGAAGGTGGGCTCGGAGTGTCGGGTGGATTCGGTGGTGCTGACTGGTTTGCCTGGTGGGGTCGGACGAGGCGGCCGTGGGAAAGAAAAAGCGGGGAGGGATCGCCGGACCCCGGAGGGTGCTACCCTCCCCGCTCTGCAGATGTGCGTCGGAAGACGGATTACTTGACCTCGACCTCGGCGCCGGCGGCCTTGAGCTTGGTCTCGATGTCCTTGGCTTCGTCCTTGGACACGCCTTCCTTGACGGGCTTCGGAGCGCCGTCGACGAGGTCCTTGGCTTCCTTGAGGCCCAGGCCGGTGATGGCGCGGACTTCCTTAATGACATTGATCGGGGTCGCGCCCTTGGCCTTGAGGATGACGTCGAAAGTCGTCTTCTCTTCGGCAGGAGCGGCGGCGGCGGCGCCACCGGCGGCGGCGACGACGACAGGAGCGGCGGCGGAAACGCCCCACTTGGTCTCGAGGTCCTTCACGAGGTTGGCGATGTCCAGGACGGACTGGGCGCTGAGCCACTCGATGACTTGGTCTTTGGTGATGTTGCTCATGGTATCTGGGTTCCTTGAATGGTTAGCGTCCGATGAAGGACATTTGAGGGCGCGAGGCCCCTAACCGGGGTTCTTTGGATGTGTGTTGTTTTTGGGTTGGGATTCCCCCCGCTCGGACGCCGCCACATGGCGACGCCTCCGCGAGGAAAGGGGTCAGGCGGCCTTCTCGTCCTTCTCTCGCTTGGCGTCCAGGAGGCGGACGAACTGCGAGGCAGGGGTGGAGAGGAGCGAGAGGAGCTGGGCGCGGATGCCGTCGAGGGACGGCAGCTTCGACAGGGCTTCCACTTCGGCCTTGGTGAGGATCTTGGCGTCCAGGACGCCGCCCTTCACTTCGAGCTTCGCGAAGTCCTTGAAGAAGGTGACGAGGATCTTGGCGACGCCGGTCGGATTGTTGCCGCCGGTGACGAGGGCCGTGTGGCCGGTCAGGTGAGCGGAGATGTCCGGCAGGTTGGCCTGCTTGGCGGCGATGTTCAGGATGCTGTTCTTGACGACGTGGTACTCGGCGCCGTGGGCACTGAGCTGGGTGCGGACGGCGGTCGCGTTCTCGACGGTGACGCCGGTGAAATTGGCGAGCAGCAGGTAATTGGAGCTGGCCAGCTGGGCGGCGACTTCGTCGACGAGGAATTGTTTTTCAGCGCGCATGTTCGTGGGTTCGCTTGGGCGTGGTTATGGTTAGGCGGTGGCGACGGCGGCCGAGTAGGGCTTGAGGTCGACGGCGACGCCGGGGCTCATGCTGGCGCTCATGGTGATCGACTTGATGAAGCGGCCGCCGGAGAAGCCGGCGGGCTGGGCCTTGACGAGGGCGGACAGGGCGGCCTGGGCGTTCTCGGTGAGCTGCGCGGAGGTGAACGACTTCTTGCCGATGACGATCACGATGTTGCCGGTCTTATCCATCTTGAACTCGACGCGGCCGGCCTTCACTTCCTTGATGGTCTTCGGGATGTCGTCGGAGACCGTGCCCGACTTCGGGTTCGGCATGAGGCCCTTCGGACCGAGGACGCGGGCGACCTGACGGACGTCCTTCATCGCGGTGACGGTGGAGATGGCGACGTCGAAGTCGAGGAAACCTCCGTTGACCTTGGCGATCAGGTCGGCGAGGCCGGCGTAATCCGCGCCCGCGGCGAGGGCTTCGGCCGCGTTCTCGGTGAACGCGAGCACCTTGATCTTCTTGCCGGATCCGTTCGGGAGGGAGACGGTGCCGCGGACCATCTGGTCCGACTGCTTGGGATCGACGCCGAGGAAGGCGGAGAGCTCGACGGTCTCGTCGAACTTGGTGCCGGGCATCTTCTTGATGATCTCGGCGGCCTGGGTGACGTCATACTTGGCCTTCAGGTCGGCGACCTGGAGGGCGGCGCGGTAGCGCTTGCTGGGTTTCTTGCTCATAGCGACTTTTGGTCTCCTGCGGGATGCAGTGGTTTTGGTTGGATTAGGGTTGGGTGAGATTAACCGATGACTTCGATGCCCATCGAACGCGCGGTGCCGGCGATCATGCGGGCGGCGTTGTCCGGGTTGACGGCGTTGAGGTCCTTCTTCTTCAGCTCGACGATTTCGAGGAGCTGCTTCTTGGTGACCTTGCCGACCTTGTCGCGGTTCGGGACCTTGGAGCCGGACTCGATCTTCGCGGCCTTCTTGAGGAGGACGGAAGCGGGCGGGGACTTCAGGATGAACGTGAAGGACTTGTCCTGGTAGACGGAGATGATGACCGGGAGGATCAGGCCGGCCTGGTCCTTGGTCTTGGCGTTGAATTCCTTGCAGAACGCCATGATGTTGACGCCCTTCGCGCCGAGCGCGGGGCCGACGGGAGGAGCAGGGTTAGCGGCGCCCGCGGGGAGCTGGAGCCTGATTTCGCCGACGACTTTCTTAGCCATGGTGGGTGTTTAGATGGTTGGGTTGATGAAAAAGGATCACTCGCGGTCGTCGCGTTCGACCTGCCAGAACTCGAGTTCGACCGGGGTGGAACGGCCGAAGATGTCGACGGAGACCTCGAGCTTCCCGCGGTCGGCGTCGATCTTGTCGATGTTGCCGGCGAGATTGGCGAAGGGGCCGTCGGTGATCTTGACGCGCTCGCCGATGTTGAAGATGACCTTCGGGACGACCTTATCGGCGGCGTCGGCCATCTGCTGGAGGATCGTGTCAATCTCCTCGGTCTTGAGGGCGACCGGATTCTGGCCGCCGATGAGGCCGATGACGCCGTCGGTCTTGCGCAGGAAGCTCCACGGAGCCTCGAGCAGCGTGCCTTCGTCGTCGAAGAGACGGGCGCGGACGAAGAGGTACGAAGGATAGAGCTTCATCTCGCTCTCGCGCTTCTTGCCGTTGCGGAAGTCCTTGACGGTCTTCACCGGCATCAGGATCTCGGCGACGAAATCGCCCATCTCCTCGTCCTTGATGGCCTTGTCGAGCAGGCGCTTCACCTTGCTCTCGTTGTTCGAGAGGGTCTGGAGGGTATACCAGCGGAAATCAGAGGGAGAGGACATGGGGCGGATCAGCGCACGAGCTTGGTCGCGAACTGGACTAAGTTGGAGAGGGAGAAGTCGCAGAGGAAGACGACGGCGCCCAGGAGGGCGACGGCGGCGATCACGACCAGCGTGGAGTCGGCCAGCTCCTTGGCGGTAGGCCACGAAGCCTTGACGAAGACCTCGGTGATGGTCTCGTTCCAGAAAGCGCGGAGGCGTCCGAGGAAGCTGAACATGATGCTGGTGGTGATGTGGTGGAGAGTGGCAGGACGGGAGGGAGTCGAACCCACAACCAACGGTTTTGGAGACCGCTACTCTGCCAATTGAGCTACCGTCCTGTACTGGTGGTTAAAGAGACGAATGCCGGGGCCCTTTTGAGGGGGCCTCGGCACCGTAGTAGGTCGTTTTTGGTCAGGAAATCACTTGGTGATTTCGAGGATCTGGCCGGCGCCGATAGTCTTGCCACCTTCGCGGAGGGCGAAGCGCTGGCCCTTTTCCATCGCGACGGGCTTCTGCAGCTCGATCGTGATCGTGACGTTGTCGCCGGGCATCACCATTTCCACGCCTTCCGGGAGGATGACGGTGCCGGTAGCGTCGCAGGTACCGAAGAAGAACTGCGGACGGTAGTTGTTGGCGAACGAGGTGTGACGGCCGCCTTCATCCTGCTTGAGGACGTAGATCTGGGCCTTGGCGACGGTGTGAGGCTTGATGGAACCCGGCTTGGCGAGCACCTGGCCACGCTCGATCTGGCTCTTTTCGATGCCACGGACGAGGAGACCGACGTTGTCGCCGGCCTGGCCCTGGTCGAGCTCCTTGCGGAACATTTCGACGCCGGTGACGGTGGTCTTGAGGGTGTCGCGGAGACCGACGATCTCGATTTCTTCGCCGACCTTGATGACGCCGCGCTCGATACGACCGGTGGCGACGGTGCCACGACCGGTGATGGAGAAGACGTCTTCGACGGACATCATGAAGGGCTTGTCGGTCTCGCGCTTAGGCTCGGCGATCTCGGAGTCGAGGGCGGCGAGGAGGTCCTGGATGGACTGTTCGCCTTCCGGGGTGCCTTCGAGGGCGGCGGTGGCGGAACCACGGACGATCTTGGCGTTGTCGCCGTCGTACTGGTACTTATTGAGGAGGTCACGGACTTCCATCTCGACGAGGTCGATCAGGTCAGGCTCGGAAAGGTCGACCTTGTTGAGCCAGACGACGATCTTCGGCACGCCGACCTGGCGGGCGAGGAGGATGTGCTCCTTGGTCTGGGGCATGACGCCGTCCGCAGCGGAGACGACGAGGATCGCACCGTCCATCTGGGCGGCGCCGGTGATCATGTTCTTGACGAAGTCGGCGTGGCCCGGGCAGTCGACGTGGGCGTAGTGACGGTTGATGGACTCGTACTCGACGTGCGAGGCGGCGATGGTCACGGTCTTGGTGGCGTCACGGACGGTACCACCCTTGGTGATTTCGGCGTACGACTTGGTCTCGGCGAGGCCACGACGAGCCTGGACGGCCACGATGGCGGCGGTGGTGGTCGACTTGCCATGGTCAATGTGACCGATGGTGCCGACGTTGACGTGAGGCTTGGTGCGGTTGAACTTCTCTTTGGCCATGGTTTTTGGTGGTGAGGAGGTGGTTAGGTTTGGTGTGTGGAAAGTGATGGAGCCCCCGACTGGATTTGAACCAGCGACCTCGTCCTTACCAAGGACGCGCTCTGCCAACTGAGCTACAGGGGCGAACCGTCGACGTACATGAAGACGCGAAGGGAAGGGTTTGAATGACCATCGAAACCCCCTCCGTCAAGCGGTTTTTTGCAAGGGTTTTACAACCCTTTTGGCGGCCCTTCAGGGGCCTACGATCAGCCGGTAAACCCCGGGAGACAGCCGCTTACCCCATTCGACCGAGGCGGCCCACCGCAGGACGGCTTCATCCTGCGCCTTTGACCCCGAATAGCGCAGGACCGCCCCCAAAGGGGCCTGGCCGAGGCTGTCCACGCTCAAGACGACCTCAAAATAGCCGACCAGTGGGGTGTTTTTAACGTTTATAGCGTTATTTTTACCATTTTTAACATCCAAGTGTTCGATTTTCCCGCTAATAATTGAATTATTACCCCCTTGGAGCGGCAAGACCTCGAAGAAAGCCGTCCGGGGCTCGAGCCTGACGTCACGGAAGCCGGCCGACCCGAAAGTCGTCAGGGGCTCCTGGGCCACGAGGGGAATCGCCTGCGCCGCGGCCGGCACGGTCTGGCGGGGCACCTGCAGCATGGAGTCCTTACCCAGCGGCTTGGCCGGATCAAACTGCAGGATGGGCTGGAACGCGGCGAAGGGGGCGTCCTCGGGCTGGCCGACTTCGCCGCGCCCGGCCTTGGACGATTTCGACGTCGAGGGCAGGTAGACCGCCGAGCTGTCCAAGAGCACGACGCTTTCGGTCCGGGCGTCGCCGGGTGAGACCAGCCGGACGCCTTGGGTCAGCGGGCGCGCCGCCGGCCGCCCCCCTGCCCCGGGACTGAAAAAGACCAAAGCCGCGATGAAGACGCTGAGCCCGCAGAGCAAAGCCGTGCGCGTGAGCGGCGGCAGACGCCCGCCGGCCAGGTTCCGGAATGTCGAAAGCGCCCCCATGCTCAGCGGTCGAGCGGGCGCTCCGCGACCGTCAGGCGCGCCAGCGCGCCACGTCCTTCGCGGATGTAATTCAAGGTGAGCGCCTCACCCGGACGACGGCGCGAGATCTCGAGACGCATCTCATTCCAGTTCTCGACCGGCTTGCCGTTGAGGCCCACGACGATGTCGCCCACCTTCAGCCCGGCCTTGGCCGCCGGCAGCTCGTCGGAGACGAGGACGAGACGCACGCCGCCCGTCTGGCCGAGCGAAAGCTTCGTGGCTTCGGCGACGGAGAGATCCTCGCCCTGCACGCCGATCAGCCCGCGGACGACGCGACCCTGGTTGGCGAGGTCGAGCGCGACGGCGGTGATGAGGTTCGAAGGAATGGAATAGCCGAGGCCGACGCTGAGGCCGGTGCCGGACTTGATGGCGGTGTTCATGCCCAACAGGCGGCCCTCGAAGTCGATCAGAGGCCCGCCGCTGTTGCCTGGATTGATCGCGGCGTCGGTCTGGATGAAATCCTCGAAGGCCATGCCCATGCCCAGCTTGCCGGAACGTCCCAAGGCCGAGACGATGCCCGACGTGACCGTGAGACCGGCATCAAGCGGATTGCCGATGGCGAAGACGACGTCGCCCACGCGGGCCTTGTCGCTGTCGGCGAACCGGGCGTAAGGCAGGCCCTTGCCTTCGATCTTCAGCACGGCGATGTCCGTGCCGGCGTCGACGCCGAGCACCTTGGCCCGGAATTCACGTCGGTCGGCGAGCTGCACGATGACGGTCTTGGCGACGCTGCGACGATTGTCCTGCAGGACGACGTGGCGGTTGGTGATGACGTAACCGTCCGGATGGATGATCGTGCCCGAACCCAGCCCGGTGGGCAGGAGCGTCTCGCCGGTCTGCGCATCCTGCATGACCTTGTCCGGGTCGATCCGGCCACGGTAGCGGTTCAGGACGGATTGCGGGATGACCTCGGCCGTGCGCACGCTGACGACCGCAGGGGTGATCCGCGCGAGCATGTCGGCGTAACTGGCACCAGGCGCCGTCCGGTTGACGGGGCGAGGATCGGTCTCGAAGGTGACGCCGGCGAGCGCCATGGCCGGCAAGAGGACAAGCGCGGTGAGATGACGGAGCATGACTCCCCCACCCTAAGCCGACCTCCCGCCCAAGGCAAGCGACCTCAGCGGGCCATCGTGAACCCGCCGCCCGGCTGGGTCGGCTCGGCCTCGTCGCGCTCCTTGTTGAAGCGCATGGAGAAGAGGCGGGTGACGCCCTTCTCCTGCATGGTGGCCCCGAAGATGGCGTCGGCCGCCGAGACGGTGCGCTTGTTGTGGGTGATGACCACGAACTGGGAGAACCGGGTGAACTCGCGGATGATGTCCGTGAAGCGGCTGACGTTGGCGTCGTCCAGCGGAGCGTCGAGCTCGTCGAGCACGCACAGGGGCGAGGGCTTCACCATGTAGATGGCGAAGAGCAGGGCCACGGCGGTCATGGTCTTCTGGCCGCCGGAGAGCAGCGTGATGCCGCGGAGCTTGGTGCCGGGCGGCTGGGCGACGATCTCGATGCCGCTCTCGAGCGGGTCTTCGGCCTGGACCATGGTGAGGTCGGCCGCGCCGCCGACGAAGAGGCGTTCGAAGGTGAACTTGAAGTTCTTGCGCACCTGCTCGAAGGTGTCGGTGAAGAGCTTGAGCGAGGTCTGGTTGAGCTCGTCGATCGCCTTGGTGAGTTCTTCCTTCGCCTTCCAGAGGTCATCGCTCTGCTTGGTGAGGAAGTCATGACGGTCGCGGAGCGAGGAGTATTCCTCGACGGCGACGAGATTGACGGAGCCCATGCCGGCCATGCGGTCGCGCAGGTCGGCGATCTCACGCACGAGGGGCGGCCAGTCGGCGGATTCCATCGCGGCGAGGTCCTCGGCGGTCGGTTCGCCGCGGCGGGCGACGGCCTTCGGGGCCGGACGGGAACCTTCCTCGTCGGTCTCCTCGAGGTCGTCGAAGCTGGAGATGCCTTCGGGTTCGCCGTCGGAAAGCCAGAGCTGCAGGCGCCAGTCGACGTCGGCGACGTCGAGCTGATGGTCGGCCTGGACCTTCTCGACGATGAAGCCGCACTGCGAGGTCTGCTCGGCGAGCGAGACTTCGAGGCCCTTGAGGCGGGTGTCGGCGACGCGGAGACGATCGCGGTCGACGGAGAGGACGCGGTCTTCCGATTCGACGGCGGCGTCGGTCTCGGTGAGGGCGAGGCGCTGTTCGTTGAGCCGCGCGGAAGCGGTTTCGACCTCGCCGGCGAGGCGGGCGGAGGTCTCGCGCGCGGTCACGGCCAGGGCCTTGAGTTCGGCGATGAGCTTCTCGTTCTGCTGCGCTTCGATGCGGCGCGAATTCAGGCGGGCGGTGGCTTCGGCCCGGCGCGACTCGAGGTCGGCGAGTTCGCGGCCGACGAGTTCGAGGCGCTGGCGCTGCTCGGCGAGCGAAAGGCGGACGTCGCCGAGGGCGTTGCGGCGGAGCTCGGCTTCGGCGCGGGCGGATTCGAGCTGGCCTTCGCCGGAGGAGATCGTCGCGCGGAGTTCGGCGACCTGGGCGTCCTTGGCCGTCAGCGTCTCCTGCGCGCGGTCGCGGCGCTTGAGCGCTTCGGACTTGGCGTTGTCCAGCTCGGCGAGCTGACGCTCTTCGCGCTGGATGCGATCGTCGGCGGAGGTGAGGGACTGGCGGGCGGAACGCTCGTCGGCCTGGGCCACGGAAAGCTCCTGCGCGGCGAACTGCGTGGCGTCGCGGGCGGCCGAGACGTCGAGTTCATTGGCGTCCATCGCGGCCTGGATGCCGAGGGCCTTCTCGTTGAGGGTCGTGAGCTGGTCGTTCTCGGATTCGAGCGAGGCGCGGACGGCGCGGATCTCGCTTTCACGGGAGAAGACGCCGGAACCGGCGTTGGCGGCGGCCTTGCGGGGCTTGCCGGCGTAGACGAGGCCGCGGCGGTCGACGAGGTCGCCGTCGGTGGTCGCGACGAGGAAGAACTCGAAGCCCGGATTGGCGCGCCACCACGCGATGAAATCACCGAGGGACGGACAGACGTAGCAGCCGTCGAAGAGGTTGGCGACGAGGCGGGCGTGCTCGGGGGACTTGGCCTGCACCGCCGTGGTGGCCGGACGGAGCCAGCCGGGAGCGGCGGAGCCGGAGCGGGCGGCGGGCGGGGCTTCGACCTGGAAGACCGCGCGACCGAGCTGGCGTTCGCCCATCTTGGCGACGATCCCCGGCAGGAACTCGGCGGAGTCGAGGGCGACGGCCTCGGAGGCTGCTCCGAGGATGTTCTCGAGCGCGGCGGCGGCGGAGACGTCGACGACGGTCACGAGGTCGGCGAGCGCCGAGGCCTTGCCGGAGCGCAGCTCTTCGGAGAACTCGCCACGCAGGACGGCCTTCGCGGCTTCGGAGAAGCCTTCGAGGCGGGACTGCATCTGTTCGAGCAGGCCGAGCTGGGCGGAGAGTTTGGCGACCTTACGATCCTGCTCCGAAATCGTCTGCTGCAGCGCGCGGAAATCGTTGAGGAGATCGCGGCCTTTCTCGGTCGCTTCCTGTTCGGCCGTGCGCGCGGCCTGCAGCTCGCCGTGGCGGGTGGTGACGACGGCGCCGGACTCGGTGACGCGCTGCTCGAGCGCGAGGCGGTCCTGCTTGGCCTGGGTGAGCGAGTCGGAAAGATCGACGTGGCGGGACTGATACCCGCGGAGGTCGACCTCGAGGTTGGTGACATCACCACGGGCGCGGGTCATCTCGCCTTCGGCGACAAGGATGTCCTGGCGGGCGCGGCGGAGACGGTTCTCGGCCTCGACGACCTGACGGGCGGCCTCCTCGACCTGGGCGGTCTTCTCGCGATAAGCAGCATCGGTGGCGGAGACGGAGCCGGCCGCCGTCGACTTGGCGTCGGAGCTGCCGCGGAGGCGGAGCTCATATTCGGCGATCTGGACTTCGGCTTCCTGCGCCTCGCGGCGGGCCTCGGCGAGGCGCGAAGCGAGGTCATCGGAACGCAGGTCGGAAGTGCGGGCTTCGTTCTCGGCGTTCTCGCGGGCGGTGCGCAGGTCGAAGAGGGCCTGCTGGGCGAGCTGGACTTGTTCGGCGAGTTCGGCGCGGCGGGCGCGGGTCTGGAGCAAGGCGGCTTCGCGGTCGCGCAGGCCGTCGGTGAGGCCGGCGACCTCGGCGCGGCAGGCGGTCGCATCGGTCTCGAGCGTCGCGACCTGGGCGCGACGGTCGCCGAACTGCTTGGCGTGCCAGGCGAGGTCGAGGTGCGTGAAGCGGTGGCGGAGGCGGCGGTAGCGCAAGGCCTTGGCGGCCTGACGGCGGAGGGAAGCGATCTGGCGGCCGACTTCGCTGACCACGTCGGTGATGCGCGCGAGGTTGGCGTCGACGCCGCTGAGCTTGTTCAGCGCCTCACGACGCTGGGCCTTGTAGCGGGTGATCCCGGCGGCCTCTTCGAAGAGGTAGCGGCGCTCGGCGGGATTGGCGGACAGGATCTGGTCGATCTGGCCCTGCACCATGAAGGAGTACGACATCCGGCCGATGCCGGTATCCATGAAGAGGCGCTGGATGTCCTTCAGGCGCGACGGCTTGCCGTTGATGAAGTAGTCGCTGGCGCCCTCGCGGTGGAGGCGGCGCATCACCGAGACTTCGGCGAAGGCGGTGCCCAGCTCCTTCTCGCAGTCGGCGAAGATCAGCTCGACCTCGCACTGGGGGAGGGGCCTGCGGCGGTCCGTACCGGCGAAGATGACGTCCTGCATCGCCGGGGCGCGCAGGGATTTGGCGGACTGTTCGCCCAGGACCCAGCGGATCGCGTCGACGATGTTGGACTTACCGCAGCCATTGGGCCCGACGACGGCCGTGACCCCGGTACGGAGCTCGATGCGGGTCCGGTCGGCGAAGCTTTTGAATCCGTTGGCGACGATTTCCTTGAGGTACATCGGGGGGTGAACCGCACGATTGCCCTGCCCTACCCCCGCCGCAAGAGTCTAGTGCCCTCCGGGAGGCCCACTTATTCACGGCTGTGAATACCCGAGGATTCGGGGTTGACGAACGCCCTCCCCCCTTGTTCTTTCGACCCTCCAAACGCTCACATGTCCGTAGAAATCAAGATTCGCAAAGGCGAGACCGTCGACAAGGCTCTCCGCCGCCTCAAGAAGAAGATCGACCGCGAGGGCATCATCAAGGACGCCCGCGCCAAGCGAGGCTTCGAGAAGCCGGCCGAACGCCGTCGCCGCAAGAAGAAGGTCAAGAACTTCAGCGCCTACCTGCGCAAGAAGTGGGACAACGTCTAAGCGTCCATCCTAGTCCAAGCACCCGAAGGCCCGTCAAAGCGACGGGCCTTCTGCTTTGGGGACCCGCCGACGGGCCCGGGCGACAAAAAGGGCCGAACCCTGAGGTTCGGCCCTTGGTCTCGGCAAAGCCGGTCGAGGCTTAGCGGAGGAACAGCAGTTCCTGGTAGGACGGCAGCGGCCAGTATTCGTCGGCGACGATCTCTTCGAGGGCGTCGGCGGCGGCGCGGACCTTGAGCATGGCCGGGAGGACCTTGTCGCAGGTGTGCTTGGCCTGGGCGTGCGTGTCGGACTTGCTGACGTCGCGGGCGTCGTCGAGGGCTTCGATCGCGGCGGAGAGCTGGTCGGCGAGGCCGACGACTTCCTTCCGGAGCTTGCCGCCGGACTTGGTCATCTCGACCGGGGTCAGGTCAGCGGCATACTTGAGGGCGGCCGGCAGGAGGAGCGTCTTGGCGATGTCGGAGACGAGCTTGGACTCGGTGTTGATCGCGAGCACGTAGGAGTGCGTGTAGATCTCTTCGCGGGACTCGAGTTCGGCCTTGGAGAGGACGCCCTGACGCTCGAAGACCTCGACCGTCGACTTGGCGACGATCTCGGGGAGCGCGTCGGGGGTCGTGCGGAGGTTCTTGAGGCCGCGCTTGGCGGCTTCCTTGTGCCACTCCTCGGAGTAACCGTTGCCGTTGAAGATGATCTGGCCATGCTTGGTGAGGATATCCTTGAGGACGCCCTGGAGCGCGGAGTTGAAGTCGGAGTTCTTCTTGAGGGCGGCGGCGAGTTCGTCGGCGAGCTTGTCGAGCGAGTCGGCCATGATCGTGTTGAGCACGGTCAGGGGACCGGCCACCGAGAAGGCGGAACCGACGGCGCGGAACTCGAACTTGTTGCCGGTGAAGGCGAACGGGCTGGTACGGTTACGGTCGCCGGCGTCCTTCGGGAGGACCGGGAGCGTGTCGACGCCGAGGGTCATGTGACCGCCCTTGCGCGAGCTGGAAGCCGAACCGCTCTTCTTCACCTGCTCGATGACTTCGTTGAGCATGTCGCCCAGGTAGATCGAGATGATGGCGGGCGGAGCTTCGTTGGCGCCGAGACGGTGGTCGTTGCCGGCCGAGGCGACGGAAGCACGGAGGAGACCCTGGTGCAGGTCGACGGCGCGGATGACCGCGGAGCAGAAGGTGAGGAACTGGGCGTTCTCGTGCGGGTTGTGGCCCGGCTCGAGGAGGTTGCCGACGCCGGCGCCACCGATGGACCAGTTGACGTGCTTGCCGGAACCGTTGACGCCCGCGAAGGGCTTCTCGGCGAGGAGGCAGACGAAACCATGCTTGGTGGCGACGCGGCGGAGCAGCGTCATCGTGAGCATCTGGTGGTCGTGGGCGACGTTGGCGGATTCGTAGATCGGAGCCACTTCGTACTGGGCCGGCGCGACTTCGTTGTGGCGGGTCTTGATCGGGATACCGAGCTTGAAGCACTCGCGCTCGGTTTCCATCATGCAGGCGAGCACTCGGTCAGGGATGGTGCCGAAGTACTGGTCTTCGAACTCCTGGCCCTTGGCCGGCTTGGCGCCAAAGAGGGAGCGACCGCAGGTGTAGAGGTCGGGACGGAGGTGGTAGAGGCGGGAGTCGACCAGGAAGTACTCCTGCTCGGGGCCGCACGAAGCGGAGATGTAGCCGTGCTTCTTGCCGAAGAGGGCGAGGACGCGCGAGGCGGCCTTGTTCACCGCGGACATGGAACGGAGCAACGGGGTCTTCTTGTCGAGGGCCTCGCCCTTCCAGGAGACGAACGCGGTCGGGATGCAAAGGGTCGAACCGTTCTCGGTGTCGAAGATGTAAGCCGGCGAGGTGACGTCCCAGGCGGTGTAACCGCGGGCTTCGAAGGTGGAGCGGAGACCTCCGTTCGGGAAAGAGGAGGCGTCAGGCTCGGCCTGGATCAGCGCCTTGCCGGAGAACTGGGCGAGCGTGCCGTTGCCGCTGGGCTCGAAGAAGGTATCATGCTTCTCGGCGGTGAAGCCGGTGAGCGGGTAGAACACGTGCGCGTAGTGCGTGGCGCCGCGCTCGAGAGCCCAGTCCTTGATGGCGGCGGCGACGACGTCGGCCGCGGCGGCGTCGAGCTTGGCACCGGACTCGATGTTGGCCTTGAGGGACTTGAAGACATCCTTCGGGAGGCGCTTCTCCATCTTATCGAGAGAGAAGACATTCTGGCCGTAGATCAGGTCGATCTTCTCATTGCGGAAGTCGAAGCTGCCCTGCAGGCGAGGCTGGGAGGCAATCGCCTCGATGGCGTTGCTACGGGCTGGGTTGGTGCTCATGGATGGGGGATTGGAAAGATGACTAATTACGAACAATTTCAAAGCACCCCGTGTGCCACGGTTCAATAGGTAACCATTCACAAGGGGTTTTGTGCATTTTTAGACAATTGTGCCTATTTTTAGATAAACTCACCCTGCTCATTTCCAGACATAGGTCGTCCGAAGGAAGTAGGATGTGTCGGTTTTGACCTGCCTGGGCAGGGGCTTGGAGCGGAAATTATTGGCCAAACCTACCCTGAAGGAAAGCGGCCCGCTGTTACGCAGCAGGTTCAGGCTGCTTTCGTGTCGGATGAAGTAGTCCCCCGCCACCTGGAAAGACGGGACGAAATCCAAGGAGGTATCCCAGGACGCCCAGCCGAGTTCGCGCGAGAAGATCAGTCCGAAGTCACCAGAGGGAGCCGTCCGGTTCGGCTCGAGGGTATCATCAAAGATCTCGATGCGATGACCCAGGCCGGCGCGCGCATCGAGCTTGCCCTTGGCGTCGGTGAAGAGACGGAAGCCGAGGCCGACGGCGTTGACGGAGAAGAAGTCGATCCGCCGGGCGTTGTCGAAGCCGGTGTCGGTCCGGAGATACCAGAAGAGGACGTTCGTCGGATTCGTCTCATAGGAGAAGGTCACATGGAGGTCATCCGCCGAGATCCGGTCCTGGGCCTCGGCCCGCATGAGGCGGACGCCGCCGATCAAGGTGTCCGCCTTGGTCACGCCCTTGGCGGAGAAGCCCGTGCTGAAACCTGAGCCGGCCACCACGCCGCTGCGCCCGGAGAGATCCGCGTCCGCCTGCGTGAACCATTGCCGCGTACCGCCGCTCTCGGACGGACGCTGCGAAGGCTCCCGCCAGAGCTCGACGGCCCGGTCGAGGGTGTTGGTCTCGCGGCCGCCACGCGTGACGACCCGGCCGCCTGCCGCGGAAGCAATGCCGTCCGAGACGACGCCCCCCGCGCTCACGCGCACGGATTCGTCGGTGACGAAAGATTCGACCTGCCCGAGCTCCAGCCGCAGCAGATTTGCGTTTCCCAAGGAAGGCGCGCGGAACTCCATCACGCCGTCGACGATCCGTTCGATGCGGCCTTTGAGGAATGTGCCGTCCTTCATGGTGACGGTATCCCCAAGGCAGGCCAAGGGCAGCAGGATGAAGATGGGCCTCATGCCTTACAGACAGCCCGAACGACGCAGGGTTGCCAACCTCAGGCTTCTCGGCCGAAGATGCCTCATGGGCTACGACGCAGTCATCCTCGGAGCCGGGCCGGCCGGCTTGGCCGTGGCCCATGCGATGCTCCGCGCCGGGGCGAAGGTGAAGGTCCTCGAACCCGCCGTCCGCGTCGGCGGCTCGATCCGGACCCACCTGGACGAGGGCTGGATCGTCGAGACCGGCCCCAACACCCTGCAGCTCGAAGGGGCCGAAGACGAGGCCTTGATGGCCGCTTACGGGCTCGGCGAGGTCATGCAGTCGGCCGACATGCGGGCGGCCCGTCGCTACATCTTCGCCCGCGGCGAACTCCACGGCCTCGGCCCGAGCCCCCTCACCCTGCTGACCAGCAACCTGCTCACATGGGCCGGCAAGCTGCGCCTGCTCTCCGAACCCTTCCGCGCGAAGGGCGGACATGCCGGCGAGACGGTCGTCGAATTCGCCACCCGCCGCTTCGGTCGCGAGGCCGCCGCGATGCTCATGGATCCGATCGTCTCCGGCGTGCACGCGGGCGACCCGGCCCGCCTGGTGATGGCCAGCTGCTTCCCGCGCATCCATGCGCTCGAACAGGTTCACGGCTCGGTGCTCAACGGCCTGCGCCGCGGACCGAAGACGAAGCGCACGGTCGTCGGTTTCCCCGGGGGCATGCGTCAGCTGGCCGAGACGATGGCGGCGCGCCTGCCCACGGCAGACCTCCGGCTCGGCGTCGTGACGACTTCGCTCCGTCGCGACGCCCGCGGCTGGAACGTCGCCTGGCGCGGCCCGGACGGAGCGGACGACGGCGTCTCCGCGAAGCATCTGGTGGTCACCGCACCCTGCTGGCATTGGGGCTCGCTGCCCTTCGACGAGACCGTCACGCCGTTCCTCCGGGATTGGGAGAATCCGCAAGTGCCGCCGGTGACCGTCGTCGCCCGTGGCTACGCTCGGGAGGACGTCCCGCACCCGCTCGACGGCTTCGGCTACCTGACCCCGGGCGGCGAACATCGCGACGTGCTCGGCTGCCTGTTCCCTTCTTCCGTGCTGCCGGGACGGGCCCCCGAAGGTCACGTGCTGGTCTGCTGCTTCATCGGCGGCGACCGCAGACCGGAACTCGCGCGCCTGCCGGACGAAGAACTCCGCCGATTGGTCGACGCTGAACTCACCGTGACGCTCGGCATCCGGAAGGCGCCGGCGCGCGAATGGATCCAGCGCTGGGAACGCGCGATTCCTCAATACGACGCCGGTCAACCGCGCCGAGAAGCCGCGCTGGTCCAGGCCGAAGCCGCCCATCCCGGACTGCATTTCCATGGCGCCTTCCGCGGCGGCATCTCGCTGATGCACACGCTCCGCGGCGGCGACGCGCTCGGCCGCAGCCTGGCGCAGGCTTAGGCCGGAGTGGCTTCCGAGGACGGATCCGGCAGGCCGCGGATGATCCAGATGGCCGGGAGCATCAGCAACGCTCCGCCGAGGTAGACCCAGAAGTGGGAGCCGAAGTGGAAGTAGAGCAGCGCCGCGGTCACCGGACCGATCACGCGGGCGAGCGATCCGGCCGACCGCAGGATGCCCAGGTTGCGTCCCTGCTCCGAAGCGCCGGAGTAAAGCGACACCAAGGCCGAGACGCTGGGCAGGATCAGGCCCGTCGCGAAGGAAATCAGGCCCAGACCGAGGTAGAAGGTCGTCTCGGCCCCGTCACCCGCGACGGCGCGCGTGGCCGGGATCAGGGCGACGACGGAGAAGGCGACGGCGGCGGTGAGCATCCCGATCATGATGACCTTGCGCTGGCCGAGCCGCTTGACGAGCTGACGGGCGAGACCTTGGGCGAAGATCATGCAGGCGCCGTTGAACAGGAAGAGCCAGGCGTTGTCGCGCGGGCTGTAGAGGAACAAGGCGAAGGTCAGGAAGACGATGGTGTTCTCCATGCCGGTGAAGGCCACCTGATAGACGAGATTGGCGAAGGAGGTCCTGCGGACGGCGGACGAAGGGACCGTGGCGAGGTCGAAGACCGAAGGACGCTTGGCGTCCGCGGAAGCCCGGCGCTCCGGCGCGAGCGTCTCCGGGAAGGACTTCACGACCAGCAGGAAGTTCAGCAAGGCCAAGGAAGCGGCGATGGCGGCCGGCACGGAGAAAGGATTCAGGCCGAACGAACCGGAGACAGGTCCGTGGGCGAACTGCACCGACGAAGCCAGACCGCCGATGACCGGACCGAAGACGAAGCCGAGGCCGATGGCGATGCCGACGACGGCCATGCCCTTCGTACGCTCCTTCTCGTCGGTGACATCCGCGGCGGCGGCGCTGGCCACGGCGATATTGCCGGCCATCATGCCCGAGATGAGCCGGGTGACCACCACGAGCCAGAACTGCGCCGCAAAGATCCACAGCAGGTAGGAGAGCGCGTTGCCGGCCAAGGTGATGGTCAGGATCCGGCGACGTCCTAGGCGGTCGGAGAGCGCGCCCCAGATCGGCGAGAACACGAACTGCAGCAACGAGTAGAGGGTGCTGAGGAGACCGCCGAAGAGCACCGTCTTCTTGAAGACCGTGTCGCCTCCCATCCATTCGGCGGCCGCGTTCATCGAACCGATCAAGGTGCCGGCCGCGCCTTCCGTCCGGATATAGTGGTCCAGAAGGTGCGGGAACAGCGGGATGATGATGCTGAAGCCGACGATGTCCATGAACACCGTCAGGAAGATGAGTCCGAGGGTGCGGCGCTGGGGGAGGACGGCGGGGGCGGACATGCGCCTCACGATGGGGTCTCCCCCTTCCCGTGCAAACAAAACAGCGGCTTGCGGCGGAGCGGGCGAACGAGGAGGATGATGGCATGCGCTTCTTCACCGCCCTCGCCCTGGTCCTCGTCGGCACCGCCGCCGGCGATGCCGCCACCGACCCGAAGCTGCTGCTCATCGAGCAGAAACTCGGCGGCTTCGAAGACCGAGACTACGCCGTCGCCGTGGAGAAGACCCTCGGGGAGTTCGAAGGCCGCACCGGCCTCAGCCTCCGCCCCGGCGAGCTCAAGCGCTGCGGCCTCAAGCTTTCCTCCGAAGGCGGCGCCGGCCTGGCCACGCCCAAGCCGCTGGTCCGCGCGATCACGGCCGCCCTCCTCCGCCGCGGTTTCGCGCAAGGCGCGATCACTCTTTGCGACGCCAAGCCGGACAATCTCCGACAGGCCGGCTTCCTGCCCCCGCTGTCCTCCCAGCCCGACAGCTTCGAAGGCTTCCCGGTCCTCGCCTGGGAGACCCTCGCCCCGGGCTGGGCGGCCGACAGCCGCCTGCGCTACGAGAACCAAGTGCTGCCTCGCCCGGGAACCCCGAACGTGCCTTGGGGCGACGCGCGCGTGAGCGTGCTCCCGAAGACCCTCGTCGACGAGGTCGATTTCTGGATCAACCTGCCGGTGCTCAGCGACAGCCGCTCGCTCGGCGTGCACGGTGCGATGGCCGCGGCATCGATCGGCAACATGGCCAACGCCGAACGCTTCCTTGATAATCCCTTCAACGCCTCCAAGGCCGCCGTGGAAGTCTGCGCCATCCCGAAGCTGTCCAAACGCAACGTGCTGACGATGCTCTCGCTGGAGCGCTACCAGGTGCTCGGCGGTCCGGGCTTCGACGCCAGCTGGTGCCGCTCGGAGAAGACGCTGCTCGGCAGCGCCAACCCGGTGATCCTCGATTTCATCGGGCTCCAGAAGATCAACGCCGCCCGCGCCGCCAGCGGCATCGCGACGATCCACCCGGAGCCGCCGATCTTCGCCGCCGCCAACGCCGGCGAGATCCGCCTCGGCACCTGCCGCCCGGCGGACATCACGCTGGTCCGTCTCCCCGCCCCTTAAGCCGCCAGTCGACGGAGGTTGTCCGCGCCGGCGCGGAAAGCGGCCAGCTGGAACCGACGGTAGACCGGCAATCCGCACCAGACGAACCAGCGGCTCGGTCGGACATGATACGAGACGGTGAGGATGAGTTCTTCGCCTTCGCGTTTCACTTCCGCCCGCCAGACGCCGCGTCCGTAATGACGACGGGTCGTCGCATAACCTAAGGCGACCTGTTCAGCGCCGGCTTCGACGACGTCGACCTCGACGACGGCCGGTAGCATCAGCGGCGCCAGGCCGGGCAAATTCGGGACGAACAAGCCTAGCCCTAACCTGTCGCCGACGCGCACCGCCCGTCCTTCGTCTTCGAATTGAGTCCGTCGAACCATGACGGAAGCGGGGTAGAAGCGGTAACCGAGCAGAGCCTCCTTCACCCGAGCAAAGGCTTCCGGCGACCAAGCGCCGACCACGACGCGATGCGAATCGGCGAAGATCGCCGTCGCGCGATCGCCGGCCTCGACAGGCGTATCGAGATCGGGCGCCGTCGCGGCGACGTCATCGAACGCCGGCGCCTGAGCCGCGAGCAATAACGCGCCGAGCAGATTGAGCGAGCCGTGTACCGCCGCCATCTGCGGGATGGTGAGATAATCCCAGCCGAAGGCGTGCGCCGCGGTGTAGCCGACGCCGAGGAGGAAGCCGGGGACGAGGCAGACGTAAGGCCACGGGCCGCGCCTGACGGGCATGAACGCCGCCCAGAGCAAGAAGCCCGCGGCGAAGACCACGGCGGCCGCGACTTCGACGGCACCCGGCCGAAGCGGATTCGTCCGCAGGGCGAAGCACAACGCGGTGGCCGGAGCGCCGGCCACATAGAGCCACTGTCCCAGGTCACGCCAGCGGCAGCGGGCGAGCGGACGTTCACTGGCCGCCATCGCCAGCGGCAGGACGCCGAAAGTGATGGCGAAGTGCACGGTGGTCAGCGTGGCGAGCGGATCGGGGAAGCCGGCGAAGGTGCGATCATAGCGCGACCAGATCCAAGCCGTCGCGGCGACCAACGGACCGGTCGCGGACAACATCTCGAGAAAGCGACGCGGCGCAGGCGCCAGGTCGTCGGCCAGGAAACGACGCAAGCCGTGCGCCCAGAGCCAAAGCGCAAAGAGGAAAGCCGGCGCGGCGGCCAAAGCCATGACGATACCGGGCTCGTAGAAGAAGACCGAAGCCAATACCCAGATCCACAGGGCAGGTACGGTGAGCCGGTTGAGCCACGACGGGAAACCGCGATCCAGGTGCTGCGCCCAGACCAGCGCCTGCCAGAAGCAGAGCGCCGCGATGATCGTGTACCAATCGACGGCAGCGAGGCGGTCCATCCCGTCAGCCTAGGGGCGCAAAAAAGGCGGTCAAGGGAGGTCCCTTGCCGCCTGATGCCTCATAAGGCCGTCTTCAGAGCTTCAGGCCGAGGGCTTCGGAAGCCGTCGCGCGCTCTTCGAGCAGTTCCTTCTCGGTGATCGCGATCTTCTCCTTGGAGAAGGCGTCGATCGGCAGGCCCTGCACGATTTCCCAAGAACCATCGGCCTTGGTACGGAGCGGGTAACCGAACATGATGCCCTCCGCGATGCCGTAGTCGCCCTTGGAGAGCACGGCGACGGAATGCCAGTCGCCGGCCGGCGTCGGGAAATGCAGGCTGCGCAGGGTGTCGAGGGCGGCGTTGGCGGCGGAGGCGGCCGAAGAGGCGCCACGGGCCTTGATCACGGCCGCGCCGCGCTTCTGGACGTCGGGGACGAAGGTCTCCTTGAGCCAAGCGTGATCGGTGATGACCTGAGTCGCCGGCTTGCCGTCGATGAGGGCGTTGGTGAAGTCAGGATATTGCGTCGAGGAGTGGTTGCCCCAGATGGCCACGCTCTTGACGACGGAGTTGTGCGCACCGGCCTTGGCGGCGAGCTGCGACTTGGCGCGGTTCTCGTCGAGGCGGGTCATGGCGAAGAAGTTCTCGACGGGCAGGTCGCCGGCGGAACGCAGCGCGATGAGGGCGTTGGTATTGCAAGGGTTGCCGACGACGAGGACCTTGACGGACTTCTTGGCATTGCGCGCGATGGCTTCGCCCTGACCGATGAAGATCTTGCCGTTGATGCCGAGCAGGTCCTTGCGCTCCATGCCGTCCTTGCGCGGGACTGCGCCGATGAGCAGGCACCAATCGGCATCCTTGAAGCCTTCGTTGAGGTCGCCGGTGGCGACGACGTCGGTGAGGAGCGGGAACGCGCAGTCCTGGAGTTCCATCACCACGCCAGCGAGGGCGTTGAGGCCGGGTCCGACTTCGATGAGGTTGAGTGCGACCGGCTGGTCGGGGCCGAAGACGGCGCCGGAAGCGAGGCGGAAGATGGCGGCGTAACCGATGTTGCCGGCGGCGCCGGTGACGGCGACGCGAATGGGGGACTTGGAGGCCATAGTTGTGGGTCTATCTAGTTAGGCCCGCCCCCGGGAGTGAAGCGGAAACTAAAGCCCGAGCTCCCCTTGCATGAGGTCATCAGCCGCCGGCGCCGACATGCTGTCGCGAACTAATTGTGACAAAGGCGCGGCCGACCGCCCCTCCTGGCCGCAGAGCGCCCGGAGCACCAAGGCGGCGGCCAGGGCATCATAAAGCGCGCAATGGTAGCGCCGGCGGCCGGGCGGACAATGGTCGGCCGCCAGCTCGTCCAGTCGAGGGCCGAGCCGTAGGGCCGAGACCAAGGCGCCGAGCCGGAAATCGCCGAGCGAAGGGGCCCAGGCCCGGGCCAGCCGGCAGGTGTCGATCCAAGGCCCCCACTCGGCGACCTCAGCGTTCTCGCCGACGAAACCGGGGACGACCGACGGCCGCGACCAGGTGCCGCGTAACAAGCCGGATTCGACCGAGGCGTTATGGGCGGCGAGCAAACCCGTCCGGCGAAGGCTGACCCAGCGGTCCCATTCGGACTCGAAGGGCGGACGGCCCTTGAGCTCCTTGGCGCCGAGTCCGTGGCACTGCGTATCGATGGCCGGAACGGGCACCCGCGAGGCGTGCAGGCTCGTGGACGCGGAGACGACTTCACCGCCGAGCAAGGTGGCGACGCCGAACTCGACCACACCGGTGCGAGTGCTTCCCTCGAAGTCGATGACGTGAATCGGGACCGAAGACCAGGTGAAGGCGACAGGGCTCATGGGGTCAGCGCCATTCGTGCTTGGGGTAACGACCGCGGAGCTCCTTCTTCACGCCTTCGTAAGAGCCCTTCCAGAAAGCGTCGAGGTCGGTGGTGCGTTGCTGGGTCCGGCGGGCCGGCGACTGGATGCAGACGACCATCGGTACCTTGCCGAGGCAGACACGCAGCTTGCTGCCCGGGAAATCGTAGAGCTCCTGCACGGTGGCTTCGACCTCGGCCTGCCCGTCCTCGGTATACTCGATGCGCGCGGGATGCTTCTTGCGCGGCAGGACGATCTTCTCGGGGCAATAGGACTCGAGCGCCATGGCTTGCTCATGCGTCAGCCAGCCGCGGACGACGCCGAAGACGGGGCGATCGCGGATGTCGCGGTAGGCCACGGCGCCGGCGCAGACCTCTTCGATCACCATGCGGCGGGCCGCTTCGTCGAACGGCGGGATGCCGAGCTCAGGGCAATGCTTGGAGAGGAAATTGACGCGACGAATCCACGCGTCCACGGGCGCGTCCCATTTCTCGAGTTCGAGACGTCCGGCGGCGACCTCTTCCGCGAGCAGCCGGCTGGCGGCGTCGGAAGGGGCGTCGTCACGCTCCTTGGCTTCAAGGACGAGGTCGCGGAAACGTCGCTCGACGCGCGTGACGACGCGACGCTGCGAACCGTCGTAGCGGACCTGATTGACCGTCGAGAATTCGGCCGGGAAGAGTTCCTGCAACCAGGCCTCCTCGATGGCCGTCGCCAAGGAAAGATAAGTCGTCACGCCGCCGCGGGCCTGAATCTCATCGACCTCGGCCGCGACCAAGAGCTTGGCGTTACGGATGGAGGACTCACGGCGCAGTTCGCCGGTACGCCCGTGCACCAAGGCGCAACGTAACGTGCCCGCGTCGAGACGGACGGCGAGGCGGTCCGAGAAACCGAGCAGCAGGCAACGGCGGACGGCGGCAGGGTCGGCGATCCGGTCGCTGACGGGCAAACCCTGCCCTTCCGCGAGTCGCAGGAACTGTCGGGCGGCCTGGTCGGCCTGACGCGCAGCCTGGCCATGCACGCCGAAGCGGTCGCAGGCATCCGCATCGAACTTCATCTCGACCGCGCGCTGGAGAAGCGCCAGCCGCGGGAAGAAATCGGAACCATCTTCCTGTTCGACGGAGTCGCGGGCGTTCTCGGTGCGGTCATCAACCTTGCGGAAAAGGATGTCCCGTCCTTGGGCGAGCCCGGCGATCCGGCACACTTCGTAGACGCAATCGAGGTCGCCCGCCGCGAGGAGCATGCGCGCGTAACGCGGGTGGGCCGGGAAGACCGACATCCGTCGGCCGAGGTTCGTGAGCTTGCCTTGGGCGTCGACGGCGCCGAGGTCGGCAAGGACGGTCAGCGCGCGCTGCAGGGCCTTGTCATCCGGCTTCTCATACCATGGGAAAGTCGCGGCTTCGCCCCAGCCGGACGAGAGCAGCAGCAGGATCGTCTCCGAGAGGTCGACGCGCTTGATCTCCGGGACTTCACGCAGCGGACGGGCTTCGTGGTCGGTCTGTGACCACAGGCGGATGCAACGGCCCGGACCGGTACGGCCGGCGCGACCTGCGCGCTGTTCGGCGGAAGCCTGGGAGACCGGCTCGACGAGCAGCGTGTCGATGCCGCGGTGCGGGTCGAAGCGGGCGATGCGGGCGAGGCCGGCGTCGACCACCGCGCGGACGCCGGGGATGGTCAGGGAAGTCTCCGCGACGTTGGTCGCGACGATCACCTTGCGGCCGGGGCTAGGCTTGACGGCGCGGTCCTGCTCTTCCGGCGGAAGTTCGCCGTAAAGGGGCAGGATATCGATACCGCCGGACTCGGGGAGATTCCGCACCGCACCGATGGTCCGCATGATCTCATACGACCCCGGCATGAAGACCAAGATATCGCCTTCGGCTTCCTCGCTGAGGACGCGGCGAACCTGCTCCGCGGCGGCGTCCCAGATCGGGCGGGTCGAATTACGCGGGAGATGGGTATACTCGACCTGCACCGGATAAGCGCGGCCGTCGGCGGCCAGAGTCTCGGCCGAACCGAGCCATTTCGCGACGCCCTCGGTGTCGAGGGTCGCGGACATCGCCATGATCAGGAGGTCGGGACGATGCGTCTCCTGCAGACGACGGGCGAGCGCGAGGGCCACGTCGGAGTGGAGGTTGCGCTCGTGGAATTCGTCGAACACCACCGCGCCGACGCCCTTGAGCTCGGGGTCCGAGGCCATCTGCCGGAGCAGCAAGGCCTCGGTCACGAACTTGATGCGCGTCTGGGCCGACTCGACGCGCTCAAAGCGGATCTGGTAGCCCACCTCGCCGCCGAGACGCACGCCACGTTCCTGCGCGATGCGCGCGGCGAGCAGGCGGGCCGCGATACGGCGGGGCTGCAGGACGACGATCTGCCCTTGGACGAGGTTCAGGTCCAGGAGCATCTGCGGGATGCGGGTCGACTTACCCGACCCCGTGGGCGCACGGAGCACCAGCCGGCGCACGCGGCCGCAGGCGGCGACGAGGTCGGCCTGCAGTGCGTCGATGGGCAAGGACTGCTTCATGGGACGTCGAGAGGGATGAGGCGGGCGCTCGCCCTGCCCTGTCGCACCGTAATCCGCGCCACCGTCACGGGAAGGTTAAAGCGTCGCGGGCCCGCGCTGCCCGGATTGAGACGCAACACGGCACCGTCCTGCTCGATCTTGGGGACGTGCGTATGGCCCGTGATGACGACATCCGGCCGGAAGACGGCTTCGTCGACGGGCAGGTGACCGTGATGAATCAGGACACGGAGGCCGGCGACGACCTGCAGTGAGGTCAGGGGCAACGTATCGTCGTCATCGCAGTTGCCCGCGACGACGTGGCAGGGCGCAAGCTCGGTGAGCTGCGGGACGATCAGCGGACCGCAGACGTCGCCGGCATGGAAGATCACGTCGCACCCTTCGAGCGCGAGGATGGCCTCGGCGCGCAGCCGGCCATGCGTGTCGGAGATGACGCCGATCTCGAACGACGGCTCCACGGTCAGAGCGGGCGACGCAGCTTGCCGGCCGGGATCGGCCGCAGGGCCGTGAAGTCGGCGCCGATGGTGGTCTTCAGCTTATCCTTCAGTCCAGGCGGCAGCGACTCGACCGCCTCGATGAATTCCTTGTCGCCCGGGAAGGCCGTCTTACCGACCTCGGCGACCGGGAGGCTGGCAAGGGCCGACTCGGGGAAGGCGAAGTCGGCACGGCGGGCGGAGTTGGCGGCTTCGTTCTCGGCGGACTCGACGTCAAGCGGAGGCAGGGAGTCCTCGAGGTTACCGGAGTCCTCGACCGGCACGTCGACGAAACGGGAAGGCGTGGCCACGAAGGTGGCGGGCGGCGCGACGGCTTGGACCGCGGGCGCGACCGGTTCGGCGACGGCCTCAGGGGCCGACGGCGTGGTCCTTATTTTTTTTTGGCCGGGCTCCCGAGGGAGACCAGCTGCGGCGGCGGCGATGTCTTTGATGAGCAGGTCTATCGACCGTGACCTGCTTTGCTCGATCGCCTTGAGCAACGTCACCTCGAAGTTCGCGCGGGGCGAGAGGCCTTGGCGGATGCCGTTCTCCCCTTCCTGCAGGCACTCCAAGAGGCGGACGAGCTGTTCGGTCGCCAGCGGCGCGCCGAGCTGGGCGGAGGTCCCGCCGGAGCGGACGGAATCAAGGGTGGCGGCGCGGACGCGGACCTGGAGGTCGGCGAGCACGCGGAGCAGGTCGCGGCCTTCGGCGTGGAAGGCGTCGCAGAGCGCGAGGACCTTCTTGCCGTCGCCGGTCGAGATGCCCTGGCAGAGATCGGTGACCTGCTGGGCCGAGGCGAGACCGTAGATGGAAAGCACGTCGGCCTCGGTGATCTGCTTGCCGGAGAAAGAGATGACCTGGTCGAGGATCGACTGGGAGTCGCGCATGCCGCCGGCGGCGAGGCGGGCGATCGCCGTGAGGGCGTGCTGGTCGGCGGTCACGCCGTCGGCCTTGACGATGCGGGCGAGCTGGGCGGCGATGACCTCCTCGGAGATCGGGTGGAACTCCAGGCGCTGGCAACGGGAAGTGATGGTCGGCAGGACCTTGTCGGCCTCGGTCGTGGCCAGGATGAACTTCACCCAGGGCGGCGGCTCTTCGAGGGTCTTCAGGAGGGCGTTGAAGGCGTCCTTCGTGAGCTGGTGGACTTCGTCGATGATGAAGACCTTGAACGGGCAGCTCGTCGGCGAGAACTGGCACTCATCGCGGATCTTCTTGGCGTCCTCGATGGAGCGGTTGGAGGCGGCGTCGATCTCGACGACGTCGAGGCAGTTGCCCTGCTCGATCGCGAGGCAGACCGGGTCGTCGAGGGAGAAGTCCGGCTTGGGGCCGCCGGCGCAGTTCAGGGCCTTGGCCAGGATGCGGGCGGTGGTCGTCTTGCCGGTGCCACGCGGACCGACGAAGAGATAGGCGTGCGCCATGCGCTTCGTCTCGAGCGCGTTGCGGAGCGTCTTGACGATATGCTCCTGCCCGACGAGCTCGTCGAAGCGGCGGGGACGCCAGCGGCGCGCGATGACCTGGAAGCCGGGTGCAGACACTGGCGTCTAGGTAAGGTCGGTCCGAAGGGGTGTCAACGGGGCAAACCCCCGGCTTATTCCCATTCGATGGTCGCCGGCGGCTTCGACGAGACGTCGTAGACCACGCGGTTGATGCCCTTCACCTCGTTGATGATCCGGGTCGAGGCGCGCTGCAGCACGTCGTACGGCAGGCGGGCCCAGTCGGCGGTCATCGCGTCGGAGGAAGTCACCGCGCGCAGGGCGCAGACGTTGTCGTAGGTGCGGCCGTCGCCCATGACGCCGACGCTGCGCACCGGCAGGAAGACCGCGAAGGCCTGCCAGACCTTGGCGTATTGGCCGGAGGTACGGAGCTCGTTGATGAAGATGTCGTCGGCCTTACGGAGCACCTCGAGGCGTTCCTTCGTGATGTCGCCGCAGACGCGGACGGCCAGGCCGGGGCCCGGGAACGGGTGGCGCCAGACCATGTCGTGCGGGAGGCCGAGGGCATCGCCGAGGGCGCGGACCTCGTCCTTGAAGAGCTCGCGCAGAGGCTCGAGCAGCTTGAGCTTCATGTGCTTCGGCAGGCCGCCCACGTTATGGTGGCTCTTGATCGTGGCGGCGGGGCCGCCGTTGGGCGAAAGCGATTCGATGACGTCGGGGTAGAGCGTACCCTGGGCGAGGAAGTCGACCTTGCCCTTCTTCGTGCGCTGGACCTCGGCGATGGAGCGTTCGAAGACCTTGATGAACTCGTGGCCGATGATCTTGCGCTTACGCTCGGGGTCGGTGACGCCCTTGAGCTTGCGGAGGAAGACTTCGGAAGCGTCGACGACGCGGAGGTCGACCTTGAACCTGCCGCGGAACATCTTCTCGACCTGGGCGCGCTCGTTGAGGCGCAGCAGGCCGTTGTCGACGAACACGCAGGTCAGCTGCTTGCCGATGGCGCGCTGGATGAGGGCGGCCGCGACGGAGGAGTCGACGCCGCCGGAGAGGCCGAGGATGACCTGCGACTTGCCGACCTTCTCGCGGATCTCGCGGACGGCGGTCTCGACGTAGTCGTCCATCTTCCAGGTCGGCTTGCAGCGGCAGATGCGGAAGAGGAAGTTGCGGAGGATGTCGATGCCGCGTTCGGAGTGGGCGACCTCGGGGTGGAACTGGATGCCGTAGAAGCGACGCTTGGCGTCCTCGATGACGGCGCACTCGGAGTTCTCGGTCGAAGCGACGGCCTTGAAGCCGCGCGGCAGGCGGGTGATCTTGTCGCCGTGGGAGTTCCACACGCGGAGCGGGGACTTCAGGCCCTGGAGGAGCTGCGAGCCCTTGCGGAAGGAAAGGACGCCGTGTCCGTATTCGCGGTGCGAGCTGCTGGCGACGTTGCCGCCGAGCATCTGGCCCATGAGCTGCACGCCGTAGCAGATGCCGAGGACCGGGAGGCCCATCTCGAAGACGCCCGGGTGCGGGTGGGGCGAGCCCTTCGCCTTCACGCTGTCAGGGCCGCCGGAGAGGATGACGCCGACGACGCCGTCGGCGCGCAGGGTCTCCGGCGTGACGCCGAAGGGATAGATGCGGGAGTGGACGTTGCATTCACGGACGCGGCGCGCGATGACCTTGGTCAGCTGCGAACCGAAATCGAGGATGGCGATGGACTGGGTGGCCATGGTGGGAAAGTATGAGGGGTTCAGAACTTGAGGCGAACATTGTTCCATCCGCAGCGGGGGCAGACGGCTTCCTCGCGGCGGCGGGGACGGACGTAGGTCAGGCTGCAACGGACGCAGGAAAAGGCGGAATTGATGCGACGATGGTCCGAGAGGAGCACGTCACGGCGGTCGTACCACGCCTGCAGCCCGAACAGGATGACCGCGGCGAGCCCGGCCAGGAAGGCCAGGAAGGCGCCGAGGTCGACGGGGATCTGCATGGGCGGGAGGTTCGGAAAAGGCGAGACGCGCCAGCCGGGGGGCGGACGCGTCTCGGGTTCAAGCCTGGGCGGTCAGCTCAGGCCTGGGCAGGAGCGGCGGCCGCTTCCTTCTTGGCCTTGGGCTTGCGCGCCGTCTTGGCCTTCGGGGTCATGTCCGGGGACTTGTCGTCCTTGGCCACGAGCTCGATGAGCGCGGTCTCCGCGGCGTCACCCTTGCGGGCGCCGAGCTTGTAGATGCGGGTGTAGCCGCCGTTGCGGCCGAGGAACTGCTGCACGCGCTCCTTGAACAGGAGCTGGGCGGCGTCTTCGTTGCGCAGCTTGGCGATCGCCAGTCGGTAGTAGTGGAGCTTCACCGACTTGTCGGCGGACTGCTCGGCCTTCTTGGCGTAGGTGATGATCTGCTCGGCGAAAGGACGGAGGGCCTTGGCGCGGGAGAGCGTCGTGGTGATGCGCGCGTTGGTGAACAACGCGGACGCGAGGTTGGCGACGAGGGAGCGGCGGTGGGCCGTCTTGACGCCGAGGACGTGATTGTGGGTGCGGTGACGCATGAGGGTTGGTTCCGGTCTGGGTTAGGCGTTGACGCCCTTGTCGAGGAGGCCCTCGTTGATCTTCTGACCGAGCGAGAGGCCGAGCTGCTCGAGCTTGGCCTTGATCTCGTTGAGGGACTTCTTGCCGAAGTTGCGGTACTTGAGCATCTCCTGCTCGGTCTTCATCGCCAGTTCGCCGACGGTGTTGATGTTGGCGTTGTTGAGGCAGTTGGCCGCGCGGACGGAGAGCTCGATCTCGTTGACGGACATGTTGAGCAGCTTGCGGAGACGGTTGGTCTCTTCGCTGATCTCCTTGTGCCCGGTCTCGAACTCGACGGAGTCGGCGGAGACGGTGTCGAAGACTTCGAGGTGGTGGCGCAGGATCGCGGAGGCTTCCTTGAGGGCTTCGTCCGGGGTGATGCGGCCGTCGGTGGAGATTTCGAGCACGAGCTTGTCGTAGTCGGTCTTGTCGCCGGAGCGGGTGGACTCGACGGAGTACTTCACGAGGGTGACCGGCGAGAACAGGGAGTCGACGGGGATGGAACCGATGGCCTGTTCGGCCTTCTTGTTCTCCTCGGCGGAGGCCCAGCTGCGGCCCACGGTGACTTCGAGGTCGGCGTAGAAGCGACGCTTGCGGTCGAGGGTGCAGATGACCTGGTCGGGATTGACGAGGGTGACGGTGGCGCCCTTGGTCTCGAACTTGATGTCCGAAGCCTTCACGGGGCCGGTCTTGTTGACGTCGATGGTGCCCTTGAAGGCCTCGCGCTTGTTCGCCTCGGTGCGGATGCGCACCTTCTTGAGGTTGAGGACGATCTCGGTGACGTCCTCGACGACGCCTTCGATCGGCTGGAACTCGTGCTGCACGCCTTCGATCGTCACGGCGGAGATCGCGGCGCCTTCGATGGAGCTCAGCAGGATGCGGCGGAGGGAGTTGCCGACGGTGTGACCGAAGCCCGTCTCGAAGGGTTCGGCGAAATACTTCGCGTAGGTGGGGGTGGCGGAAGACTCCTCCTTCTTGAGGGTCTTGGGGCGTTGGAACTGTCCGAGTCGCTTGGTCATGTCTGTGGGTCCGTGGGTTGGGTTTGCTTGGCCGGGATCAGCGGCTGTAGAATTCGACGATGATCTGGACGTTGACGTCGGAGGGGAGTTCTTCCTTGGCGGGCTCGCGGACGATCTGGCCGTTGAGCTGGTCGGTCTGGACGATGAGCCAGGCCGGGGCGGAGCGTCCCTGGCCTTCTTCGACGGCGCGGGTGGCGAGCTGCTTGGAGGAGGTGCGGTCGCGGACTTCGATCTTCTCGCCGGGCGCGGTGGCGAAGCTGGCGACGTCGACCTTGCGGCCGTCGACGCGGATGTGGCCGTGGGCCACGAGCTGGCGGGCGGCGGCGCGGGAGTTGGCGAAACCGAGGCGGAACACCACGTTGTCGAGGCGGGTCTCGAGGATGCGGAGGAAATTGTCACCGACGACGCCGCCCATGCGCTTGGCGCGTTCGAAGGAGAGGCGGAACTGCTTCTCGGTGAGGCCGTACATCATGCGAAGCTTCTGCTTCTCGTTGAGGCCGACGCCGTATTCGGAGACCTTGCGGCGGGTCGTCTTGCCGTGGATGCCCGGAGGGTACGGACGACGCTCCTCACCCTTGGAGGTGGGGAAAATGTTCTGACCGAAGCGACGGTTGAGCTTCGTGGTGGGACCGGTGTAACGGGACATATGGTATTAGGATTTGGTAGAGGTGGCGGAGGGAAGGACCCGCCCGGTTTGCCATAGCCGGACGGTGATGCGGAAAGCAGGGACGATCAGACGCGACGGCGCTTGGGCGGACGGCAGCCGTTGTGCGGGATCGGGGTGGTGTCGAGGATCGAGGTGACGTTCAGGCCGAGCACCTGGAGGGCGCGGATGGCGCTGTCGCGGCCCATGCCCGGACCCTTGACGCGGACGGCGACGTCCTTGAGTCCGTGGGCCATGGCGAGCTTGGCGGCTTCGGAGCAGACGACCTGGGCGGCATAGGCGGTGGACTTGCGGGAGCCACGGAACTGGTGACGGCCGGCGCTGCCCCAGGAGATCACGTTGCCGTTGGCGTCGGTGATCGTGACCTTCGTGTTGTTGAAGGTCGCGAGGATGTGGCAGATGCCGGTGGTGATGTTCTTCGAGCCTTTGGCGCGACGGACCTTCACTTCGCCGAGTTCTTCGCCGAGGAGTTCCTTGGCGGTGATCTCCTTGCGTTCCGGAGCGGCGGCTTCGGCCGGAGCGGCCGCGGCGGCGACGACTTCGGGGGCGGCGGCGCCTTCGGCGGCGGGGGCCTTCGGCTTCTTGGCCTTGGGCGTCTTGGGGGCTTCTTCGCTCATCGTAAAATAGTTTTAGGAGAAAGGTTGGCTTACTTGGAGGGAGCCGCGGCGACGCCGATGGTCTTGCGCTTGCCCTTGCGGGTACGGGCGTTGGTGCGCGTACGCTGACCGCGGACCGGGAGGCCGCGGAAGTGGCGGAGACCGCGGTAGCACTTGATCGCCTGGAGTCGCTTCAGGTTCTGCGCGACGTCGCGGCGAAGGTCGCCTTCGCACTTGTAGCCCATGCGTACGATGTACTCGACGATCTTGTTCAGCTGCTCCTCGGAGAGGTTCTGCGCCCGCATGGCGGGATCGAAGCCGAGGGCTTCGCAGATCTCCGTGGCGCGGCGCGGGCCGATGCCATAGATGTAGCGGAGAGAGATCTCTACTTTCTTGTTGTTGGGAATGTCTACGCCGAGGATTCGAGGCATGGTGTCCGTGCTGTTTGGAAGGTGGGAAAGAGGTCGGAACTTGAAGGTTCTGGTGGGATTGGAAAGCAAAAAATACGGTTTAAACGAGGGTCAGGATTTCGGGGCCGTTTTCGGTCACCAATACGGTGTGCTCGAAGTGAGCGGAGACCTTGCCGTCGGCGGTCCGGGCAGTCCAGCCGTCGGAGGCCATGACGATCTTATGGGAGCCGAGATTGACCATCGGCTCAATCGCTAAGGCCATGCCAGCCAGCAACTTAGGTCCAGTTCCCGCCTTGCCGTAGTTCGGGATCTGGGGTTCTTCGTGCATTTTACGACCGACGCCATGGCCGACGAAGTCGCGGACGATACCGTACCCCCCGGGGGTCAGGGCTTCCTGGATGGCCGCCGAAATATCCCCTACCCTGTTGCCGACGCGGGCGGCGGCGATGCCGGCCTGGAGCGATTTCTCGGTGTCGACGCAGAGCTGACGGGCCCGCGGGTCGACGGCGCCGACCAGGACGGTGCGGGCGTTGTCGCCGATGAATCCGTCCCGGCGCACGACGACGTCGAGCGAGACGAGATCGCCGTCCCGGACGATCCGATCGGCCGAGCCGATGCCATGGACGATCTCCTCGTTGAGGGAGATGCAGACGTAGCCGGGGTAGCTGAGGCGGCCGACGACGTAGCCATGGCAGGCGCTCTCGCAACCATGCCGGGCCATGAGGCCGCGGGCGGCCGCGTCGAGCCCGGCGGTGGAGATGCCGGGGACGACGAGCGTCGAAAGATCGTGGAGGACGCGGGCCGCGGCGGCGCACGCCGCACGCATGCGGCTCACGTCCTCGGCCGACTTCAAATCGATCATCCCGGAAGAGACTTAACCGGCGAAGCCGCCGAAGTGGTTCAGGCCCCAGGCCACGAGGCCGAGGACGAACAGGAAGAGACAGGTCTTCTCGAGCGAACCGAGCGCCGAGCCTTCGCCGTCGGAACGCAGCGAAGCGGCCGGGACGGGGACGCCGCCGATGCGGCCCTTCTTGAGGAAGCCTTCGTAGTTGCGCTGCAGGAGATAGGTCTCGATCTGGCGCATGGTGTCCAGCATCACGCCGACGGTGATGAGGCCGCCGGTGCCGCCGAAGAAGCTGGCGAGGCGCATCGGGAAGCCGAGCTGCGTGATGAAGAGGTCGGGCATCAGCGCGATGATGAGCAGGAAGACCGAGCCGGCCAGCGTCAGGCGGGTCATCACGAAGTCCAGGAACTGGGCGGTGTGCTCGCCGGGGCGGACGCCCAGGATGTAGCCGTTGTTCTTCTTCAGGTCGTCGGCGATCTGCACCGGACGGAACATGATGGAGATCCAGAAGTAGCTGAAGCCGAAGATCAGCACCGAATACAGCGTGTAGTAGAAGCCGTTGTTACGGGAGAAGAAGTCGGCCCAGTCGCGGAGGAAGGCGAGCGTCGGGAAGTAGGTGCTCAGCGGATTGAGCAGCATGGGCGGGAAGCTCATGATGGCGCCGGCGAAGATGACCGGCATGACGCCCGCGTAGTTGACCTTGAGCGGGAGGTAGTTGGTCTGCGCGCCGTACATCTTGCGGCCGACCATGCGCTGCGCGTACTGGATCGGGATCTTCCGGACGGCCTGGTTGATGGCGACCATCGCGGCGGTGACGACGACGAAGAGGAGGACCATGCCCGCGGCCTTCTCCCAGCCATGGGAGTTGGCGGCGGCGGCGCCGACCTTGCCGCCGAACGTCATGTCGACGAAGGAGGTGAGCGCGCCGGGGATGTCGGCGAGGATGCCGACGGTGATCAGGACGGAGGTGCCGTTGCCGATGCCGCGCTGGGTGATCTGCTCGCCGAGCCAGAGCATGACGATCGCGCCCGAGGTGAGCAGGCAGACGCCGAGGCACACGAAGAGGGTCTTGCTCTCCATCACCACGATGGTGCCGGTGAAGTTGCCGAGGCCGAGGGCCTGCCCGACCTGCTGCGGATTGCAGAACGCGCCGAGGAGCAGCGCGGACTGGACGACCGCGATGAGGATGGTGAGGTAGCGGGAGTACTGGGCGACCTTCTGGCGGCCGACTTCGCCTTCCTGCTGCAGACGGGCGATGGACGGCACGACGGCCGACATCAGCTGCATGATGATCGAGGCGCTGATGTACGGCATGATGCCCAGCGAGAAGACCGCGCCCTTGAGGAGCGCGCCACCCGTGAACATGTTGTACATCGCGACCACTCCGCCGGCCGACTTGTCGGCCATGGAGTGGTAGTAATCCATGATGTCCTTCGGGTCGATGCCCGGCAGCGGGATGTTCGCGCCGATACGGGCGACGAACAACAACGCGACAGTGGCGACCAGACGGGCCCTGAGCTCAGGGATCCTCCAGCAGTTGGCGAAGGCCGCGAACATCGGGGTCAGGGCGAGCCGAGGCTCACTCGGCGGAGGCCTTCTTCTTGAGCTCGATCAGGACCGCCTTGCCGCCGGCCTTCTCGATCTTGGCCTTGGCGTCCTTGGAGAAGCGGTGGGCCCTGACGGTGACGGCGCGCGTGAGCTCGCCGGTGCCGAGGATCTTGAGGAGAGGAGCGGACTTGCGGAGCACGCCGGCGGCCACGAGTTCCTCGAGGCCGAAGGTCTTGCCTTCGAGTTCCTGGAAGTCGCGGACGTTGAGCACGGCGTAGTCGACGCGGTTGACGTTCTTGAAGCCGCGGTGAGGCAGGCGACGATAGAGCGGCATCTGACCGCCTTCGAAGCCGGGGCGATGACCGCCGCCGGAGCGGGCCTTCATGCCCTTGTGACCACGACCGGAAGTCTTGCCGTGACCGGTGCCGCGGCCACGGCCGAGGATCTTGTGGCGATGGGTGGAGCCCTTGATGTTGGGCAGAGAGTCGAGTTTCATGTCTGTGTTTACCGCTTAGGCGCGGAGGGCCTTGATTTGTTCGAGGGTGCGGAGCTTGGAGAGACCGTCCAAGGTGGCCTTCACGATCGCCTGCGGGTTGTTGGAACCCATGGACTTCGAGAGGACATCCTTGTAGCCGGCGACTTCCAGGACGGCGCGGACGCCGCCACCGGCGATGAGGCCGGTACCGAGCGCGGCCGGACGGAGCATCACGACGCCGCCGTCGGCGTGGCCGATGACTTCGTGCGGGATGGTGTTGCCGCGGAGATTGACGCGGACGAGGGCGCGGTGGGCGCGGTCGGTGCCCTTGCGGATCGCATCGGGGACTTCCTTGGCCTTGCCGTAACCCACGCCGACGCGGCCCTTGCCGTCACCCGCCACGACGAGCGCGGCGAAGTTGAAGCGTCGGCCGCCTTTGACGACCTTCGAGCAGCGGTTGATGTGGACGACCTTGTCGTTGTATTCGGAAGCGGGACCGTCGTTGCGGTTGTCGCGACGAGGACCGCGGCCAGGGCCGCCGGGACCGTTGCGACGGCCACCGGGACCACCGGGGCCACCAGGACCGCGACGATCGCCGCCGGGTCCGGAACGGCCGGGGGCAGCGGAAGCGGGGGCGGCAGGAGCCGCGGCGGGGGTGTTTTCAGCGCTCATGAAATTAGAAGGTCAGGCCGGCCTGGCGGGCGGCTTCGGCGAAGGACTTGACGGTGCCGTGGTAACGGCGGCCGGCGCGGTCGAAGACCACGGTGGTGAGACCGGCGGCCTTGGCCTTGACGCCGAAGGCGGCGCCGAAAGCGGTCGCGCCGGCGACGTTGGCCTTCAGCTTCTGGCCACGGAGGTCCTTGGAGGTGGTCGCGAGGGAGACGAGGGTCACGCCCTTGTCGTCGTCGATGGCCTGGGCGTAGAGATGCGCATGGGTCATCTTGAGCGCGAGGCGCGGGCGGGCGGCGGTGCCGCGCACCGTCTTGCGGATGCGCCAGCGACGCTTCTGCGCCAGGAGATTCTTCTTCTGCAGTTTCATGGAATGTGTTCGGTTCGGGCGGATTAGGCCGTCTTCTTGCCCTCCTTGCGGCGGACGAATTCGCCTTCGACGCGGACGCCCTTGCCCTTGTAGGGCTCGACGGGCTTGTACAGCTTGATCGAGGACGCGACCTGTCCGACCATGTGGCGGTCGGGTCCGGTGATGACGATCTTCGTGCCGTCGGTGACGACGACCTTCACGCCGGCCGGGATGGTGTAAGTGATCGGGTGCGAATAGCCGAGGGCGAGGTCGAGGACGTTGCCCTTGAGGATGGCCTTGAAGCCGACGCCTTCGATCAGGAGGGTCTTGGTGTATTCGGTGGCGACGCCTTCGCACATGTTGCGGATGATGGCGCGGACGGTGCCGTGGAGGGCGCCGGCGGTGCCGGGCTTCACGACCTTGCCGGCGGCGTCCTTGACCTCGGTGAGGTCAGTGACGTTGACGACCTTGGCGTCGGCGACGACGCCGATCTCCTTCGGGAAGGGTTTCGAGAGTTCGCCCTTGGGCCCCTTGACGACGACGACGTTGTCCTTCACGGACACGGTCACCTTGTCGGGGATGTTGACGGGCTGCTTACCAATTCGGCTCATTGAGTTGCTTGTTTAAGGGTGGGACGGGTTACCAGACCTTCGCGAGGAGCTCGCCGCCGACTTTCTGGCGACGGGCTTCGGCGTCGGTCATGACGCCGCGGGAGGTGGTCAGGATGGAGACGCCCATGCCGCCGATGACCTTGGGGACGGAGCTGTAGCCGGCGTAGATGCGGCGACCAGGGGTCGAGACGCGCTCGATGCTGGTGATCGCCGGGACGCCGGCGACGTACTTGAGGGTGAGTTCGAGGACGGGCAGGCCTTCGCGCTCGGCCTTGCGGGCGGAGGCGACGTAACCGGCGTCGACGAGGATCTTGGCGACGCCTTCGCGCAGGCGGGACCACTGGACGGTGATCACGGCCTTCTGGGCCTGCGAACCGTTGCGGATGGAGGTGAGGAAATCCCCGATGGTGTCAGTAGAAGCGGACATGGTTTTGTTTTTTCTTTTGGATTACCAGGAGGCCTTGGTGACGCCGGGAATCTGGCCGTTGAGCGCGAGCTCGCGGAAGGTGATGCGGGAAAGGCCGAACTTGCGGATGAACGCACGCGGACGGCCGGAGATGGAACAGCGGTTCTTCTGACGGACCTTCGAGGAGCTGCGGGGCAGCTTCGCGAGGGTGCGCTGGGCTTCGTAGAAAGCCTCTTCGGTGACCTTGGGGTCGGCGAGGACCTTCTTGAGTTCGGCGCGCTTGGCGGCGTACTTCTTGACGAGGCGTTCGCGCTTGAGGGCGCGCTGGATGACGGACTTCTTGGCCATGCTGGTAAGGAGTTGGGGGTTAGGCCTTGGCGGCGGTGGCGGCGGCCGCGTCGGCGGCGCTGGAGCGGCGGAACGGCATGCCGAGGAGGCGGAGCAGCTCACGGCCTTCGTCGTCGGTCTGGGCCGACGTGACGATCACGACGTCCATGCCGATGTTGGCGCGCTGGGAGCCGTCGGCCTGGGTTTCCGGGAAGATGGTGTGGTCGACGATGCCGAGGGAGTAGTTGCCGCGGCCGTCGAGACGGTTGGAGGTGCCGCGGAAGTCGCGGATCATCGGGAGGGCCACCGCGGTGAGGCGGAGATAGAATTCCCACATGCGGGCGCCACGGAGCGTGACCAAGCAGCCGAGGGTCATGCCTTCGCGCACCTTGAAGGAGGCGACGGACTTGGACGCCTTGGTGAGGACGGGCTTCTGGCCGGAGAGCTTGGTGAGGTCCTTGACGACTTCGGCGATGTGGCCCTTGTCGGCTTCAGCCTTGAAGGCGGTGTTGAGGACGATCTTCTTCAGGTTCGGGACCTGGTGGATGTTCGTGTAGCCGCGGCTCTTGAGGAGCTCGGGGACGACCTTCTCGAGGTAGTACTTCTTCAGGTAAGGAACGGTTGCCATTTGCGTGTGAGTCTCGGGTGGTTTCGTCAGGTTTACTTCTTGGCGGCCTTGGCCGGCTTCTTGGCGCGACGGGCGTCCCAGAGGGAGCCGAGCATCACGTTGGAGCGATGGATGGGGGCTTCCTTCTCGGTGATGCCGCCCTGCCCGTCCTGGGTGCGCTTCAGGTGGCGCTTGACGAGGTTCAGGCCCTCGATGGTGAGACGTTCGTCGGCGCGGTCGTAGCTGACGACTTTGCCGCGCTTGCCTTTTTCGGCGCCGGCGATGACGACGACTTCGTCACCCTTCTTGATGTCGGTCTTGGACATGGTGTTCAGAGTACCTCGGGAGCGAGGGAGATGATCTTCATGAAGTTCTTGCTGCGGAGTTCGCGAGCGACGGGCCCGAAGATGCGGGTGCCCTTGGGGTTGCCGTTCTCGTCGAGGATGACGACGGCGTTGGTGTCGAAGCGCAGGTAGCTGCCGTCCGCGCGGCGGATCGGGGCGACGGTGCGCACGATGACGGCGCGGCAGACCGAGCCCTTCTTCACCTGGGCATCAGGGGTCGAATCCTTGACGGAGCAGATGATGATGTCACCCACGCCGGCGGTGTCGGTGAGCTGGCCGAGACGGCGGATCATGCGGACCCTGCGGGCCCCGGTATTGTCGGCTACTTCGAGCCGGGAAAGCATCTGAATCATTGTGAGAAGGGTCGGAGGTTAGGTGGGGCCGTTCAGTCTTCGATGGACTGGGCGGCGATCTTCGCGGCTTCGACGACGCGGACGACGCGCCAGCGCTTGAGCTTGGAAAGGGGGCGGGTCTCCATGATCTCGACCTTGTCGCCGGGCTTGCACTCGTTCTTCTCGTCGTGCGCATGCAGGACGGTACGGCGCTTGACTTCCTTGCCGTACATGGGGTGCGGCACGGTGTACTGGTAGTTGACCTTGATGGTCTTGTCTCCCGAGCGGGAGGCGACGAGACCCAGGAGGGTCTTGCGGTTGGAGCGGTCTTCGGACATCGGTAAAATCGTTTGGAGGGTGGATTACTTCTTCTTCGCCGGGGCGGACTTGCCGGAAAGGACGGTCATGCAGCGGGCGACGTCGCGGCGCAGGGCGCGGATACGGGCGGAATTTTCGACGGCGCCGGTGGCCTTCTTGAGGCGCAGGCTGAGGAGCTCCTCGCGGGCTTCGCGGATGCGCTTCTGCAGTTCGGCGGGAGCCAGGGGGCGCAGGGCCGTGGCGGCGGTGGGCTTATCTTTCCGGTAGGTGGACATCGGTGAAAAGGGTCAGTTATGGGTGGTCGGGGCCGGTTGCATCAATACTTTTCGAGCTCTTCGCGGGCGACGAAGCGGCAGCGGAGCTGAAGTTTGGTATCGGCGAGGCGCATGGCTTCGCGGGCGGCGGTGATCGTCACGCCGGCGACCTCGAAGAGCATGGTGCCCGGCTTGATGCAGGCCACGTAGTACTCGACGCTGCCCTTACCGGAGCCCATGCGGACTTCGGCCGGCTTCTTGGTCACCGGGGTGTGGGGGAAGATGCGCATCCACATCTTTCCCTTGCGCTTCAGGGCGCGGGAGATGGCGATACGGGCGGCTTCGATCTGGTTGGCCGGAACGCGGCCGCGATCGAGGGACTGGATGCCGAAGTCGCCGAAGGACAGCGTGTTGCATGCCGTGGCGTTACCGCGGATCTTGCCCTTGCGGTGCTTGCGCCACTTGGTGCGAGCGGGTTGGAGATTGGCCATGTTGGTCTGGAAGTTGAAGGTTGGGTGGGTGGCTTAGAACTCGGAGTCCTTGGAGCAGATCCAGCACTTGATGCCGACCTTGCCGGCCAGGGTGCGGGCTTCGGTGAAGCCGTAGTCGATGTTCTCGCGGAGGGTGTGGAGCGGGACGCGGCCGACGCGCGCGGACTCGACGCGGGCGATCTCGGCGCCACCGAGACGACCGCCGAGGCGGATACGGATGCCATCGGCGCCGTTGGTCATGGTGGTCTGGACGGCCTTCTTCATGGCGCGGCGGAAGGAGATGCGGCGCTCGAGCTGCAGGGCGATGTTCTCGGCGACGAGCTGGGCCACGAGGTCGGGGCGCTTCACTTCGTTCACTTCGAGGATGATGTCGTCGATGCGGGCCTTGCCGGCGACCTTCTGGATCTCGGCGCGGAGGTTCTTGAGCTCATCGCCCTTGCGGCCGATGACGACGCCCGGGCGGGCGGTCCAGATGCGGACGCGGACCTTCTGGCCGGCGCGCTCGATGAAGATGCGGGGCACGGCGGCCTGGCGGAGCTTCTCCTTGAGGAACTCGCGGATGCGGTAGTCCTCGAGGATGTTGGCCGGGAAGTCGCGCTTGGTGGCGTACCAGCGGGATTCCCAGTTACGGCGGACGGCTAGACGGAAGCCGATCGGATTTACTTTCTGGCCCATGTTTCGGAAATTACTTGGTGGCGGAACCCAGAGCCACGCGGATGTGGCTCATGGACTTGTGGATAGGGTGGGCGGAACCGCGGGCGGCCGGCATCGAACGCTTGATGACCGGACCCTGGTTGACCGTCGCGGAGACGATCACGAGGTCGCTGCTGGAGAGGTTGTGGTTGTTCTCGGCGTTGGCGATCGCGCTGGCGAGGGTCTTGCCCAGGAGGCGGGCGGACTTACGCGGGATGAAGCGGAGGAGCTGGATGGCTTCCTCGGCGGGGAGACCCTGGATCTGGCGCGCGACTTCGCGGACCTTCTGGGGCGACATACGGGCAAAACGGGTGGTGGCGTGGACTTCCATGACTTTGGTAAAGGTTGGGTTAGATGCGGGAGTTGGCGCGGAGGGTGACGAGGTCGCCGGCGGTGATCGCGGCGGAGGGGTCGAGGGAGAGGATGAGGGCGACGGAGCGGCGGAGGCCGGCTTCGGCGATGACGACGGCGCCGAAGGCGCGGCCGTCACGGCTCACGTTGCAGACCGTGCCGGGGCGGAAGCCGCGGTCGTGTCCGCCATCCAAGACCACCAGATCCGTCGCGCGGGCGGAGACGACCACGACGACCGGAGCCTTGCCATCCGCTTCGGCCGCACCAGGCGCACGGACTTCCGCGCCGACCGCGGTGGCGGCGACGAGAAGGGCGGACATGGTGAGGACGTTGCGCACGGGGGTGGATTACTTGGCTTCCTTGCGGGAGGGCTGGGTGTGCTGGCGGAAGGTGCGCGTCGGAGCGAACTCGCCGAGCTTATGGCCGACCATGTTCTCCGTCACATAGACGGGGACGAAGGCCTTGCCGTTATGGACTTCGAGGTTGAGGCCGATGAAGTCCGGGGTGACCGTCGAGCGGCGCGACCAGGTCTTGATCGGCTTGCGGCTGTTGGCCTTCTGGGCGACGGTGACTTTGTCGACGAGGTGGGAGTCGACATAGAAACCCTTTTTGCGGGAGCGTGCCATGTTAGGAGAGGATCAGTAGGGGTTAGACCTGCTTCACCTTGCGACCGTTGCGGCGCAGGATGATCTGGTTGTTGGAGGCCTTCGCCTTGGTGCGCGTCGGGAAGCCCTTGGCGAGCTGGCCCCACGGGGACTTGAGGTGCTGACGACCGCCGCCACCCTTCTTCTTACCGCCGCCACCGCCGTTCGGGTGGTCGACCGGGTTCATGGACATGCCACGCTGGCGAGGACGGATGCCCTTCCAGCGGCTGCGACCGGCCTTGCCGAGGCTGGCGTTGTGGTGGTCGACGTTGCCGACGATGCCCACGGTGGCGCGGCAATCGGCGTTGAGGTAGCGCTGTTCGCCCGAAGGCATGCGCAGGATCGCACGGCCGGCTTCGAGGCCGAGGAGCTGGGCGAAGCCGCCGGCGGAGCGGGCGAGCTGGCCGCCCTTGCCGGGTTCGATCTCGATGCAGTGGATGAAGGTGGCCGGAGGGATCAGGCTCAGCGGCAGGGAGAGACCAGGGGTCAGCTGTTCCTGCGCGGTGTTGGTGCTGACGACCGTGTCGCCGACCTTGAGGCCATCCGGAGCGAGGATGTAGTTCAGGGTCTTGTCGGCGTACTCGATGAGGGCCAGGTGAGCGGTACGGTTCGGATCGTATTCGATCCGGATGACGGTGGCCGGGGCGTCGAGACGGTCGCGACGGAAGTCGATGGTGCGATAGAGCTTCTTATGGCCTCCGCCACGACGGCGGGAGGTGATGCGGCCGTAACAGTTACGGCCCATCGCGCGGTGCTTGAATTCGGTGAGCGAGCGCTCGGGGCGACCGGCGTGCAGGCCCTCGGTCTTCACGCGCACTAGGAAGCGCGTGCCGGGGGTGATGGGGCGATGAGTGATGATGGGCATGGCTGGGCTGCTCCGAGATTAGGCGAGGGAGATGACGTCGCCCTTCTTCAGGGTGACGATGGCGCGACGGGAATCCGTCTCGGTGAAGATCGAACCGCCGGAGAGGCGGCTGCGGCGCAGCTTGCCCTTGCGGATGAGGATGTTGATCTTCTCGACGGTCACCTTGAAGTTGGCCTCGACGGCCTTCTTGATCTGGGCGCGGTCGGCGCCCGGAAGGACTTCGAAGACGTACTTGTTGGCTTCGGCGAGGCCGGAGGCCTTTTCCGTCAGGATCGGGCGGCTGATGATTTCAGAAGCGGGCTTCATGGGATGACGGTCTTAGTTTTTGGCGCGCTCGAGGACCTTCTTGAGGCCGTCTTCCGAGATCAGGACGCGCGGGGTGCGCACGAGATCGAGAGCGTTGAGGTTGGAAGAATTGGAGAAGACGGCGCGGCTGACGTTGCGGCTGGCGCGGACGATGGTGTCCGACCAGGCGCTGTCGACGACGAGGAGGCGCTTGCCGGCGGGGCTCACGTTGGCGAGCACCTTGGCGAAGAGCTTGGTCTTGGGCTGGGCGACTTCGAACTTCTCGATGACCGAGAGTCCGCCGTCGGCGGCGAGTTCGAAGAGGGCGCGCTGGAGGGCGACCTTCTTGGCCTGCGCGGTGATGGTCTTGGACCAGTCGCGGGGGCGCGGACCGAAGACGATGCCGCCCTTGAACATCTGGGGAGCGCGCTTGTCGCCGTGACGGGAACCGCCGGAACCCTTCTGCGGGAGGACCTTCTTGCCGGAACCGGCGACTTCGCCGTAATCCTTGGTCTTGGAGGTGCCCTGGCGCTTGTTGGCCTGGTAGGAGACGATGACCTGCTTGAGCAGGGCCACGCCCTTGTCGCCTTCGAAGGAAGGGATGTCGAATTCCTTCTCGGTGAAGGCGGATCCGTCGGGCTTGTAAACTTTGAGCTTCATATCGCTGAGATGCTGGGTGGGTTACTTGGCGGCGATGGCCTTCTTGGCCGGACGCACGAGGACGACCTCACCGTTGGCGCCGGGGAAGCTGCCCTTGATGAGGAGGAGGTTCTTCTCGGCGAGGACCTGGACGACGCGGAGATTCTGGACGGTGCGCTGCACCTGGCCCATGTGGCCCGGCATGCGCTTTCCTTTGAAGACGTGACCCGGGGTCTGACGCATGCCGATCGAGCCGATTCGGCGGTGCATCATGTGACCGTGGGAGTCCGGCTGGCCGTCCATGTTGTGGCGCTTGACGACGCCCTGGAAGCCGCGGCCCTTGACGGTGCCGATGACGTCGACCATCTGGCCGGCGGTGAACTTTTCGACGGTGATCACGTCGCCGACCTTGGCCTCGGTGGCGCCGGCCTGGCGGATCTCGTGGAGATGGGTGTGGGGAGCGACGCCCGCCTTGCGGAGGTGGCCGACTTCGCCGGCCGACATGCGGCTTTCCTTCTGGGCGCCGAAGGCGATCTGGACGGCATCATAGCCATCATTGTCGACGGTCTTTACCTGGGTGACCGGGCAGGGACCCGCTTGGACGACCGTGACAGGGACGAGGTTGTTCTCCGCGTCATAGACCTGGGTCATTCCGATTTTCTTACCGAGTAGCTGGTGTTTCATTTTTCTAAGAGGCAGGTGGCGTTTCCGCCGTTTGGTCATTGCTGACCTGCATTAGGCTTAGGATTCCTTGCGGAATCTTGGTCCTGATAGAGGGGCTTGGACGTCCTGCGTTGGGTTGGAGGTTAAGGTGGAGGGTTGAAGAGTTAGACTACGATGTTGATGTCAACCCCAGAAGGCAGGTTGAGCTTCTTCAGTTCGTCGACGGTCTGGGCGTTCGGCTCCATGATCTCGATCAGACGCTTGTGCGTACGGATCTCGAACTGGTCCATGGACTTCTTGTCCACGTGGGGCGAACGGTTGACGGTAAGACGGGAGATGTCGATCGGCAGCGGCACGGGGCCGGAGACACGGGCGCCGGTGCGCTTGGCGGTGTCGACGATCTCATTGGCGGACTGGTCGACCATGCGGTAGTCGAAGCCCTTGAGCTTGATGCGGATTTTGGTGCGGGCCATCGGGAAGGGTGTGGGAGGGTGAGATTAGGTGCGGGCCGGGGCGCGGGAAGAGGTCTCGACGACCTGCTTGAGGATCTGCGCGGGGACCTGCTCGTAGTTGGCGGGCTCCATGGAGTAGGAGGCGCGGCCCTTGGAAAGGGAGCGGACGTCCGTGGAGTAACCGAACATCTCGGCGAGCGGGACGCGGGCCTCGATGTTGCAGAGGCCGGACTTGGTGTCCATGCCCTGGATCTGGCCGCGGCGGCGGTTGAGGTCGCCCATGATGTCGCCCTGGTATTCTTCCGGGGTGACGACTTCGACCTTCATGATCGGCTCGAGCAGGATCGGCTTGGCGTCCTTCATGGCTTCCTTGAACGCGAAGATGCCGGCCATCTTGAAGGCCATTTCGTTCGAGTCCACTTCGTGGAAGGAACCGAAGACGATGCGGGCCTTGAAGTTGATCACCGGGTAACCGGCGACGGTGCCGTTGTTGGCGGCTTCGAGGATGCCTTCGGTCGCAGGCTTGATGAATTCCTTGGGGATGACGCCGCCGACGATCTCGTTGACGACTTCTTCGCCCTTCTCACCGGCCACGCGGGTGGCGGGCGGGTTGGGCTCGAGCTTGATCTCGACGTGGCCGTACTGGCCGCGGCCACCCGACTGACGGATGAACTTGCCGACGCCTTCCGAGGCGGTGTTGATCGTCTCGCGGTAGGAAATCTGCGGCTTGCCGGACTTGGCCTCGACCTTGAACTCGCGCTTGAGGCGGTCGACGATGATTTCGAGGTGAAGCTCACCCATGCCGGAGATGAGGGTCTGGCCGGTCTCAGGGTTGGAGGTGACGCGGAAGGTCGGATCTTCCTGGGCGAGACGCTGCAGGCCGATGGACAGACGCTCCTGGTCGCCCTTGGAGTTGGGCTCGATGGACATCGAGATGACGGGCTCGGCGAAGGTGGTCTTCTCGAGGATCAGGTCGTCTTCGGCGGTGAGGGTGTCGCCGGTGGCGATGTCCTTCGGGCCGATGATCGCGCAGATGTCACCGGAGTAGGCGACGTCGATTTCTTCGCGGTCCATCGCACGGAGGAGGACGATGCGCGAGATGCGCTCGTTCTTGCGGGTGCGAGGATTGTAGAGGGCTTCGCCCTTCTTGAGCTGGCCGCGGTACACACGGTAGAAGACGAGCTGGCCGACGTGAGGGTCGGACCAGAGCTTGAAGCAGAGGCCGGTGACCTTGGCCTTGTCGTCCGGACCGATGGTGATCTCCTTCTCGCCGTCGTCGATGAACGCCTTCTGGGGGCGCATGTCGATCGGGGAGGGCAGGAAGTCGACGACGCAGTCGAGGAGCATCTGGACGCCCTTGTTCTTGAAAGCGGAACCGGGGATGACGCCGATGAAGTTGAGGGAGAGGGTGGCCTTACGGATGCCGGTGCGCATCTCGTCGATGGTCACTTCCTGGCCGTCCAGGTACTTGGCGGCGAGCACGTCGTCGAAGTCGGCGAGGGCCTCGATGAGCTTGGTGCGCCACTGCTTGGCTTCTTCCTTCTGGTTTTCCGGGATGTCGACCGTGTTGTACTTCATGCCCTTCGGGTCGGTCTCGTCGTAGACGTAGGCGACGTTCTTGATCAGGTCGATCATGCCCTTGAACTCTTCGCCCTGGCCGATCGGGATGAAGAGCGGGTGGGCGTTGCCCTTGAGCTTGGTGCAGATGTCGTCGACGGCGCCGAAGTAATCGGCTCCGGTGCGGTCCATCTTGTTGACGAAGGCGACGCGCGGGACGCCGTACTTGTTCATCTGGCGCCAGACGGTCTCGGACTGGGGCTGCACGCCGGCGACGGCGCAGAAGACGGCGACGGCGCCGTCAAGGACGCGGAGCGAGCGCTCCACCTCGGCCGTGAAGTCCACGTGGCCGGGGGTGTCGATGATGTTGATGCGATGGTCGATGTTCGCGAAATGGCCTTCCTTGGTCTTCCAGCCGGCGGAGATGGCGGCCGCGGTGATCGTGATGCCACGCTCGCGCTCCTGCTCCATCCAGTCGGTGGTGGCGTTGCCGTCATGGACTTCGCCCATCTTGTGCACCACGCCGGTGTAGAAGAGGATGCGCTCCGTGGTGGTCGTCTTGCCGGCGTCGATGTGCGCGGCGATGCCGATGTTGCGCGTATGCTCGAGCGGGAACGCGCGGGAGGCGGAATTGAATTCGGAAAGTTTGGCCATGGTCGGAACCGGTTACGGGCTGCGGAAATTACCTGCGGATTACCACTTGAGGTGGGCGAAGGCACGGTTGGCCTGGGCCATCTTGTGCGTCTCTTCGCGCTTCTTCACCACGTTGCCGGTGTTGTTGTAGGCGTCGACGAGTTCGGCGGCGAGGGCTTCGGACATCGTGGTGCCTTTGCGGCCGGCGGCGGCGGCGGCGACCCAGCGCAGCGCGATGCTGTTCTGGCGCTCAGGGGAGACTTCGACCGGGACCTGGTAGGTGGCGCCACCGACGCGACGGCTCTTCACTTCGAGCTTCGGGCGGCAGTTCTCGAGGGCGCCGAGCATCAGCTCGACGGGGTTGCCCTTCATCAGCTTTTCGCTGACCTTCTCGATCGCGCCGTAGACGATGCCCTGGGCGATGGACTTCTTGCCGGACTTCATCACGACGTTGATGAGCTGGCTGATGAGGGGGGAGCCGTAACGGGCGTCCGGGAGGTGGGCGCGCTTGGCTGCTTTGCGACGACGAGACATGGTCTGAGAGGTGTTAGGGTCGGAAACGGATTAGGCCTTCTTTTCCTTCGGGCGCTTGACGCCGTACTTGGAACGGGAGCGACGACGCTTCTCGACGCCGGAGCAGTCGAGCGGGCCGCGGACGATGTGGTAGCGCACGCCGGGGAGATCCTTCACGCGGCCGCCGCGGACGAGGACGACGGAGTGCTCCTGGAGCTTATGGCCTTCGTCAGGGATGTAGGAGATGACTTCCTGGCCGTTCGTCAGGCGCACCTTGGCGACCTTACGCTGGGCCGAGTTCGGCTTCTTCGGCGTGCGGATCATGACCTGCACGCAGACGCCGCGGCGGAAGGGCGAGTTGTTCAAGGCAGGCGACTTCGACTTGGCCTTGGGTTGGACACGCGGTTTACGGACGAGCTGGTTGATGGTAGGCATGGACCTCGGTAAATAGGGAAAAGAGGGTTTGGGCATAGGGGTCGAGGCCCCTCATGCAAGAGGAAAGTGCGGGGATTTTAAGGTTTCTTTACTCCCCTCCCGGCGGCACCCCCCTCCGGAATTTTTGGCGGGACAATTTCGAGCCCCCTGCCATTACTCAAACCCCGCCCATGCCCCCCACCCGCCTGACCGCCTCCCTGCTCCTCGGAGCCTTCTGCCTGACCGGTCTGGCCCAGACGGCCACCCCTCCCTCCCCCCCGCCCCTCGGCGCCGTCAGCAAGGAAGAGGCCGAAGACGCCGAAATCATCGTCCTGGCCGGCCTCCCCAGCCTCAAGGATAAGGAAGCCATCCTGAGTTATGCCCGCCAGACCTACGTAAAAGCGGACCTAATCAAGGATAAGGCCCTCCTCCAGATTATCCGCCTATCCCTGTCCAAACTGGAGGATCAGCCTGAAAAATCGGCCCAAATCCTCCAAGAACATCGTAACCAGCTGTCCGAATACTTCACGAAGGAAGGGATGGCCGCCCAGGCCGCCGGCAGGATGGACGACGCCCTCCGTCTGGCGCAGGTGGCGGTCCGCTGCAACCCGGGGAGCGCTAAATCTAAGTTGTTCTTTGCCAACTTCTTACATTCTGTCGCCGGACGGACGGATGATGCGATCCAGACCCTTCAGCACGGGCTTGACTTCCTCCCCCTCGAGGACCCGCTGACCAAGGACTACCTCGAGCGGTATTTCCAGTTCCTCCAGGCCAGGGAACGCGACCAGGAAGTCGTCGAAGCCAGCCTTAGACTGCTCAATAACTCCAAGAATATCTCCGGCAATATGCGGGAGGCCCTCTCCCTCTCGGCGGCGACCTCCCTTTACTGGACCGGCAAATTCCCGGATGCGGTCAATCTCATCAATGCCAGCGGCTTGGACAAACTCCCCAGCGGACTGCTCCTCAAGGCCCGGGCGCTCTTCGAGGGCGGCAAGACCCGCGAAGCCATCAGCCTGCTGGAATCCAAGACCTCGGTCTTCAGCGGGGCGGCCCGCGAGGCGGTCCTCTCGCAGCTCACCCGCTACCATATCCTGCTGGGCGAAAGCCGCATCGCCCTGGCGGTCAACCAGGAGCGCATCGACCTCGATGAAGCCGCATTCTTCCCCCAGATCCAGAAACTCCACCTGCTCGACCGCCTCGGCCTCAAGGAGGACTTCGACAAGCAGCTCAAGCTGATCTTCACCCGCTACGCCGCGAACTCGGCCGCGATGCTCGCGCTCGCCAATTTCGCCGCCGAGAAAGGCTATTCCGAACTCACCGGCGCGATCGCCATCGCCGCCGGCCAGCAGGGCTTCGAACGCGTGACCTTCGCGGTGCTCCACCTCGAAGCGCTGGTGCGGGGACCCGACCCGGGCCAGGCGATCGCGCAGTACCAGCAGATCGTCGCCGCCGACCGCACCTATTTCAAGGCGAAGGAGCCGCTCGTCATGGCCTTGCTCGGCATCGCCCACCACGCTCGCCCGAAGAACGACCCGAAGTCCGCCAAGATCGACCGCGACACGGGCAACCGCTACCTGGAGGAGTTCCTCAAGGCCAAGGATCTCGGGCCCGAGGCCTACCGCTCCGTCGGCCGCCACCTACGCGCGATCCGCGCCGGCGAACCCGCGGTCCGCGTCCTCGAGGCCGGCGCCGCCAGACATCCCCGGCACTCGCAGCTGCGCGCGGATTACGTCTCCGCCCGCATCCTCGCCGGCCAGACCGAAGCCTACGGCACGCGACGCTCCGTCGCCGACGAACTCGAGACCTTGCTGACGCTCCGCCGCCCTTCCCCGCTCGTCTGGCAGGAAGCCGCCTCGTGGCTGCGCACCGAATCGAAGCTGCCGCCGGAACGCCAGCGCAAGCTCCAGGCCGCCTGCGACGCGCTCGTGCGCAGCAACCTCGACCCCGAAGCCCTCGCCGGTTTCTGATCCGCCGATGGACCTCGCGCGCCGCCGCTCCGAGCTCATCGCCGAGCTCGAACCTTTCTCCGACCACCACGAACGGTTCCAGTACGTGATCGACCGCGCGAAATCCGCGCCGGCGCTCCCGGCCGAACTGAAGCTCGAGGCCTTCCTCATCGAAGGCTGCACGTCCAACCTCTGGCTGATCCCCTCGCTCGAAGACGGCGTCTGCCGTTTCCGCTGCGACGCCGATTCGCTCATCACGAAGGGCGTCGCGAGCCTGGTCTGCGAATTCTACGACGGCGCCTCGCCGGCGGAGGTCGCCGCGACCGACGCGGACTTCCTTTCGGCCGTGGGCATCACCCAGCACCTGTCCCCGAACCGCCGCAACGGCCTGACGAACCTGGTCGGCAAGATCCGCGCGTTCGGCCGGCTCACCGCGGGTTCCTGATGAGCCCCATCGGCGGGGCTTAAGAAGCGGGATATGCGTGCTTGGGATTTGCGCCGTCCGGGTTGTCCCTTGAGATGAAGGCATGACCCAGCCGGAATCCGCCGCGCCCGACCGACGTCTGTTCGGACTGTGCCTGCTCACGCTGGCGTGGTCGGTGCTCGTGCTCCAGGCAGGCGGCTTCACGACCAGCATCCAGGCCGGCATGGCCTTCCTGGACTGGCCGCTGTCCAACGGCTCCATCAATCCCCCGGGCTGGCTCACGGAGATCGATAAGTTCGCCGAACACTCGCATCGCCTCGCGGCCACGGGCCTCGGCCTGCTCTGCGTGGTCATCGCCGTCGCGCACCGCCTGCGCGAGACGCGGACCGTCGTCCGCCGCGCGGCGTACGCGCTCGTCGGCCTCGTCGTGCTGCAAGGCATGCTCGGCGGCCTGCGCGTGCTCCTCGACCAGCTGAACATCGGCGGCGACGGCAACGTCAAGGCCGCGGCCTTCGCCGTCGGTCACGCCGTCAACGCCCAGCTCACGCTCGCGCTCCTCGCCTTCATCGCCCTCGCCCACAGCGCCGCCTGGCACCGCGCGGGCCGCGGCGAAGACCCCGCGCCCTTCCGCGCCGGCCGCTGGGCGGCAGGCCTCACGCTGGCGGTCATCGTCGGCGGCGCGGTCATGCGCCAAGGTCGCTTCACCGCCTGGGTCACTTCCCCCGACCAAGGGCTGTTCATCCCCTCGGTCGGCGACGGCGTGCTCTGGTGGGTCAACCTCGCCCACCGCGGCGGCGCCCTGCTGGCGGCCTCGGCCGTGCTCTTCTTCGCCTACCGGCTGGCCCGCCACGGCTATCCGTTCCTGCGCTGGGCCTCCCTCGTCGGCCTGCTGGGCCTGCAGGTCCTCCTCGGTATCCTGAGCCTCCGCCTCTACGACAACCCGCACGTCCGCACCGTCCACCTCGTCGTGGGCGCCGCGCTGTTCTCCTCGCTCTGCGCCGCGGTCGCCCTCGCGCATCGCCGCGCGCGGACCGTCGCCGCCTGAGCCGGCGCGACGGATTTGCCTTTAACCCTGCGCGTAAACCCGCCACGACAAGACCGATGAGCGAACGCGCCGGATCCGTGCCTGCCGCCTACTGGGAGCTGACCAAGCCCCGGCTGTCGTTCCTCTCCGTCCTGACCTCGCTCGCCGGCTATTTCTGCAGCGCGCCCGCGCAGCCGGCCGACGCCAAGGTGCTCGTCTCCCTCGCCCTCGGCACGGCCCTCGCGGCCGGCGGCTGTGGCGCGGTCAACATGTGGTGGGAGAGCGACGCCGACGCGAAGATGGAGCGCACGCGCAATCGTCCGATCCCCGCCGGGATCATCCGCCCCGGCGCCGCCCTGCTCTTCGGGCTGATGCTGCTGGTCGCCGGCGTCGGCCTCGTGTGGTTCGGCGCCAACCCGCTGGCCGGCGCCCTCACGGCCGCGACCGCGTTCTCCTACCTGCTCCTCTACACGCCGCTCAAGACGCTGACGTCCTGGTGCACGCTCGTGGGCTCGCTGCCGGGCGCGATCCCGCCGATCATCGGCACGGCGGCCAAGCTCGGCCACATCGACCGCATGGGCTGGCTGCTCTTCGCGCTGCTCTTCTGCTGGCAGATCCCGCACTTCATGGCCCTCGCGGTGATGTGCCGCGAAGACTACGTCCGCGGCGGCTTCAAGGTGGCCACGGTCGACGATCCGTCCGGCCGCTCGGCGTCGGTCTGGGCGCTGGCCTTCATCCTGCCGATGGTCGTCGTGGCCGGCGCGATCGCGACGAACTTCTTCCCGGACTGGACCAGCCCCTACGTCTGGGTCTCCTTCCTGGCCGGCGCCTGGTTCTTCAAGCTGACCCTCGAGTTCGCCCTCCCGCAGCGCCGGGCCGCGGTCGCGAAGCCGCTCTTCATCGCCTCGATCCTTTACCTGCCGGTCGTCCTGTTGACTCTGACGCTCAACCGGCTTTTCTGAGCGCATGGACGCCCGCGCCGCCAAGCAGACCCTGCGCGCGGAACTGAAGGCCCGCCGCGCCGCGCTGACGGCGCGTGAACTGCAGGTCGCGGGCGACGAGGCCGCCCGGCTGATCACGCAGCTCCCGGAGTGGAAGCAGGCGAAGACGGTCTGCCTCTACGCCTCCTTCGGCGGCGAACTGCCGACCGACGCCCTCCTCGCGCTCGCCCTCCTCGAGGGGAAGCGGCTCCTGCTCCCACGCGTGACGAACAAGACGACGCTCGTCCTCCATGAGGTCACCGACCTCGGCGCGCTCCAGCCCTCGCGTCTCGGCATCCGCGAACCGAAACCCGCCGCCCCGGTCGCGACGCTGGCCGACGTCGGCCTGATCCTCGTCCCGGGCCTGGGCTTCGACGGCGCCGGCCGGCGCCTCGGGTTCGGCGGCGGCTTCTATGACCGGCTGCTGGCCAAGCCTCCCCGCAAGACCTTCCTCCTGGGCCACGCGCATGCCTTCCAACTGATCCCGCGCCTGCCGGACGAGCCGCATGATATCAAAGTCAAGGCGGTCGCCACCCCGCAGAGCGTGATTCGGTGCCGAGTGCGCTAGCGGGTTTGCCAAGCGGGGCGATTCGTGTCCGATGGAGGGTCCGATGCCCGCCCCCCGACCAGACGCGATCCGCCTCCGCGGCGTCCGCCAGAACAACCTGAAGGGCTTCGACGTCGACATCCCGGTCGGCAAGCTGGTCGTGGTGACGGGCCTCAGCGGCGCGGGCAAATCCTCCCTGGTCTTCGATACGCTGCACGCCGAAGGGCAGCGCCGCTACGTCGAGACGTTCAGCCCGTACGTCCGTCAGTTCCTCGAACTGCTGCCCTCTCCGGCGCTCGACTCCGCGGAGAACGTCCGCCCGTCCGTCGCCATCAAGCAGGGCAACGCGGTCCGCACGTCGCGCTCGACGGTCGGCACGATGACCGAACTCTGCGACTGGTTCAAAGTCTGGTTCGCGCACCGCGCCGAGCTCGTCGACCCGGCCAGCGGCCAGGTGATCGTCCCGCGCGGGCCCGACGCCGCGTGGTCGGATTCGCTCGCGCGCTTCCCGGGGCAGTCGCTTTCGCTCGCGTTCGCGGTCGCCAAGCCGGCATCGCTGGGCTGGCCGACCATCGCCGAAGAATTCGCCAAGGCGGGCTTCAGCCGCGCCTTCGCCGCGGGCCGCCGCATCCGCCTCACGGAGGACGAGATCCCCGCCGACGCGACGGAACTGCTGGTCATCCAGGACCGCGTGACGATCGCCCCCGACCAGGCCTCGCGCTTCCACGAGGCGGCCCTCGCGGCCTTCCGTCTCGGCGGCGCCCGTCTCCGCCTGCTCGACGACCAAGGAAATGAGCTTTCGCGTTACAGCGAGGTGCTCGAATCGCCGGTCGACGGACGCAAGTTCCGCCCGGCCTCGCCCGCGCTCTTCTCCTTCAATTCACCCGTCGGCGCATGCCCGGAGTGCCGCGGCTTCGGCCGCGTCATCGGACTCGACTGGCACAAGATCATCCCGAATCCGGCGCTGACGCTCGCGGAAGGCGCGATCGCGCCGTTCCAAGGGACGGTCTACGGCGAATCGCAGAAAGACCTGACACGCGCCTGCCGCAAGGCGGGCATCCCGATGGATGTGCCGTGGAAGAAGCTTTCCGCGGCGCACCGGAAATTCGTCGAGCACGGCGAGCCGGGCTACGTCCAGGGTTCCTATGATTCGATGTGGTACGGCGTGCGCGGTTTCTTCCGCTGGCTGGAAGGCACGACCTACAAGATGCACGTGCGGGTCTTCCTCTCCCGCTGGCGCGCCTACGAGTCCTGCCCGAAGTGCCAGGGAAGGCGCTTCCGCGAGGAATCGCTCTTCTGGCGCTGGCAGGGCAGGACGCTGCCCGAACTCTACGCATCACCGGTCTCGGACCTGCGCGCGATGCTCGCGCCGCTCGCGCCCAAGGATTCACGCCACCCCGCCGACCACGCGCTCGAGGCCATCCTCGCGCGCCTCGGCTACCTCGAGGCGGTCGGCCTCGGCTACCTCGCGCTCGACCGTTTATCCCGCACGCTCTCCGGCGGGGAAGTCCAGCGCGTCAACCTGACTTCCTGCCTCGGCGCCTGCCTGGCGGACACGGTCTTCGTCCTCGACGAACCGAGCGTCGGCATGCACGCCCGCGACCTGGCCCGCATGGTCGGGATCCTCCGCAGCCTCGTCGACCAAGGGAATACGGTCGTGGTGGTCGAACACGACGAGTCGGTGATGCGCGCGGCGGACTGGCTGATCGAGATCGGCCCGCGACCCGGCGCCGAAGGCGGGCACCTCCTCTACCAAGGAGTCCCGAAGGGCATCCTGAAGGTCAAGGAATCCGCGACGGGCAACTGGCTCTCCGGCCGCCGCACGCCCGAGACGCGCGCCCCGCGGCCAATCGGCGACACGACTCCTCGGCTCCGCGTCAGCGGCGCGACGGTCAACAATCTCCGCGACTTCAGCTGCTCGATCCCGCTCGGCCGTATGGTCGGACTCTGCGGCGTCTCGGGCTCAGGCAAATCCACGCTGCTCCACCAGGTCATCGGCCGACGTGACCCGGAATCGGGCGACGAAGCGGCGGAACTGAAGTGGGTGAAGTTCGATAAGGAACCGGCGGAGGTCGCGCTCGTCGACCAATCCCCGGCGACCCGCACGCCGCGCTCCAACCCGGCGCTCTACGTCGGCGCCTGGGACGCGATCCGCACGTTGCTCGGCAACTCTCCGGAAGCGAAGGCCGCCGGGCTCACGCCCTCGCACTTCTCCTTCAACGCCGGCGAAGGCCGCTGCGAACGCTGCGGCGGCGCAGGCTGGGAGACGGTCGAGATGCAGTTCGTCTCGGACGTCGCGCTGCCCTGCCCGTCCTGCAACGGCAAACGCTTCCGCGACGAGGTGCTGAGCTTCCAATACGACGGGAAGTCCGTCGGCGACCTGCTCGCGATGTCGGTCACCGAGGCGCGCAAGTTCCTCGGCGAACGCACGCCCGCCTCCGCCCAGCTGGCCTGCCTCGAAGAAGTCGGTCTCGGCTACCTCTCGATGGGCCAGCCGCTCACGACGCTCTCCGGCGGCGAAGCGCAGCGCCTCAAGCTGGTCCGCTACCTTTCCAAGATCGACGCCCGCAAGAGCGGCGCGCTCTTGCTCCTCGACGAACCGACGACTGGCCTCCACCGCGAAGACGTGTCCCGCCTGGTGGGCCTGCTCCATCGCCTGACCGAAGCCGGCCACTCGCTCATCGTGGTGGAACACCACCTCGACGTGCTGAAGTCCTGCGACTGGCTGCTTGAGATGGGACCGGAAGCCGGCCCGGCCGGCGGACGCCTCGTCGCCGAAGGCACCCCCGCGGAAGTCGCCCAGGCCGGCACGGTGACGGGCCGCTTCCTCGCCCAAGGGGACGACGCGTTCGCCTCCGCCTCGACGACGCCGAGCAAGCCCCGCCCGACCTCGATCTCCCTCCGCGGCGCGCGCGAACATAACCTCAAGGATGTCTCGCTCGAGATCCCGCACGGCTCGCTGACGGTGATGACCGGCGTGTCCGGCTCCGGCAAATCGTCCCTGGCCTTCGACATCCTCTTCGCCGAAGGGCAGCGTCGCTTCCTCGAATGCGTCTCGGCCTACGCCCGCCAGTTCGTCGAACAGCTCCCGAAGCCCGACATCGATTCGCTCACGGGCCTGCCGCCCACGGTCGCGATCGAACAACGCGTGACGCGCGGCTCGGCGAAATCCACGGTGGCGACGGTCACCGAAGTGGCCCAATACCTCCGCGTGCTCTTCGCGCGCGCCGGGGTGCTGCACAGCCCGACGACCGGCGAACCGCTCGAGGAGATGACCGAAGACGCGGTCGTCCGCCTGGTCGCCAAACAGGCGAAGTCCTTGAAGAGGGGTTCGCTCCTCATCGCCGCCCCGCTCGTCCGCGCCCGCAAGGGCCATCACCGACCGCTGGCGGAGTGGGCCGAGACGAAAGGCCTGCGCCATCTCCGCTGCGACGGCAAGCTGCTCAAGGTCGACGGCTTCGAAGGCCTCGACCGCTACTCCGAGCACGACGTCGACGCGGTCTTCGGCGAACTTCGCGCCGACGGGCTCATCCTCCTTCCAGACGAGACCGAAGAGTCCGGCGAGAAGGCCCTCCGCACGCTCGTTCGTCAGGCGCTGGCAGCCGGTAAGAACGCGTGCGTGCTCCTCGCTCCCGACGGGCGTCAGGTCGCCTATCTGTCGACGTCGCGCAGCGATCCGGCCACCGGCGAATCTTTCCCCGAAGTCGATCCGAAGCATCTCTCCTGGAACTCGCCGCGCGGCTGGTGTCCGGACTGCCGCGGCCACGGCCTCGAGGTCACGACGTTCTCCTCCGACGAAGAAGAGTCGATCAATGAGAACGCGATCGCCGACCGCGTCGGCGAAGCGGCCTGCCCGACCTGCCACGGCGAACGACTCGGCCCGATCGGCCGCTCCGTGAAGCTCGCCGGTCCGAAGGGACGCTCGCTGTCCCTGCCCGGACTGCTCCGCCTGCAGCCTGACGAGTCCCTCGCGTTCCTTTCCGGCCTCAAGCTCGAGGCGCGCGAGAAAGCCATCGTCGGCGCCCTCCTCCCGGAGATCGCCGCTCGCCTGCGCTTCCTCGATTCGGTCGGCCTCGGCTACCTCGCGCTCGATCGCGGCGCCGACACGCTCTCCGGCGGCGAAGCCCAGCGTATCCGTCTCGCGGCACAACTCGGTTCGACTCTCTCGGGCGCGCTCTACGTCCTGGACGAACCGAGCATCGGCCTGCACCCGCGCGACAACGACCGGCTCATCGGCTCGCTCAAGGGACTGCGCGACCGCGGCAACACGGTCTTGGTCGTCGAGCACGACGAAGACACCATGCGCGCGGCCGACCTGGTCGTCGACATGGGTCCGGGCGCCGGCGTGCACGGCGGCGAGATCGTCGCCCAAGGCACCGCCGCCGCGCTCGAGAAACGCGCCGACTCGGTGACGGGTCGCTTTCTGAAAGAGGCCATCCCTCACCCTCTCCGCGGCGCGCGTCGACAGATCTCCGGCAAGGGCGCTCCGGCGGCCTGGGTCCGCCTCAAGGATGCTTCGCTCCGCAACCTCAAGGGCTTCGACGTCCAGATTCCGGTCGGCCGCCTGACCGTCGTCTGCGGCGTCTCCGGCGCCGGCAAGTCCACGCTCGTGACCGACCTCCTCGCGCCCGCGATCCGTGCGGCCATCGCGAAGAAGAAGGACGGACTCACGGGCAAGGAGGCGCTCAGCGTGGTCTCGCACGAGGGTAAGCCGGCCTTCGGCACCCTGTCCGGACTCAAGGGCTTCCGTCAACTGGTGGTCGTCGACCAGGAACCGATCGGCAAGACGCCGCGCTCGACGCCGGCGACCTACGTCGGCGCCTGGGACCTCATCCGCGAACGGCTCGCTTCGCTCCCGGAAGCCGCCATCCGCGGTCATGGCGCTGGCTTCTTCTCCTTCAACACTTCCGGCGGACGTTGCGAAGCGTGCTCCGGCGCGGGCCGCATCAAGCTCGAGATGAGCTTCCTGCCCGACACTTACGTGCCGTGCGAAGAATGCGCGGGCACGCGTTACGGCTCGGCCGCGAAAGCGATCCGCTGGAACGGCAAGTCCGCCGCGGACCTGCTGGCGATGACCTTCGAAGAAGCGGCGGCGTTCCTGTCCTTCGATGCAAAGCTGGGCGACCTCTGCGGGCTGATGGTGAAGACCGGCCTGGGCTACCTCACGCTCGGCCAGAGCAGCCCGACGCTCTCCGGCGGCGAAGCGCAGCGCCTCAAGCTCGTCAGCGAACTCGCCCAAGGCCTGCCGACCTTCCGCGAACGTTCGCGCGGCGAGATCCGCCCGAACCTCTACATCCTCGAAGAGCCGACCATCGGACTGCACCAATCGGACTGCCGTCGCCTGATCGAACTCCTCCACGCGCTCGTCGACCAAGGCCATACGGTCGTGGTCATCGAGCATCACCCCGACGTGATCGCCGAGGCGGACTGGGTGATCGAGATCGGTCCGGAAGGCGGCAACGCCGGCGGCCAGCTGGTCCACGCCGGCGACCCGGAGTCCCTCGCCAAGCTGAAGAAGTCGCCCACGGCGCCCTCGCTCCGGCTCACCTTGGAACGCGGGCTCGTCAAAAAGGCCGCGGGTTGAGCCGGAGCCTTTGCGGTTCCCTTTGACCCCGGCCCACCGACAGGTATTGCTTGCCTCCCCAGTCCGATGTCCTCCCGTCCCCTCCTCCTTGGCGTCAACATCGACCACGCCGCGACGCTCCGTCAGGCGCGTTACCGCGGAGCCCATCTGTCGCCTCACGCCGAGCCGGACGTGGTGGCGTTCACGCGCGAAGCCCTCGCGGGCGGCGCCGACGGCATCACGCTGCACCTGCGCGAGGACCGCCGGCACATCCAGGACGCCGACGTCCATGCGATCGCCGCGATCCCCGGCGTCCGTCTCAACCTCGAGATGGCCTGCACGCCCGCGATGACCGCCTTCGCCCTGCAGCTTAAGCCGGCGGCGGTCTGCCTCGTCCCGGAATCCCGCCAAGAGGTCACGACCGAAGGCGGCCTCGACGTCGCCGGGCAGCTCGCCCGCGTCCGTGAGACGACCCACGCCCTGAAGGCCGCCGGCATCGAGGTCTCGTTGTTCATCGGACCGGACGCTCCGCAGATCGAAGCCGCCGTCGCCGTCGGCGCCCCGGTCATCGAACTCCACACGGGGGCTTTCGCCAACGCTTGGGAATCCCCGGCCGCAGAGGCCGAACTCGCACGCCTCCGCGCCGGCTGCGAGCTCGCCCATCGCCATGGGCTGACCGTGAACGCCGGCCATGGCATCAATTACGACAACATCCGCGCGGTCCTCACGCTGCCGCACCTGCACGAGCTGAACATCGGCCACTCGATCGTCGCGCGCGCTCTCTTCACGGGCATCCGGGGCGCGGTCGCGGAGATGAAGGGCCATCTGGCCAGGCAGGCATGAACCTCGAAGGCGGCAACGTGCTCGGCGTCGGCGTGGACCTCACGGAGGTCGACCGCATCCGCTCGGCGCACCTCAAGCATGGCGCCGCCTTCCTCGACAAGGTCTTCACGCCCGCGGAGCAGAAACTCTGTCTGGCGAAAGCCGACCCCTATCCTTCGCTGGCCGCCCGCTTCGCCGCCAAGGAAGCCGCCAGCAAGGCCTTCGGCACCGGCATCGGCGCGGAACTCTCCCTGACGAGCATCGGCGTCCTCAACGGCCCGGAAGGGGAACCGGTCGTCGAACTCGACGACAAGGCCCGCGCCCTCCTCGCCGCCCGCGACGCCTCCCGCCTGCTGATCTCGCTCACGCACACCGACACGCTCGCGCAGGCCTTCGCGGTGCTGGTCCGCTGACACATGACCACCACCGCCCGCCTGCCGGTCCTCTCCTGCGCCGAAGCCGCGGCCGCCGAAGCGGCGTTCCTGGCGGGTGATGCGAAACTTTCCTGGCAGCTGATGAACGTCGCCGCCCGCGGCGTCGGTGATGCCGCGCTCTCGCTCCTGGGCCGAAAGCCGAAGCGCATCCTGGTACTGGCCGGCAAAGGAAATAACGGAGCCGACGCCTTCCTCGCCGCCCTGCACTGCGCCCGCGCCGGCACGGAGATCGTCGCGGTCTTCGCCGAAGGCGGTCCGGCCCGCGCCCAAGCCCAGCGCGCATGGGCCGTCCGTAAGCAAGGCGTGCGCATCGGCCTCGTCGCCGCGGCCAACCTCCGCCAGCTCGCCGCCCAAGAGTTCTGTCTGATCTTCGACGGCATCCTCGGCCAAGGTTTCCGGGCTCCGCTCTCCGCCGAGATGCGGCGCTTCCTCCGCGACACGGACAAGCTCCGAGGCCTGCGCATCGCGGTCGATCTGCCGAGCGGCCTCGGCGACGATTCGACCGGCCCGGCCTTCCGCGCCGACCTGACGGTGTCGATCGGTTGCCTGAAACGTCCGCTGCTCGCGCCGAAGGCCGCCCGCTTCGTCGGCCGCCTCCGCGTCCTCGATATCGGCCTGCCCCTCGGCGAGACCGAAGAAGCCTGCGTGACCGCCGCCGCCCTCGCGCCGCTCACCAGACCGCGCCGCGCCCGCAGCGATAAACGTCACCAGGGCCGGCTGATGATCATCGGGGGTTCCGAGCGCATGCCCGGCGCGGTCATCATGAATACCGCCGCGGCCCTGCGTTCAGGCGCGGCGCTGGTCACGACCTGCCTGCCGGAATCCGTGCGGGCGAAAGCCGCCGTCGCGTATCCCGAAGCGATGTGGCGCGGCCGCCGCACCGGACGGGACGGCTCGCTCGCATCGACGAACCTGCGAGAACTCCGCCCGCTCCTGGCGGACAAGGACGTGGTCCTGCTCGGCTCGGGCATGGGCGAGAAAGCGGTGAAGCTCATCGGGGCGCTCGCCGCCGCGGCCAAGTCGGCCCTGGTCCTCGACGCCGACGCGCTCCGTCCGGTGGTCATCAAGGCCTCGTCGGGCATGAAGGTCCGCGTGCTCCTGCCGCACGCCGGCGAGTTCAAACGTCTCAGCGGTCGCGTCGCGTCCGTGGCCGCGGCCCGCGCCTACGCCCGTCGCACGCAGACCATCGTCGTGCTCAAAGGCCCGCTGACCTGCGTCACCGACGGACTGCGCGTGCTTCACATCCCCTTCGGCGGCCCGGTGCTCGCCCGCGGTGGCTCCGGCGATCTCCTCGCGGGCATCGTCGCCTCGGTGCTGGCCCGCTGTTCCGAACTCGGCCTGACGGCCTTCGACGCGGTGGTGCTGGCGACGACCTGGCATGCGCGGGCCGCCGACTGGCTGAGGGATAACCACGGGGAGGAAGCGGTGAGAACCACCGAGCTCCTCGCTGGGCTTTCCCCGGTCTTGCGCGGCTGAACCGGGCCGACTGGCTGACGGGATGCAGCCGATCCCGACCGACCCGCTCGCGCAACGCCTCCTGCTCAACGGACTCAAGGGCGTCGGCCCGGTCACGGTCCGGCGCCTGCGCGAGGCCTTCGGCGGCGAACTCTCCGTGGCGCTCGGCGCCCCGGCGGAACATCTCGCCAAGGTCGAGGGCATCAGCCGTCCCGTGGCGGCCGCCATCGCCGCGCGCGACTTCGACTGGGCGGCGGAGATGGGGCGCGTCCGTGACCTGGGCTTCCGGCTCCTGAGCGAAACCGACGACGTCTGGCCCGCGCCGCTGGCCCGGCTCTGGGATCCGCCGCTCGTACTTTACGCGGAAGGTGAGAACTTCCCGACGGAACGCGCGGTCGGCATCATCGGCTCGCGCTATTGCACGACCTACGGGGCCTCGCTCGCGCGCAGTTTCGCGCGCGACCTGGCCAAGCACGGCTGGTGGGTCGTCAGCGGTCTGGCCCGCGGCATCGACACCGCGGCGCACGAAGGCGCGCTCGACGCCGCGGGACGCACCGCGGCGGTCGTCGGCCACGGACTCGACCTGACGTTCCCGCCGGAAGCTGTCCGCCTCCGGGCACGGATGAAGGCCGACGGTTGCGTGCTCTCCGAATTCCCGCTCGGCCGGCCGGCGGACCGGCAGACTTTCCCGCAGCGTAACCGCATCGTCGCGGGTCTCGTCCGCGTGATGGTCGTGGTCGAGACCGACGTCGACGGCGGCAGCATGATCACCGCACGCTTCGCAGGCGACCTCGGCCGGACGCTCTGCGCCGTGCCCGGCCGCGCGGACAGTCCCGCGAGCCGCGGTTGCCATGCGCTCATCCGCGACGGCGCGACGCTCGTGTCATCCGTGGACGACATCCTGACCGAACTAGGCGAAAGCCGCGACCAGCCGGCCTTGGCGTTGGTGACCGACCCGCCGGAGTTCGCCCGCTGGCTGCCGCATTTCGCCGGCGGGGCCGCGCAGGACGCCGAGAGCCTCGCCGCGCTCGCGGACTGCGCCGTCGCCGAGGCGGCGGTGGCCCTGACGATGATGGAGATCCGCGGCGTGCTGACGCGCCGGCCCGACGGCCGGCACGAGCGCGCCTGACTCAGCGATGCGGCACGTTGCCTTGGTCCGCCGGCACGGGCGCGGTGAGCGGATTGCCCAGGCAGAGGTCGAGCACCGCCTTCGGCTTGGCGAAGCAATCACGCAAGCTGCTCATCACCGGACGCCAGCCTTCGCCGAACGCGGCCGGATAAGCCGTGGAGCGCAGGCCGGCTCGGTCGGCCTGCCAGAGCGCGCGGACGCAATGCCAGCCTTGCGAGACGAACACGATGTGGTCGCCGGGATAATAGGCCTTCGCCCGCTGCACGGAATCCAGCGTGCGCCAGCCGTAAGGGTCTTCGACGATCGGACAGGTGACGCCGGCCGAACGCAGGCGTTCGGCCATCACGCGCGCATGGACGGCGGTCCCGGAAGTCACGACGAGCTTCACCCGGCCTGAACGGGCGAGCTCCGCGGCGGCGGCAATCCGCGGACGAAACGTGCCGGAGTGCTCCTGCGTTCCGTGCACAAACTCATCCGTGCCGAGCAGGACCATGACCGCCCCGGCCGGAATCTCATCCGTCGTCGCGACGAGCCGTCCCCACCCGGCGGACCAGAGCCAGGCGTTGGAGCCGACGAAGAATAACGCCAAGAGAGTGAAAGCCGCCCACACCCCGCGTTTGAGCCAACGAGACATGAAATCGACAATTACGCCGAATTTTTCGTTAGCAAGGGGTCTGTCGGTACGGGTTTGCTTAAATTTAGGCATAAATAGGTTGCCGAAAGTCCGTATTAGGTCATTTTAGGGAGACGTCATCTACTGGCACGGATTCTGCCTACTTTTACTCATCATGAGTGCCAACCCCGCCGCCCCGAACGCCAAAGTCCTGGTCATCGATGATGACAAGGACCTTCGCTACTCGCTGCGTCGCGCGCTCGCGGGCCTCGGTCACACGGTGATCGAAGCAGACAGCGGCGAGACCGGCGTCGTCGCCGCCAAGCGCGAACAGCCCGACGTCATCCTCCTCGACAACCGCATGGGCGGCATGACCGGCATCGAGACCTTGCAGATGCTCCGTGGCGCGCAGCCGCAGGCGATGGTCATCCTGATGACCGCTTTCGGCACGACGCAGACCGCGATCGAGGCGATGAAGTTCGGCGCGTACGACTACGTGATGAAGCCGTTCGATCAGGCGAAGCTGATCGCGCTCGTCGACAAGGCCCTTTCCGCCCGTCGCGACCTCGCGTCAGCGACGCGTTCGACGCGCATGCTCGTGAACCCGGCCGACTACAAGGAAGGCATCGTCGGCAGTTCCGAACCGATGCAGGAAGTCCTGAAGTCCATCGGCCAGGTCGCGGCGAGCGACGCCACCGTGCTCATCACCGGCGAAAGCGGCACGGGCAAGGAGCTCGTCGCCCGCTGCATCCACCAGCACTCCCTGCGCGCCAAGGGCCCGTTCCTCGCCGTCAACTGCGCCGCGATCCCCGAGAACCTCATCGAGTCCGAACTCTTCGGCCATGAGAAGGGCGCCTTCACCGGCGCGACCAACCAGAAGCCCGGCAAGTTCGAACTCTGCGACGGCGGCACGATCTTCCTCGACGAGATCGGCGACATGTCCCTGCCCACGCAGACCAAGGTCCTGCGCGCCATCCAGGAAGGCGAGATCCAGCGCGTCGGCGGCACGACGACCCTCAAGGTGAGCGTGCGCCTCGTCGCCGCGACCAACAAGGACCTCGAAGCCATGGTCGCCTCGCGCCAGTTCCGCGAAGACCTCTACTACCGACTCAACGTCTTCCGCATCCGCCTGCCCGCGCTGCGCCACCGCAAGGGCGACGTGCCCCTGCTCGTCGACTACATGCTGCAGCGACAGGCCGCGGCCAAGAAGCTCAAGCCGAAGCGCCTTTCCGACGAGGCCCTCGACGCCCTGCTCGCCTACGACTGGCCGGGCAACGTGCGCGAACTCGAGAACGTCGTGCAGCGCGCCAACGTGCTGGCCAAGGGCGAGACCATCCTCCCGAAGGACCTCCCGCAGGACGTCCTCAATCCGCGCAAGCCGGCCGCCCCGGCTCCCGCCACCGCCGCCGCCGGCCCCGCCGCCGCGACCAGCGCCCCGGTCGAGACTTCCCTCGGCGTCAGCTCCGCCTACGACGCCATCTACAAGCAGGGCCGCGTCGGCGACGGCAAGTCGATCCTGACGACCATCGAGACGGAGATGATCAAGCGGGCGATGGAGGAGACCCGTGGCAACCAGCTGCGCTCCGCGATGATCCTCGGCATCAACCGTTCGACGCTGAAGAAGCGCCTGCTCGAGATGCGCGAGGCCGGCATCAAGGTGTTCACTTAATCTTTGCCACCCGGCGGGAAAAGGATTGGTTGGAGGCTCACCCCATGAGCACCTCCTCCCCCCTCCGTACCACGCTGCTGGCCACGGCCGCGCTCTTCCTGAGCTCGTACGCCGCCTTCGCCGGCGAATCGATCCAGATGTTCGACGGCAAGTCCCTCGCCGGCTGGAAGGCTTCCAAGAACTCCCCCGAAGGCACCTACAAGATCGAGGACGGCGTCCTGCAGATCCGCGGCGGTCAGGGCCACCTCTTCTTCGTCGGCGCCGACGGCAAGGCCGACTTCACGAACTTCGACTTCAAGGCGAAGGTGAAGACCTACCCGGGCGCCAACTCGGGCCTCTACTTCCATACGGCCTACGAAGACAAGGGCTGGCCCTCCCAGGGCTACGAGTGCCAGGTCAACGGCAGCCACAAGGACATCAAGCGCACCGGCGGCCTCTACGCCGTCCGCGACGTCCTCAACACGCCCGCCGCGCCGGACAACGAGTGGTTCGACTACCGCATCCGCGTCGAAGGCAAGCGCATCCAGATCTGGATCAACGGCAAGCAGACCGTCGACTTCACCCAGCCCGAGGACTGGACCCCGCCGAAGGGCATGCCCGGCCGCAAGCTCGGCCACGGCACCTTCGCCATCCAGGCCCACGACCCGGGCTGCAAGGTCGACTACAAGGACCTCGTCGTCGAGCGCCTCTGAGCGGCTGAATCAGACCAAAAAAGGCGGACCGCCCGGTCCGCCTTTTTTGCGCCTACGCGTCAGGCGAGCGCACGCTCGAGTTCGGCGATGAGCCGCGCCCGCACGGGCTCGGCCAGGGCCGACAACCGCCGCTGCTCGGCTTCGTATTCGCTCCGGCCTTCGGCGGTCTCGACCGTGATCGGCTTCAGGCCGATCGCGGAGAAGTCGTAAGGGCTGGCCCGCATGTCGACGGACCGGGCGACGTGCGCGAGTTCGAACGCGTCGGCGGCGAGCTCGGCCGAGACCCACGGCTGCGCCTTCATCGCCCACTTGAAGAGATCCATCGTGACGTGCACGCAGCCGGGCTGCTCGTTCTCGACCCGCGCCTCGAGCGTGGGCGCGAGTTTGTTCAGCGGCCGGGCGCCCGGGGTGAAGAAACGGAAGGCGTCGTAATGCGTGCAGCGCACGGGCATCGCCCGCACGACGGCGTCGGTGCCCTCCGCGCCGAGCCGCAAGGGCCAAGAGGCGTGCCGGCGTTGCTCGGCTTCTCCGTAGACCATCGCCCATTCGTGTAATCCGAAGCAGCCGTGGAAAGCGGGGCGCGCCGCGACGGCCCGGCAGAGCCGCAGGCTGAAGTCGAGACGCCCGGCCTGCGCCGCGTCAGGCAAGGCCACGCGCACGTAGCCGTCCGTGCCGCGCAGAAACCGGCGGCCGTCGACGAGTTCGTCGGCGTCGGCCAGCGCGACGCCGGCGCCCGGCGTCCAGCGGCGCATCGCGGCCAGACGGAAAGGATAATAGGTGAAGAGGAAATCCTCGACGGGATCAGGCACGCCCTTGCGGGCGCGCTCGCGGCGCGCGTCGACGAGCCGGTCCGCGCGCGCCTCATGGGCGGCGCGACGGGCCCGCCACGCCTCGCCCTCAAGCACGACCTGACTGGCGGCGACGACGCTCAATCGAAACGACGGTGATGCGCGGCGACCTTGACGTATTTCTCGGCCCAGCCCGGCAGAGCGGCCTGTTCGTCGGCCGTGAGCGCACGCATGACCTTGGCCGGCGAACCCATGACGAGCGAACCGGGCGGCACCTGCGTGCCTTTGGTGACGAGCGCGTTCGCGCCCACGATGGAGCGCGCGCCGATGACCGCGCCGTCGAGGATGGTGGCGTGCATGCCGATCAGGCACTCGTCGCCGATCACGCACGCGTGGATCATCGCCAGGTGGCCGACCGTGACGCGCGCGCCGACCTTGGCCGGCAGGCCGTCGGCGACATGCACCACGGCGCCGTCCTGGATGTTGCTGCCTTCGCCCACCTCGATCGGGGCGATGTCACCGCGGAGCACCGCGCAGGGCCAGACGCTGGCCTTCGCGCGGACGGTCACGTTGCCGATGACGACCGCCTTGGAGTGGACGAAGGCCGTGGCATGGATGGTCGGACCCGCCGACAGGTTCCGGGTCAGCTCCTTGGAGAGGGCCGCATCGGCATCGATCGGCTCCTCAAACTGACCGCCTTGGTAAAATGGGTTCATGCCCCAAGAATTAAGCACGTCCCCCCGGCTGGGAAGGCCTAACCACCCCGGCACCCCCTCTTTAGCCTGATTTAACCCCAAAAACGACTACCCCTACCCCCACCCCTCTCTCATATCCTCCCCCACCCCTGCCCCTAACCCTACCCCTAACCCGAATCACCCGACAATTCCCCTTGCCAACCCCCCTCCAGTCCGTTTGCTCCGACCTTCCGACAGCCATGAAGGCCACATTTATCACCTCCGGTCGCCAATTCACCGTCACTCAGGGCGACATCCTCATCGTTAACCAGTACCCTGGTAAGAACGAAGGCGACGTCCTCACGTTCGACCAGGTCCTCCTGGTCGGCGAAGGCGCCTCCGCCAAGATCGGCACCCCGACCGTCGCCGGCGCGAAGGTCACCGCCAAGATCCTTGAGAACAAGCGCGGCGAGAAGATCGACATCTTCAAGCACCGCCGCCGCAAGGGCTATTACCGCCGCCGCGGCCACCGCCAGGAACTGTCGGTGATCAAGGTCGAGTCCATCTCTGCTTAACCCTTAACGTCCTCCCACCATGGCAACAAAGAAAGGCGGCGGCACTTCCTCCAACGGCCGCGACTCCACCTCCAAGCGCCTCGGCGTGAAGCTTTACAGCGGCGAATTCGCCACCGCCGGCTCGATCATCATCCGCCAGCGCGGCACCCGCATGAACGCGGGACGCAACGTCGGCATGGGCCGCGACCACACCCTCTTCGCCAAGGCCGACGGCCTGGTGAAGTGGGACGCCGAGCACCGCAAGGTCGAGATCGTTCCGACGGCCTCCACCGCCTGCGCGATCAAGTAAGCTGCTCGTCAGGCCTCCGAGAAGCCGACCACCTGGTCGGCTTCTTTGTTTTACGGACCAAGCGACGACGCTCCCCTCCCCCGGGCGCATCCCGGGCTTGGCAGGGTCCGTCCGTCGCAGCCTAGCGGGCGCGACGACGCAGGAGCTCCAGGGTCGACCGGAAGATCGAGCGCGTGGAATCGGCGTACACGGCGTCGTGCACGACGTAGTCGCAGACACGTTCGATCGCCTGAGGATGCGTCCCGCCGCCGCGTAGTTCGCACGCGAGCAGCTGGAGTTTCTCAAGCGACAGATGCATGACGTCGGCCTTGGTCTCTTCGCAGAAACCGTATTCCGGATCTTCTTCCGCCTCCCGGCTAGGAGTGATGGTATGGGTGAGGTGCATTGGGGTGCGACCTCAAGGGTATCCCCGGGCGGCACGCCGCAAGGCCGGCGAAGTTAAGAAACGCCGTCCGTGAAGTGACAGGCAGGTGACGGCCTCAGGCGTCGACCCCGGCCTGCGCGGACCGCCGGAACTTCCAGCCCATGACCAGCGACACGAGGATGAGCCCGGTCGCCAAGGCGATCCAAATACCCGCCGCACCCATGCCCCAGCGGCCGACGGGCAGTCCGAACAACCGGAAGCCGGCCGGGAAAGCCAAGGCGAGGGCCAGCGGCAGGCAGAAGAGCCAATAGACGATGAAGACGCTCCACGAAGCCCATGCGGCCCGGTTGACGGAACGGAGCAGATAGGCCGCCACGACCTGCACGCCGTCGAAGGGCGCCCAGATGGCCGCGAAGATCAGCAGGCTTGAGGCGAGCGCGGCGGTCTCGGTCCCGGCCACGCCATAGGTCTCCATGAGCAACGGCCGCAGGAGGATCATGGCGAGGCCGTAGGCGCCCATCATGACGCCGCCGAGGATCATCGCGCCCAGGCCCACGGCCTGCACCTTGCGCGGATCCTTGGCCCCATAGGCTTCGCCGACCCGGATGCCGGCGGCGATGCCGAGCCCGAGCGGCAACATGAAGGCGGCGGACGCGGTGCTGATGGCGATCTGATGCGCGGCCTGGGCGGTGGCGGCGATCCAGCCGGCCATGACCGGCACGACCGCGAAGATGCCGACTTCGCTGAGGCTGTGCAGCCCCGCCGGCCAGCCGGTGGCGAGCAGGCGACGGAAGACGGCGAGCTGCAGTCCGTCGGCCCAGCGGACTTCACCACGTCCCGGCGTATACCAAAGACCGGCGAGCATCAGGATGCGCGAGACGAGCGTGGCCCAGCCGGCACCGGCCAGGCCCATCGCGGGGAAACCCCAGTGGCCGAACATCCACAGCCAGTTGAAGAAGATGTTCGCGAGGATGCCCGCGGCCAACCAGGCCAGCGAGATCCACGGCTGGTGCTGCGAATCGCGATGCCCGCGCAGCGCGTGGAAGGCGAGGCCCGGTACCATGGCCCAAGCCATGATGACGAAGAAGTCGTGCGTCTCGGCGGTGACCTCGGGCGACGAACCGAGCAGCGGCAGGAACTGCGCGGCGGCGTGCGTGAGCGCGGCGGTGACCACCCCGACAGCGAGCGCGAGCACCATGCCATGCCGCAGGATCGCGGGGGAGGATTCCTCGACGCCGGCGCCGTTGTCCTGCGACTGGTAGACGGCGATGGCCCCGACGACCCCGATGCCGAAGACGTAAGGGATGTAGTTGAGGTTCGAAGCCAGGGCCGACGCGGCGAGCGCGGTCTCCCCGAGGTGGCCCGCCATGGCGACGTCCACGACGAACATCAGGCCGTAGCCGAGCATGCCGAGCATGATCGGGACGGCGAGCTTCAGCGTGGGTCCGATTTCCGAACGGATGGTAGGAACGGTGGCCAAGGCCCCCAAGAGGAGCCGAACGACCCGCCGAGGCGAGTCAGTTCTTCGGCCGGCGGTTCAGCGTGTAATACGCATCCGCATGATCCAGCGACTCGCCGGCGGCCGAACGGAGTCCGTCGGCGTGGAGCTCGTGGATATAAAGTTCCCGGAGTCCGTCGACCTTGAGCCGCACGCTGAGTCCGTCGGCGGCGACTTGGACGCCGGTGATGGGGTTCGGGGCGGACTGGATCTCGTCGCTGCCATACGCACTCGAATAAAAGAGCGTGTAGTTGGTCATGCGGTAGGAGGCGAGGTCCCCGGCCCGGGCGACATCGACCGGCTTGGTGAAGGTGAGTTCGAACCCGTCAGGCTTGGCCTTCATCTCCTTGATGGCGAAGGGGACGTTGCCGTTATAACGCAGGCGCTGCAGGCCATAAGCCTTGGTGCCGAGCGAAGACCAACCGCGGCTGGTCATGCCGACCATGAGCGAACCGTCCGGCGCGAAGTTGAGGCGCACGATGCCGGAGGCGAAACCGCCGACGAACGGGAAGCAGGCGCCCTGGTACTCGCCGTCGACCTTCTCCATGAAGACGCGGCTGATCTTGGCGTCGGTGAACTCGGCCACGAACATCTGGCCGTCGAAGGGGCCGAACTTGCCGCCGGCATCGCAGGTGACGAGGTCGGTGCCGCTCCGGCCGACCTTGTTGTAGGGCATCCAGACCGCGGGCGGACGCATCTCGGGCAGGGCCTTCACGGCCTCAGGATACGGACGCTTCTCCGGGATCTTGGCCGACAGCTTGAGCGGAGACTCCGGACGGTTCTCCGAAGCGATGCCTTCCGGGTTCAGGAAGAACGCGCCCTTGCGGAGATGGTAGATCGGGGTGGTCGGGATCCACGTGCCCTGCTGGTCGACGCAGAACATGTCACCGGCGAGATTGGTGCCGAGTCCGCAAGGCGAACGCATGCCGGCCACCATGGGCACGAACTTGCCGTCCTTATCAAGGACGCCACCCCAGCCGCGCCACGGGGCCTTGTTGTCCGTGTGGTCGCCCATGTCGAGGTTGAGGGTGATCCAGAGCTGGCCCAGGCCGTCGCGCTTGGGGCCGTAGGCATAACCGTGATAGGCGCCCGAGACGTTCCAACCCGCACCAGCGGTGAGGTATTCGTCGGCGACGCCGTCGCCGTTCGTGTCCCGCAGACGCGTGGTCTCGGTGCGCTGGGTCACGAGCAGGTCCTTGCCGTCCCGCAAAAGGCCGAGGGGTTCGTGTAGTCCCGAAGCGAAGAGCTGGTAGCTGACTTTGTCGGGCTTGGGATCGAGCACTCCACCGAGGATCCAGACCTCGCCCTTGCGGATGGTCAGCGCGAGCTTGCCGTCTGCGGTCCAATCCATGCCGCTGACTTCGAGCGCGAGGCCGTCACCCGGCTTCCAATCCTTGGCGCGGGTGTCCGCCGCGGTGCTCGCGGTCAGGATGTCGGCGATGTCATAGGACGCCGCGGAAAGCGAGGCGGCGGCAAAGAGGGCTAAGGAGACGGCTTTCATTTCCAGAGATAGGTGAAGACGCGACGGCCTTCGGAGGCGGACTCCTTCATGTCGACGACCATCCCGGCGGGATGCGTGATCGTCGGCGTGAAGTCAGGCGTGGGCGCCCAGGTGACCGTGCGACGCAGGCCGCCCTCGAACCCTTCGTAGGTCTCTTCGACCTTCACGCCGGCCTGCTCATTGAGGAACGTGGGGTTGCCCTTAGCATCGAGACGATAGCCGAGGAAACGGCCGGCGGGCTTGGGCCAAGCGACGACTTGTTCGCCGATAGGCTTCTCGAACGTCGGGAAGCGGGAGAACCAAGTGAGGTAAGCGTCGAAGAAGCGTCCCTTCCAGGCGAGGCCCGGACCGCCCTTGTCGCCATCATAGGCGAGGTGCACGCCGGTCGGGAAACCGACCAGGATCGCGCGGACACCCACGCCGTCGAGGAACGCGCGCTGCACGACCGGACGGTCCTTGGGGACGATCTCGAACTCTCCGTTGCGGTTCTGCGGGAAGCCTTCGGGCTCGCCGTTGGCGCTCTCGGCGAACTTGTAGATGGCGGCGATCTGCTTGTCGGTGTCGCCGCCGAGGATCGTGGGATTGAAAGATTTTCCGACCGGCCAGAACGACGGCATCAGCGTGCCCGGACGATAGCCGGCCGGGTCGATGAGGTATTCCTTGAGCCAGCCTTCCTGGAGCCGGGCGGCGATGTTGCTGATGTCGGGACCCTGGATGCCCAAAGACGGACGGTCGCCCCAGCGGTGACAGGTGATGCAGCCCGCCCCGCCCTGCGTGCCCAGCAGCTTGCGGCCGGCGGTGTCGTCGCCGCCTTCGAACTTCAAGGGAGCGCGCGCATCGGCGACGCCGAGCAGCCTGGCGAGATCCGCGACGGCCGGGCCGTAATGCGGCATCTTGGTCTTCAGGTAAGGCCGGATACGATAGGGTTCGCCGCTGTAGTGCGTCGTGAAGAGATCGGCGCCTTTGGCCGCCGGGCGCTCACTGAGCACGTTGGCGAGCCATTCGGGGCGAAGCTTGCCGCCGACGCCGGTGAGCGGCGGCGGATAACGTCCGGTGTCGCCGAGGTTATGATCACCTTGGAAAAAGGGCTTTCGGGCGGCGTCGGGGCCGCCCTTGCCGTCGCGTTCATGGCAGGCGACGCAGTTGAGCGCGTGCAACGTGAGGTCGGCGGCGAGCTTGGGTGAGGCGACTTCGTCCTTCTTCGCGAGGAAGAGCTTCAAGGAAGCACGCTGGGCATCGGACAGCGCATAGCGCGGGCCCTTGGCGTGATCGACGTCCATGCAGCCTCCCTCGCTCCCGATGAGCGCCACGGACTTGGCCGCGGCGTCCTTAGGCAAATCGTGGCAGGCGGCGCAACGGGCCGCGATGACGGCCTTGCGGCCGGCGATCGCGAGACTCTTGTCGGCGGCGACGGACGCGACGGGCACGTCCGTACGGCCGTCACTGCCTTGGAACTCGAGCAAGTAGCCCGCGATGTCGATGGCGTCCTGCTTCACCATCGTGGTCTTCGGCATACGTCCGTCGGTCCGCACCTTGAGGGGGTCGAGGATGAAGGTCGCGAGGCTATCGAGGCTATGCTTCGCCTTCAGGTCGCCGAAGGCGACGCTGCGATGCGTGAACTCGGAAGCCTTGGGGGGGCCGTCCGGCGGGACGAATCCTTGGCCCGGCGCATGGCACGCGACACAACCCAGCGTATGGAAGAGCTCACCGCCCCGGGCGCCGTTCACGTGCATGATCTTCGCCGGGCCCTTGGAGGCGGTCTTCGGCTTCAACGAGGCGAGGTAATGTTCGATCGCGACAAGGGTCTTGTCGTCCGCCTTGGCGAGGACCTGCGGCATGACCGTGCCAGGATGCACGGAAGCCGGATCGGCGATGAACTTGCGTAGCCATCCGGAACGGACGCGCTGGGTGACGGTCGCGAGCGCGGGCCCGCGCAGGGCCGGAAGGCCGGTCGCGCCGCCGTGGCAGTTCACGCAACCGAGTTCGTTATACAGAAGGCGACCACCTTCGGCCGTCGGCGTCGCGGCGTGGAAACGCTCGAAGCCGGTGACGAGCGGTTCGGCGCCCAGCGCGGCGCCGGCGAACAGGATGGCGGCCCGGAAAATCATGCCGTCTCGCGGACGCACTTCTCGACGTAGGCGCGCGACTCGTTGATGAGCGCGGTGACCTCGGCGGTGGTCGGCATCACGGGGATGCCTCGGGGCGTGGGGTGCATGAACAGCTCGACCTGGCCGTCGAAACGGATGTCGCGCAGGGCCTTCACGATCGGGCGGTAGTCCAGTTTGCCGCGGCCGGCCATCTGGCGTAGTTCCTCTTCCTTCGAGGCCTTCTTGAAGATGCCCTCGGAGTGTTCTTGGAAATACATGAACGGCAGGTTCTTGGCGCCGAGGTCGCGCAGGAGCGCCGGGATCTGGTCGGCCCACTCGTGCAGGTGGTGCGGCGCGAAGGCCACGCCGAGCGCGGGGGACTTGTTCAGCTCGGCGAAGGCGCGAAGGGAGTCCGGATGATGCAGCGCCTGGTTCGAGTGGTTCTCGATCGCGATGCGCACGCCGAGTTCCTCGGCCTTGGCGGCGTGGGGCTTCATCTCCTCGAGGAACTTCGCGATGGCGGCCTTGGCGGCGGCGCCGGAAGGGTTCTTCGGTCCGGTGCTGCCGCAGACGACCGTCGTGCCGCCGTGCTGCTTCACCCAGGCCATCTCGTCCTGGAGCTTGAACGGTCCGAGCGGATAACGGGTGCTCACGCCGACCTTGGCGCCGTGCTTCTTCAGTAGCGCCGCAAAGGCCACGTCGCCGAGCGCGGCGGCCTGCTCGCGCTGGTCACCGTGGACCTTACACCAGATGTCGAGCGATTCGCTGCCGGTCTTGGCGACCTCGGGCAGCACCTCGGCGAGCGGGGCGTAGCCGTACATCGCGGACGACAGCACATAGCGGAGGCGGAAAGGCTCGGCGGCCTGAGTACGGCTCGCGCAGCCGGCGGCGACCGCGGCGGCGGCGAGACCGGCGGAGCGGAGGAAGTCGCGACGGGAAAGCATGGGCTTACTTCTTGGCGACTTCGGCCTCGAGCATCTTGATCCACGGGCCGACGAAGGCGCCGTTGTCATGGAAGGTGCGGCCGCTGACCATGTGGCGATCGATGACGACGGGGGCGTTGACGAACACGCCGCCGCAGACTTCGAGGTCGAACTTGCACTTCGGGACGGTGGCCATGCGCAGGCCCTTCACGATGCCGGCGCGGGCGGGGATCTCGACGCCGTGGCAGACGCTCATCATCGGCTTCTTGTTCTCCCAGAACCAGCGGGTGGCGGCGAGCAGGGCCTCGTCCTCGCGGAGATATTCCGGGGCGCGGCCGCCGCTGAAGAAGATGCCGACGTATTCCTCGGGCTTGATGTCCTTGAAGGCGATGTCGGCGTTGATCGTGTAGCCCTCCCACTCCTTGGTGATCGTCCAGCCGGGCTTCACCTCGTGGAGCACGGTCTGGTAGACGCGCTTCTCGGGCGTCGCGAAGACCGGCTGGAAACCCGCCTCCTGGAGGCGGTACACCGGGTACATCGTGTCGAGCAGCTCGGTGGCGTCGCCGATGATGACCAGCACCTTGGGCTTCTGGGCGTTCTCCGGCTTGTCGGCGCCCGAGGAGATCGAGGCCTGGTTCTTGTTATCGATGAGGCCGGCGGCGGCGGCGAACGAGCACAGGCCGAGCAGGCCGACGGTGAGGAGGCGGAGTTTCATGGGGGTGTCAGGACTATATCCTTTCTTGCCCGTGAAGTCATTACAGGTATGATGCACTAAAAGTAAGGTTTTTGGTCATCACCATGCCCGCCCCTGCCCATCGCCGCGCCCCGCGGGTCGCGCTCCTCATCGAGACCACCCGCACGTATACCCGCGAGCTCCTGGCCGGCGTCCGGAGCTACGTGGCGGCCCATGGCCCTTGGTCGACCTACCTTGAGCTCCGCGCCCTGGACTCCTCGCCGCCGACCTGGCTGAAGGACTGGGACGGCGACGGCATCCTCACCCGCACCTTCAGCGCCGAGACCTCCCGGCTCGTCGCCGCCACGGGCCTTCCCGCCGTGGAGCTCCGCTCCACCCACTTCGCCGGCGGCCGGCCGTTCGTCGGCTGCGACAACGAGGACATCGGGCGCATGGTCGCGGAGCATTTCTACGAACGGGGCTTCCGGCACTTCGCGGCCTACAGCCAGCGCAACGAGCAGTTCTTCGTCGAGCGCGTGGCGAACTTCAAGAAGGTCGTCCGCGGCTACGGCCATCGCTGCCTGGAGCTCCCGGAGGATCACCCGGAGCGCGTGCCGGACTGGGAGCAGAGCCAGGCGCGTCTCATCCGATGGATCGCGCAGCTGCCCAAGCCGGTGGGCATCTTCGCCTCGACCGACCAGCTCGGCGTGCGCCTGCTCGAGGCCTGCCAGACGGCGGGCGTGGCGGTACCTGAAGAAGTCGCCGTCGTGGGGGCCGAGAACGAGGAGACGCTCTGCAGCTTCACCACCCCGCCCCTCTCCAGCGTCCGCTTCGACGGCCATGCGGTGGGCTTCGCCGCCGCGGAGCTGCTCGACCGCCTGATGCGCGGCAAGTCCGCGCGGACCAAGCCTGTCCTGCTCGCCCCGAAAGGCATCGAGGTGCGCGGCTCCTCGGGCGAGCGGGTCCTCCGCGACCGTCTCGTCGCCCGCGCGGTCGCCCTCATCCGCGAGGGAGCCACGCGCGGTCTCGACGTCAATGAACTCGCCACCAAGCTCGGCGCCTCGCGCAGCACGCTCGACCGGCGCATGAAGACGGCGTTGAAGCGTTCGCCGAAGGACGAGATCCTGCGCGTGCGCTTCCGCGAAGTGGAGCGGCTCCTGCGCGAGACCAACCTGACGATCGACCTGATCGCCGAGCAGACCGGCTTCACGCACAGCCATTACCTGCAGGCCGCGTTCAAGGCCCGGACCAAGCTGACGCCGGGGAAGTTCCGCCGCGCCCAGGCCTGATCAGCGACGGAGCCCGACGACGTCCTCGGGTTCGGCCCAGGCGAAGAGCTTCGCCTTGGAACCCACGCGCTGACGGGGATTGGCCTCGGCGATCCGGAGGACCGTGCCCGACGGCGTCTTGAAGTCGTGCAAGGAGACGTCTCCTTGGAAGAGCGAAGCCACGATCGCGCCCGCGAAGGCGTTCTCATCGGGCGCCATGAGGTCGAGCTTCAGGCATTCCGGACGGATGCAGACCGTGATCGCATCGCCCGCGACGGTCGGCTCGTCCGGAGTGGCCAAGGCGCCGCGGACCTCGCCCACGGCGGTCTCCGCCACGAACTCGCCCGCGCCGACCTGCGTCACCTTGCCCGGCACGAGGTTGGCCGCGCCGAGGAAGGTCGCGATCCAGCTGTCCGCCGGGCGTCGGTAAAGATCGATGGGGCGTCCGGCCTGCACGATCCGGCCGGCACGCATGACGGCCAGGCGGTCGGCCATGGCATAGGCGTCCTTCTGGTCGTGCAGCACGCAGAGGACCGTGACCCCCGTCGCGCGCACCAGGCCGCGGATGGCGTCCCGGACTTCAAGGCGCGAAGCCGCGTCGAGATTGCTCAGCGGCTCGTCGAGCAGGAGGAACTCCGGACGAAGGGCGAGCGCGCGGGCCAGCGCCACGCGTTGCTGCTGGCCGCCGGAGAGCTCCTGCGGACGACGGTCGGCCCAGGCGTCGGCGCCGACCAGGCGGAGCGCCTCGAGGGCGCGCGCCTTGATCTCCGCCGCGGGCAGCTTGTCCGCGTCGAGGGAGAAGGCGGCGTTCTCGAGCACGCTGAGATGCGGGAAGAGCGCGTAGTTCTGGGGCACGAAGCCGAACCCCCGGGCGGCCGCCGGCGTGAAGGTGATGTCGCGGTTATCCAGGAGCATCGTGCCGCCCTGCGATTCCTGCTGACCCGCGAGCAGCTTAAGGAGCGTGGTCTTGCCGCTACCCGACGGCCCGAGCAGGCAGCAGAGCGTCCCCGTCTCCACGACGAGATCCACCCCGTCGAGGACGACGGCGGATCCGAACTGACGGCGGAGGCCGGTGAGGCGGAGGGTGGGCACGGGCCGAACCTAGGCCGAAGCCCCGCCGGGGCGCAAGGTCGCCCGCCGACTGTGAATGCTTTCCGCCCGGACTTCGGCTTCCCACGCTTGCCACGGGGCCGGTTTCGGGCAACTTGACGGCTCCCATGCGTAACGACGACGAAGACGAGGACGAGAAGACCCCGGCCGCCCCCAAGGACGGCGGACCGAGCGCGATGCTCATCCAGAAGAAATTCCTCGAACAGCGGAAGATCTTCCTCTGGGGCGCCGTCGAAGACGCCTCGGCCCGCGACATCGTCGAAAAGCTCCTGTACCTGGACGGCATCGACCCCGGCAAGGAGATCACCTTCTACATCAACACCCCGGGCGGCTCCATCACCTCCGGCATGGCCGTCTATGACACCATCCGGATGATCTCCTCCCCGGTGAAGGTCGTCGTGACCGGCATGGCCGCCTCGATGGGCTCGATCCTCCTCCAGGCCCCGAAGGAGAAAGGCAACCGCCTGCTCTTCCCCCACTCCCGCGTGATGATCCACCAGCCGCTCATCATGGGCCGCATCCAGGCCACGGCCGTGGACATCCACATCCAGGCCCAGGAGATGGAACGCCTGCGTTCCGAGCTCAACGAGATCCTCGCCAAGGCCTCGAAGCAGAAGATCGAGAAAGTCACCAAGGACACCGACCGCGACTTCTACATGACCGCCGAGGAGGCCATCGAGTATGGCCTCGCCGACGCGATCGTGAAGAAGCTCTGAACCTGACCGCACGCGCATGGGCATCGGCGACCGGGCCTACATGCGCGACCAGCGCCCCGCGCGGGAGCCGATCTCGGCCACCGCGTGGGTCGTCGGCGTATTGGTCGGTTTCTTCATCCTCAACCTGATCCAGGAATCCGCGGGCGCGGACCTGCTCGGCTGGGCGATGCTGCGCGAGAGCGCACCGCTGGCCTGGCAGTGGCTCACGCACGCCCTGCTGCACGACGGCTTCTGGCACCTCCTCGGCAACTGCCTCGTCCTCTGGTGGACGGGCGCCATCGTCGAGCGTGAGCACGGTCCGCGCGTGCTGCTCGCGATCCTCGCCGCCGGCACCCTCTTCGGCGCCTTCGCCTGGGCGCTCACGGGTCTCGGCGGAGACCGCTCAGGCCTGCTGATCGGGATCTCTTCCGGCGTGTATGCGCTGATGCTCGTGGCGCTCCTCGATAAGCTCGACCACCAGATCACGCTGCTGCTGTTCTTCTTCCTGCCGGTGACGCTCAAGGTCCGGTGGCTGCTCATCGCGATCACTTTGTTCACGGTGCTGGGCTGGGCCTTCGCCGAACTGCCGGGTCGCCATGCCTGGCCGCAGTGGCACGCGGCGTGGAACGACTCGATCGCCCATTCGGCCCACCTCGGCGGCTTGGTGCTCGGTTGGCTGGCCTATCGCCGGCTTAATCAGACAAATCTCCGCGTCCAGGACGCTCAGGGTTACGTGAATACCTCCGAACCAGATGACGCCGGCGCCATCGCCCGCGACGCCTACGCGGCGGAGGATAATTCGGGCGGAGGGGGTAATGAGGTGAAACCCTCAGCCAGCCTGACCAAAGGCCAAGCCCGTGCGGAATTAGACACGCTCTTGGACAAGATTTCGGCCGGGGGATTCGGCTCGCTCACTGCCGGCGAGAAACGTAGGCTTGAAGAACTCAGCGCCCGCCTACGCTGACACCCCACCCCCCTTTTATGCGACTCCGCTTTTCCCTCCTGCCGGTCCTCCTGGCAGCCTTGGTCTCCGCCCAGACCGGCGGCTTCACCACCACGCAGTCGATGCTGCTCGAGACGCGCGCCACGGCCGCCCTCCTCGAGAAGCTCCACATCAGCAAGAAGGACATGGGCTCCATCGACATGAACTCGGTGGTGCGCACCTACTGCGAGAACCTCGACGGCGCGAAGATGTACTTCACGGCCAAGGAGGTCGACGAGTTCGTCACGCGCTATGGCAAGACCCTCGACCTCTACCTCCAGCGCGGCAACCTGACCCCGGGCTTCGAGATCTACGCCCTCTTCAAGAAGCGCGTCACGGAACGCACGGCGAAGAACCTCGCGCTGCTCGACCAGCCGATCGACCTCACGCAGCCGGGGACCTTCCCGCTCGACCGCAAGAAGGCCGAGTGGCCCGCCACCCCGGAGGACGCCGACGCCCTCTGGGCCCGCCGCCTGCGCCTCGACATGCTTTCCGAACTGCTCGGCGAAGACCGCTCGGGCAAGCCGGCCAAGGAAGCCGCCCTCCCGGAGATCACCCCGGCCAAGACGCAGGAAGCCGTCGCCCGCCTCAAGAAGCGCTACGAGAAAGGCCGCACCTACCTCGACTTCGACCAGTACGAGGTCGAGGAGATCTTCCTGAATTCCTACTCCAGCCAGTATGACCCGCATTCGACCTTCTTCTCCCAGCAGTCGCTGGAGGAGTTCGAGATCGCGATGCGTAATTCGCTCGTGGGCATCGGCGCCACGCTCTCCGACGAAGACGGCACCTGCGTCGTCAAGGACCTCCTCCCGGGCGGCCCGCTCGACCTCTCCCGCCAGGTTAAGCCGGGCGACAAGATCATCGCGGTCGGCCAGGACGAAGACGGTGAGATGGAGGACATCGTCGGGATGCGCCTCTCCAAGGCCATCAGCCGCATCCGCGGCAAGCAGGGCACGACCGTGCGCCTCCTCGTCGACATGGCCGCCGGCGGCCGCAAGACCGTCACGCTCAAGCGCGACCAGATCAAGCTCGTCGGCCAGATGGCCTCGGCCAAGGCCGTCGAAGTCCCGTCCGCCGGCGGCACCGCCCTGCTCGGCGTCATCGAACTCCCCTCCTTCTACGGCAAGAACCAGGACGGCACCGGCTCCAGCCCCTCCGCCGACATCGAGCAGCTGCTCATCAAGCTGAAGGCGATGGGCATCAAGGCCGTCATCATGGACCTCCGCAAGAACGGCGGCGGCCTGCTCAACGAAGCCGTCGATATCTCGGGCCTGTTCATCCCGAAGGGCTCGGTGCTCCAGGTGCGCGACAGCCAGGGCCGCTCCGAAGACTACCGCGACGAGGACGAGAAGGTCGTCTGGGACGGTCCGCTGGTGGTGCTGACCTCCAAGCTCTCCGCCTCGGCTTCCGAGATCTTCGCCGGCGCGATGCGCGACCATCGCCGCGCCATCGTGGTCGGCGACATGACCACCCACGGCAAGGGTTCGGTCCAGAACATCATCGAGCTGAGCCGCTTCGACCGCAGCCTCAAGTCGGCGGTGAAGGTGACCATCCAGAAGTGGTATGCGCCCAGCGGTTCCTCCATCCAGCTCAAGGGCGTGCCGGCCGACATCGTGGTGCCGTCCGTCTACTCGGTGCTGCCCGTCGGCGAAGGCGACCTCGAACGCGCCCTGCCCTGGGATTCGGTGACACCCACGCTGATCAAGCCCGATGAAGGCGATTGGCTGAAGGCGAAGATCTCCGAAGGACTCATCGCCACGCTGGCCGCCAACTCCGCCCGCCGGCAGTCCGAACTCCCGGAATTCCTCACGCTCTCCCGCACGATCGACTGGACCAAGAGCCGGCAGGTCCGCAAGGTGGTCTCGCTCTCCCTCGACCAGCGTCGCACCGAACGGAAGGACGACCTGGAATTCCGCGAACAGGTCCGCCGCGAGCTGACCGATTACGCCAAGCAGTCCTTCAAGGTGAGCGAAGTGAAGCTCGATGCGGCCATCGAACAGGAGAAGAAGGAAGGCCCCGGCGCCGCCGCCAAGATGAAGCGCAGCGCGCGCATGCGCGACCCGCTCGAAGACGACGAATGGCCGGAGTACGACATCCAGCTCCAGGAAGCCCTGCGCATCGCCGCCGACTGGACCGCGCTCACCGCCGGCTCCGTCGCCGTCGCCACGCCGAAGGAAGAGAAGAAGAAGTAAGTCCCTTCTCCGCTCCGACCAAGGCCGCCCACCCGGGCGGCCTTTTTGTTTGCAGACCTAAACTCCAAGGGAAACCGGAGACCGGATGATTAGCTGGGGGCACGATGCCCGCAGCACCCTTCCCGGTTTCACCATGGTGCCCCCTTTGAGTCGGTGCCTCTGCCTCGGGTAGGGACGCGATGACATCGCGTCCGCCGTTCGCCGCAGGGCGAACCCTGGGTAGGGGCACGATTCATCGTGACCTCTTGATCGCGAGGGCGCGGCGTAGCCACGCCCCTAACCTTCGTCAGCCCTGCGGCGGCCGGACTACCTCGATGCAAGCGGATGCGATGTCATCGCATCCCTACCTCAGGCAGCTCCCGCCACCAGCCGCCCGGAGCTGCAACCCGCCACCTGAAACGAGTCATCCGCTCAAAGGGAGATCGGAAACCGGAAAGCATGCTTCGGTCATGCGCACCCTCGCCAACCATCCGGTTTCCCCATGGTGCCCCCTTTGAGTCCTGCCTCTCCCTGTACTCGATACTCCATACTCTATACTCCCACTCAGCCCCTCTCTTTGATTTGCCCAACCTCCTTCCCCCCGACAATTTCCCTCCATGCTCTCCCCCGAAGCACTGGCTTACGGCACCCTGCTGATCACCGGCTTCCTCGCCCTGCGTCGCTCCCGTCGCGCGGGTCTCGCCCTGCGCCGCCAATACGGCGTCGTCGAAGGTCGCCCGGTCCAGCTGCACACGCTCACGAACGCCCGCGGCATGGAAGTCTCGGTCTGCGAATTCGGCGCGACGCTGACCTCGGTCCGCGTGCCCGATATCCATGGCCGCCTCGGCGAAGTCACCCTCGGCCTGCGTTCCCTCGAAGACTACGTCGCCGGAAATCCCTTCCTCGGCAGCACCGTCGGTCGCTACGCGAACCGTCTCGCCGGCGGCCAGCTGACCGTCGACGGACAGCCGATCGCGCTCGCCCAGAACAATGACGGCAACCACCTCCACGGCGGCCTGCGAGGTCTCGACAAACGACTCTGGCAGTCCGAAGCCCTCCGGACGGAGTCCGCTTCCTCGGTCCGCTTCACCTACGTCAGCCCGGCCGGCGAAGAAGGCTACCCGGGCACGCTCAGCGTGACGGTCACCTACACCCTGGCCGACCAGAGCGACGAGCTCACGGTTGATTTCGCGGCCACCACCGACGCCCCGACGGCGTGCAACCTGACGAACCACGTCTTCTTCAACCTGGCCGGCCAAGGCAGCGTCCTCGACCACCGCGTGACGCTCCGCGCCGACCAGCTCGTGCCGGTCAGCCCGGCGCTGATCCCGACGGGCGAACTCATGGACGTCGGCGGCACGCCGTTCGACTTCCGTCAGCCGCACAACATCGGCGAGCGCATCGGCGCTCCGCACGACCAGCTCCGCCGCGCCCGCGGCTACGACCATTGCTACGTCCTCGGCCCGGACAAGTCCCTCAAGTCGGCCGCCTTCGTCGGCGAGCCCACGACCGGACGCACGCTCGAAGTCCTCACCGACGCCCCCGGCCTGCAGCTCTACACCGGCAACTTCCTCACCGGCACCGTCCAAGGCCGCTGGGCGAAGCCCTTCGCGTTCCGCCAAGGCTTCTGCCTCGAGCCCGGCCTCTTCCCTGACTCGCCGAACCAGCCCGCGTTCCATCGCCTTGGCTATCCGAGCGGCATCCTGCGCCCCGGCGAAGCCTACGCGCAGAAACTCGTCTTCCGCTTCGGCGTGATGAGGTAGGGTCGGGACCGCGTCACGACATAGCTGCTTGAGGGTAGGGCTGACCATCCTTGGTCAGCCGCGATCAAGCGAGGGCGCTCAACCCTACCCAATGCATAGAGGTAGGGACGTGATTGCAATCACCCCCTACCCGAGGTAGCCCCCAGCCAATCATCCGTTCTCCGGTTTCCCTGTGAGTTTGGACCGAGGTAGGGCTGACCACCCTTGGTCAGCCGCGGTTGAGCGAGGGCGCTCAACCCTACCCGATGCATCGAGGTAGGGACGTGATCA
>JANRFG010000019.1 GCA_030725715.1 Opitutales bacterium
CGCATGGCCTTCACCCAATCGCGGTGGTTGGGGTCGCTGAAGAAGGAGAGGATGGATTCGGAGACTTCGACGCCGACGCCGGAGATGACGGACTCATACGAGACGCCGCCTTTCTTGCCGATCTTGGTGTGGAGCAGGTCGCCCGGCTGGGCGGCTTCCAGTGCGTCCATTGACTTGAAGTGACGAGAGAGATCCTTGGCGGTCTGCATGCCGACGTTCGGGATGCCGAGCGCGTGGATCGCCCGCCAGAGTTCGCGCTGCTTCGCCTGCTCGAGGCCGGCCATCATGTTGTCGACGGACTTGTCTTTGAAGCCTTCGAGCATGCGCCATTGGGCGGGCGTCACGGCCAAGGCGTCCACCGGGGCGTCGACGAGGGCCAGGTCCACGAGCTGTTCGGCGACGGCGTCACCGAGGCCGTCGATGTCGAGGCACTGCTTGCTGGCGAAGTGCACGAGGCGACGGACCTTCATCTCGCGCGAGGGCGCGCGGAGCTTGTAGGCGGCTTCTTCGCCGTCGCGGGCGGCATCGAGGCCGAGTTCCTTCAAGCGGGCTTCGAAATCGAACGGCTGGGCGTCGGCGGGGCGCTTCGCGAGCACGACGCCGAGGACCTGCGGGATGATCTCGCCGGCCTTCTGGATGCGGACAGTGTCGCCTTCGCGGATGTCCTTACGGGCGATCTCGGCGGAGTTGTGCAGGGTCGCGCGCGCGACGGTCGAGCCGGCCAGCAGGACGGGGTCGAGTTCGGCGACGGGCGTGATGGCCCCGGTGCGGCCGACCTGCATGCTGATCTTGCGGAGGATGGTCTCGGCCTGATCGGGCGGGAACTTGAACGCCACGGCCCAGTGCGGGAACTTGCTCGTCGTGCCGGCGCGACGCTGGTCTTCGAGGCGGTTGACCTTCACCACGGCTCCGTCGGTCGGGAAGGGGAGGTCGCGGCGGAGGACGTCGAGTTGCTGGATGGCCTTCCAGGCGGCGTCCACGCCTTGCTGGACGTCGATGTCGTCGCGGATGGGGAAGCCCCAGTCCTTGAGCTTCGTCTTGAACTCCTTGAGCGAAGCGAAGGCGGCGGCGGGCTCGCAGGCGCCGAGGCCGTAGCAGACGATGCTGAGGCGACGGCGGCGGGCTTCCTCGCCGTCGAGGAGCTTGACCGTGCCGGCCGCGAGGTTGCGGGGGTTGGCGTAAAGCGGCTCACCGGCGGCTTCACGCTCGGCGTTCAGGCGCTGGAACTCCGCCAGCTCCATGTAGATCTCGCCGCGGACCTCGAGGAGGTCGGGCGCGCCCTTGAGCGTGCGGGGAATCTCGCGGATGAGGCTGACGTTGGCTGTGACGTCATCACCCCGGGCGCCGTTGCCGCGGGTGACCGCGCGCACGAATTTACCCTGCTCGAAGGTGAGGGAGACCGCCACGCCGTCGACCTTGGGTTCGACGATGAATTCCAGGCCCGTGCCGCCGAGGGCTTTGTAAAGGCGGTCGCCGAAGGCGCGGAAGTCGGCTTCGTCGTAAGTGTTGTCGAGCGACAGCATCGGGGCCTTGTGGTCGGCCTGCTGGAAGCCCTCGGACTTGTCGTCGCCGATGCCGAGGTCGGGTCCGGCGAACTCCGGGTGCTTACGTTCCAGGTCGGCCAGCTGGTCGACGAGCTTGTCGAATTCGAAGTCCGAGATCTCGGGCGCGTTCTTCTTCCGATACAGCTCCTCGTAGCGCAGGATTTCGGCGCGGAGGCGGAGGATCTGATCGCGGGGAGATTCCGACATGGACGTCGGCGGAGGATAAAGGGGGGAGGGTGGGGAGGGGAAGGTTTAGATGCTGAGGGGTAGGGGTGGGGGTAGGGGTAGGGACAGCACCACGTGCTGTCCTAGGTGCAAAAGTGAGAGGCACTCGTTTCGGGTGGCGGGTGGCAGCCTCGGGTGGCAGGTTGCGGCGATGTGCCTTGAGGTAGGGACGTGATGACATCACGTCCGTTCGAGGCGGAGCATTTACAGGTCGAATGAGCCAGGCTAAGGGCCGACGATTTCGCGTCTTCGGCTTCAAACGGATGCGATAGTGATCGCATCCCTACCTAGGGAGCCAGCCACCCGCCACCTGGGGCTGCCACCTGCCACCCGGGAATGGTTAGCAGCCCTAGCCCAAGCCTTGGCCCTAGCCCTTCTTGCTCTCAGTCCTCTTTGGGGTTAGGCATCTGGACATGCCCCTCCCCCCTCTGCCCCCGCATCTCCGCGCTCGGCGTGATTTCCTCCGTCAGGTAGCGCTGGGGGCGGCGATGTTCGCGGTGCCGGGCGCGTTCGCCGAGGCGCTGACGCGCACGCCGAAGCAGACCGAGGGACCGTTCTATCCTGATAAGCTGCCGCTCGATACCGACAACGACCTGATCATCGTGAACAGCGGCGTCACCCCGGCGGTCGGCGAGATCGCCTGGCTGTCGGGTCGGATCCTCGACGAACATGGCGATCCGGTGCGTAACGCCTTGGTCGAGATCTGGCAGGCCGACAACAATGGCGCTTACCTGCACACCAAGACCGGCAACGCCGCCAAGCGGGACGGTAATTTCCAGGGCTTCGGACGATTCCTCACCGGTGCGAACGGCGAGTATGTCTTCCGCACCATCAAGCCCGTGCCGTATAAGCCGCGCACCCCTCACATTCACCTCGCCGTGAAGATCAAGGGCAAGAAGGAGCTCATCACCCAGTGCTACATCAAGGGCCATGAGCTGAACGCGAACGACATGGTCTACAAAGGCATCAAGGACGCCGCGCAGCGCGCGAGCGTCACGCTGGCCTTCGATCCGCTCAAGGGATCCAAGGCCGGCGAACTGTCCGCACGCTGGGATGTCGTGCTCGGGTTTACGCCAGAAGGGTGAGGCAGAGGTAGGGACAGCACCACGTGCTGTCCTCGTTCGCCGCAGGGCGAACCCGGGTAGGGGCACGATTTATCGTGCACTCCGCATTAGGTATTAGCGGTTAGCGGTTGGCGGTTAGGAACACATCGAGACAGGAGGGCGCGGCGGAGCCACGCCCCTACCTTCAGCCGCCCTGCGGCGGCTTGATGTAGGCTATGTCGTGACGCGGTCCCGACCCTACCCAAGGTAAGAGGGATGAGCTCCAAGGGAAACCGGAGACCGGATGATTGGCTGGGGATGCTTTCCAGGTCTCGGGTGGCAGCATTCTGCCCTCTGTCCTCTGTCATCGATTCAGTCATCCATGTAGCCCCTTTCCCCACCTTTGCCCTTTTGCCCCTCCGCCCTTTTGCTCACTGTCTTCCCATGTCCCCCGCCACCCATCGTCGTGACTTCCTGAAACAGTCCGCTTGGCTTTCGCTCGCCGCTCTGGGTCTGTCTGCCCGCGCCGCGGAGTCCGCGCCGGCTGGCAAGATCTCACGCCTGCGCACCTCGCTCAACGCCTACTCTTTCTACGTCGAGCTGAATCAGGGACTGAAGGACCCGAAGCACCCCAAGGCGATGAACCTCAGCCAGCTGCTGAACTTCACCGCCGAAGCGGGCTTCGACGCCATCGACCTCACGGGCTATTTCTTCGCCAGCTATCCCAAGGCCCCGACCGATGCCGAGATCTTCGCGATCAAGCATGAGGCCTTCCGTCTCGGACTCGAGATCAGTGGCAGCGGCGTGAAGAACGAGGTCACCACCGCCGACAAAGCCCTGCGCGCCGAAGGCAAGCAGCGCATCAAGGACTGGGTCGAAGTCTGCGTGAAGCTCGGCGCTCCCGTGCTGCGCGTCTTCGCCGATACGAATATTCCGCCGCAGAAGTGGCAGGCTGTCTCCGGCGGCGCCTCGCGCGAGGTCGTCGAAGGTTGGATCGCCGATGATTTCCGGGAGTGTGCCGAATTTGCCGCCGCCCGCGGTATCTTCATCGGCGTACAGAATCATGGCGACTTCCTGACCACCGGTGCTGAGCACGTCAGCCTGCTCAAGCGCGTGAATCATCCCAACTGCCGCGCCATCGTGGATACTGGTAAATACCTCACCGCCGACCCGTATCTGGACATGGCCCTGGCCGCACCCTATGCCGTGAACTGGCAGGTCAAGGAGACCCCGTTCGGCAAGCCGAACAAGCCCCTCACCGATATGCGCAAGATCGTGAAGATCGCCCGGGACGCCGGCTACAACGGCTACCTCCCGATCGAATCGCTGCCGATGGGCCGCAAGGATTACGATACTCCCGGTGAATTGCGCCGCATGCTCAAGGAGCTGAAGGCCGCGATCGCGGAGTGAGGCAATTGATATCGTTTCAGGTGGCGGGTGGCGGCCACGGGTGGCAGGTGGCGGGGGATGCCTTGAGGTAGGGACGTGATTACCATCACGTCCGTTCGCGACGAATCGTTCGCATGTCTTCCGTATTAGGCTAAGAGCCGATTAATACGCGTCTTCGGTTTCAAACGGATGCGATAGTGATCGCATCCCTACCTCGGGCTGCCATCTGCCACCCGGAAGTGAGGCGGCTTTTTACCCGCCCACAAAAAAGCCCCCGATTTCCCGGGGGCTTTGGGAGGACAGCACGTGGTGCTGTCCCTACCTAAGGCGAATGTTACTTCGCGCGGGCTTTGACGAAATCGATGTTATGCTTCACCTGCGGGACGCTG
>JANRFG010000020.1 GCA_030725715.1 Opitutales bacterium
CCGCGGCGCCGAAGCTGCACGCGGAAGTGATGCGGACTTTGCGCGACTGAGCGCGGCTCAGAGCCGGACCTTCAGCGAGCGCCCGTGGGCGTCGAGGCTCTCCATGCGGGAGAACGCGTCGACCACGGCGGCCGCCTTCTTGAGCGAGGCCGGGGAGTAATGCACCAGGCTCGTGCGGCGGAGGAAGTCGGCGACGCGCAGGCCGCTGAAGAAACGGCCCGTGCCGCCGGTCGGGAGCGTGTGGCTCGGGCCCGCGGTGAAGTCGCCGAGCACCGTGGGCGTGTGGTGGCCGAGGAGGATGGCGCCGGCGGTGGTGATGCGGGCGGACAGCGCCTGCAGCTTGGCCGGGGCGACCATCAGTTCGAGGTGTTCCGGGGCGACGAGGTTGGCCGCTTCGGCCGCGTCCTCGATCTTCGTGACCAGGATGGCGCAGACCTTGGCGGCGAGCGCCTTGCGGATCTTCTCACCGTGGGTGAGGGAAGCGGACTGCGCGCGGGCGGCGGCGAGGCACTGCTTCGCGAACGCTTCGCTTTCCGTGACGAGGTAGAGCTTCTCCTTGCCGCTGCCATGTTCGGCCTGGGCGCAGAGGTCGGCCGCGACCCACTCCGGGTCAGCGGTGCGGTCGGCGACGATCATCACTTCGCTCGGGCCGGGGAGGAGGTCCACGCCGACGAGACCGAAGACCTGACGCTTCGCCTCGGTCACGAACGTGTTGCCCGGGCCGAAGATCTTGTCGACCGGCGCGATCGTGCGCGTGCCGAGGGCCATCGCCGCGACGGCTTGGGCGCCGCCGACCGCGTACACTTCGCGGACGCCGCAGAGGTAGAGCGCGGCGAGGATGTCGGGGTTGATCTTGCCGTCCGGTCCGGGCGGCGTGCAGGCGCAGAGTTCGGGGACGCCGGCGACCTTGGCGGGCAGCGCGGTCATCAGGACCGTCGAGACCAGCGGCACCTGGCCGCCGGGGATGTAGAGGCCGCAGCGGCGGATCGCGTGGTGGCGTTCGCCGACCGTGGCGCCGTGCGGGTTCTTCGCCGTCCAGCCACGGGGCAGCGTGCGGGCGTGGAAGGCCGTGACGCACTTCGCGGCTTCGTCGAAGGCCTTCTTCTTGGCCGGGGCGAAACCGGCGGCCGCGCGGCGGAGTTCCGCGAGCGGGATGCGTTGGCGCGCGGCGGTGAGCTTGGCGCGGTCGAACTTCGCCGTGTAGGCGAGCACCGCGGCGTCGCCGCGGCGTTTCACGTCGGCGATGATGCCGGCGACCGCGTCACGGACGTCGGGGGAGGCTTCGCCCGTGCCGACGAAGGCGCCGAGCTTGGCGCGGAAGTCTTTGGCGCGGAGGCGGAGGAAGGTCATGGGCTCAGAAGGAAGGGAAGTCGAAAAGCCCCGGGGTCAAGGCGGGGTTCACTTGGATGGGGCCGTAGGTCACCTCGCCGGACTTGCGGCCCTCGATGGTGACGGTCTCCTTGGCGGCGAAGCGGAGGCCGGCGACCTCGACGAAGGACTCGACCTTCTGGCGGATCAGTTCGCGGGCCGGCGTGAGCTGGTCGGAGGCCACGAGGGCGAACGAGCGCGCGTCGAAATGCCGCGTGATCCGGAAACCGCTGGCGTAGGCGTAGTGCACCGCGTGGGTGGCGACGCCGTCGACCTCCGTCAGGCCCTTGTATTCGGCGGTCCCTTCGCCGGCGGCGGGGGCGGCGAAGAAGGCCAGGTCGTCGCGGGCCATGTCCCGCAGCTTGCGGAATTCCTCGAACGTGACCGGACGGATCTCCTTGGGGTTGAGCGGGCTGGTCTGGCGGGTGGTCCAGCCTTCGAGCCGGCCGGCGCAGACTACCGTGGAGGAGCGCGGTTCTTCGACGGCCGAAAGTTGGTGGCGGTAGCCGGGCGCGGCGAGCGTGAGCGTCATCCGTCCCTGGGATCCGCCCTTCTCATCGACCGACGTGAATTCGAGGCGGAGGGAGCGGACCTTGGCGAGGGCGGCCGGGTCGGCGGCCGCGGCGGCGCGCGCCTTGGCGATGACCGTCTCCAGGGTCAGGGGCTGGTCGGCGGCCAGCCCGCCGGTCGTGGCGAGCAGGAGCGTCGCCACCAGCGTGGAAAGTCGGCGGAACAGGGCCATGGAGGGCCGATGTTGGGCGGAGGTGACTGCTTGGCAAGCATCGGAAGGGCGGCGAACCGCTCTGTCCGGCTCAGCGTTCGCCCGTGGCCTTGAGCAATCCCGCCACGTCGCAGCGGCCTTCGTAGAGGGCCTTGCCCACGATGGCGCCGACGAGGTTCGGGTAGGCTTTGGCCATCTCCGCGAGGCGGGCGACGTCTTCGACGCCGGACACGCCGCCGGAGGCGATCACGCCGCATGGGCAGGCCTTGAGGACTTCCTCGAGGGATTTCCAATTCGGACCCGTGAGCATGCCGTCCGTGGCGATGTCGGTGTAGATCACCGTCGAGACGCCGAGCTCACCGGCTTCCTGGGCGAACTCCGTCGCCTTGAGGGCCGTGACGGCCGTCCAGCCTTTGACGGCGACGAGGCCGTCCTTGGCGTCGATGCCGACCGCGAGGCGTGGTCCGTGGGACTTCGCCATCTCGCGGAGGAAGGCCGGGTCGGTCGCGGCGCGCGTGCCGATGACGACGCGGCTGGCGCCGGCTTCGTAGGCGGCCTCGGCCGTCGCGCGGTCGCGCATGCCGCCGCCGAACTGGATCTTCGGGCCGAGCGCGGCGATGCGCTTGAGGACCGGAAGGTTGAGGGGCGCGCCGCCGAAGGCGCCGTCGAGGTCGACGACGTGGATCCACGACGTGCCCGCCTGGGCGAAGACGACGGCCGGTTCGACCGGGTCCTTGTAATAGTCGGTGCGGGCGTCGTCGCGGCCTTGGCTGAGGCGGACGCAGCGACCGCCGCGGATGTCGATGGCCGGATAGGCGAGCATGGAGGTCAGGAAGCTTTCTTCTTCGGCGCCGCGACCGTGACCGGCTGTTCGCCACGGATGGCTTCGGCCGTCACCGTGAACTTCGAGCCGGGAGCGGCTTCGGGCAGCGCGTACATCGTGTCGAGCAGCACCCCTTCGAGGACGGAGCGGAGGCCGCGGGCGCCGGTGCCGAGGGCCAGCGCCTTGTCGGCGGCGGCCTCGAGGGCTTCGCGGGTGAATTCGAGGGACATGCCCGAGAGGGCGAAGAGCTTGCGGTACTGCTTCGTCGCGGCGTTGCGCGGTTCGGTCAGGATGCGGATGAGCGCCTCGCGGTCGAGGGGTTCGAGGACGGAGATGACCGGCAGGCGGCCGACGAACTCCGGGATCATCCCGAACGAGAAGAGGTCCTCGGGCTGGAGGCCCGCGACGATCTGTTCGGCCGAGAGGGCAGGGGCGTCGTTGCGCGGAGGGACGAAGCCGAGGGACTTCGCGCCGCCGCGGCGGGCGATGATGCGGTCGAGGCCGGCGAAGGCGCCGCCGCAGATGAAGAGGATGTCCGCCGTGTCGACGCGGATGCACTGCTGCTCCGGGTGCTTGCGGCCGCCGGCGGGCGGTACGTTGCAGACCGTGCCTTCGAGGAGCTTCAGGAGCGCCTGCTGGACGCCTTCGCCCGAGACGTCGCGGGTGATGGAGGCCGAGTCGGACTTGCGGCCGATCTTGTCGATCTCGTCGATGAAGACGATGCCGCGCTGGGCGCGTTCGACGTCCATGTCGGCCGACTGCAGGAGGCGGAGGATGACCGTCTCGACGTCGTCGCCGACGTAGCCGGCTTCCGTGAGGGTCGTGGCGTCGGCGATGGCGAACGGCACGTCGAGCATGCGCGCGAGCGAGCGGGCGAGGAGCGTCTTGCCCGTACCCGTCGGACCGATCAGCAGCACGTTGCTCTTGTCGAGTTCGACGTCGGCGAGGTCGCCGGCCTGGGCGGCGTCGGCGGGCTTCTGGCGGTCGTTGAGGCGCTTGTAGTGGTTGAAGACCGCGACCGAGAGGACCTTCTTCGCGTGGGCCTGGCCGATGACGTGGGCGTCGAGCTCGAGGCGCAGCTGCGTGGGCGGGATCAGCTTGATCGGCGCCAGCGGGAGTTTGGCCGGGGCTTCCTGCATCGCGGGGCCGCCGGCGGCGGCCGCGGCCGGCTTGCCGTCGCGGCCCTTTTCGCGTTCGAGGAGGCGGCCGCAGGTGCCCACGCAGGCGTCGCAGATGCCGACGCCGCCGGGTCCGGCGATCAGTTTGCCGGCCTGGGCGGCCGGCTTGCCGCAGAAGGAGCAGCTCTCGGCGCGGTCGCCGGCCATCGGCTTAGGCGCGGCCCGGCTTGGGCATCACGACGTGGTCGACGAGGCCGTAGGCCTTCGCCTGTTCGGCCGTCATGTAGAAGTCGCGGTCGGAGTCGCGCATCAGTTCCTCGGGCGTCTTGCCGCTGTGCTTGGCGAGGACGTGGTTGAGGGTGTCGCGCCAGCGGAGGATCTCCTTCGCGGCGATCGAGATGTCGGACGTCTGGCCCGTGGCGCCGCCGCTCGGCTGGTGGATCATCACGCGGCAGTTCGGGAGCGCGTGGCGCTTGCCCTTGGTGCCGGCGGCGAGGAGGACGGTGGCCATGCTGGCCGAGAGGCCGATGCAGTAGGTGTTCACCTCGCACGACAGGAAGTTCATCGTGTCGTAGATGGCCATGCCCGCGGTGATGGAGCCGCCGGGGGAGTTGATGTAGATCGAGATGTCCTTCTTCGGGTCCTCCATCTGCAGGAAGAGCAGCTGGGCGATGACCGCGTTGGCCACGTCGTCGTAGATCGGCGAGCCGATGAAGATGATGCGGTCCTTGAGCAGGCGGCTGTAGATGTCCCAGGCTCGCTCGCCACGGGCGTCGCGTTCGACGACGTTAGGAATGATGTAGGACATGGTGGTGCGAGAAGGACTGTGCCCGGAACGGGCGAAATCTCAACCTCAGGCGGCGACTCCGCCGGCGAGGACGGCGTCGAGGGCCTTGTTGAGGAGGGCGTCGCGGCGGAGTTCGGCGAGGCGCTGGCGGTCCTTGACCAGCTTTTCGGGCTGGGTCTGGCTGGCCTGGGCGGCCTGCATGATCGCGGAACCGAGCTCTTCGCGGGACACCTCGAGCTTCAGCTCTTCGGCGATGCGGGAGAGGACGAACTGGGCGCGGACGCGGAGGGCGGCGGCCTTCTTGGCTTCGGCGAGGATGTCGTCGCGCTGGGTCTCGAGCTCTTCGGGCTTGGTGCCGCTGCGCAGGCGCATCTCGGCGTACTGGTAGAAGAGGCCCTGGGCGACGGACATCACGGCGGATTCCGGCAGGGGGAATTCCTGGCCGGTGAGGAGGGCGTCGACGGCCTTTTCGCGGCGGGCGGTCTCGGCGGCCTGCTTCTTGGAGCCTTCGATGCCCTTGCGGAGCTGGTCGCGGAGGTCGGCTTCGTCCTTCACGCCGACGGCCTTGCAGAAGGCTTCGTCGACCTTGGGGATCTCCTTGCGGCGCACTTCGCTGGCGGTGATCGCGTAGCTGACCTTCTTGCCGCGGAGGGCTTCGCGTTCATGCGTGGCGGGGAAGACGTATTCGGCCTGGGCGGTGGCGCCGGCCTTGAGGCCGATCACGGCCTGGGCGATGGCGGGGACGGCGACGGCGGCGCCTTCGGCACCGGCTTCCTCCCAGGTGGATTCGGCGCTGCCGTAGGACTTGGCCTCGGCGTCGATTTCGCTGACGGGCTTGCCGTCGACGGTGCCGACGTAGCCGATGCGGACATAGTCACCCTTGGCGGCGGCGTCTTCGGTCTTCTCGTAGCGGGCGCGCTGCTCGAGGATCTTCTGGAGATGCTGGTCGATGTCGGCTTCGGCGACGGTCACTTCCTCGACCGGGACCTTGACGGCCTTCCAGTCGGGGGTCTTGAAGTCAGGGACGACGTCGACTTCGTAGCGGAAGACCGCGTCGGCGCCGGAGCCGGCTTCCTTCTGGACGTCGGCGACGGTGTAGATGGTGAAGGACTTCTCCTGCTGGATGCGTTCGTAACCCTGGGAGAGGAGGCGCTGGCTGACCTCGTCGGCGATCTGCTTGCCATACTTCTGGCGCACGATGGCTTCCGGCGCCTTGCCCGGACGGAAGCCGGGGAGGGCGGCCTCGCGGGAGAAGCCCTTGACGACTTCCTTCTCAGCGGCGGCGACGGTCGCGGCGGGGACCGTCACGGTGACGGTGCGGCGGGTCGGGTTGGTTTCTTGGATTTTGATGTCCATGGGATGTATAAAGGAAGGGAGGCCCCCGGTCGGTGGTCGTCGCGGGGGGAAGGGCCGAGCAAATAGAACTACCCCCTACGGTCAACAGCGGAGGCGGGCCTTTTCAGGCCTTTTCGGCCAGCCTTCGGCGCAGGTGGGGCAGGACGCAGCGGGGGACGAAGGCGGCCGCCTGGGAGAGCTTATGGCGGGCGATGTCCTTCACGAAGCTCGACGAGGTCACGAACTGGTCCTGGCTGGGCATCAGGATGACGGTCTCGATCTCCGGGGCCATCAGGCGGTTGGCGTGGGCCAGGTCGAATTCGAACTCGAAATCGCTGAATTTACGGAGACCGCGGATGATGGCGGCGGCCTTATGGCGGTGGGCGAACTCGACCGTCAGGCCTTTGAGTTCGAGCACCTTGACGTTGCGGATGCCCTTGCAGGCCTCGCGGGCCATGCCGAGGCGTTCCTCGATGGAGAACCAGGGGCCCTTGCTGTCGCTTGGCGCGACGGCGACGATGACGTGATCGAAGAGCCGGGAGGCGCGGCGCAGGACGTCCAGATGCCCGAGCGTGACCGGATCGAAGGTGCCGGGGTAGACGGCGGTGCGGAGGGCTCGGGGCATCGTTTTCCTGTTGCGGCTCACTCTCGGTCGGGAACATCCTTTCCGCAAGCCCGCATGCATATTCTTCGGCATCTCCCTAATATCCTGACCGCGGCCCGCCTGCCGGCCATCTTCCTGATCACGGTCTGGACTTACTGGGCCGGCCCTTGGGCCAGCGCGGCGCTCGCTTTGTTCATCCTGGCGGCCCTGACCGACATCTTCGACGGCTGGATCGCCCGCAAGCTGAACGCCGTGACCGACTTCGGCCGTCTGATGGACGCCCTGGTCGACAAGATCTTCATCCTCGGCCTGCTCATCGGGCTCGCGGCCGTCGACTGCCTGCCGGTCACCCGCTGGGATGATGCAGGCGTGCCGCTGTCGCCGGACGCTTCGACGGTCCTCTTCACGTCCTTCGGCGTGATGCTCATCGTCATCCGGGAATTCCTGATCACCGGCCTCCGTCTGGTCGCCGCCGCTTCGGGTCAGGTGCTCGAGGCGGAGGGTCTCGGCAAGATCAAGACGTTCCTGCAGATCCTGGCGATCGGCCACCTCATCGGCCTGCGCGCCTATGAGTCCCATTGGAAGCTCTCGGCCGAATGGCATCAGCGCTGGGAGGTCATCATCATGGCCTTGTTCTGGTTGTCTGTCTTCCTGACCGTGTTTTCGGGCCTCAGCTATCTCGTCCGTCATCGCCGTCATCTGCCCGGCCTGGCTTCATGATCGTCCAGATCGCGACGCTCGGCCCCCTCGGACGCCTCAAGGCGCCGGGTACGTGGGGTTCCGCGGCCGGAGTGCTGTGGTGGGCCTTGGTGGTGCGTCTGGCTTACAACAAAGGATGGCACCATGAGCTCATCTTCGACTCCTTGGTGGTTCTCGCCGGCATCCTGATCTGCGGGGTCGCGGCGGCCATCATCGGCAAGAAGGACCCGCAGGAAGTGAACTTGGATGAATTCGTGGCCATGCCGTTGGTCTATCTCTTCAACCCGATGGGCTTCGCGATGCACGGCGGGACGAAGTCAGGCCTGCTCTTCATCCTGCTCGGGTTCCTGCTTTTCCGCCTCTTCGACATCACGAAGCCTTTCGGCATCAGGGCGCTCGAGAAGCTGCCCGGAGGTCTGGGCGTCGTCCTGGATGACGTCATGGCCGCGATCTACGCGAACCTGGTGTTACATGGGCTCGGTCGACTCTGGCTGTCGTTCTGATGCCCTTCCGCTTCACTCCAACCGACGTCGCGGTCGTCCGCATCACGGGCGAAGACGCGGCGGCTTTCCTGCAGGGGCAGTGCACGGCGGACCTGCGCGGGGCCGCGCTGACCGACGCGCTCTGGCTCAACCGTAAAGGTCGGGTGCTCGCGCACACGGTCGTCGCCAAGGAAGCCGATGGCTCGTTCCTTTTGCTTTGCCCGCACCTCGCGGCGGAGGCGCTCATCGCGGTCGTGACCGCCAACGTCATCGCCGACGACGTCGTCGCGACGGATGAAACCGCGTCCTGGGGTCGATATGTCGCTTGGGGCACGGTGCCGGTGCTCGCCGACGCGAAACTGTTTCCGACCCGTCGCTTCGGCGTCGCCGCCTGGGACGTGCTCACGCCCGTGGGCTCCGCGGTGCCGGGCGAACTGGGCAGCCTCGCCGAGTTGGAGTCCGCCCGTATCGCCGCCGGCGTGCCGTCGGTCCCCGCGGATTGCGGCGCCAACGAGTTTCCGCAGGAGTGCGGGCTTGATGCCTGGGTCAGCTACGCCAAGGGCTGCTACCTCGGCCAGGAGGTCATGGCGCGCATCCAGTCCATGGGCTCTTTGCGTCGCATCCTGCGTCGCGTCGAGGGCCCGGTCTCCGTCGGCCTCGAACTGAAGACGCCCGAAGGCAAGGTCGCCGGAGTCGTGCGTTCCGCCGCAGGGCAGGCTGGTCTGGCCTTGGTCTCGGTCGATCTCGCCGAAGGCGTGGTCCTCGGCGGCGTGCGTCTCGGCGCGCCGGCGCAGATGCCCGCGCGCTGACCTGTTTCCGTTTGCGGGCGGGAGCGCCTGCCGTATGGTGACGGCGATGGCCTCTCCCTTCCATTACCAGGATCCCTTTCCGTTGGGCGACGATACCACGAAGTATCGCCTGCTCACCAAGGAGCACGTCTCCGTCGCCGAGTTCGAAGGCAAGCCGATCCTCAAGGTCGCGCCCGAGGGCCTGACCCTCCTCGCCAACCAGGCGCTGCACGACATCAACTTCTACCTGCGCACCGAGCACCTCGAGCAGGTCGCCGCGATCCTCGCGGACAAGGAAGCCAGCGACAACGACCGCGCCGTCGCGCTCGCGATGCTGCGCAATGCCGAGGTCGCCGCCAAGGGCGTTCTGCCGTTCTGTCAGGACACCGGTACCGCGCAGATCACCGCCAAGAAGGGCCAGCAGGTCTGGACCGGCGGCGATGACGCCGAAGCCCTCTCCTTGGGCGTCTACCAGGCCTATGCGCAGAACAACCTGCGTTACTCTCAGCTCGCGCCGATCGATCTCTACACCGAGAAGAACACCGGCACCAATCTCCCCGCGCAGATCGACATCGCCGCCGTCAAAGGCTCCAAGTTCGAGTTCCTCTTCGTCGCCAAGGGCGGCGGTTCGGCCAATAAGTGCTACCTCTATCAGGAGACCAAGGCCGTCCTGAACCCGAAGTCCCTCGTCAAGTTCCTGACCGAGAAGATGCAGTCGCTCGGCACCGCCGCGTGCCCGCCGTATCACCTCGCGTTCGTCATCGGCGGCACCTCCGCCGAAGCGACCATGAAGGCCGTCAAGCTGGCCTCGACCCATTACTACGACGCGCTGCCCACGACCGGCAACGAGCACGGCCGCGCCTTCCGCGACACCGCGCTCGAGGCCGAGCTCCTCAAGGTCGCCCATCAGCTCGGCATCGGCGCGCAGTTCGGCGGCAAGTGGTTCGCCCTCGACGTGCGCGTCGTCCGCCTGCCGCGCCACGGCGCCTCGTGCCCGATCGGCCTCGCCGTCTCCTGTTCCGCCGACCGCAACGCCAAGGCCAGGATCGACCAGGACGGCATCTGGATCGAGCAGCTCGAGACGGACCCCGGTCGCTTCATCCCCGCCGAAGCGCGCAAGCATGCGGACGCCACCCAGGTCGTGAAGATCGACCTCAATCGCCCCATGGCGGACATCCGGGCCGAGCTTTCGAAGCACCCGGTCACCACGCGCCTCGCGCTCACCGGCACGCTCGTCGTCGCCCGCGACATCGCGCACGCCAAGATCCGCGAACGACTCGAGAAGGGCGAAGGCCTCCCGCAGTATATCAAAGACCACCCCGTCTATTACGCCGGCCCGGCCAAGACGCCCGTCGGCATGGCCTCTGGTTCGTTCGGTCCGACCACCGCCGGCCGCATGGACAGCTACGTCGAACTCTTCCAGAAGCACGGCGGCTCGCTCGTCATGATCGCCAAGGGCAACCGCGGCGAGGCCGTCACGAACGCCTGCAAGGCGCACGGCGGTTTCTACCTCGGCTCCATCGGCGGCCCCGCCGCGATCCTCGCTCAGGAGAACATCCGGAAGGTCGAGGTCATCGATTATCCTGAGCTCGGCATGGAAGCCGTCTGGAAGATCGAAGTCGTCGACTTCCCGGCGTTCATCCTCGTCGACGACAAAGGCCACGACTTCTTCCGCGAACTTCCCGGAGGCTGCGGCATCTGCGGTCCCTGAGCTTTACGCATAGGCACGAAAAAGGGCGCCCATCGGGCGCCCTTTCGTTTGGCGGGGGAAGCCGTGCTCAGGCCTGGGCCGGCTGCTCGGCGAGGTACTTCGAGGAACCGAAGCCGAGGATGAGCCAGAAGATCGGGGCGAGGAGCACGAGGCCGATCGCGAAGCCGACGCCCTGACCGAAGCGCTTGCTGATGTTCACGTGGTTCCAGACCAGGATACCGAAGAAGGCGAGGCTGCCGATGATCGGGATGAAGTTCAGGAAGTAGCTGAGCGCGAACCAGCCGGACTGGCCGCCGATACGGAACATGACCACCAGGTTGTAGAACGGGACGATCGCGGCCCAGCCGGGCTGGCCGGCCTTGTCGAAGGTCTTCCACATGCCGACCACGACCAGCAGGCCGACGATTGCGAAGATGAGGCCGAAGGCGGCGAAGAAGGCGAGGATGCCGGCCGCGGCGGCTTCGTCGGAGACTTGGGCGAGGAGGGAGGCGATAGGAATATTCATCTCCGAATTCATTATGATACGGGCTGAACCCAGTCGAGCCAGAAACCTCGACCCTTCAGGGCCGGCTTACTTCTCCCACTCCAGCGCGCCGCGCTTGAACTCGTAGGCCAGGCCGAGGACGAGGACGCCGAGGAAGACCGCGGTGGCGGCGGTGATGGCGATCCCGGCGGCCAGGAATTCGCGGTAGACGAGGGCCCAAGGCACGAGGAAGACGACTTCGATGTCGAAGAGGATGAACAGCATCGCCGTCACGTAGAACTTCACGGCGAAGCGGGGGTGGGGCTTTCCTTCCATCGGCAGGCCGCACTCGTAGGCCTTATCCTTGATGTAGTTGCCCTTGGCGCGCTGGCCGAAGAGGTGGCTGGCGGCGAGGATGATGGCCGGGATCGAGAGGCCGAGGGCGACCTGCACGAGGACGGGCAGGTAGGTGCTGAGGGACTGGGATTCGGCGGCGGCCATCGGTAGCGGACACAAAAAAGCCCTCGCCGGAGGAGGCAAGGGCTTTTGCGGTAGGCCGCCTTACTTGCTGGGCTGCAAGGGGCTGGGGAGTGTCGGCGCCGGACCTGGGATGGGCAGGAGCGAGGGGGCGGCGGGGGCGGCCGGCTGGCCGGCCTTCTTGAAGTCGGCGAAGGACGCGGGGATCTGTTCGGACAGCCAAGACGGGGCCGTGAAGACCGCGAGCTTGTCGGCCGCGTTGGCCGGGTGCTTGGGGTCGGAGTGCGTGACGCGGACGAAGAGCTTGCCCGCATCATCGGGCTTGGTGCCCGCGAGCTTGGCGAAGGCCAGCGTCACGGTCGCGCCGTCGAAGGTCGTCAGCTTCGCTTCCACCGAGCGCGGAGCCTTGGCGGCGTCGGCGTCGTCCTTCGCGAGCGCCTCGGCGGCGCGGAAGGTCGCCAACGTCGCGACGATCTCCTCGAGGGCGGCGGCGTCCAGGCCTTCGAACGGCGCCCCGGCCGACTTGCGGCTCAGCTCCACGCGGCCGTCCTTCCAGTTCAGCGCGACCGTCTTGATGTCCGCCGGCTTGGCCGAGAACAACGTCAGGTCGACCCACGAGGCGGCGTCGCCTTCGAGGTGCGTGGAGAAGTCGGTGCGGAGCGCGAAGGCCTGGCCGGCGAGGCGGGCGGAGTTGCCGAGGCCGTCTTCGGTCGGCTTGCCGAACTCGACGACCACGGAACGGCCGTCGGTCGTCGCGAGGGTCACCGAGGATTCGGTGAGGCCGAGTTTCTCGAGGCGTTTCGGGTTGGCCGTGAGCTGGCCGTGCTGGCGGGCCTTCTGCAGCCCGCGGATGAGGGGCAGCAGGCGGTTCTCGACGTCGGCCGGCAGGCCGAAGCGTTCCGAGACCGTCCAGGCCTCGCCGCTCTTCATCACCGTCACGGTCCGGGGGCCGGACTTGATGGTGAGCGATTTCAGCGAGCCGAAGACGGCGGGGTCGACGAGCGGGGTCGCGGCGGGCGCGGCCTCGGCGGTCTCGCGCGAGAGGCGGACCACGGCGAAGGCGACGAGTCCGAGGACGAGGGTGGCGATGAGCAGGGTCTTGTTGCGCATGGCGGATCAGGAAAGCTTGCGACGGCGGACGAGGGCGTAGCCCAGGCCGAAGAGCAGGGCGAGGGCGGGGCCGGCGAGCAGGTTGAGCACCTGGAGGCGGCGGCCGAGGGAGTTGACGTCCTCGCTGAGGCCGCGGCGGATGACGCGGCGTTCCTCGGACAGCTTGTCGGCCTCGACCTGGAACTTCTCGATCTCGCGCTGCATCTCGGGCGTGATCACCAGGCCCTTGGCGGTGACGCCGCCGGACTGGCGGGAGAGCTCCGCGATCTTCGCGTTGGCCTCCTCGAGGCGGCGTTCGATCTCGTCGAGCTTGGCCTGGTAGCGGACCTGGGCGACGCGTTCGATCTCCTGGACCCGCTTGAACGGGCGCAGCGAAGTGCCCTTCGAGCGGAGGCCGACGAGTTCGTCGCTGCCCGCGAGCGTCTCGAGCGCGCTGACCACGAAGCCGAAGTTGTCGTTGATCGCCTCGGTGGCGACCTGGCCGCCGAGCTGGCGCTGGCGGACCGTGAACGGATCCATCATGAAGTCGGAATCCGCCACGACGATCAGGCGGCCGGGCTTCTGGCTGGCCGCGAGGTGCGGACCGACGGGCGCCGCGGCGGGGGCCTTGGGCGGTTCGCCCGGGCGGGCGGGTTCTTCCGGCGCCGGCGCGGGCGCGCCCTGCGGGTAGGCGGAGGTGAAGTTCCCGGAGACCGTGGCGACGAGCACGCGCGGCTTGCCGTCGGCCTTGAAGGCCAGGGCGACCTTCTCGAAGGGCCCGGCGTTGGCGGCGGCCGTCGGCACGGCGCCCATGCCGGCCCCGGACTGGGTGACCAGCGGCTCGAGTCTGAGCCGGGCTTCGGCGCCGGAGATCAGCGTGATCGCGCCGGCCTCCATGAAGGCCAGTTCGCGCAGGTCGCTGACGAGGGGCGAGTCCTTGGCGAACGACGCCGGGCCGGCGGCGAAGGCGGCGGGGTATTGCACCGCGTCGCCGCGCTGGCCGCGGATGGCGACGGAGCCGGCGGCGTCGGCCGTGACGGCGTCCATCTCGACGTTGACGCCCCAGCCGCGGAGCAGCGCGGGGTCGCTCGCGGCGGTCATCGCCATCGGCGCCATCATGAAGGGCATGTTGCCCTGGGAGAACTTCTGGATGCGCGAGAGCGGGTCGACGGCGGCGAAGACCGCGCCGCCCTTCATCAGGTGCTGGTCGACCGCGTAGGCCAGCTGCGGGTCGATGTGGTGCGCGTGCACGAGCGCGACGACCGCGACGTCCTTCGGCAGGCCCTTGTCGGTCGTGTTCAGCGTCACCACCTCGAAGCTCTGGCCGAGTTCGGCGAGCAGGGCGTCGGCCGGGCCGGCGGACTGTTCGCCGCCCTGCGGCAGCGCGTTGGAGATCGGCAGCGAGCTGATCAGCGCGAGCTTCGGGCTCTCGAGGCGGGCGACGGAGGCGACGAGCTTGGACAGGTCGAACTCCAGGAAGCGTTCGCGCGACGGATCGAGCATCGGCACGGCGCGGACCGTGTCGGCCTGCTGGGCCGTGAGGCCGAGGTAGGCGTTGCCCTGCGCGGCGCGCATCGGGGCGAGTCCCTGGCGCTGGGCGCGCTGTTCTTCCTTCGTGTCCGGGCGCGGGTCGGTCACGACGAGGCGCACCTTGCCGCCGGAGGCGGCGACGTATTCGCGGAGCAGCGTCTCGACGCGGCGGGAGTAGCTCTCGAGGTAGGGGCGCAGCTTCACGTCGGAGCGGCTGACGAAGAACTCGAGCGTCACCGGCTCGTCGAGCTTGGCGACGATGCGCTGCGAGCCCGGCGAGAGCGTGAACGTGCGGTCGGCGGTGAGGTCGGCGCGCGCGCCGAAGGCGCCGAAGATCAGGTTGACGAAGAAGGCGGCCGCCAGGACGGCGACGGCGGCGAGCAGGGCTTGGGATCGGTTCATGGCGGCGGGTCGGTTCAGCGACGTTCGACGATGATGGTGCTCAGGCCCAGGCCGGCGAAGGCCACGGACAGGAAGTAGGCGACCGGCCGGGCGTCGATCAGGCCGAGCGTGAAGGGCTCCAGGTTGCGCCAGAGGCCGAGGCGGCGGATCTCGTCGATGCCCGCGGAGCCGAAGGCGCCGGCGAGGAGTTCGTCGAAGACGCCGTAGCCGACGAGCACGAGGAGGAAGCAGGCGAGGAAGCCGGTCACGAAGGCGATGACCTGGCTGCGCGTGAGCGCGGAGGCGATGGCGGCGATGCCGAGGCAGGCGCCGGCGCAGAGCAGCGAGCCCGCGTAGCCGGAGAGGATCACGCCCCAGTCAGGATCGCCGAGCCAGCCGACCGTGAAGGCGACGGGCAGCGTCATCAGCAGCGCGCACGCGAGGAAGAGCCAGGCGGCGAGGAACTTGCCGAGCGCGGCCTGCCAGACCGTGATCGGCCAGGTGAGCAGCAGTTCGAGCGTGCCTTGGCGGCGTTCCTCGGCCCAGAGGCGGGCACCGGCGGCGGGGGCGAGGAAGGCCCAGAGCCACGGATGGTAGAGGAAGAAACGGTCGAGGCTGGCGACGCCGGACTCGTAGAGGCCGCCGACGAAGAACGCGAGGGACACCGCGAAGGCGTTGAAGACCGCGAGGAACACGTAGGCGAGGGGCGTGCGGAAATAGCCGGCGAACTCACGGCGGAGCATCGCGGCGAAGGGCTTGAGGCCGGGGGCGGCGGGAGCAGGGGAGGTCATGGGGAGGGGTTCAGGCGGTGAGCTGGCGGAAGACGGCGTTGAGGTCGGCGCCGCGGGCGAGGAACTTCTCGCGGGACTCGTCGCAGCGGACTTCGCCCTTCGCGATCACGATGACGCGCGTGCAGAGCTCGCCGACCTCCTCGAGGATGTGGGTGGAGACGATGACGGCCTTGGTCGCGGCCATCTCCTTGAGGATGCGGCGCACCTCGTGCTTCTGGTTCGGGTCGAGGCCGTCGGTGGGTTCGTCGAGGATGAGCACCTCGGGGTCGTGCAGGACCGCCTGGGCGAAGCCCACGCGCATGCGGTAGCCCTTGGAGAGCGTGTCGATGCCCTGGGCGGCGACCTCTTCGAGGCGGCAGAGGGCCAGCGTGCGGCGGACGCTCTCGGCCGGGTCGGCGAGGCCGCGCAGGTCGGCGGCGAAGCGGAGGAACTCGCGCACGGTCATCTCGCCGTAGGCGGGGGCGCCTTCGGGGGAGTAGCCGAGGTGCTGCTTGGCGCGGACGGCCTCGTCGGCGACGTCGAAGCCGGCGATGCGCGCGGAGCCGGCGTCGGCGCGGAGGTGGCCGGTGAGCATCTTCATCGTGGTGGACTTCCCGGCGCCGTTGGGGCCGAGGAAGCCGACGACCTCGCCGCGGTCGACGGAGAAGGAGACGTCGCGCACGGCGCGGAGCGCGCCGTAGGACTTCGACAGGTGTTGGGCTTCGATGAGGGGCATGGGAGGAAAGGGTCAGCGGTTCTGCGGGCCGCCGGGGGCGGCGATGCGGATGTCCGCCTGCTGGAGCTGCTCGCCGATGCGGAGCAGGAGCTGCTGGTTGAACTCCAGCTGCCTGGCGCCTTGGGCCGGGAAATACCAGTACATCAGGCGGATGTTCACCGCCCATTCGCCGTATTCCTGGACGTGGACGAGCGGCGGATGGCTCGGCTGCGAGCCCTCGTGGCCCGCGAGCAGGCCACGGATCAGGTCGGCGGCGGCCTTCACTTTCTCGGCGGGGGTGTTGGGGTCGAGGTGCACGACGTACTGGGCGCGGATGAAGTCGCGGCGGGTCAGGTTGACGATCGGGCGGGTGGCGAGGTCGCCGTTCGGGATCGCGAGGCGATGGCCGTCGAGCAGCATGAGGGTCGTCGAGCGCAGGCCGAGCGACTCCACCTTGCCCTCGTGGCTGCCGATGTTGATGACGTCGCCGAGCGTGAAGGGCTGGTCGACGATGAGCATGACGGCGCCGAAGAAGTTCTTGATCGTGTCCTGCGAGGCGAAGGCCAGGCCGACGACCGCGCCGGCGAGCAGACCGAGGATCGCGTCGGACGACTTCGGGTCGACGATCGAGATCGCCTTGAACGCGCCGACGAGGACCACGGCGAGGCGGATGAACGTGGCGAACATCGGGACGAGGATGTCGTCGAGCTTGTTCTCGGTGCGGTCGGCGACCTTCCGGGCCCAGGCGATGGGCACGGCGAGGAGGTGGAAGACGGCCGTCGTGTGGGCGAGCGAGCAGAGGAAGGCGCCGGCGAGGACGGTGAAATCGAGCCAGCCGACATGGGCCAGGTAGGCCGCGTGGTTGCGGATCAGGAAGAGCAGGGTGTAGGCGGGGAGGATCGCCGGCAGCGCCTTGCCCGCCGCGGCGACCGCGGCCTTGGCGATCGGACTGTAGGCGAATTGCGTCGAGAGCCAGCGGAGGCCGAGGTTGGCCACCCAGCCGACCAGGGCGGCGGCGAGGATGAGGCCGAAACCATCGAGCAGGACCGCGCCCCAGTCCTCCGGGGCTTTCGCGACCACCTTGCTCAGGTCGCCGACCAGGAAATGCCGCGCCGCGGAGGGTTGTCCGGCGAGGGGAGTGGTCTGGGCTAAGCACATGCGGGGCGAGAGGGTGAAGCTCTATATAGGCGGGCGGTGTCCGTTTTTCAAGCGTCACCCGGGGGCCGATTTGCTTGGCGCTTGAAGCGGGGCGAGCCCCTTGCCACGCTGGCCAGACCGGAATGAGCGAAACCAGCGAAAAAAAGCCCGCCAAGCCCGTGGTCCTGACCTGCGCCCAGCCGACCGGGCGTCTCCACCTGGGTAACTATCTGGGGGCGGTGCTCAACTGGGGCCGCATGCAGGACGACCATGAGTGCTATTTCGGCATCGTGGACCAGCACGCCATCACGGTCCCCTACGTCCCCGCCCAGCTCCGGGAGAACACCTATTCCTGCCTGGCCCAGTATGTCGCCAGCGGACTCGACCCGGCCCGCAGCCGCCTCTTCGCCCAGTCCCACGTCATCGGCCATACCGAACTGGCGTGGATCCTCGGGTGCCTCTGCCCGCTCGGCCAGCTGGAGCGGATGACGCAGTTCAAGGACAAGTCGCGCAAGCAGGAGTCGGTCGACGCCGGCCTGCTGTTCTATCCCGTACTGATGGCCGCGGACATCCTGCTCTATAACGCCGCCCTCGTGCCGGTGGGCGACGACCAGAAGCAGCATCTGGAGCTCGCCCGCGACCTGGCCGAGAAGTTCAACCACCGCTACTCCGACACCTTCAAGGTCCCCGAGCCCTTCATCTCCAAGGTCGGCTCGCGCATCATGTCCCTGCAGGATCCGACCGCCAAGATGTCGAAGTCGGACCCCAATCACGCGGCCACGGTGTTCATCACCGACCGTCCGGAGGACATCCGGAAGAAGATCATGTCGGCCGTGACGGATTCCTCCGCGGAGGTCCGCGCCGGCGCCGACAAACCGGGCGTCACCAACCTGCTCTCGATCATGTCGGCCTGCACCGGCCGCTCCGTCGCGGCCCTCGAGTCCGAGTTCGCCGGCAAGGGTTACGGTGACTTCAAGAAGGCCGTCGCCGACGCCGTCGTCGCGATGCTCGACCCGGTCCGCCTGCGTTACGACGAGCTCATCAAGGACCGCGGCGAACTCGACCGCATCCTCAAGGCCGGCGCCGAGCAGGCGCAGGCCACCGCCTTCCGCACGCTCTCCAAGGTCAACCGCAAGGTCGGCTTCGTCGAGCGTCCTCGCTAGGCCTCCCCTTATCCCATACCCCCATGAACCGCGAATTCGAGAAGCTGCTCAAAGAAAAATGGTTCCTGGTCGCCGCCGACCTGATCGCGGTGATGGCGATCCTCCTCGTCATGCCGGACAAGCGCGACGGCTTCGACACCTTCCTGGTGATCTGCGCCATCCTCGCGGCTTCGCTCATCGTGGTGATCCCCGTGCTCAAGGACGGCGGCGGCAAGGCCGAGCGCCAGGCCGAGCAGGCCCGCCTCCGCGCCAAGCTCGCCGAGGAGATCGATCTGCAGCGCGACAACATCCGCGCCGGCAACGAGGCGATGAACCGCCGGATCGCCGAAGCCGAGACGGCCGCGCGCAAGGTCGCCGAAGCCTCCGCCGCGGCCGTCGCGCAGCGCGCCTCCGCCGAGATCAACGCGCTCAAGGCCGCCCTGGCCGAACTCGGCGCGAAGGTCGCCGCCGCCGAAGCCGCCGCCGGTTCGTCCGACGCGGTCGACGAACTGACCGCCAAGCTCGAAGACCTCGCCGGCACGGTGCGCGGACTCGTCGCCGACGCCGATGAAGCCGCGGAGAACGCCGGCATGCTGCGTCTGGGCGTCGCCGGAGTGCAGGCTCTCGAGTCCGAAGTGAAGTCCGTCCGCGAGGAGCTCAAGAAGTCCGTCAAGGCCGCCGACAAGGCCACCGACAAGCTGGCCGCCGCCTTGGATTCCCTCCGCGAAGAAGTCGCGGAGCTCCGCTCCCGTCCGTCGGCGCCCGCCGCAGAGGACGAGGAAGCGGAGGAAGTCGAAGTCGCGCCGGTCGCTGCGGCTCCTGAGCCGGTCGCCGCCGCCGCGGCCGCCGAGGAAGCACCCGCCGAAGAGGAAGCATCTGAGGAGGAGGAGGTCATCGAGGAGATCGAGGACGCCCCCGAGGAAGAAGCCGTGCCGACCGCGGACGAGGCCGCTCCTTCGGGCACCGGCACCGCGCTCATCGTCAATCTCATGATCGGCATCGGCAACAAGCCGTTCGTCCGTGGCACGGGCCCCGGCCTCAGCCGCGACAAGGGCGTGCCGATGAGCTTCCTCGGCATCGGCCGCTGGCAGTGGGTCTCGCCCGATCCGGAGGCGCCCGCCACCGTCGAGGTCTGGAAGAACGACCAGTCCCCGATGGGCGAAGCCCTGCATCTGCCGGGCGGCGAACCGGTGGAGGTCGACGAAGGCCACTTCGGCGGCGTCTGACATGCTGAGCGTCCTCGGCCTCTGCGCGTGGCTGGCCGCGGCCGACCCGCTGCCACCGCCTCCCCCGCAGGTCTACTCCAACGACACCGTCCTCGCGACGGTGACGGGCGAGCGCGTCGCCGAGGTGAGCTTCGTGGCCGCGCATTGCACGGCCTTGCAGCGGCACCTCGAGTTCGCGCTCAACCTGCCGCCCGTGCCCGGACCCGTCGCCCGCATCGAGATCGGCGACGTCCCGAAACTCGCGCCCGTCGACACCCGTCTCGTCGGCAGTGCGGTCCTGATCATCCTCCGGCTGGGTTCGCCGCACGAAGCCCCGGAGCGCGCCGCCCGGGCCACGGCGCAGGCCTGGCTGGCCCGCGTGGCCCTCGCCGGCGGGCAGCCTGTCGCCGGGATCGAGCCTTGGACGCGTCAGGCCCTCGCCTGCGAGATCCTCGCGCAGTTGCGCCCTTCGCTGAACGACTTCTGGTACCGCGAGGGCCGCCGCGAGATCCCCGCCACGCTCGAAGACATCGTCGCCGGCCGCGCGCCCGACCGCGAGGCGCTCCTTTTCTGGCGGGCCTTGCGCCGTACGCTCGGCGTGCCGGCGGATCAGGCCAAGAGCCTGATTGCTTCGGCGCATGGCCAGTCCGTCCTCAAACGCCTCGCCGCGGTCACGAAGTCACCCGACGAGTGGTGGCTGCTCCATCGCGCCGAGCTGCTGCTTTCCCGCGAGCCCGTCAGCCTCGGCCTGCGTGAGTCGGCCGAATCGCTCGACGACATCACGCGCTTCGTCTTCGACCTCGGCGCGGGCGATCAGCTCATCTCCGGGGCGGACCTGCCCAGGCACCGCGCCCTGGCGGCCGTGAAGCTGAGCATCGAAGCGCGGCTCAAAGGCCTGCGGCGCGAGGTGCTCCGCCAGAATCCCGTCTACCACAACGCCTGGCGGACCTATGGCACCTGGCTCGAGGCCTTCGAGCAGGGTAAACCCGAGGAACTCGCCAAGCTCTGGACCCAATATCAGGAAGAGCGCCGGCTGGCGGACTCGCTCCGTCGGGAGGTCGAAGCGGCGATGGACACGGTCGTCCCCGCCGCGAAGTGACCGCTTAGGCGGCGTCCTTGGAGCCGGCCGTCTTCGGCAGCATCTGGTCGGCCAGCGTCACGCGGAAGAGGTTGAGGGCCATCCAGAACACGCCGGCGAGGCAGGCGCCGCAATAGGCCGCGCCGAGGAGCACGGCGGTCGGGCCGGCTTCGGACCAGGGCACATGCTTCTTGAGGATCGAGGTGATCCAGACGAAGAAGACCACCGTTAGGACGAGGTCGATGACGACCGCCTGCTTGGTGACGAGCTTGGGCTTCATGTTTTCCATGGGCTGGCATTGGTGTCTTTCCGCTCAGGGCTGTCAATCCTGCCCCGACCTTCCGGGCCCGCCCCCTTATCTCCGCCCTTGCCTCGCCTGCCGACCCGTTCACCCTGCCGACCCCGAGGGGCGTCTAAAGCCCCCCGCCTGACCCCCTTTTTATACGTCAAACATGGCCGAAGAGCTCAAGGATACCCTCAACCTGCCCGTCACCGACTTCCCGATGCGGGCCGGCCTGGCCGAACGCGAACCCGTCCGGATCGCCCATTGGGAGCGCCACGGTCTCTACGGCCAGATCCAGGCCCGGGCCGCCGGCAAGCCGGCCTTCGTCCTCCACGACGGTCCGCCCTTCACCAACGGCGACGTCCATATCGGCACCGCGCTCAACAAGCTCCTCAAGGACGCCATCCTGCGCTACAAGTCCATGCGCGGTTTCCGCACGCCTTACGTCCCGGGCTGGGACTGCCACGGTCTCCCGATCGAGCATAAGGTGATGAAGGAGCTCCAGGCCAGGAAGCAGTCGCTCGACGCGCTCGGCGTGCGCAAGGCCTGCGCCGAATTCTCCGCCGCCTACATCGAGAAGCAGCGCGGCCAGTTCAAGCGCCTCGGCATCCTCGCCGACTGGGCTTCGGAATACCGCACGATGGATCCGGCCTACGAAGGCGAGATCCTCGGCGGCTTCGCCAGCTTCGTCGAACAGGGCCTCGTCTACCGTTCCAAGAAGCCGGTGTATTGGTCCATCCCGTGCCAGACCGCGCTCGCCGAAGCCGAGATCGAGTACAAGGACAAGCGCTCGCACTCCGTCTGGGTCGCCTTTCCGGTCGCCGATCCCGCCGCCAAGCAGCTCGCGCCCGCGCACCCGCTCTCCGTCGTCATCTGGACGACCACGCCGTGGACGCTCCCGGCGAACCTCGCCATCGCCGTGCATCCTGAGCTCGAGTACGTCGAGGTCCGCCACGGCGAACGCTCCTTCCTCGTGGCCTCCGCTCTGCGCGAGGCGTTCGTCGCCGCGTGCGCGCTCGACGGCGCCGTCGACGGCTTCAAGGTCAAGGGCCGCGCGCTCGAAGGCCTGCAGCCGCGGCATCCTTTCATCGACCGCGCCTCGCCGGTCGTCCTCGCCGACTACGTCACCACCGACGCCGGCACGGGCTGCGTGCACACCGCGCCCGGCCACGGCATCGAAGACTACCAGACCGGCAACAAGTACGGCTTCGAACCGTATTGCCCGGTGCGCGACGACGGCACGTATGCCGACGACGGGAAGGTACCCGCCGCGCTGGTCGGCATCACCGTCCTCGAGACCGACGGCAAGAATCCGGCGAACATCGCCGTGCTCGAACTGCTGAAGTCCAAGGGCGCGCTCCTCAAGGCGCAGAGCTTCGAACATTCCTATCCGCACTGCTGGCGCTCCAAGACCCCCGTGGTCTTCCGCGCGCTCGACCAGTGGTTCGTCGGCCTCGACCGTGGCGACCTCCGCAAGAAGGCGCTCGCCGCCGTCGGCGACGTGAAGTGGATCCCCGCTTCCGGAGAGAACCGCATCCGCGCCGCGCTCGAAGGCCGTCCGGACTGGTGCATCTCCCGTCAGCGCGCCTGGGGCGTGCCGATCCCGGCGTTCTATTCTCCTTCCACCGGCGAATCGTACCTCGACGCCGGCGTCGTCCGTCACGTCGCCCAGCAGGTCGCCACGCGCGGCGGCGACTGGTGGTGGGCCGCCTCCGTCGAGGAAGTCCTCGCCGGCGCGCCGATCCCGGCCGCCTGGCCCAAGGACCTGCGCAAGGGTACCGACACGCTCGACGTGTGGATCGACTCCGGTTCGAGCCACCTCGCCGTGTGCGCCAAGCACAAGGACCTGCACTGGCCCGCCGACCTCTACCTCGAAGGCTCCGACCAGCATCGGGGCTGGTTCCAGTCCTCGCTCTGGACCGCCATCGCCGTCAAGGGCTCCGCGCCTTACCGCGCGGTGCTCACGCACGGTTTCGTCGTGAACGAGAAGCGCCAGAAGATCTCGAAGTCCGACGGCAAGCCCCAGACCGCCGACGACTACGTCAAGAAATACGGCGCCGACATCGTGCGCCTCTGGGTCGCCTCCGAGAACTACCAGAGCGACATCCCGCTCTCCGACGCGATCTTCGAGACGATCTCGAACCAGTATCGCAGCATGCGCAATTCGCTGCGCTACCAGCTCGGCAACCTCTACGACTTCGACGCCTCCAAGCACGCCGTCGCCGTGGACCAGCTCAGTCCTGTCGACCGCTGGGTGCTGATCGAGACCGCCAAGCTCATCCGCGAGGTCACCGACGCCTGCGAGCGTAACGAGTTCCACCGCGCCGCCGCCGCGCTCGCCGGTTTCACCACCGCGACGCTGTCCGCGACCTATCATAACGTCGTCAAGGACCGCCTCTACACCACCGCGCCCGACGATCCGCTGCGTCGCTCCACGCAGACCGCGCTCGACCTCGTCCTGCGCGCCTACCTGAAGCTCATCGCGCCGTTCGTGCCGTTCACCGCCGACGAAGCTTGGTCGCACCTGCACGCCAAGACGGAGTATGTCGACTCGACCAACGTGCACCTCCAGGATTGGCCGGCGATCGACGCCCGCTGGGAAGACGCCGCCGGACAGGCCGCCCACGCCGCCGTCACGCGCATCCAGGCCTTGGCCGCCCAGGTCAACGTCCCGATGGAGCGTCTCCGGCAGGAAAAGAAGATCGGCCAGTCCCTCGAGGCCGCCGTCGTCGTCACCGGCGACGCCGCGGACGCGGACTTCGCCCTCCTGACCGCCCACCAGGCCCTCCTGACCGAACTTTGGATCGTCTCCTCGGTCCAGCTCAAGCCGCAGGCCGGCGCCGCCTTGGCCTTCCAGGTCGACAAGGCCGACGGCGTCCGCTGCCCCCGTTCCTGGCGCTGGGTCCCCGCACTTGTGGAAGCCGGCCGTTTTGGTATGGTATCCCCACGCTGCCGCGAAGCGCTCCTCGCCAAATACTCCCAACTCTGACCCCTCTCACCGATGCCCAAGAAACCCGATCCTAAGAAGTCCGCCAAGAAAGCCGCCCCGGCGCCGAAGGCCAAGGCCAAGCCGGCCGCCAAGCCGGCTCCGAAGCCCGCGTCCAAGGTCGTCGCCAAGCCGGCG
>JANRFG010000021.1:0-3199 GCA_030725715.1 Opitutales bacterium
TCTGCCTTGGGTAGGGTCGGGACCGCGTCACGACATAGCTGTCTCGTTGCCTCGAGGTAGGGTCAGCACTGCGTGCTGACCTAGTTATCCTACGCGCCAGCGAGGCGTCCGCACATTGCCCACGGTCGCGACACCGTCGCGCGCCTCCTTGGTATGGCTATGTCGTGACGCGGTCCCGACCCTACCCATACATCGTGCCCCCTCGCGAGCCTTCGGCCCGCGCTCAATACTTCCGCCAGATCAGCCCGACCACCAGCATCAGCACGATGCCGCCGACGAGACAGAAACCACCCCACTGAAGATTGACCATGGCCTTGGCGAAGTCGGTGAAGAGCGAGGCCAGGACATCGGTGATGAGGTTAAGGGCTTCGCTGACGACAGGGATGTAGGTCTTCTCTCCGGTGCTGAGGGCGAGTGACCCGAGCGTGCCAATCGCTGCCAGCGCCGCCACGGCCAGCCAACCCGTCTTGCCCATCAGTGAACAAGCGACGGCGGCTCCGGCGATCAGGACGAGTAGGGTCACGCGCGTGGGCGAGACGTCCCCGAGATAAGCGTTAAGCAGCATGGCCTTGGCCAAGGGGCCCGTCGCGCCGAGCACCAGCAAGACCGCCGAAAGAATGCCCAGCGTCCGCGCCATCGGGGATGAATTCATGCGCATAGCGTAACCCACTCTATCCGCCCTGAACAGTCGGAATGCTCGAGGTAGGGTCAGCACTGCGTGCTGACCTAGTTGCCTCTGCTTCGGGTAGGGTCGGGACCGCGTCACGACATAGCAACCAGCGGATTGGATGACTGCGTCGATGACAGAGGACTGAATCGATGACCGAACTCAAAGTCCCGCCACCCGAAACGGTGCCATCTCCCCTTGTCCCCATGTCCCCATGCCCACGTCCCCCCTCGCGGCTTCTCCGCGCTCACCTTTGCACGGCAGCTTTGTCTCCCTGGCCAACCAGCCAACTGATCAACCGGTCAACTAATGTGTGCCCCTTGTCCCCGTGTCACCGTGCCAGCATGTCCCCTCGCGTAAGCGCGTGTCCCCGTGTCACCATGCCCACGTGCCCCCTCCTCAGTTTTCACTTCGTTGAAAACTGAGGATGCCCCTCAATCCTCTTCTCCACCGCCGCCTGCTGCTCCGGCGTCAGTCCGTCCGGGAATTTCTTCGAGGACCGGCGCCAGCGTTCCAGCCATTCCTGGCCGACGAGTGGGTAAGGGCAGGGGGTCGGGAATCCTGGGCTGAGCGCGACGATGGTCTCTTTCTTCGAGCCGGTGCCTTCGCCGTTCGCGACGTAGAAGCCGGAGTTGAGCAGCGCGACGCGCATGGTCGTCGACGAGCAATAGGTGAAGAGCTGCGCGGACTTCTTGGGGTCGCAGTACGAGAACAATTTGTCGAACGACTCGAGTTCCCAGGAGTCGGGATTGGTCTTCTGCGAGAAGAAGTCGTAGTAGATGATGTCCGGCGCGGCGGAAGCCTTCGAAGCGAGCTGCCAGAAGTCACCGACATGCAGATCCCAGCTGAGACCGGGATACTGGCGTGACTGCCAGGTGCCGCGGGCGAGCACGGCGTCGGGGCCTGAATGACGCAGGTACTCGAACCGGTTCTTGTGCGTCATGGCCAGCTTGAGCGAGTCCATGTCGTTCTCGAAGCTGATGACCTTCATGTTACGCACGGGGCCCTTGGCGGCCTCGGTTTCGTAGCAAAGGATCGACGCCATGGCGTTGGCGGCGGCGCCGAGTCCGAGATCCCAGATGACGATCGGGGCGGCGGTCTCGGGAGTCTGGCCTTCGGGAAGCTTCAGGCGCTCAGAGAGCTTGGCCTGGTCGGTGTAGAGCGCCTTGGCCTCGTCCATCGGGGCTCGGCGGAGGTGCATGATCTCGCCCGAGGAGATCTGCCGGATGTTGGCGTAGCCGCCGATTTCGTGGATATGGATCTCGTAATCGCCGAGGATGCGCGGACGACGCTCCTTGCCGACCTTCGGGGGCACGGCGGGATTGTCCATGTCCTCGACCTGCAGGACCTGACGGCGGTCGTGGTAATACGCCAGGAAGGAGTCCTCGAGGATGCTCTGGCGGATCTCCCGCATCATCTGGTGATAGAAGAAGATGTTGTGCTGACCGAGGAGCGTCCAACCGAGCGGCTCCTGGGTCTTGGTGAGGTGATGCAGGTAGCCGCGCGAATACTTGGCGCAGACCGGGCACTTGCACAGGGCGTCGATCTTCTCCTCCGAGAACTTATAGATCGAGCGACGCAGCTGCAGGATGCCGCGTGAGGTATAGGCCGTGCCGAACTGGGCGACTTTGTTCGGGATGATGCAGTCGAACATGTCGACGCCGCGGTGCACGGCTTCGAGGAGGTCGAGCGGGGTGCCGACGCCCATGAGGTAGCGCGGCTTGTCGTGCGGGAGCATCGCCGCGGCGATCTCACAGGTGTCTTCGCGCTGGGCCTTGCCTTCGCCGACCGCGAGGCCGCCGATGGCGAAACCGTCGAAGGGCAGCTGGGTCAGGCCGTCGGCGCTGATCTTGCGGAGGTCGGGGTACAGGGCGCCCTGGACGATCGCGAACATGGACTGGGGCGAATCACCGCGGGCCTTGAGGCTGCGGATGGCCCAGCGGTGGGTGATCTCGAGCGCTTCCTTGGCCGTGGACTTATCGGCCGTCGAAGGGATGCACTGGTCGAGCACCATCATGATGTCGCTGCCGATGGCGACCTGCGTGCCGATGCTGGTCTCGGGGCTGAGCAGGTGGATGGCGCCGTCTACGTAACTGCGGAACTCGGCGCCTTCTTCCTTCATATTGCGGGCATGCGGCAGGGAGAAGATCTGGAAGCCGCCGGAGTCCGTCAGGAAGGATTTCTCCCAGCCGGTGAACTTATGGATACCGCCGAAGCTCTTGAAGACCTCGGGACCCGGACGCAGGAGCAGGTGGTAGGTGTTCGCCAGCAGGATCTGGGAGCCGGAATCGAGCAGGGTATCGAACGTCTGCGCCTTGACCGTCGCCTGGGTGCCCACCGGCATGAACAGCGGCGTCTTCACCTCGTTGTGCAGGGTGCGGAACGTCGCCGCCCGGGCCCGCGAACCGGTAGCCGTCGCCTCGAGTTTGAAATTCAGCCGGCTGGTGGACATAGGAGACCGAAGGGGTAGGGCTGGGCCTAGCCCTAGGCGAGCCAAACTTGGGTAGGGATGCGATGACATCGCATCCGCTA
>JANRFG010000021.1:3299-4391 GCA_030725715.1 Opitutales bacterium
CCGCCACCCGCCACCTGGAACGTTGCCGCTCTCTGTTCAACCAATCCTCTGAGCCTCTAACTTGTATCGCTGTATCCCTTGCCCACGTGTCAACTTGTCAACCGGCCAGCTGGTGCGTCCCCCTTGTCCCCATGTCACCTTGCCCACGTGCCCCCACGCGGCTACGCCGCGCTCTGGCCAACCGGCCAACTGATCAACCGTTCAACTAGTGGTGCCCCCTCGCGGCTTGCCATCATCCCATCCCGACCCCTATCCCTACCCCTACCCCTAAAACACATGAACTCCCTCCTCCCTCTCTTCCTCGCCGCCGCGGCTTTCGCGGCTCCGACCATTCCGGCCGAATCGATCGCCAAGAAAGGCGAGCTGCTTTTCGCCGATGACTTCTCCGGCACCCCGGACAAGCGCTGGGTCAAGGTCGTCCCGACCTTCTCCGTCGAAGAAGGCGCGCTCAAGGGCGTGCAGACCCGCTTGAAGGACGAGCCTACCAAGGATGGTAAGGGCATCATCAAGGGTCACGCCGCCGTCCATGGTCTCGAAGTCCCGACCAAGGACGCCATCGTCGAAGTCCGCATCAAGCTCGACGGCGCCTCGATGGTGGACGTCGAACTCGACGACCGTAAGTACACCGCCGCTCACTACGGTCACATCTGCCGCGCCCAGGTCCGTTATGACGCCAAGAACAAGAAGGGTTCCGTCCAGATCATCGACGAACGCGACGGCGGCATGAAGAACGAGATCCGCGCCCTGCTGCAGGATCCGGCCCGCAAGGCCGAAGGCCAGAAGCTCATCGTCGGTCGTTCCGTCACTTTCCCCGCCGACGTCAAACCGGGCGAATGGCAGAACCTCGTCGTCGAGATCGTCGACGACCAGATCCGCGTCGTCCTCGACGGCAAGCCCGTCGGTTACCTCAAGTCGTCGGGCATCGCCCACGCCACCAAGTCCCGCTTCGAATTCGGCGTCGCCGGCCAGGCCGCCGGCCACAGCGGCCAGTTCGACGATCTCAAGATCTACAGCGCCTCGGCCAAGTAAGAGGTAGGGACAGCACCACGTGCTGTCCTAATTTCCCCCCAGCCCCCGCCCCCGGGGCTTTTT
>JANRFG010000022.1 GCA_030725715.1 Opitutales bacterium
CCATGGACGTCGGTGAGACGGTAGTCGCGGCCCTGGAAGCGGTAGGTGAGGCGTTCGTGATCGAAGCCGAGGAGGTGCATGATGGTGGCCTGCAGGTCGTGGACGTGGACCTTGTCCTTCACGCCGCCGAAGCCCATCTCGTCGGTCTCGCCGAACTGGAAGCCGCCTTTCACGCCGCCGCCGGCCATCATGATCGTGAAGCAGTCGGGGTAGTGGTCGCGGCCGAGGACGTCGCCCTTGGCGGTGCGGCCTTCGCGGAAGGGAGTGCGGCCGAATTCGCCGCCCCAGACGACGAGCGTATCCTCGAGCAGGCCTCGTTCCTTGAGGTCGTTGATGAGCGCCATGACGGGCTTATCGGTCGCGGCCATCTTGGCGGTGAGGCCGCCGCGGATGTCTTCCTTGGGGTTGGTGCCGTGGAAATCCCAGCCCCAGTCGAAGAGGTGGACGAAGCGCACGCCTTTCTCGACGAGTCGGCGGGCGAGGAGGCAGTTGTTGGCGAAGCTGGCCTGGCCCGGCTGGGCTCCGTAGGCTTCGAGCGTCGCGGGCTTCTCCTTCGAGATATCCATGACTTCGGGGACGCTGGCCTGCATGCGGAAGGCGAGTTCGTATTGGGCGATGCGAGTGACCGTCTCGGCGTGGCCGAGTTCGTCCTGCTGGCGCTGGTTGAGCGAGTTGAGGGCGTCGAGCGTGGCGCGACGGAGGTCGCGGGTCATGCCGGGCGGATCGTTGGCGAAGAGCACGGGGTCGCCCTTGCTGCGGCACTGTACGCCTTGGTAGACGGACGGGATGAAGCCCGAGCCCCAGCAGCCTTGCCCTCCGCTGGGCTGGACGCCGTTGGAGATCATCGTGACGAAGCCCGGGAGGTCCTGGTTCTCGGTGCCGAGTCCGTAGGTGGCCCAGGAGCCGAGCGACGGACGTCCCTGGCGATTATGGCCGGTGAACAGGAGCAGTTCCGCCGGCGCATGATTGAACTGGTCGGTGTGCATCGCCTTCACGAGCGTGACGTCGTCGGCGATCTTGTGGAAATTCGGCACGGCATCGCTCATCCACAGCCCGCCCTTGCCGTATTGTTTGAACGTGCGCGGCGACCCCATGAGCTTAGGTACGCCGGTGGTGAATGCGAAGGTACGCCCCTTGAGGAAAGAGTCCGGGCAGTTCTCGGCGTTGCGTTTCACCAACTCCGGCTTGTGGTCGAAGATGTCCAGATTGGGCGGGCCGCCGGACATGTGGAGGTAGATCACGCGCTTGGCCTTGGCCTTGAAGTGCGGCTTGCGCGGGGCGAGCGGATTATCGTTGGCGGACGGCGCGCCGAAGGCGTCGGCCTGCATCGCATGCAGGGCGATGGCGCCGAGGCTGAACTGACCGACGCTACTCAGGAAGGTGCGGCGGGTCTGGAGGCTGAGCTGGGCTTCGCGAAGAGGATGCATCTCGAAAGGGGTAGGGGTGGGGATAGGGGTAGGGGTGGGCCTGTTGCCTCAGCGGCGCATGAGGAATTCGTCGAGATTCATGATGACGCTGCTGACGGCGGTCCACGCGGCGAGGGCAGGGAGGTCCGTGCCTTTGTCGGCCGGACCGAGCGGCTGCGTGGCCATCTGCTCGGCGAGCTTGGCGTCGGCGCGGTAATCCTTGAGGGCGCGCGCGAGCAGGGTCTGCAACGTGGCGAGTTCCGCCGCGTCGGGTTCGCGGGCGAGGCAGAGCGCGTAGGCGCGGCGCAGGCGGGCTTCGTCCGTGGCGCCTTCCTTCAGCAGACGGCGGGCAAGGGCCTGGCTGGCTTCGATGAAGACCGGGTCATTCAGCGTCACGAAGGCCTGGAGGGGCGTGTTCGAGCGGTCGCGGCGGATCACGCAGGTCTCGCGGTTCGGCGCATCGAAGGTCGCGAAGCTCGGATAGGGCGTGCTGCGACGGGTATCGGTGTAGACGCTGCGGCGGTGGCGGTCTTCGCCGGCGCTGGTCTGCCAATCGCCCGAGCCGCCGAAGGCGATGCTGAGGCCCATGTTCGGGCGCATCGGCCGGACGGGCGGGCCGAACATCTTGGTGCTAAGCAGGCCGCTTACGGCGAGCGCCTGGTCGCGCAGCATCTCGCCGGAGGGACGGAAGCGCGGGCCACGCGCCACGAAACGGTTGTCGGGGTCCTTCTCGTTGAGCTGGGCGACGCTGGCCGAGGCCTGACGATAGGCGCGGGTGTTCAGGAGCAAAGTCAGCATCTTCTTCGTGTCCCAGCCGCTCTCGACGAATTCCGCGGCGAGCCAGTCCAGCAGCTCGGGGTGCAACGGGAGATCGCCCTGGCTGCCGAACTCTTCGCTCGAGCGGACGATGCCCACGCCGAAGACCGATTCCCAGAGGCGGTTCATGGTCACGCGGGCGGTGAGGGGATTATCGCGGCTGACGATCCAGAGAGCGAGGCCGAGGCGGTTCTTCGGGTAGCTGGCTTCCCAGCGGGCGAGGCTCGGGGGCACGCCTTCGCCGACCTCGTCGCCGAGGGCCTGCCAGTTGCCGCGGAGCTGCACGAAGGTCTTGCGGCGCTTATCCGCCGGTAGATCCTTCATGATCGGCACCGTCACCGGGGCGCTCTGGGCGATCTTGCGCTTGAGGTCGTCGGCATGGGCGCGCTGCGCCTTGGTCGCCGCGGAGACGTTGCGGACGTAGTGCTGGCGCAGGAGGTTATCCTGGGCCTTGGTGCGTTTTTCCTTCGGGGCGTCGAGGGCGGCCTTGAGGGCCTTGTCCGCTGATTTCGGCTTCTTCGCGAGCCACTCGTCGAAGCCGGCCAGCCAGGTCGGGTCGGGCTTTTTGAAGGCCGCCTCGGCGGCGGCGCTGTCCTTCATCCACTGATCGCGCTGCGTCTTCACGCCGGGCGGATAGATTTCGTGGAGCGGGGCTTCGTCGCGTTTGTCGCTGTCGGCGCTCTGGTTGAGGAAGGCGTAGGATTGGAAGTATTCCGTGATGGTGATCGGGTCATACTTATGGGTGTGGCACTGCGCGCAGGCCATGGTGGTGCCCATGAAGACCGCGTAGGTGGTATTGACGCGGTCGATGACCGCGGCGTTGCGGAACTCTTCGTCGCTGGTGCCTCCCTCGTTCTGGGTCATCGTGTTGCGATGGAAGGCGGTCGCGATGATCTGGTCTTCGGTGGCGTGCGGGAGCAGGTCTCCGGCCAGCTGCTCGACCGCGAACTGATCGAAAGGCTGGTTCTTATTGAGCGACTTGATCACCCAATCGCGATAGGCCCAGATGATCCGGCCCGGGTCGCTCGGGTAGCCGGCGCTGTCGGCATAGCGGGCGAGGTCGAGCCACTGGCGGGCCCAGTGTTCGCCGTAGGCGGGCTTGGCGAGGAAGTAGGCGACTACTTCGGCGTGGGTGGCCTTGGCGAGTTGCGTGACTTCTTCCGGCGTGGGCGGAAGGCCGGTGACGTCGAGCGCGACGCGGCGGATCAGCACGTGCTTGGCCGCTTCGGCCGACCACTTCAGGCCTTCCTGCTTCTGGCGCTCGGCGAGGAAAGCGTCGACGGGATTGGCTTCTCCGTTCTTCGGCACGGACGGACGCACGACGGGTTCGTAGGCCCAGTGACGTCCCCAGACGGCGCCTTGCCTGATCCATTCCTTGAGGAGCGCGAGCTGCGCGGGCGCGATGGTCTTGTGCTGCTTCGGCGGCGGCATCACATCGTCGGGGTCCGTCGACTCGATGCGCTGGATGAGTTCGCTCTGCTCGGGCTTGCCGGGCAGGATCACAAAGTCTCCCTTGCGGTCGCGCTTGGCGTCCTGCTCGTCGTCGAGGCGTAGCTTACCCTTGCGGCCTTTCTCGTCGGGTCCGTGGCAGGCGATGCAGTTCTCGGACAGGATCGGGCGGATCTGGCGGCTGAAATTGATCGGCTCGGCGGCGCAGGCGGCGCTGAGGAAGACGCCAAGAAAGAGGGTGGCCTTGGAGGGCATGGGGATGGGACAGAGGGCGGGGGAGGGGTGTTCCGCCAGCTGACCCTAAAACAATCCTTAAGACTGGGACTTTCAACCCCAACAGGAGACCCCGGGGACGTCGAAACATCCCCGGGGTCTTTAAATTGGTCGGGCAGGAGAGATTTGAACTCTCAGCCTCTGCTACCCGAAAGCAGCGCTCTACCAGATTGAGCCACTGCCCGACACGAGTCATAAGCATAGACCAATCCGGGGGGGTGTTTTCAAACTAATTCCGTC
>JANRFG010000023.1 GCA_030725715.1 Opitutales bacterium
CCGTCACGGAAACGCGGGCGATCGCCATCACGACGCGGGCCGCCGTTGCCGGAGCTGACCTTTTCGGAGGGTCCGCTGACCCAGGAGGGCCCGAAACCAAGGGAAGAGAGGTCCAGTTCGAAGGACTTTTCCTTGGGAGGGTTGTTTTCAGCCGAGTCGGAGGACATTGAGGAAGTGAGCGTTTAGAAAGAAGTCCGCTTGGCAAGCATCGGCACAATCGCTTTTTACTTGCGCCCATCGTCAGGAGTTCCAGCGTGCACCTTCCTTTATTGCTCAGGTGGTGGAATGGCAGACACGCATGCTTGAGGTGCATGTGCCGCAAGGTGTCCGGGTTCAAGTCCCGGCCTGAGCACCAATTTAGGCTGGGTCGGTCCGGAAACGGGCCGGCCCTGTTTTTGGTTCACATCAAACCCGACACCCCGCAGTAGTAGGGACATGGCTACGCAGGGAAAACTCGACGTCCTCATCCTCGGCTCCGGCGGCCGGGAACACGCTTTGCTCAAGGCCTGCCTCCGCAGCCCGCGGGTGGCCAAGGTGCGCGTCGCCCCTGGTAACGGCGGCATGGCCCTCGAAGCCGAATGCCTCGACATCGATGCGGCCAACCCGGCCGCCGTCCTCGAGCTCGTCCGCCGCACCCGGTCCAATTTCGTGATCGTCGGCCCGGAAGTCCCGCTCGCCGCCGGCGTGGTCGACGCCCTCGAAGCCGCGGGCATCCCCGCTTACGGCCCGCTCGCCGCGGGCGCGCGCCTCGAGGCCAGCAAGGCCTTCAGCAAGGATTTCATGGTGCGCCACCAGGTGCCGACCGCCGCCTCCGAGACTTTCCGTTCCCTGGCTCCGGCCTTGGAATACGTGCGTAAGCAGGCCGTCCCGATCGTCATCAAGGCCTCGGGCCTGGCGGCAGGGAAGGGCGTCGTCATCGCGACCACCCACGCCGAAGCCGAGGCCGCGCTGCGCGACATGATGGAGACCAAGGTCTTCGGCGCGTCGGGCGATGAGGTCGTCATCGAGGAGTTCATGCAGGGCGAAGAGGCTTCGATCATGCTCATGGTCTGCCGCGAGGAGTATCTGATGCTCCCGCCGAGCCAGGACCATAAGCGCGTCGGCGAAGACGACACCGGCCTCAACACCGGCGGCATGGGCGCTTACGCTCCGACGACCGTCGTCACGCCCGAGGTCGAACGTCGTCTCCGCGAGGAGATCATCGCGCCCACGCTGCGCGGCCTCCAGGCCGACGGCATCGATTACCGCGGCACGCTCTACGTCGGCATCATGGTGACCGCGACCGGCCCGAAGGTCGTCGAGTTCAACGTCCGCTTCGGCGATCCCGAGTGCCAGGTGCTCATGCCCTCGCTCGAGACCGATCCCGTGCAGATCATGGAAGACATCGCGCACGGACGTTTCCGTCCCGCGGCCGTCAAGCTGCGCCCCGGAGCCACGATCATCGTCGTCCTCGCCGCCGGCGGTTATCCGGGCGAGATCCGCAAGGGCGACCCCATCACCTTGCCGGCCAGTCTGCCCGAGGGCGTCGATATCGTCCATGGCGGCACCAAGCGCCTGCCGGACGGACGGGTCGTCACGACCGGCGGCCGCGTCCTGGGCGTCGTCGCCCATGGCCCGACCCTGCAGGAAGCCGCCCGTCGGGCCTATGCCGTGGTCCCGCAGATCCGATACGAGGGCTGCCACTACCGTCGGGACATCGGCTATCGCCAGCTCCGCCGCGACGGAGTCCTCTGAGCGCTTGAACCGAGGGGCGAATCCCTCATCTTGACCTCATGGCCGTCGAGCGAGACACCGTCACGTTTGTCTGCACGGGTAATACCTGTCGCAGTCCGATGGCGGAGGCGTTGCTCCGGGCGACCCTGACCAAGCGAGGGCAGGGGCTCGAGAAGCTGAAGGTCGCCTCCTTCGGCCTGGCCGCCGAGTCCGGTCTGCCCGCCTCGACCAACTCCGTCAAAGCCATGCAGCGCATCGGCTTGGACGTCGGCGCGCATCGCAGTCGCCTGCTCACCCAGGCCGACGTCGACCGCAGCGTCGTGATCTTCGGCATGTCCGAATCCCACTTGGCGGCCCTGCATGCCCGCTTCGACTCCCTGCCGGAATTCGTGCTCCTGCTCCGCGACGTCCTGCCGGACGACGTCCCGCGCGACATCCCCGATCCTTTCGGCGGTCCGTATCGTGAGTATGAGGAATGCCGTGATTCCATGGTTGAAGCCATCCCTGCGATGGTGGAGTTTCTGCGGCAGAACCTCTCGCGATGACCAGCCCGCTTACGCTTTCCTTCGGCAGTGACCACGGCGGCCTCGCCTTGCGACGTGGCCTCAGCGAAGCGCTCAAGGCGAAAGGCTACGCCATCCTCGACCGCGGCACCGAGACCGAGGCCTCGTGCGATTATCCCGACTACGCCCAGTCCGTGGGCGCCGACGTCGTCGCCGGCCGCGCGAAATTCGGCATCCTCGTCTGCACGACCGGCATCGGTATCTCCATCGCCGCCAACAAAGTGCGGGGCATCCGGGCCGCCCTCGTCCAGAGCGCCGACGCCGCCGGCCTGAGCCGCCGACACAATGACGCCAATGTCCTTTGTTTCGGGGCCAAATACGTCGACCTCCCGACCGCCTTGGCGTGCGTCGAGGCCTTCTTGGCCGCCGAATTCGAAGCCGGCCGGCATACCCGCCGCGTGGACAAGATGGAGTCCTCCTGTGGATAACCCCGGCGGATTTGCCGTTGCCACGTTTCCTCCCACGATTTGCCCTCTCACCTTCCCAACATGACCGCCATTCGCCGCATCCCTCTCGCCCAGCTTGACCCCGAGATCGACCGCCTGATCAAGGCCGAGCTCAAGCGCCAGCAGACGCACATCGAGCTGATCGCTTCCGAGAACTTCACGCTCCCCGCCGTCATGGAGGCCCAGGGCAGCATCCTCACGAACAAGTACGCCGAAGGTTACCCCGGCAAGCGCTGGTACGGCGGCTGTGAGAACGTCGACCAGATCGAACAGCTCGCCATCGACCGCGCCAAGGCCCTCTTCGGCGCCGACCACGCCAACGTCCAGCCGCACTCCGGCAGCCAGGCCAACGCCGCCGTCTACTTCGCGACCATCAAGCCCGGCGACAAGATCCTGACGATGAACCTGTCGCACGGCGGTCACCTCACGCACGGCAACGCCGCGAACTTCTCCGGCAAGCTCTATACCGTCGTCCACTACGGCGTGGGCGCCGACGGCCGCATCAACTACGACGAAGTCGAGGAGATGGCCAAGCGCGAGAAGCCCAAGATGATCACCGTCGGCGCGTCCGCCTACGCCCGCGAGATCGACTTCGCCCGCTTCGGCAAGATCGCCAAGGAAAACGGCGCGCTCCTGCTCGCCGACATCGCGCACATCGCCGGCCTCGTCGCCGCGGGCGTGCATCCGTCGCCCGTCCCGTACGCCGACTTCGTCACCACCACCACGCACAAGACCCTGCGTGGTCCGCGCGGCGGCCTCATCCTCTGCAAGGCCGAGCACGCCAAGGCCATCGACTCCTCCGTCTTCCCCGGCGCCCAGGGCGGCCCGCTCGAGCACGTCATCGCCGCCAAGGCCGTGTGCTTCGCCCAGTGCGCCACCCCTGAATTCAAGGACTACGCCAAGCAGGTCGTCGCCAATTCCAAGGCCCTCGCCGACGAGCTCGTGAAGCTCGGCTTCCATCTCATCAGCGGCGGTACCGACAACCACCTCAGCCTCCTGGACCTCCGCAAGAGCCATCCGGAAGTCACCGGCAAGGACGCCCAGCTCGCCCTGGACGCCGCCCACATCACCACGAACAAGAACACCGTGCCGGACGAGACCCGCAGCCCCTTCCAGGCCAGCGGTATCCGCGTCGGCACCCCGGCCGTGACCTCCCGAGGCATGAAGGAGGCCGAAATGAAGGAAATCGCCAAGGCCATCGCCGTGGTGCTGTCCGGTCCCCAGGACCCGGCCAAGATCGCCGAGGCCCAGGGCCTCGTCGCGTCCCTGACCGGCCGCTTCCCCTTGCCTTATTAATAGCATTAGGTCCGCTTTTTCGGCTTCCATTAAAGCCCAAAAAGGCTATTTTTCTCATACCCCCTAAATCTATGACCTCCGTCTCCCGTCACCGCAAAGGTTTCACGCTCATCGAGCTGCTGACCGTCATCGCGATCATCGGCGTC
>JANRFG010000024.1 GCA_030725715.1 Opitutales bacterium
AACTAGGACAGCACGTGGTGCTGTCCCTACCCAAACAGCAACCTGCTCTCGCCTCGGGTCCTCCGGCCCTCCATACCTCGTGTCCTCGACTCATGCGCTTCCTCGCATTCCTCCCCCTCTTCCTCGTCGCGACGATCTGCGCCCAGACCCATCAGGCGGATATCGTGATCTACGGCGGCACGAGCGCCGGGGTCATCGCCGGCATCCAGGCGGCGAAGCTGGGCAAGAAGGTCATCGTCGTCGAACCCGGCGAGCACATCGGCGGCATGGCGGTCGAAGGCCTCGGGGGCACGGACATCGACAACCATAAGGAGATCCGCAACAGCCCCGCCGTCGGCGGCCTCGCCCGGGAGTTCTACCGACGCATCAGCCTGAAGTATAACCGCAACGGGGCCTTCGACGCCATCGCGGCGAACGGCACCAAGAACACCGGTCTCTGGCGCTTCGAACCCCACGTCGCCGAAGCAGTCTACGACGCCTGGGTCAAAGAAGCGCGGGTCACGGTCCTGCGCGGCCATCGCCTGCGGGAAACCGGCGGCGTGACCATGGAGAAACTGAAGATCGTCTCGATCGCCTGCGAGAACGGCGCCGTCATCAAGGGCAAGGTCTTCATCGACGCCACCTACGAAGGCGACCTGCTGGCCTTCGCGGGCCTGAGCTTCGCCGTCGGCCGCGAAGGCAACGTCCAGTATCGCGAGACGACCAACGGCCTGCAGCTCGACAGCAAGCACAAGCAGCTCGACAAGCCCATCGACCCCTACGTCCGTCCAGGTGACCCGAGCAGCGGCCTCATCTACGGCGTCCAGCCCGCTCCGACGGGCAAGGACGGCGACCCCGACGACGGCATCCAGGGCTACTGCTTCCGCCTTTGCCTGACCCGGGCCGCCGACCGTACCCCGATCGAGAAGCCGGCCGACTACGACCCGGCCCATTACGAACTCCAGCGCCGCTACCTCGCCGCGGGCGGCAAGATCGACGCCCCCGGCGTCGGCGTGCCCAACGGCAAGACGGACCCCGGCTCCTGGCATTCGCTCGCCAGCAACTTCACCGGCTTCAACCATCGCTACCCGACCGCCAGCTACGCGGAGCGCGCGGAGATGATCCGCACCTCGCGTCACTACATCCAAGGCCTGTATTGGTATCTGGGCAACGACCCGTCGGTGCCGGAGGCAACGCGTAAGGCCTGGGGAGCGTGGGGCCTGACCAAGGATGAGTTCACCGACAACGGCGGCTGGCCGCGCGCGTTCTATGTCCGGAACGGGCGTCGCCTTGTAGGCGATTTCGTCCTGACCGAAGCACACCTGCGCAAGAACAACCCCGTGCCCGTCGAGGATTCGGTCGGCCTGATCTGGTGGCCGCCGGACTTCCATCACGCCCGCTGCATCGTCAAGGACGGCCGCGTCTGGATGGAAGGCGCGGTCTTCGACAACTCGCCCAACCCGAATTGGATTCCCTGCGGCATCCCCTATCGGGCGCTCGTGCCCAAGATCAAGGAGTGCACCAACCTCCTCACGCCGACTTGCCCGTCTTCGAGCTATGTCGGCTACGGCGCTTATCGCATCGAGTTCACCTTCATGACCGCCGGGCAATCCTGCGCCACCGCCGCCTGCCTGGCCGTGGACAGCAATGCACCCGTCCAGCGCATCAACCTCGGCCAGCTCGCGGAGATACTCAGGGCGCAGGGGCAGGTGACGGCGGTGCCGAGGTAGGGTCGCCACTGCGTGGCGACCTAGCCCGTTCGCCGGATGGTGAACGCCCGGTAGGGGCGAGGCTACGCCGCGCCCGGTCACGACGTAGTCGTGACCCTACCCTCGGCCACCATGCGGCGGCCGGAGCGAACTAGGACAGCACGTGGTGCTGTCCCTACCTCGAGTCAACTAGGTCGGCACGCAGTGCCGACCCTACCTTATTACCACGTATACCGAATGGTATACGTGATCACCTTCTCTTCGTCGGGCTGGAGCGGCACGCGGAATTCGAAGGTCTGGGCGTCCTTCTTCTCGTGCGGCTGGCTCTGCGCCGTGAGCGTCCAGTTGCCACCACGGTTGGTATGCTCGACGACGCGGATCTCGACGGGCTCCTTCTTCCGGTTGCGCACCTTGACCTCGATGGTCTGGGTGGCCGTACGCTCGGCGGACCGCTCGGTCTGGCTGACGACCCGACGCTCGCCCACCAGGTCGAAGCTGTTGCCCGTGAGCACGCGGATGACCTCATCCTTCGGCGTATGGTCGATCCGGTTCTCCCCGACGAACTCCAGCTGACGGTCGCCGTCCTGGGAGTAGAAGCGCACCTTGCCCTTCGGCAGGGCCATGCCGAGCTTGTTGGCTTCGGAATTCTTGAATTCACGGAAGACCTGGACCTTGCCCGCGGAGGAGGATCCACGGCGCGAGTAACCGCTGCCTTCATAGACATAGATCCGCTCGGCCTTCACGCCCGTGGCACGCACGAACTCGACCTGCTTGGTCTCCTTGTCCCGGAGGGTCGCGGGATTGCCCAACGTGTAGAGGTGGAATTCGTCGAAGGACTTCTCGGTCACGACCTTGGCATCGGCAACGGAGAAAGCCTCCGCCATCATGGCCCTGGCGGCCATGGGATGCTCATGCTGAGCGCGATTCACATCCCCGGCCATCAGTTTGATCTTCGCGTCGGTGAAGGTCATGCCGCTCTGGTTGTTCATCGTCACCCAGCCCACGACGTCCAGGAGGTCGCTCTTGTCGGTGGCGACGAGGTTATAACTGGCCTCCCAGGTGAAGCCGTTGCTGAGGTAGGCTACCTCAGCTTCGATCTTGCCGGCGGAAGCGGAGTTGAGCTTCCAATTGAGGGTCGGCTTCAGGACGTTGTCATTGCCGAGGGACGGGAACAAAGGCTCGCCAGGAAGAGTGAACTGTAGCTTGCCGTCGACCTCGATGATGGGTTCGACGAACCGGCCGCCCGGGACGAACCCACTGCGCACGACCTTGCCGGAGATGATGCGGTCAGGCTTGTTGGTCTCATGACGGACGAACTCGAGGGTCTTGCCTTCGAAGAGCGACAGAAGCATCGCCTGCGAGACGGGGTCATTGCGGTAGGACTGCTCGAGGATCTGGAACTCAGCCTTGCCCGCGACATCGCGCAGGATGACGGAGTCCGACTCGACCTTGGCGGTCGCGCCGGCGAAGGAGACCTGGTTGAGACCGGCTTTGAGGTCGATCGGCAACGTCTCACGCACCACGGCGTAACCGCCGTTGTAGATGGTGAGCGCCGGATCGGCGGCGAAGGAGACGGAGGCGGCAGCCAGCAGGAGGAGCGCGGGGAGTTTCATGGGGTTGTGGAAAGTCTGGGGGAAGGACACCCCCTTGCCTATATCTTTATAAGCGGAGCCGACGTCGGATTTAGCCTATGGGGAGTTGATCCGTTGACCGGTTGGCCAGTTGGCCAGGGAGAGGTAGCACTAGTTGACCGGTTGACCAGTAGGCAAGTGGGCAAGAAAGACACACAATTAAGGCGGGCACCATAGGGAGACCGGATAGTTGGCTGGGGGCGTTTATTTCAGGTCCCAGGTCTCGGCCGTCGGGTCTCAGGTTCGGGCTCTGCCCTCTGCCATCGATTCAGCCATCCTTCATTTCAGGTGCCAGGTGAAGGCCACCGGGGCATCGGCCATTCAGGTGCCGGCAGTCAGCCTTCGGCAGCCGGCCCCAGGCGCCAGCTGCCGCCACCTGAGATTTCCTAACCGCCAACCGCTTACCGCTAACCGCTGACACCGGCGACAGCCTATCCATTCAGCCCTCCACTCAGTCCTCCATTCAGTCCTCAACGCAATCCTCTGTTATGCCATCTGCCATCGATTCAGTCCTCCGTCATCGATTCAGGCCTCCTTCATTTCAGGTGCCAGGTGACGGCCACCGGGGCATCGGCCATTCAGGTGCCGGCAGTCAGCCTTCGGCAGCCGACCCCAGGCGCCAACTGCCGCCACCTGAGATTTCCTAACCGCCAACCGCTTGCCGCTAATCGCTGACACCGGCGACAGCCTATCCATTCAGCCCTCCACGCAGTCCTCAACGCAG
>JANRFG010000025.1 GCA_030725715.1 Opitutales bacterium
AACAGGGTGCTCGGGGCGGGGGTCGAACCCGCACACCTTGCGGCGCCAGAACCTAAATCTGGTGTGTCTGCCATTCCACCACCCGAGCAAAACCTGTGACGTGAGGTTTGCGCGTCGGGCGACGGAGGCAAGCGCTTAGGCGAGGCGACCGAGGGGCGAGCCGACCTTGGCGTACACTTCCACGGCGGTTTCGCCGGCGTGGATGAGGTCGTCCTCGAGCTTGATGCGGCCGGGCTCGAAGATCGTGGCGACGAACGATCCACCGAAACGGAAGTAGCCCTTCTCGTCGCCTTTGGCGACAGCCTGGCCGGGCTGATAGGTCTCGATGATGGTGCCGACGTTGGTGGCGCCGACGGAGACCATGGTGACGAGCCCGAAGGGACCTGCGTCGATGGTCACGCGCTGACGCTTGTTCTGCCAGAGATACGTAGCGCTGCGACGGAGGGCGATCGGGTTGACGGAGTAGAGTTGTCCCTTGGCGAGCACGGGTTCGCCGGGGACGCCGGCGACGGGGAAGTGGAAGCGATGGTAGTCGACCGGGCAGAGGCGCGAGCAGACGACGGTGCCGCGGGCGTAGCGTTCGCCGAGCGCCCGATCCGCGACAAGCGCAGGGATGTCGAAGGTCTGGCCCTTGGCGAAGATGCCGTTCACGCGCGAGGCATCGGGGAAGCCAAGGTGACGTCCATCGGCGGGCAGCACGGCCATCTCGGGACGCGGGTCCAGCGGGCGGGCCGAAGCCTTGAGCTTGCGGTAGAAGAAGTCGTTGAAGGTCCGGTAGGACTTCAGGTCAGGGTCGGCGAACTCGCTGGGGTCGAGTCCGAAGGCCTTCACGAAGGGCTCGACGCGACGCGCGCTGCTCGGGCGATCCATGGCCCAGCCATATAACTTGGAGAAAAGGGCGCGTTTGACGACCGTATGGAGGGTCAGCTTGCCGAGGGGGTTGCCGTAGATGCGCTGCAGCCACTTCTCGCCGTAGACCTGTTCGGTCTCCATGCGGCCGGTGTGGCGATTGAGCAGGGTGATGGGGGCATCGGCGTCCATCCGGGCAGATTTGCTAAAAATGGACTTCAAGGGAACCATATATCTGTCAAAACAGTCCTTACCCCCATGTCGCGCCTGGCCTACGTCTTCCTCTTCCTCGCCGCGCCCCTCATGGCGCAGTTCAGCCCGGTCAAGAAGACTCCCGAAGTCATCAAGGCCGAGATCGAGACGTATGTGATCCGCGCCCGCCTCGACCTGGCCGCCTCCCAGCGCAAGCTCGCCGCCCTCAATCAGACCCTCGAACTCCGTAAGCTCGAAGCCGAAGCCGCCCTGCGGGCCGCCCGCGCTTCGGCCGACGCCGCACCGATCGAGGCCGAGCAGTCGAAGCTCAAGCTCGAGGCCGCTCTGCGCGCCGCCCAGGCCGCCGTTGCTTCGGCCGACAAGGACCGCGCCCGCGCCGAACTCAAAGTGCAGTCGCGCCTCGCCGCCGCCGAAGTCTCCGTCGAATACGCCAAGGTCTCGTCCTTGGCCACCATCGCCCGTCTGGAGAAGAAAGTCGCGGAGGTCGCCAGCGGCGCCAAGTTCACTTACCCGAAGGATCCGCTCATCGACGGCGTCCTGCACATCTCCGACCGCCGCATCCCGTTCAACGGACGCGTCGACGACAAGCTCGCCCAGTTCGTCTGCGGCCGCATCGCCTTCTACAACGCCCTCGATAGCGAAGCCCCGATCTTCATCGTCATCGACCGCTCGCCGGGCGGTTCCGTGATGTCGGGCTACATGATGCTCCAGGCGATGGAGACCTCCAAGGCCCCGGTCTACGTCGTCGTGAAGGGTTACGCCGCCTCGATGGCCGCGATCGTCACCACCCTCGCCAAGCGCTCGTTCGTCTACCCGAACACGATCGTCCTGCACCACCAGGCCTCCGTCGGCCTCAGCGGCAACGTCACGCAGCTCAAGGAACAGCTCAAGTGGTCCAAGGTCTGGTGCGAACGCATCTTCGAGAAGGTCGCCGCGCGCATCGGCACGAACGTCGACGACTTCGTCGCCCAGATGTATAAGGGCGCCTCCACCGGCGACTGGAAGATCCTCGGCGACGAGGCCGGCCGCCGCAAGTGGGTGACCGACGTCGTCGACCGCATGGCCGAAGATTCCCTCACCGTCGCCGGCTCCGTCCCGCCGGTCGTCGCCGAACCCAACCCGGACGGCTTCAACGCCGGCAAGACGCAGGATGGCCGCGCCCGCCAGGCCCTGCCTCCGCTCGGACCCTGCGACATCTGGTGGATGTACGACCCCACCGTCGAATTCGTCCTCCGCTGATTTTAAAACCAAAACAAACCCTCATGCATCTCCGCATCTCCCTCCGACTCCTCGCGCTCGCCGTCTTCGCGGTAGCGCCTGCCCTCGCTCAGCAGGCCACGCCGGCCCGGGCTGCTCCCGCGGCTCCGGCCCCCGCCGCCACGCCCCGCGAAGAACTCTCCCCGCAGCAGAAGGCCGCGATGAAGGAAGCCGAAAGCATGCGCGCCCAGAAGGCCCGCATCGACGCCGAGCTCGCCCTCGCCGAGGCCAAGCGCGCCGAAGAGCTCGCGCCGCTCCAGGCCGAAGTCGCCCGCCTGACCGCCGAGCGCTCGCTCCGTCTCGCCAAGGCTTCCGCCGAGGCCGCCGCCCTCGAAGACGAGCGCGCCAAACTCGAGCGCCAGGCCGCGCTCGAGACCGCCCGTTCCACCGCCCGCCTCGCCGAACGCTCCAACAAGATCCGCGAGCTCGAAGCCGAAGCCAAGCAGCTCCAGCTCGAGGCCGCCAACACCGTCGCCCGCCTCTCCAACGAGATCCAGCGCTTCCAGAAGGAAGACGAGGCCCGCAAGATCGCCAGCAAGGCCAAGCCGAAGTATCTCAAGGACCCGCTCGTCGACGGCGTGCTGTACATCAGCGACCGCCGTATCGCCTTCAACGGCGCCGTGACCGAGCAGCTCGCCGACTACGTCTGCACGCGCATCGCCTTCTATAACAACCAGTCTTCCGAGTTCCCGATCTTCATCGTCGTGGACAACTCCCCGGGCGGCTCGGTCGCCGCCGGCTACCAGATCCAGAAGGCCATGGCCGCCTCCAAGGCGCCGGTGCACGTCGTCGTGAAGGGCTTCGCCGCCTCGATGACCGCCGTCATCTGCACGCTCGCCGAGCGCTCCTACTGCTACCCGAACACCATCCTGCTCCACCACCAGGCCTCGAACGTCGTCCGCGGCAACATGACCGTCCTCAAGGAGCAGATCGACTTCACCAACCAGTGGTTCGACCGTCTCGCCACGCCCGTCGCCAAGAAGATGGGCATCTCGCTCGAGGAGTTCGTGAAGCAGATGTACGCCAACGATTCCACCGGGGACTGGCAGGCTTTCGGCGACAAGGCCAAGGAGCTCAAGTGGGTCGACAACGTCGTCGAACGCATCGAAGAGACCGCCGTGCTTGATCTCCTCCCGGTGCCTGTCGCCCCGACCGCCATGCCGGTGACGAAGCCCCCGACCCGCACGGAAGTTTCCGGCGTCGTCTCCCGCGTCGACGACAAGGGCCGTCCGTATCTCGAACTCCCGCCGCTCGCCAATCCGTTCGACGCCTGGTGGCTCTACGATCCGCAGGGCCTGTATCGCGCGCGGTAAGAGGGTAGGGACAGCACCACGTGCTGTCCTAGAGAAAGGCCGCCTGATGGGCGGCCTTTTTATTTTGGAGGGATACATCCGCTCAAGGGGAGACCGGAAACCGGATAGTTTGCTGGGGTGATGCATTTTCAGGTCACGGGTCTCGGCCGTCGGGTATCTGGTTCAGGTGTTCAGGTTCGGGTTCAGGTCCCGGACCTGATTCCCGCGCCCGTACCCGCACCAGAACCTGTAGCCGAGACCTGAGACCCGAAAACGGATCCACCCAGGACAGCACGTGGTGCTGTCCCTACCTCGAGACAGGCGGATGCGATGTCATCGCATCCCTACCACGAGGCAGACCCCGCCACCCGCCACCTGG
>JANRFG010000026.1 GCA_030725715.1 Opitutales bacterium
GGCGATCCGCTCAGCCTGGAGTTCTCGAAGGAAGTCGCCGACGCCCTCGAGGAAACCCTCCGCTCCCTTTGCGCTTACCAACACGGCGTCACGCTCAGCCCGACCGAGTGGGTGCGCCTGGCGCTCACGCTCACGGGCGAGCAGCGCTTCCGCCAGAGCCTCGCCCTGCAGCCGGTGAACCTCCCGGGCTGGATCGAAGCCCCGTGGGACCCCGTGCCGCACCTGGTCGTCTTCGGGCTCACCGATGACCTGATTCCCCGGGCCAGCCACGCCCACCCCTTCCTGCCGGCCAAACTGCGCGCCAAGCTCGGCCTGACCACCCAGGAACACCACTTCGCCAACGCGGCCTATACCCTGGAACGCCTGCGACGCTCCCGCGAGTCCGTCGACGGAGACCGGACCCACGGCCGCTTCGACGTCATCGTGCCCCGCTTCGACGACAAGGGCGACGGCCTGCGCCCCTCGCGCCTGCTGTTCCAGTGCGCCGACGACGAGCTCTCGATGCGCGTCCAACACCTGTTCGAGCAGGAACTCGAGACCGCCCCGGAACCCTATTGGCAGATCCCCGCCCCGCTACGCTTCGACCCCGCGGCCCGCGCGGAGCAGGTCACGTCCTTCCGCCGCAGCCTCTCCGCCACGGCCTTCAAGGACTACCTGACCAACCCGGCGGACTTCTGGCTCAAGCACGCCCTCGGGATGCGCGAGACCTCGCACGACGACCTGGAACTCGACCGCGCCGGCTTCGGCACGCTCCTGCACGCGGCGCTCGAGCAGTTCGGCAAGGACGTCTCCATGCGCAAGGTCTCCGACCGCGAGCGGATCGCCCAGAGGCTCTCGGAGTGCCTCGACGCCCATTTCGCGGCGAGCTTCAGCGCCGACCCCGAGCCGGGGCTGGTCTTCCAGCGCGAGACCGCCCGGGAACGCCTGCGCGCCTTCGCTTCCCTGCAGGCTTCGCTGGTGGCGGACGGCTGGGAGACCATCGAGGTCGAAGGCCGCCTCCCGAAGATGACCTGCCACGGCGTGGAGGTCGGCGGACGCTTCGACCGACTGGACTACCATGCGGCCAGCGACACCTGGCGCGTCTACGACTACAAGAGCTTCGACGAGATCAAGGAGCCCGGGAAGGTGCACTCGACCAAGCTGAAGTCGAACTCCCGTCAGAACCCCGACTTCCATTTCCCCCGGACCGAAACCCTCAAGAGCGGCAAGGCCAAGGAATACACCTACCGCTGGGATGACCTCCAGCTGGCCGTCTACCACCGCAACCTGTCCGACAAGGACGCACGCGTGCATGGGCACCGCCTCGAGGTCGGGTACATCATCCTGCCGTCGGCCGGTGAGGCCGCGGCGGTCATCTGGGAGGATTTCGACGAAGTGAGGGAATTCGCCGCCGCGGCCATCGACCGCATCTGCGAGCGGATCGCGGGCGGACAGCCCAAGGACTTCCAGCCGGCGGCCAAGCCGGGCCCCTACCCGGTCCTGGAGGCGTTCAAGCGCCGCAAGGCCGACCAATACCTCGACCCCACGCGCCTCGGCACCGTCCGCAGCGCCGACCAGGAGGCCGCCCGATGAGCACCCTGCCCAACACGTCCATCCTGGCTTCGGCCGGCACGGGGAAGACCTTCCAGCTCTCCGACCGCATCGTGAAGCTCCTCGCCGGGGGCGTGAAGCACGAGGAGATCGCCGCCCTGACGTTCACCCGCGCGGCGGCGGCGGAGTTCATCGTGAAGGTCATCGGCAAACTGCGCGAGGCCGCCGAAGACGACCGTAAGCGGGCCGACCTCTGCGCCCGACTGGGTCTCGACCCGAGGCAGTTCGGGGCGGCGAAGTTCCGCGAGATGCTCCGGCAGGCGCTGCTGTCGTCGAACCGACTGACGATGGGCACGCTCGACAGCTTCTTCGCGAAGCTCGTGAACAACTTCCCCCTGGAAGTCGGCCTGAGCAGCGGCGCGGCGACGACCATCCCCGACCAGGAGACCGACACCCTGCGCCTGCGGGCCGTGCAGACGATCGTCCAGAAGCTCGAGCCGTCCGAGGCGACGGCGATGCTGGCCAACCTCAAGGACTACAACGACGGCGAGGAGATCGCCAACCCGCTGGAATCGCTGGCGGAGATGGCCAAGGAATACCACGGCCTGCTGGTGAGCTCACCGGATGCGGCCATCTGGGGTAACCCCGACCTGATCTGGGACGGCGGTAAGCCGGCCTGGGCGGGCGCGGCTGACTCCGTCGACGCCGCGGCCGATTGGGCCAAGGTGGAGGCGTTCCTTCTGCAGCAGTTCGGTTCGCCGGACAAATACCCGAAAGCCTGCCGTACCCTCGGAGAAGCCGCCGCGAGCCAGCGCTGTGATAACGGCACCGCCAACGAGCTCGCCGAGTTCTTCGCGGCCACCCTGCAGCGCCCGGTGGGCATTTCGGGCATCATCAGCTTCCGCGGCCAGATCGACGTCCCCATCGAAGCCTCCGACGCCATGCGCCGGCTGGTCTGGCGGTCGATCGACCAGCTCGTCCGCACTCGCCTCAAGCAGACCCAGGCCCTGCACCGCTGCCTCGGGGATTACGAGGCCACCTACGACGAGCAGAACCGCCGGACGGGCCTGCTGGGCTTCAGCGACTACGTCACATTGCTCACGAACGCGGAGCCGTTCGACAAGGACGAGATGGCCTACCGCCTCGACTGCACGATCAAGCACTGGCTGCTCGACGAATTCCAGGACACCAGCACCCAGCAGTTCGCCGTGCTCGAGCGCAACATCAGCGAGATCGTCGAACAGCCGCAGGAAGACCGGAGCGTCTTCGTCGTGGGCGACCTCAAGCAGAGCCTTTACGAATGGCGCGCCGGCAACCGGAAGCTCCTGGGTAATCTCCACCAGGCCATCGCGCGGAATGGGGTGAACCTCAGCCTCGACGAGACCCGACGCTGCGCGCCGGCGGTGCTCGAGATGGTCAACGCCGTGCTCGGCGGGCATGCCGAACAAGGCTTGGGCCGGCTCTACTCCGAGACCGCCGCGGCGGATTGGAGCGAGACTTTCCACGAACAGAAGGCCGTGTCCGAAGCCGGCAAGCCGGCCAAGCCGGGTGAAGCCGCCTGGGTGCGGATCACCAAGCCCAAGGAAAGCGAAGAGACCGAAGACCAACTCCAGGCGAGGTGGATCGGCGAGCACCTGAAGGCCACCCCGGGCATCCTGATGCCGGACGGACGCCTCCGCCCGGGCCTCACCTGCGCCATCCTCGTCTCGAAGAACAAGCAGGCGGCGGAGATCACCCAGATCCTGCGCATGCTCGGCGTGGAAGCCACCGACGAGGCCAAGACGTCGGTCATCGAGGATAATCCCGTGACCGCCGGCCTGCTGGCGCTCATCCAGGCGACCGTGCATCCCGACAACGGGTTGGCCAAGGGCATGGCGGAGATCTCGCCGGCCGCGGCGGCGTTCCTCAAGGCCCATGGCGGCTGGGACGGCGCGGCGGAGATCCTCGCGAACCGCTTCGCCGAAGCCGGGGCGGAAGGTCTGGCCGATCTGCTGGCCAAGGACGTAGATCTGACCGGTGACACCGGCTTCATCCGCAAGCGCCTCGGGCAGCTGCGCTCGGTGGCGTTGGCGTATGATGCCTCCGGACGACGCGACCTGGCCGAGTTCGCGGTCTTCTGCACTGCCAGCCAGCTGCGTGACAGCGCGGACCCGCAGACCGTGCAGGTCATCACCATCCACCGCTCCAAGGGCTTGGAGTACGACATGGTCTACATGCCCTGCCTGAACAACTCGCGGCAGCCCATCGCCCATCTGCGGACCGGTGAACTGCTATCCATGCCGACGTCGGGCCAGGATTTCCGCCCCAAGTGGCTGCTGGCGAGCGTCGGCACGAACGTCGCCCACCTCGACCCCGTCCTGAGCGC
>JANRFG010000027.1:0-67881 GCA_030725715.1 Opitutales bacterium
TTACTTCGCGCGGGCTTTGACGAAATCGATGTTATGCTTCACCTGCGGGACGCTGTCCTTCCAGTCGGCTTCGTGCTCGATGGAGATGTGGCCGTCGAACTTCTGGCGGATGAGTTCCTGGAGGCAGCCGTCCACGTCGACCACGCCCTTGCCGGCGACGACGACCTCGGACTTGCCGAAGGCGGCCTTGTCCTTGAGGTGCACGCTGACGATGCGGCCTTCGAGGACCTTGAGCGCCCAGACGGAACTCAGGTTCGACGTGGCCCAGTGGCCGATATCGGCGCAGGCGCCGACGCGATGATCGCGGCTTTCGACGACGCCGAGGACGTAGAGGGGATCCCAGACCTTGTACTTGGGGTCGATCTTGCCGTCCTTGGTGATCCGGGTGCCGTGCTCGTGGATGGCGACCTTGATGTCGAATTCCTTGGCGGCGGATTCCCAGTGGACGACCTGCTCGGTGGATTCGGTGCAGACGGCGTAGAGGCCCATCTTCTTGGCGAAGGACATGATCGCGTAGACGTCTTCCTTGTTCTTCGCGGCGACGACGCCGTAGTTCACGGCGCGGACACCCTGACGGTCCAGCTCGGCCTTGATCTCGGCCATGGTGGCCTCGGACATCGAGTGGTGGGTCTTGTCCTTCGAGCCGGGCTTCACGGCCTGTCCGGGGAAGAGTTCGATGACGTTGCCGCCGGCTTCCTTGGTCTTGGCGATGGCCTCGAAGAAGGAGAACTCCTTGAAGGTGTAGGCTTGGGCGCCGACGAACCAGCCGTTCTGACGGTAGGATTCCGGAATCGGATCGGCGCTGACGCAGGCCGCGGCGGCGAGGGCGAGGAGGGTGAGGAGACGCATGGGTGTGGGGTGTAAGGACAGAGAAAGGCACCTAGGGTTCCCTAGGTCAAGAACCCCTCCGCCGCAGGCTGGTCGAAAAGCGGCGTTTTGGGTCTCATCGGACATGTTTTGGCGCGAACTCGGCGAGGCTCTGCGGGCATGGTGGATCGGCCGTCCGCCCCCGGCCGATTTCGGTGCCTGGGGCGAACGGCTAGCCGAAGCGCATTATCGCCGGCAGGGCGGCCGGTGCCTCGCGGTCAACTGGCGACATGGCCGCGACGAGCTCGACCTCGTCATCCTCGAGGGCGAAGTGCTCGTCTTCGTCGAGGTCAAGGCCCGCCACGCCGACGAGGGCGGGGAAGGGTATTGGGCGGTGAATCGACGGAAAAAGCGGGCTTTGCGGCGGGCCGCCGGCGCTTGGCTCCGCCAGATCGGGGGTGCGTGTCATACGCGCTTCGACGTCGTGGAAGTTCTGGTTTGCAAGAAAGGCACCGTCCGCCTCCTTCAACACCGTGGCGAAGTCCTCTTCGGGCGTCGCCGCTTCTAGACTCCGATGTCCGACACCGACCGCCATCCGTTCCTTTCCGGCCTGAGCAAGCACCGCGGCGCCCAGCCGACCTGCGTGGTCATCTTCGGCGCCTCCGGCGACCTGGCCGCCCGTAAGCTCCTGCCCGCCCTGTACAACCTGGCGGTCGACAGCCTCCTGCCGGCGGACTTCCACCTGATCGGCTTCGGCCGTAAGCCCGTACCGGACGCCGAGTTCCGCACCCAGGCCGCCGCCGACATCAAGAAGTTCTCCCGCCGCGAGTTCCGCCCCGACATCTGGCAGCGCGTCGAGGACAACACCTCCTACCAGGCGGGCGGTTACGACGACCCCAAGGCCTACGCCGCCCTGAAGGAGCAGATCGCCGCCGCCGAGCAGCGCGCCGGCCGCCCCCTCCAGCTGGTCTTCTACGTCTCGACCCCGCCCTCGGTCTTCGAGCCCATCCTCGAGAACCTCGGCCAGTCCGGCCTCGCCGGTCGTGGCATCGGCACCGAACTCGAAAGCAAGGTCATCATCGAGAAGCCGTTCGGCAAGGACCTCGATTCCGCCGTCCACCTCAACGCCGTCGCCGCCCGCAACTTCCGCGAGTCGCAGATCTTCCGCATCGACCACTACCTCGGCAAGGAGACCGTCCAGGATCTCCTCGTCCTGCGTTTCGCCAACCCGATCTTCGAGCCCCTCTGGAACCGTCGCCACGTCGACCACGTCCAGATCACCGTCGCCGAAGAACTCGGCGTCGGCACCCGCGGCGGCTATTACGACGGCAGCGGCGCCACGCGCGACATGCTGCAGAACCACACGATGCAGCTCCTCGCGCTCGTCGCGATGGAACAGCCGCGCTCCCTCTCCGCCGAGCATATCCGCGACGAGAAGGTCAAGCTCCTCGAATCCATCCAGCCCCTGCGCCTCGGCGCCAACGCCGACGCCGTCCGCGCCCAATACGCCGAAGGCCTCTCCGGCGGCGAGAAGGTGCCGGGTTACCTCGGCGAGAAGGACATCCCGCAGGACTCCGCCACCGAGACCTTCTGCGCGCTCCGTTTCTCCATCGAGAACAGCCGCTGGTCCGGCGTGCCGTTCTACATGCGCTCCGGCAAGCGACTCGCCCGCCGCGTCTCCGAGATCGCCATCCAGTTCAAGCAGCCGGAGTCCGGCCTCTTCGCCGGCGACGCCCGCTACGACCTGGCCCCGAACCGCCTCGTCATCCAGATCCAGCCGGACGAAGGCACCACGCTCGTCCTCAATTCCAAGGTGCCCGGCCTCGAGCCGCGCACGCAGCCGGTCCGTCTGAGCTTCCGCTACGCCACCACCTACGGTTCCAACACGCCCGAAGCGTATGAGCGCCTGATCCTCGACGGCATCGTCGGCGACCGCACGCTCTTCATCCGCGGCGACGAGACCGAAGCCTCCTGGCGCCTGTTCACGCCGCTCCTCCGGAGCTGGCAGCAGCAGGGCCGCGCCGGCATGGAGACCTATGCCGCCGGTTCCTGGGGTCCCGCGGGCGGCGACGCCCTCCTGGCCGCCCACGGACACGCCTGGCGCAACGCCGGCCGCTGATCATGGCCCATCCGCTGATCGACGCGCTGCCGGGCTTCCCGGTCAAGATCTCCGCCGTCCTGCCGTCGCTCGACAAGGCGTGGGCCGACGAAGGCGAGAACGCCGCGCGCGCCTCGCAGATGAACCTCGTGCTGATGTTCGGCGCCGGCGTCACGCCCGCCGACGCGCAGGCCCGTTTCGACGAAGCCATCCGCTTCGCCCAGCGCTATCCGTGCCGCCTCGTCGTCCTCGCCGCCCGCCCGGCCGCCGAGGCCGCGGCCGCGCTCGAAGCCAAGGTCAACGTCCTCTGCTTCTTCGATCCGTCCCGCCGCGGCAAGCGCTGCTGCGAGGCGCTCATGCTCGCCCACGGCGCGCCCACGCCCGAGCTCGAATCGCTCGTCTCCACCTGGCTCGAAGGCGACCTCCCGACCAACGTCTGGGTGCACGGCGTGACCGTCGACGAATTCAAGCCCTGGCTGAACTGGACCGCCCGCTGCCGCCGCGTCGTCGCCGACCGCTCGCTCGTGGGCGACGCCTTCTTCCTGCAGGCCTTCCCGAAGCCGAAGGCCGTCCGCGATCTTTCGGTCGCGCGTTGCCTTCCGGTCCGGCAGGCCCTCGGCCAGTATCTCGCCGCGCACAAGCCGGCCGAACTTGTCCGCGGCCTCCGCTCCGTCACCGTCTCGCACCGCGCGGGCATGCGCGGCGAGGCCTACGGCATCCTCGAGTGGATGCGCTCCTGCCTGACGCATTGCGCCGGGCTCACGCGCTCGCACCTCGACGTCATGTTCGCCCTTTCCGAGAAGCCTCCGGCGGGCGACTGCCTCGACGCCGAATGGGTCTTCGCCGACGGCGCCCGCTTCTCGTGGGAGCACTCCGAAGGCTGCTCGCACGCCACGATCGCCTTCACGCGCAGTCACGACAGCCGTAAGCTCTCGCAGAGCGTCGCCTTCATGGCCGCCCCGGAAGCCTTGTCCGAAGCGGTGTTTTTTTAAAAGGTAGGGACAGCACCACGTGCTGTCCTAGTTTCCGAAGTATTCCCTTACGCCCTCTGGACGGTCATATCCTTTCGTGTCCCACCAGGCCGAGTATGGCCATTCAGATGGTTTCAGGATGAAGCCTGCCCTGACGGGGTTCAGGAGGACGTAGTCCCTCTTCTCTAAGTAGTGCTCATAGGACCTGAGCCGATGATCAAACCCGCCTTTCTGCCACTCGGTCGGAAGGCGATGAGAGTAGTCACGTTTCAGCTCACCGAGCATTCGGGTGATGTCGGGGTTTCGCCGGATCTTCGCGATGATATGCAGGTGGTCCGGCATGGCTAGGACCAGCATGGGGTGCCATCGGTCCGTGTCCTTGGCGTGTTTCGCTGACGCCAGTAGGGCGCGCCATGCGTCGGGATTATCGAAGTGATGAATCCCTCTCCGCTTATGGCAGAGGGTTATGAACAGCGGGTCATTCTCGTCGACCCACTCGGGCCGTCGGTTACGAAGGGAATCCCGAGAGTAGAAGGGCATGCGTCAGTTTAGTGACACAGGGCAGGCTTAGGGAGTGGGGAGATACCTTAGGACAGCACGTGGTGCTGTCCCTACCTCGTTGCCCTCAAGCCACCCCATTCTCCCTCAGCCACGCGGCCATGAGTTGGAAGGCTTTGGCGCGGTGGCTGATCGAATCTTTCTTGGCGGGGCTGAGCTCGCCGAAGGTGCGATCCTCATTGGCGGGCACGAAGAGCGAATCGTAACCGAAGCCTTCGCTGCCGACTTCGGCTTCGAGGATCTTGCCCCAGCACTGGCCGACGAACTTGCCGACTTCCTGGTTGGGCCCAAGGAGGATGAGGTGGCATTCGAAACGCGCGCCGCGCTTATGGGGCGGAGCCTTCTTCATCGCTTCGAGCAGCTTCGTGCGGTTCTGCGCATCGGTCGCGCCCATGCCGGCGTAGACCGCGGAGTCGACGCCCGGTCCGCCCTGCAAAGCGTCGCAGCACAGGCCGCTGTCATCCGCGAGCACCCAGGCCTTGCGCGGCGCGATCGCGCGCAGGGCTTCGGCCTTCAGGCGGCAGTTGCCGTTGAAGGTGCCGGAGATCTCTTCGACATACGGCATGCCGCCGAGGTCCTTGGCCGAGCGCACGCGCACGTCGAGCCGCGCCTTGGCGAACATGCGGCCGAATTCCTCGGCCTTATGCGCATTGCCCGTCGCCAGAAAGATTTCCATGGCGGGAATGTGAGAGGCCGCAGGAAATAAAGCAAGGGGTAGGGGTTGGGGTAGGGGTAGGAGATGGAAAATTCCGGGTGGCGGCCTCGGGTGGCAGGTGGCGGGAGCGCATTTTCAGGTCTCAGGTCTCGGCCGTCAGGTACCGGGTACGGGTATTCAGGTTCAGGTGCAGGCGTCGGGATGATTGCCTGCCACCCGCTACCTGGGGCCGCCACCTGCCACCCGAGAATAATTGTTCTCTCTGCCTTTCCTGCCCCCACCCCCACCCCTATCCCTACCCCTTCGCTATTGTTTCCGCCCCTTTCCTCCGCCAAGGTGTCCCCAGCGTTTGGCCTAACCGCCAACCGCTAACCGCCGTCCCCTAACCGCTTTCGCCCCTTGTCCCTCCGCTGCCTCATCACCGCCGGTCCTACGCGCGAGTTCTTCGATCCGGTCCGCTTCATCAGCAATCCGTCGACGGGCAAGATGGGCTTCGCCTTGGCCGCAGCCGCGAAAGAAGCCGGCTGGTCGGTCGACCTGGTCGCCGGCCCGGTCTCCCTCCCGGAACCCGCGGGCGTGATGGTCTACCCGGTCGTCACGGCCGCCGAGATGCATCGGCAGGCTGACGCCTTGTTCGGTCCCTGTGACGTCCTGATCATGACGGCCGCCGTCAGCGACTGGCGCCCGAAGGCGACCGCCCCGCAGAAGCTCAAGAAGGACGGGCAGGGGATGACGGTCGAACTCGAGCCGGTGCCGGATATCGTCTCGGCCCTCGCCGAAGAACGCCGCACCGACCAGTTCCTCGTGGGCTTCGCCGCCGAGACCGAGAACGTCGAGGTCCACGCCCTTGATAAGCTCGAGCGCAAAGGGCTCGACCTGATCGCCGCCAACTCCGTCGCCGGCCCCGAGGGCGCCTTCGGTTCCGACGAGAACAAACTCATCCTGCTGGGTCGGAATGGTTACCGCGAGGTGATCGGTCCGGCCTCCAAGGCCGCCGTCGCGCGCCAGCTCATCGCCGCCATCACCCGCCTCGTCGCGGCGCGCTCCGCCTGACCATGGCCCGTCGTCGCTTCAGCCCGCTTGACCGCGTCCTCGGCCGTATCGACGACCTCGACGCGCAGAACCTTGCGATCCTCGCCCGTCGCCTCGAGCGCGAGCGCGACCTCATGGAGACGGTGCTGGATACCCTCCGCGAGGGCGTGATCGTGCTCTCGCATGACGGCGCGATCGAATACGCCAACGCCTCCGCCGTCCGCCTCCTCGGCGTCAATCCGGACGACGTCGCGGGCGCCGAGCTGCGCCGCCTTTCGCCCGATATCGCCCAGGCCCTCGAACTGCCCGAGACCGTCGGCGCCCTCACGCGAGAGCTCGAGGTGCGTTATCCTGAGCCGCGCCTGCTCACCCTTCACCTCGCCCGCGTCGGCGAGCAGCAGGGCGCCGAGCGTAGCCGCCGCGTGGCCGTCCTCAGCGACGTCACCAAGGAGCGCGTCCAGACCGAGGACCGTGTCGAAACCGAGCGCATCGATTCCATCGTCTCCCTCGCCGCGGGCGTCGCCCACGAGGTCGGCAATCCCCTCAACGCGATCGGCATCCACCTTCAGCTCCTCCAGCGCGAAGCCGCCAAGCTCGGCGATTCGCCGGCCGCGGAGAAGGTCCGCAAGGCCGCCGAGGTCTGCCAGGGCGAGATCAAGCGCCTCGACGGCATCGTGCGCGATTTCCTCGGGGCCGTCCGCCAGACGCCGCCGCACCTCACCGATACCGACCTCGTCACTGTCGTCGCCGAAGCCACCGGCCTCCTGCGCGAGCAGATGGAACAGCTCGGCGTGCGCGTCTCGCTCGACGTCCCTGGCGAACTCCCGCTCATCCTCGGCGACCGCAACCAGATCAAGCAGGCGCTCTTCAACGTGATGAAGAACGCCCTCGAGGCCATGGACCGCGGCGGCGACATCCACGTGAAACTGTCCTCCGACGACGAATGGGTCGTGCTATCCATCCGCGACACGGGGGTGGGTATCCCCGCCGACAGGCTGACCCGCGTCTTCGACGCCTATTACACCACGAAAGCCTCCGGCGGCGGCATCGGCATGCTCATCCTCCTGCGCATCCTCCGGGCCCATGGCGGCACGGTGGATATCCAGAGCACCCCGGACGTCGGCACGACCGTCATCCTGCGTTTCCCCCTCAAGCATCGCCGGGTCCGCACGTTGGAAGCCCCGAAGTCTTGAAACCCGTCCGCTTTCCCGTTGTCTTAACCTTATCCCCATGAAGTCCCTCGCCCTCTGCCTGCTCGCTCTCCCCGCCTTCGTCCTGGCACAGGATAAGGAACTCCCGCTCGAGCTGCCGAAGTCCGTCGCGCTCGGCACGCCGCGTCCGGTGAAGATCAGCAACCTCGAGCCGGTCTCTTCCGCCCCGCGCAAGCTGCCGAAGGTCCCGTCCGCCGCCGTCAACCTCGCCAAGGGCGCGAACGTGACCTCCTCCGCCCGTGAAGCCGCCGCCGGCGACTTCTCCTACGTCACCGACGGTGACAAGGGCGGCGAAGAAGGCTTCGAAGTCGAACTGCCCCGCGGCCATCACTGGGTCCAGGTGGACCTCGCCAAGTCGGCCGAGATCAGCGCCATCGCCCTCTGGCACTTCCACCGCGAGCGCCGCGTCTACTTCAACGTGATCGTCCAGATTTCCGACGATTCCTCCTTCAAGAGCGGCGTCACCACCGTCTACAACAACGACGCCGAGGGCGAGCTGGGCCTGGGCAAGGGCAAGGACTACTGCTACTACGAGTCCAACGAAGGCCGCGTGATCCCGGTCGCCGCTGTCAAGGGTCGCTACGTCCGCTTCCACTCCAAGGGTAACTCCGCCGGACCTTCGAACGACTACATCGAAGCCGAAGTCTGGGGCGTCCCGGCCAAGTAAGGCCGGACTTTGCTTGAATCGGGCGGGCTTGCCCGCACCTTGAAGCCGTGAAGGTCATCCGAGCCAAGTCCGCGGGTTTCTGCTGGGGCGTCGAACGCGCCATCGATATCGCCCGCGAATACGCGCAGAAGGGCCGCCACCCCGTCTACACCGACGGTCCGCTGATCCATAACCGCCAGATGATGGAGGTCCTCACCGGCGAGGGCATCCGCGAGGTCGGCGATTACCGCAGCGAGGCCAAGCTCGAGGTCTCGAAGGCCACCGATGCGGGCGCCGTCATGGTCGTCCGCGCGCACGGCATCTCGCCGGAGCGTCGCGAATACCTCAAGTCGCTGGGCATGGAATTCCGCGACGCCACCTGTCCCGACGTCGGCATCATCGCCGGCAAGGTGCGCCTGCATGCGCGCAAGGGCTACGCCACCGTCATCTTCGGCGACCCCAAGCATCCTGAAGTCATCGGCCTCCTTGGTTACGCCGAAGGCAAGGGACACGTCATCACTTCGCCGGAAGAGATCGCCGCGCTCCCCGACCTCGGTGCGCAGGTCTGCATGGTCTCGCAGTCGACGATGTTCACCGACGAATTCGAGCGGCTCGCCGCGCTGCTTAAGACCCGTTTCCCGGGCGCCCTGATTTTCGATACCATCTGCGGAGCCACGAAGGATCGCCAGGCGGATATCCTCGAACTGCAGAAGCAGGGCTGCCAGGCGATTGTCGTCATCGGCGGCCGTCATTCGGCCAACACCGTGAAGCTCGCCAAGCTCGTCGAGATCCAGGGCCTGCCTTGCTTCCACGTCGAGACCGCGGCCGAACTGGACTTCGCCGCGCTGGCCCGTTTCGGCACCGTCGGCGTGACCGCCGGCGCGTCGACGCCGGCCTTCCTGATCGACGAAGTCTGCGTACGTCTGGAAAAGGCCGCTTAAGCCTGTCTGGGAAGGGCTTAAGCCGTTCCAATTGACGCTTAAAATTATCCCCCGACCGACCCCTGCCGACTTGCAGGGTGGGGCGGGTAGGGTAACTTGAGTCTCAATATGAGCGCCTTCGTCTCCGTCCTGCTGGTCTTCCTCCTCGTCATCGTCGCCGCCCTCGTCATCGCGGCGATCTGGGGCGTGGGCATCTACAACAGCCTCGTCGCGCTGCGAAACGCCTGTAAGAACGCCTTCGCCCAGGTCGACGTGCAGCTCAAGCGCCGCCACGACCTGATCCCGAACCTCGTCGAGACCGCCAAGGGCTACATGGCCCACGAGAGCGGCACCCTCACCGCGGTCATCGAGGCTCGCGCCAAGGCCACCCAGGCCAACGTCCGTTTCGCCGGCAACCCGAACGACCCCGCCGCCATGCGCGACCTCAGCCAGGCCGAAGCCGGCCTCAGCGGCGCCCTCGGCCGCCTGATGGTCGTCGCCGAACAGTATCCCCAGCTCAAGGCCGACGCCACCATGCGCTCTCTCATGGAGGAACTCACCTCGACCGAGAACCGCATCGCCTTCTCCCGTCAGGCCTTCAACGACGCCGTCCTGTTCTACAACAACGGCCGCGAAGTCTTCCCGCAGATCTTCATCGCGAACGCCTTCGGCTTCCAGGCCGGCGAGTTCTTCAAGATCGAAGATCCGGCCGAGAAGGCCGCCCCGAAGGTCTCGTTCTAAGCGCTGACCACGGCCCATGGCCGGCACGATGAATTTCTTCCGGGCCCAGGATGAGGCCCGTGGACGCACGACCAAGTTGGTCGTGCTCCTCGTGTTGGCTATCGTGGTGCTCGCCGGCTCGCTCTACGCCCTTGCGGTGTTGGGTCAGCATAAGTTGAGCCGCCGGGGCGAGATCGACTGGTTCCAAGGCGACCTCTTCTTCTGGACCGCAGGCGTGGCCCTCATCGTGATCGTCGGCGGCAGCCTGCTGCGTATCGCCGAGCTGTCGAAGGGCGGCGGCGCCATCGCCGAGCGCCTCGGCGGCCGGCTGGTCGGCGCGACCACCAAGGACGCCGCCGAGCGTCGCTACCTCAACGTCGTACAGGAGATGGCCCTGGCTTCCGGTCTGCCGGTACCGCTGTGCTACGTCATCGATGGCGACGAGACCATCAACGCCTTCGCCGCGGGCAACTCGCCGCAGGACGCCGCGGTGGGCGTCACGCGCGGCGCGCTCCGTAATCTGACCCGCGACGAGCTCCAGGGCGTCATCGCCCACGAGTTCAGCCACATCGGCAACGGAGACATGAAGCTCAACCTGCGCATCATCGGCACCGTCGCCGGCCTGACCGCCCTCGCGCAGCTGGGTTATATCCTCGTCCGCATCGGCCTGAGCTCGGGTTCGAACCGTAAGAACAATGCCTGGCCCATGGCCATCGCCGGGCTCGTGGTCGTCCTCGTCGGCCTCGGTGGCGTCTTCTTCGCGCGCGTCATCCAGGCCTCGGTCTCACGTCAGCGCGAGTATCTCGCGGACGCCTCTGCGGTCCAGTTCACCCGCAACCCGCTCGGCCTCGCCTCGGCCCTGCGTAAGGTCGCTGGGCTCTCCGGCGCGCAGCGCGAAGCCTCTTCCGCCGAACTCGAAGCCCAGCACATGTTCTTCGCGGGCTCGGCCGGCTTCCTCGAGTCGCTCTTCTCGTCGCACCCGCCGATCGGCGAGCGTATCCGTCGCGTCGACCCGGCGTTCGACGGACATATCCCGGACGTCATCCCGGTCGCCGTGACGGCCGATGACGAACCGGTCGCCGGTCTCAGCGGGCGGGCCGTCGCGACACCTCCGCCTCTGCCGACCCCGACTGCAGATCCGACACGCGCGGTGCCGACGGACCTGCAGATCCAAGATTCGGTCGGCTTCCGCGGCGTGATCCCGGGTGCATTGCGCGAGGCTTCCGAAGACCCCGTGAGCGCCATGGCCGTCGTGCTCGGGCTCATTCTTCGCCATGATCCGACGCAGCGTGCGGCCCAGCTGGCCCAGGCCGAAGCCCTCGCCGGCGGCGAAGTGGTCAAGGAGGCCCGTCGCCTCGATGCCTTGCTCCGCGCCGTGCCGGCCGGATCGCGCGTGGCCTTGCTCGACCTTTCGATGCCGGCCTTGCGTCAGCTTTCGCCGGCGCAGGTCGCGGCCTTCCGCAAGGCGCTGGAACGCGCGGGCTATGAAGCCGAAGACGGCCTGATCGTCCTGCTCATCCAGGCGTCGATGCGTCGTTATCTTTCGACCGAGAAGAATCCGCCCAGCCGTCCGGGTGACCTCGCCTCCGCCTGCGGGCTCGTGCTTTCGGCGGTCGTGCAGACCTCCGGTGAGGATCCCGCGGCGCAGGCCCGGGCCTACGCGCTCGGTGCCGGCGTGTTGGGCATGGCTGGTTTGTCGCCCACGATGGTGCCGCCTGCGTCGGTCGACCTCGGCAAGGTCGACGAAGCCCTCGCCGTCATCGCCGGGCAGACCGTGCCGGCCCGCCGTCAGTTCGTCCGCGCCATCGGTGCGGCCATGCTGCATGACGGACGCGCCGAGCCCGCCGAGATCGAGATCGTCCGCGCCGTCGCCGATTCGCTCGGCATCAGTTTCGCGACGGGAATCATCAGGTAGGGACAGCACCACGTGCTGTCCTGAGAACTCGTTTCAGGTGGCGGGTGGCGGCCTCGGGTGGCCGGTGGCGGGGAGGTGCCAAAAGAAAACCCCCGAACCTAAGTCCGGAGGTTTTTAGCCTGCCACCCGTCACCTGGGGCTGCCACCTGCAACCCGAAGTGGGTTTGCAGTTACCCTGCGATCAGCGACTCGCCGGTCATCTCCGCCGGCTTCGGCAGGCCCATGAGGGCGAGCAGGGTCGGGGCGACGTCGGCCAGGCGGCCGGTGGGGCGGGTCTTGAGCGCCTTGCAGCCTTCGCCGTAGAGGACGACCTCGACGGGGCTGAGCGTGTGGCGCGTGTGGGCGCAGTTCTCTTCCGGCTCCCACATCTGGTCGGCGTTGCCGTGGTCGGCCGTGACGAGGGCCTTGCCGCCGACCTGGTCGATGGCGGCGAGGAGGACGCCGAGGCCGCTGTCGACCGCTTCGCAGGCCTTGCAGACCGCGGCGAGGTCGCCGGTGTGGCCGACCATGTCCGGGTTGGCGTAGTTGACGACGATGAGGCCGTACTTGCCGGAAAGGATCGCGGCCTTGGCCATCTCGGTGACGTGCGAAGCCGACATCTCGGGCTTCTGGTTGTAGGTCGAGACTTCCTTCGGGCTCTGCGCCATGCCGCGCTCTTCGCCGGCGAAGGCTTCTTCGCGGTAGTCGTTGAAGAAGAAGGTCACGTGCGGGAACTTCTCGGTCTCCGCGGTGCGATACTGCGGGATGCCCTGCTTGGCGACCCACTCGCCGAGGATGTTCACCATCTTGGCGGGCTTATCGAAGACCACGTTGGAGCAGAGGCCTTTCTCGTAGTTCGTCAGCGTGGCGTAGAAGATCTTGAGCAGCTTCGCGCGCGGGAAGCCCTTGAATTCCGGATCGATGAAGGCGCGGGTGATCTCGCGCGGGCGGTCGCCACGGAAGTTGAAGAACAGCACCGAGTCGCCGTCCTGGATGAAGGCCGTGCCCTTGATGCGGGTGGCGGGGACGAACTCATCGCCGGTCGTATTGGCGTCGGTCGGCTTGTCGTAATAGGCCTGCACGGCTTCGGCGGCCGAGGCGGCCTCCGGGGCCGGGGCGCCGGTGAGGGCGTCGTAGGCGGTCTTCACGCGTTCCCAGCGGTTGTCGCGGTCCATGGCCCAGAAGCGGCCGGCGACGCTGGCGACCTGGCCGATACCGATCTTCACGAGTTCGGCTTCGAGCTGCTTGAGGTAGCCGAGGCCCGAGGTGGGCGGGCTGTCACGGCCGTCCATGAAGGCGTGGACGAAGACCTTGGTGAGGCCTTCTTCCTTCAGCAGGCGGAGCAGGGCGTAGAGGTGGGGCAGGGTGGAGTGGACGCCGGCTTCGGAGCACAGGCCCATCAGGTGGACCGCGCCGCCGGTGGCCTTGACGTTCTCGACGAGGCCGCGGAAGGCCTTGATCTGGCGCATGGCGGCCGGATCGGTGAGGCCTTTGTCGATGCGGACGATCTCCTGGTCGACGATGCGGCCGGCGCCGATGTTCTGGTGGCCGACTTCGGAATTACCCATGATGCCGACCGGCAGGCCGACATCGAGGCCGTGAGCCATGATCTCGGTGCGGGGCCAATCCTTGGTCAGGCCGCGCGAGACCGGGATGTTCGCCAGCTTCACGGCGTTGAACTTGTCATGCTTGGGGTCGTGGTTTTCGCCCCAACCGTCGCGGATCACCAGAAGTACGGATTTCATATGTGGATAGGAGGAAGAGATAGGGTGAGTTAGGGCAGGGAGGCAAGAAGCAGGTGCGCCGGAGGCGCGAGAGGCCCTGATGCCCGGAGGACCCTAAAGCAATGGGTAGGGTCGGGACCGCGTCACGACCTAGCCTGTCTTGGGTAGGGTTGAGCGCCCGCTCAGGTGCAAAAGTGCAAAAGTTAAGGCATCGGGCATGGTCGCCACATTTGCACCTTTGCACGTTTGCACCTTTGCACCTACGGATTGGGTATGCCCCGCATTATCCTCGCTCTGCTCGGAATGGCCTTTTGCGCCGTCGCTTCGGCCGCCACGGTCGAGAAGCTCACCATCGACGGCAAGGCGGTGACCGTGAAGGTCCCCACGCAGGCCGCCCCAGGTAAGCCTTGGCTCTGGGTCGGTGAGTTCGGCGGTCACTTGAAGAAGCTCGAGGACGGCTTGGTCGAGAAAGGTTGGCACGTCGTCTATGTCGGCGTGAGCAACCAGTTCGGCTCCGCCCGCTCGATGGCGACCTGGGAAAAGGTCTACGCGGAACTGCGTGCCCAGCGTGGGCTCTCGGCCAAGCCGGCGCTCCTCGGTATCTCGCGCGGCGGCTTATACATCAACGCCTGGACGCGCCTGCATCCGGACCGCGTGAGCGTGCTCTACCTCGACAACGGCGTGTGCGACATCCGTTCCTGGCCGGGCGGCGTCGCCCTGACCCACCAGAGCAAGGGCAGCCCGAAGGACTGGGCGCTGTACAAGACCGAGTTCGGTTATGCCAACGACGACGAAGCCAAGGCCAAGTCACTGCAGGCCGCCGAAGGCCTGCTCCCGGCGATCAAGGCCGGCGTGTTCCTGATTTCTTGCCACGGCACCGCGGATAAGACCGTGCCGTTCGAAGACAATGCCGCGCACGTCATCAAGCTCTGGCAGGACAACGGCGGCCGCGTGAAACTATTTCCCAAGGAAGGCGGCGACCACCATCCCCACGGCCTGCCCGATGTCGCGCCGTTGATCGAGGTCCTTACGGCGGAGGCGAAGTGACCGCAGGCTAAACCTGCGGAGGGGGCACGTGGGCAAGGTGACACGTGGGCAAGAGGGTGTTTGTCTTAACCCCTTGTCCCCTTAACTCGTGCCCACTTAACCCTCGCAGCCTTAAGGCTGCGCCCACTTGCCCTTTTCCTTGATGAGGTCGACGAGGCGTTCGACGGCTTCTTCCTGGGGGATGTTGAACTTCACCGGGGTCTTGCCGACGTAGAGGTTGATCTTGCCGGGGGCGCCGCCGACGTAGCCGAAGTCGGCATCAGCCATCTCGCCGGGGCCGTTCACGATGCAGCCCATGACGGCGATGGTGACGGACTTCAGGTGACCGGTGCGTTCCTTGATCTTGAGGGTCGTCGACTGGATGTCGAAGAGCGTGCGGCCACAGGAAGGGCAGGCGACATATTCGGTCTTCGTCTGGCGCATGCGCGCGCCCTGCAGGATGTCGTAGGCGAGCGTGAGCGACTTCGCGGAAGAGGTCGGCGTCTCGCAGGAAAGGAAATCGCCGTAGCCGTCGACGAGCAGGCCGCCGGCGAGGATCGAGGCTTCGAGCAGGCGCGATTGGAAACCGGGGTCGAGGAGCGCGGCGTTGGCGACCGTGGCGCGGATCCAGAGCGGGGCCTTGAGCTTCGCCGCGGCGGCGCAACGGACGAGTTCGCGATAAGTGCCCGTCGCGTGCACGCCTTCTTGCGGCTGCGAGGACGTGAGGATCAGTCGGCTGGCCGGGATCGTGGCGAGTTCCTGGGCGAGGGCGGTGACCGTCGGGCCATCGAGGTCGACCGCCAGGACCGCGTCGTGCTGCGTGACCGCTTCGCCCCAGGCTTTGACTTCGGCGCCATCGGCGGCGGAGAAGGCCTTCACTGCCACCAGGCGGCTGCCAGAGCCGTCGAAGGGGAAGTCGGCGGGGGAGAGGCTGGTCTCGACGAAGAGGGCGGGAACGGCCTGTCCGAGGGCCTTGCGCAGCGAGCGCAGGCCGGCGGCGTAGGTGGGGTCGTCGAGGCGCACCAGCAGGCCTTCGGCGCGGACTTCGCGCTGGGCGGCATGGACGTCGAGGAGTTCCTTGGCCGCGGCCTGCCAATCGGCGAGGCCGGCGACGCTGCGGACGACCACACGCGGGGTCTCGCTCGAGCCGGCGAGGCACTTCGTGGACAGCTCGATGGTCTCCGTGGCACGGCGGGTGAACGAGAACGGATCGGCCGGGTCGGCGGGAAGACTGGCCGACGAAGCGGCGCCGAGGGCGGCGAAGGCTTCGGCGCGGCGGACGATCTCCTTGCAGACCGGGATCTCGTGCCAGGGGTCTTCCGTCAGCGAGACGCGGATCGTGTCGCCCAGACCGTCGGCGAGCAGCGAACCGATGCCGATCGCGGACTTGATACGGGCGTCTTCGCCTTCGCCCGCCTCGGTCACGCCGAGGTGGAGCGGGTAGTCCATGCCGAGCTCCGTCATGCGGGCGGCCGCCAGACGGTAGGCCTCGACCATCACCTTCGGGTTCGAAGACTTCATCGAGAGCACCATGTCCTTGAAGCCGTGGGACTCCGCGATGCGGATGAATTCGAGGGCGGACTCCACCATCCCGTTCGGCGAATCGCCGAAGCGGTTCATGATGCGGTCGGAAAGCGAGCCGTGGTTCGTGCCGATGCGGAGCGAACGGCCGAGTTCCTTGGCGCGGAGGACCAGCGGCGTGAAGGCCGCGTGCAGGCGCTCCAGCTCCTCGGCGTAGGCCGCGTCGGTGTATTCCAGCACCGCGAACTTCTTCTTATCGGCGTAGTTGCCCGGGTTCACGCGGACCTTCTCCACGTGCTCGACCGCCTCCATCGCCGCGGACGGCAGGAAGTGGATGTCGGCCACGAGCGGCTGGGAGAAGCCCGCCGCCCGGAACTGCCGGCGGATCTCCTTGAGCGCGGCCGCCGCGGCCTTGTTCGGGGCCGTGATGCGGATGATCTCGCTGCCCGCTTCGGCCAGGCGGATCGCCTGCGCGACCGTCGCCGCGACGTCCTCCGTGTCGGAAGTCGTCATCGACTGGACCCGGATGGGATTATTTCCGCCCACGCCGACGCCGCCCACGTTCACGACGCGGGTGAGGCGGCGGACCGTGCGGTGGCGGGAGGGACAATAGTCCGAGGACATGGGGTCATCTCAACCCCTTTGCCCGCAGAGGTCAACGAGCGTCAGAAATCCCAGCGATGGGAGGACGGCACCCACTGGTAGCCCTTGCGTCCGTTCGGGATGACCACGCCCAGGCCCGGCCAAGGGAGGTGGAAGCCGTAGGCGCGCTCCTTGGTGGCCGCGATCTCGGCGAAGACCTTCTTGCGGGTGGCGATCGCCACTTCCGGATTATGGTCGAAATCGATGAACCAGTTCGGGTCCTCGAACATCAGCACGTGGTTGTGGGCGAGGTCCGAGATGTGCAGCAGGGAGTCATCGCCGGACTTGATGCGGAAGATCGCATGGCCGTCGGTGTGGCCCGGGGCGGCGAGGATCGTGATCGCGCCGTCGAGGATCTGGTCGCCGTCCTTGTGGATGACCAGGTTGGGCTGGAGGGTGTCGAACGAACCACGGACGTTGCGGATCATGCCCTTGATGTCGTCGGTACGGTGCGACTTCGAGAAGTCGGGTTCCTTGCCGCGCCAGAAGTCGACCTCCTCCTTGAGCACGTGCACGGCCGCGTTGGGGAAGAGGATCTTGCCGCCGCTGGCGAGGCCGCCGATATGGTCGATGTGCGAGTGGCTGAGGAGGGCGTGAGTGACGTCCTTGAACGCGATCCCGATGCTGTCCATCGCGTCGGCGAGCCAGCCCCAGGTGGCGTTCTTGTGCGGGCCGAAGCCGGCGTCGACGAGGATGACTTCCTTGTCCTTACGCAGGAGGAGGATGTTGACGTAGAGCGTCATGTCGTCCGGGCGTTCGCCGAGGTTCGTCAGGGCCTTGGTCATCTCGGGGCGCTCGGCCGGCGGCCACATCTTCTTCGTCACGCCCTGTTTGAAGGTACCGAAGCCGTCGCTGATCGACCAGGCCTCGAACTTGCCGATCGAGAACTTATAGACGTAGGGGTTCGAAATGACCTTCTTCGGGATCGGATTGCCCGCGGCGTCAGTCGCCGCTTGGGCGGCCGAAAGCGCGGCGGGTAGGCTGAGGGCGGCGATGGCGGCGCCAAGGCTGCCGAGGAACTGGCGGCGGGAGTTATCCGGGAGGGGCTTTTCCATGAGGGTGTGAGGGGAGATAAAGTGCAAAGGTGCAAAAGTGCAAACGTGCAAAAGTCGCCGAAGGGGCAGGGGTAGGGATGGGGGTAGGGACAGCACCACGTGCTGTCCTTGGTGCAAAAGTGCAAATCGGCCTACGGCCTGTGCAAAGGTGCAAAAGTGAGAGGCAATCGTTTCGGGTGGCGGGTGGCAGGTAATCATCCCGCACCCGCCCCGTAACCGCACCTGATACCCGATGGCCGAGACTGGAGACTCGGAAATAGCACCGCAGCATCCTTCCCGGCTTCCAGTCTCCCTTTGATGGGCTACTACCCCAACCCCTAACCCAACCCCTACCCCTGCGAGGCCTTCAGGCCTCGCTCACTTCTTCACGCTGAAGTCCTGCGGCTTATAGACGTGGCGTTCCAGGAGCTGCTGCTTGAGCTGGAGTTCGCTGTCGCCGGAGCAACGGCGGACGTCGTGCAGGATGATGTAGGCCATCAGCGAGAGCAGGAGGACCATGAAGGTATACTGGAGGATGATGACCGCCTTGTTGCTCAGCAGGCCCTTGGTGAAGCGCTGGATGGTGGCGATGAGCATGTGGCCGCCGTCGAGGACCGGGATCGGCAGCAGGTTCAGCACGGCGAGGTTCAGGTTGATCAGCACCGTGAACCAGAGCACGCGGCGGATGTCCTCGGACAAGTTGTAGTAGGTCTTCGTGATCGAGATCACCGAGGCCAGCTGCTTCACCTGGATGTCCGACCCGCGGTCGAAGAGGCGGCCGAGGGTCGTGAAGGTCGACTTCACGATGCCCGCGCAGGTCTCCCACGGGTTGCGGTAGGCGAGTTCGGTGCGGTTGGCGTAGCGGATCCCGACCTGCGCGTGGCGGGCGGGCTGCTTGTCGATGCTGTGGGCTTTCTTCAGCGTCAGGTTGCCCGAGTCGCCGTTGGCGCGCTTCCAGTAGAGCGTCAGGTCGCGGGGAGCTTTGCCGACGGCCTGCTCGAGGCCTTCGATCGAGCGGACCGAGGCGATCTGGTCGCGACCGTCGACTTTGTCGATGATGGTGCCGATCTTCAGCGTCTCGGCCAGTTCCGGGTCGTCGGGCGAGATGCCCAGGACCATCAGCTGGTCGCGGACGGCCTCGGGGTCCTTGGTCAGGAGGTCGCGGGTCGCCGGCACCAGGATCAGCGAACGCTGTTTCGTCTCACCGTAGGCGATGACGCTGACCGGGTTCACCGTGGTGGTGGCCTGCGGGGTGATCACGAGGCTGACGTCGGCGCCGCCGGCCTTGCGGACGAGGAGCGTGCGCGGCTTGGCCCCGCCTTCGCGGAGCATCTCGCGGAATTCGACGGTGTTGTTGAGCGGCTGGCCGTCGAGCTCGAGGATGCGGTCTTCGGGCCGGAGGCCGGCCTTCTCGGCCGGAGACCCCGGCACGACTTCGCCGATGACGACGGGCGTGCGCGGCTGCAGGCCGGCCACGCGGACCTTGTCGCCGGACTTCGCGTTGAGCTCGATGCGGACCGGCTGGACCACGAACTCGAGGACCTGGCCGTCGCGCTCGACCTTGAACGTCGCGGTGGGATTGCCCTGCGAGTCCTTGCGGTTGCCGAGCATGACGGCCTCGCTGATCTGGTTGAAGTTCGTGACCTCCGCGTCGTCGACGGCGAGCACCTTGTCGCCCGGTCGCAGGCCGGCCTTGTAGGCGGGTCCGACCGCGGTGCTGCCGAGGCCCAGTTCGGCGAGATGGTCGGAGCTCGTGGCGATCTGGGCCGGCACGTAGCCGATCACGGTCGTCGTGCTGCCGGCGGCGACGGGCATCCCGACGAACCAGAGGACGCCGGCCAGCGCGAAGGCGAAGATGACGTTGAAGACCGCGCCCATGACCGAGACGATCATCTTGTCGGCGTAGGAGATCTTCGGGAGCTTCTCGGCCTCTTCGCTGCTCGCGCCTTCGATGCCTTCCATGTCGGCGAGCTGGGGCAGGGCGACGTAGCCGCCGAGCGGGATGATCGAGACGCGGTAGTCGACGCCGTCCTTGCCGGTCCAGCCGAAGAGGCGCGGGCCGAAGCCGATCGAGAAGCGCTCGATCTTCAGGCCGCGCTTGCGGGCGGCGAGGAAGTGGCCGAGCTCGTGCACGAAGATCGAGCCGCCGAAGAAGACGGCGACCAGGATGATGCCCCAGAGGGAGCCGAGTAGGTCGTTGAAAGAGAGGTTGTCCATTTAAAGGGGAGGGAAAGGGGTTATCTCAAAGGGCTAGGCCCGGGGCGAGCCTGGACGCGATGACGCGCGTCTCGGCGTCGGCGGCGAGGACTTCGTCCAAAGAGCCCGGTTCGCGGGCCGAAACCGCCGCCAGGGTGCGTCCGACGAGCTCGGCGATGCCTGTGAAGGGCAGTTGGCCGGCCACGAAGGCGGCCACGGCGACCTCGTTGGCGGCGTTGAAGACCGCGGGGGCGGTCCCGCCGGTGGCGGCCGCCGCCCGGGCCAGACCGAGGCAGGGATAGCGGGCCGGGTCCGGCGGGGTCATCCCGAGCGTGAGGGCTTGGGCGAGATCGAGGCGCGGGGCGGGGCAGGGCAGGCGCTCCGGGAAGAGCAGGCAGTCCTGGATGGGGTAGGCCATCGAGGGCGGCGAGAGCAGCGCCTGCAGGCTGCCGTCGGCGAGCGTGACCAAGGAGTGGATGATGCTCTGCGGGTGCACGACGACGTCGATGTGGTCCGCGGGCACGTCGAAGAGCCAGCGCGCTTCGATCACCTCGAGGCCTTTGTTCGCCATCGTGGCGGAATCAATCGTGACCTTCGGGCCCATGCTCCAGTTCGGATGTTTGAGCGCCTGGTCGAGCGTGACGTGCCGGAGGTCGGCGAGGGGCGTGTCGCGGAAAGCGCCGCCCGAGGCCGTGAGCACGAGGCGCGCGATGTCGGCCTTGGGCTTGTCCCGCAGGAGCTGATGGATCGCGTTGTGCTCGCTGTCGACTGGCAGCAGGCGCGCGCCGGAGACGCGGGCGGCTTCGGTGACGAACTTGCCGGCGAGGACGAGGAGTTCCTTGCTCGCGAGGGCGACGTCTTTCTTCGCCTTGAGCGCCGCGAGCGTGGGGGCCAGGCCGGCGGTGCCGACGACGGCCGAGACGACCATCGAGACTTCCGGCAGGCAGGCGACTTCGGTCAGGCCGGCGGTGCCTTCGAGGATGCGGGTGCCGGCCGGGAAGGCGCCCGAAGCGCGGGCTTCGGCCGCGGCGGCCGGGTCGGCGAGGGCCACGACGCCGACGCCGAATTCCTTGGCCGGGCCGACGAGTTCGCGCCAGCGCGAGTGGGCGGCCAGTCCGGCGATGCGCAGGCGGGACGGGTGGGCCCGGACGACGCTCAGGGTGGTCGTGCCGATGGAGCCGGTGGCTCCGAGGATGGCGATGGCCCGGACGTGCATGCGGCGTGGGTGCATCGAGGCAACCGCAGGAGACGAAGGTGGCAAGCAGTTTGGGCCGGGGGTGGCTTTTCGCCGTTCGACGCTTGTCTCTTTCGTCGGGATAGGTTGCCTGTCCGTATGGCCACTCAGCCTCAGGACCTCACCGGACTCTCCCACCTCGGGAACACCCAGAACAAGCCCCAGCAGACGCTGGAGACCTTCCCGAACCGCAACGCGGGCCGGAACTACACCGTCGAACTGACGACGGATGAGTTCACCTGCCTGTGCCCGGCGACCGGCCAGCCCGACTTCGCCAAGATCACGATCCGCTACGTGCCGGGTCCGCGCATCGTGGAGTCGAAGTCCCTCAAGCTTTACTACTGGAGCTACCGCCAGCAGGGCATGTTCCACGAACACCTGACCAACAAGATCCTCGACGACCTCGTCGCCGCGATCGACCCGATCTGGTGCGAGGTCACCGGCGCCTTCGGCGTCCGCGGCGGCATCGGCATCACGGTGCGTGCCGTCCACGGCAAGCAGCCGCAGCCGTGAAGCGTCGCCCCGTCCAGCCAGACGACGGGGAACCGACGGATTGGCCGGGCTCGGCCCAGGTCTCTGATTTCCTGACGCGTCAGCTCGCCGGTCGCCGGCTGGCGGCGCGCTCGTGCCTGACCTACGGGCGTTCGCTCAAGGGTTTCGCCCTCTGGATGAAATCCAACGGGGGCTGGGACGGCGATTGGTCCAAGCTGACCGCGCGCAACCTCCGCGACTTCGTCATCGAGCGCCAGGGTACGCATAACCGTCGCTCGGTGCACAACCAGGTCTCGGCCCTGCGCGCCTTCCTCGCCGACCTGCGCGAGCGCGGCGGCATCACCACCACGCCGGCGGCCGGCCTCGTGCTGCCGAAGCTGCCGAAGTCCCTGCCGAAGTTCCTGACCGAGGCGCAGACGGATTCGCTCATGGACGCCGCGGAGGATTCCGAGAAGGACGATCCGCAGGAGACCGCGCGCGATCTGGCGGTGCTCGAGCTGCTTTACGGCGGAGGCCTGCGCGTGTCCGAACTCTGCGGAATCGACGGCGGTGACCTCGATCTCGGCAGCGGGCTCGTCCGCCTGATGGGCAAGGGCTCCAAGGAACGCGTCGTCCCGGTCGGCGACGCGGCGATCACCGCGGTGAAGGCCTACCTGGCGCTGCGCGGCGCCCCGGCCCGCGGCGAACCGCTGCTCCTCGCCGCCCGCGGCGGTCGGCTCCATCCGCGCGCCGTGCAGCTGATGCTGAAGCGCAAGCTGGCGGTCGCCGGTCTGCCGGCGGACCTCACTCCGCACAAACTGCGCCACGCCTGCGCGACGCATCTGCTCTCCAATGGCGCCGATCTCCGCCTCGTGCAGGAGCAGCTCGGCCACGCCTCGCTCTCGACCACGCAGATCTACACGCATCTCAGCGTCGCCAAGCTGCGCGAGGTCCATCGTAAGTCGCACCCGCGGGCCTGAGCCGCTGATTCGCCTCGCCTCCGCGGGCCCGTCGGAGCAAGGTGCCGCGTGCTCGTCGAAGCCGCCCAAGCGAAGCTGAACCTGTCGCTGGCCATAACCGGCCGGAGGGCCGACGGCTTCCATGAACTCGTCAGCCTCGTGGCGCCGATCGCGCTCGCAGATGCCCTCACGCTCGACGTCGTCCGTCCGCTTGGTCTCACGTGCGATGACCCGGCGTTGCCCGTCGACGGCACGAACCTCGTGCTCAAGGCCGCGGCCGCTTACGCGCGGCGCCGTCCCGCCGCGCCGACCGGACATTTCCATCTCACCAAGCGCGTGCCGCATGGCGCCGGCCTCGGTGGCGGGAGCGCCGACGCCGCCGCGGCTTTACGCCTGCTCGATCGTGCGTCGGGCGATCCGCTCGGCCCTGAGGAACTCGAAGCCCTCGCGGCGGAAGTCGGTTCCGACTGTCCTTTCTTCGTGCGCGGCCAGGCCGCCGTGATGCGGGGCAGGGGAGAGCGGCTGGAGGTCTTGCCGCCTGCCGCCCGCGCCGCTTTGGCCGGGCGTAAGGTCGTCCTGGCCAAGCCGCCTTTCGGCGTGCCGACCCCCGAGGCCTATGGTCTGCTCGCCAAAACCGGGAATTATCGCCCGTTCGCGCAGGCCGAAGCCGAGTTAGCCGCCTGGCTCGCCCAGCCGTCCGCGGATCCCGTGAAGCTAGGCAACGACCTCACGGACCCCGTCTTCGCCAAGTATGTCGCCCTGTCGGCCGGCCTGGCTTCTTTCCGTCGCGTGACTGGTTCGGACTGGCAGATGACCGGCAGCGGCAGCGCCTGTTTCGCCTGGGTCGAGGACGGTTTCGACCAAGCGGGCTTGCGTGCGGACGCCATGCGGGTCTGGGGGCCCGGAGCATGGGTGGCGGAGACCGTTATTTCGGCTTAGTTTCGGCTTTACTGTCGGCCATCGGGTCGCCAAGTTGCGATTCACTATCACCCATGGGAAGCCTCAAGAAGAAGCGTCGTCTGAAGATGAACAAGCACAAGCGCCGCAAGCGCTCGAAGGAAAATCGCCATAAGAAGCGTCTCTGGGGCTGATTGACCCCACCTTCGGTCCGATCCGGGCGGCTCAAAAGGCCGCCCGGCTCTTTTTCGGGCTTGCTCCGACCTGACCCGTTCCCAAACCTCAACCTTCCAACCGACTCAGACCATGCCCCGCGAAATCGTCATCATTGAATGCACCGAAGCCCGTAAGGAGGGCAAGCGCCCTTCCCGTTACATGACCACCCGTAACAAGAAGCTTTCCCAGGAGAAGGTGGAGCTCAAGAAGTACAACCCCTCCATGCGCCGCCACACGCTGCACAAGGAGATCAAGGGCTAAGCTTCCGGTTCCCCTAAGCCAGCAGGGCCGGCCGCAGCGATGCGAGCCGGCCCTGCTGTTTGGCGGGGAAGAGGGGCGGCCTCAGGCGGGCTTGCCGCCGCGACGCAGCTGACGCCAGCGCGCGCGGTGGTGACGCGTCCAATCAAGCAGGGCGCGTTCGAAGCCGATGTCGCAGCCGGCCTTCTCGGATTCGATCCACTTGTGACGGAGGATCTCCTCACGCTCCGCGAGGAACTCGGCATAAAGAGAAGAACGAGCGGCCAGGTCGGCGGCGGGATTGGTCTCGGACGGCTCTTCTCTCATGCTTGCGGTGAATCTAGGGGGAAATCCGGCTGCGTGGCAAGCCGGAGGCGAACGGGTGACTTTACGAAGCTTTTTGCAAGCCGTTGAGCACCGTCAGGCCAATCGAACGGAAGACGCGGGCCGGATTGCCGTCCGGGTGGCTGATCACCACGGGGATGCCGTGGTCGCCGCCTTGGCGGATGGCCGGGTCGAGCGGGACTTCGCCGAGCAGGATCGAATCCAAGGCCGTGGCGACCTTGAGGCCGCCGCCCTGACCGAAGAGATGCTGACGGGAGCCGTCCGCGGCTTCGAGGAAGCTCATGTTCTCCGCCACGCCGAGGATGGGCACGCCGACTTTGGCGAACATCGCCGCGCCGCGGAGCGCCACGGAGACCGCCGCGGTCTGCGGGGTCGTCACGATGATCGCGCCGCTCAGGGCCATCGACTGGGCGATGGAGAGCTGGGCGTCACCGGTGCCCGGGGGGAGGTCGATCAGCAGGACGTCGAGTTCGCCCCAGCGGACGTTCGTGGCGAACTGTGAGATGGTCTTCATGATCATCGGACCGCGCCAGACCACCGGGGCGTCGGCGTCGATGAGGAGGCCCATCGACATGATCTTCACGCCGAAGTTCTCCAGGGGGATGAGGGTGTCGCCGTCGAGGTGGGGGCGGGCGTTGACCCCGATCATCAGGGGTACCGAAGGGCCGTAGATGTCGCAGTCCATGAGGCCGACCCGGCCCGGACGGCCCTTCTCGGCGAGGTCACGGGCCAAGGCGCAGGCCAGATTGACGGCGAAGGTGGACTTGCCGACCCCGCCTTTACCGCTGGCGACGGCGATGATGTGCTTCACCTGGCCCACCCCGGCGTCGGCGGGCAGTTTCGTGGGGGCGGCCGGCGCGGCGGCCGCGGGCGAGCCCTTCGGGACGGTGACGGTGATGGCGATCTCGGGCTGGCGGGCGCCCAGGGCCTTCAAGGCGGCCTCGATCTCGGCGTAGAGCTTCTTGGGGACCTCGGGGTCGGCGCTGGTCACCGCCAAGCCGACGCTCACCTTGCCGTCAAGGGTCACCTCGATGCCTTTGACCAGGCCGAACGAGACGATGTCCCGGCTGTACCCGGGGTACCGGATCTGGCCGAGGGCCTTCTGGACGGATTCCTTATCGAGCGACATCAGCGGGATTGAACTCCCCTCCCAACCTAGGTCAAACTGCTAACCTTCTAATCCCCTTCCTCGATGCGTTTCCTCGCCCTCCTCACCGTCTTCCTCACCGCGCCGCTCTTCGGCCAGAACGTGGTCGTGAACGACGACATCGCGGCCCTCGCCGCCAAGGGCGTCGTCTCCGTCGCCGTCGTCTCGGACGATCCGGCGCTCGGCAGCCTCGTCCAGTTCGCGCTCTCCGCCCACGGCGCGATCCAGGTCTCGCCTTCCTCCTCCGTCAGGCTGCGCATCGGCCGCACGGCGAACACCGCCGTCGTCGCCTGCGATAACGCCGCCTACGCCTTCACGACGAACGTCGAAGCCCGCGACGAAGACCAGCTCGCGCTCAAGGTCGCCGACGCCGCGGTCGTCGGCCTCGGCCGCCGCTGGCAGCTCAAGCCGCTCTACGCCGACACGAAGGTCGCCTTCGTCTCGCGCTTCACCGGCCACGCCGAGATCTACGTCACCAATCTCGCGCGCTCGAAGACGCTCCGTCTGACGAACTACCGCAACACCTCGATCGGCCCGCGCTGGTCGGCCGACGGCAAGCGCGTCTTCTTCATCTCTTCCTTCCGTTCCAACTGGCCCGAGATCTTCTCGACCAACGGCCTCGGCGAGGCCGCCAAGGTCATCACCAACGTGCGCGGCGCCCTCGGCGCGGCCAGCAGCGGTCCCGATGGTCGCATCGCGTTCGCCTCCTCCAACAAGGAGACGATGGACATCTTCGTCGCCGGCCCGCAGGGCCAGTCGCCGATCCGCGTCATCAAGGCGCCGAACAAGCAGTGGGTGAACACCGACCCGTCCTGGTCGCCCGACGGCTCGCGTTTCGCCCTCACCGGCGGCCCGACGGGACGCCCCGGCATCTACCTCGCGAGCGCCTCCGGCGGCTCCCTGCAGCCCGTCGCCACTGGCTTCAGCTACAGCACCGAGCCGCGCTGGAACCCGGTCGTGCCGAACCAGCTCGTCTTCACCTATCAGTCCGGCAGCCTGCGTCTCGGCGTCATCGACCTCGCCGCCGGCAGCGTCCGGCCGATCGACACCGCGAGCCCGGCCGCCCTCGCGCACGCTTCGTGGTGCGCCGACGGCCGTCACCTCGTGGCCGCGCAGGGAGACTGGCTGGCCGTCGTGGACAGCGTGACCGGCAAGGTCACGCGGCTGACGCCGGCGAGCCTCGGCCGTTGTTCCGAGCCGGACTGCTGGACGCCGCGCGCGCGCTGAGCGGAGTCACTTCTTCGCGGGCTTCGCCTTCGCGCCGCTGTTCCGGCGGTCCCGCTCGCGCACGTAGGCGCGGTCGCGCAAGGTGCTGAGCAGGACGGAGTGGTTGGCCCGGACGTCGCCGTCCTGCCTTTGCAGGAGCGCCGCGAACTTCTCGATCCGCAGGCTCACCGGGTTGGTCGTGGCGCCGACGAAGGCGCCGAGCACGAGGAGGCCGAGGAAGGCGCCGGCTTGGATCGCCCGATGGACGCGCCAGGCGCTCCGCGTCTCCGCCTCCTGGCGGACGATGGCGACCACGGCCTGCGACTGCGTGAAGCCGTCGATGTTCACGGCGTCGGCCAGTCCGTAGGCCAGCAGACGCCGGCGGGTGGGCTCGTCGATACGGTTGGCGGCGCTGATCTGTTCGGCCGCGCTGGCCAGGGGCTTCGCGGTCCGGACCTTGAGTCCTGAGCCGGAGGGGAAGAAGTCCGCGACCGTCCGCCACACGTCCTCTCCGGCCAGGCGGCAGGGCTGATCAGCCGTCGCTTCGCCGGAAGCGAGCAGGGCGGCGACCTCGGCCTCGGAAAGGGCGGCGGAGGTCTCTGGGCCTTGCTGGAGGTGGAAATGACGCATGCTGCCGAGCCGGAGGAGGGCGCACCTGACCATGGTCGCCCCCGCGGGGGTCGCAAGGCGATTGGGCCTTCAATACCCTTTGCAAATCGGGCCGGACCTCTTTTTCATAGACCTCGCTCGATGGGCAACCAAGGCATCAATCAATCGCAGAAGCAGGTCCAAGGCCTCGTCCTCACGCCGCAGCTTCGCCAGTCGCTCCGCATCCTCCAGGTGCCTGCGGCCGAGCTCCTGCGTGAGATTTCCTCCGAATTGGCCGCCAACCCGTTGCTGGAGGAGGTCGAGCCGGTCTCCAATGAGAGCCTGGACGCGCCGATGCCCTCCGAGGAGCCGGAGGACGACGGCCCCCGCGAACTTTCCCTCGGCGACGACGATTTCGACGCGTTGAAGCGCATGAAGGAGGACTGGGACGAAAGCTACTACGAGGAGATCCGTTCCCAGGGGTACACCCAGGAAGACGAGGAGCGCCGCCGGCACATGCTCGAGTCGGCCACCGGCGAAGCCTCGCTTTCGGAGCATCTCGCCGACCAGGCCCGGACGGCCAGCGACGATCCGGCCGTGCAGGAGGCGCTCAGGCTCCTCATCGCCTCGCTCGACGAACGTGGCTTCGTGGAGGAAGACCTCTCGACCCTCGCCCTCCGTTCCGGCCAGCCCTACGAGGCCGTGATGACGGCCCATACGCTGCTGATGGCCTTCGATCCGCCCGGCATCGGCGCCCGCGACCTCCGCGAATGTTTCCTCGCCCAGCTCCGTCAGCGCGGCCGGGGCCTGTCCACCGCGGCCCGGCTCATCAGCGACTGCTGGGAGCCCATGATGGGCCGCCGTCTCGAGGAGTGCGCGCGCATCCTCGACGTCGAGCTCGACGGCATCCGCGAAGCCCTCGCCGAACTCGCCAAGCTCGAGACCGTCCCGGCCCGTCGTTTCGCCCGCGACGACAACCGCGTCGTCACGCCGGACGCCACCGTCGAACTCGGATCCGACGGCAAATGGAAGGTCATCATGGATGACCGCCATGTGCCCAAGCTCCGTCTCGCGCCCGCTTACAAGGACATGCTCGCCGGCCAGGCCCTCGGCGAGAAAGAGCGCACCTACATCCTCGAGCGCATGCGTCAGGGCAAGTTCCTCATCGGCGCCATCGAGGAACGCCAGCGCACGATCGAGAAGCTCGCGCACATCATCCTCGAACGTCAGGCCGACTTCTTCGAGCACGGACCTTCGCGGCTACGCCCGCTGACGATGACCGACGTCGCCAAGGAGATGGGCGTGCACGAGACGACCGTCGGCCGCGCCGCGGCCAACAAGTGGATGCTCACGCCCCATGGGCTCCGCGAATTCCGCTGGTTCTTCACGTCCGGTGTCTCGACCGCCGACGGCGGCACCGTCGCCCAGGAAGGCGTGCAGGAGATGATCGCCGACATCCTCGCGCGCGAGAACCCCGCCGAGCCGCTGGCCGACGAGGCCATCACCGCCGAGCTGCGCAAGCGGGGCGTCCAGATCGCGCGGCGCACGGTCGCGAAGTATCGCGAGGCGCTGGGGCAGCCTTCGGCGCACATGCGACGCAAGCGTCTCTGATCAGGCGAGCCGGCCGAGGACGGAGTCCCAGCCGAAGTTCGCCATGTCGGGGAAGAGGAACTGCACGCCCGCGGTCCGGCCGTCGGGCAGGCGCGCGGGCGCGGCCACGGCGGGCAGGCCCGCGAGCGAGGCCGGGGCGTTGAGCGCGAGCAGGCGGCGGCGGTGGGCGTCGTCCGTGCCGGCCTTGCTCACCGCGCCGCCGAAGGTCGCCGGCAGCGCGATGAAGTGATGACGGCGGAAGATCGTGCGGAAGGCGTCGGAGATCCGTGCGCGGGCGGCCTCGGCCGTACGGAGTTCGTCGTAGGTACGCCGGCGGCCGGCGTCGAGGCGCGCCCAGACGACCGGATCGTATGCTTCGCGCCGGCGCTCGAGCCAGCCCGCATGGACCCGCGCGGCGGCGTGGCCGCCGAGGACCGGGTAGACGTCCGCGGCGTCGGCGCAGGCCATGCGCAGCAACGTCGCGGCGGCGAGGTCTTCCTGGGCGCCGGCCTTGAGGGCGACCATGCGCATGGCGGCGAGATCGTCCGCGGGGATGCCTAGGCCGAGGTCGCCGACCCAGAGGCCGGCGCCCGCGGGCGGGGCTTCGCCGAGCACGGCGGCGGAGACCTGACGGAGGTCGCCGGCCGAGCGGGCGATCCAGCCTTGGGTGTCGTAGCCGGGCGAAAGCGGGAAGACATCGCCGACAGGCGCGACATCAGGCGAGAGGCGGAGGCCCCAGACGCCGCAGTAGCCGCAAGGCACGCGGATCGAACCGGCCGTATCGGTGGCGAGCGCGAACGGCACGAGCCCGCGGGCGACGGCGAAGGCCGAGCCGGAGCTGGAGCCACCCGCGAGCAGGTCGGGGCGAGCCGGATGCGGGCAGTCGCCGTAGTGCGGGTTCTCACCGCTCAGTCCGAAAGCGAATTCGTTGAGCTGCGTGCGGCCGCACTCGACGGCGCCGGCATCGCCTTCGAAGGCGGCCGGGAGCGAAGACGTCGCGCGGGCCGCGCCGATCTCCTGCGGGAGGAACGTCGAGCCCGCGAAGGTCGGTTCGTGCTGCCGGAAATAAAGGTCCTTCGTGAGGAAAGGCACGCCGCCGAGGGCCGATTCGCGCAGCGGCCAGGCTTCCTCGAAGCGGCGCGTCAGCGTGCGCGTGTCGGGCAGGCCGCATAGGGCCGCCCGTTGTTCCGCCGGGCCGATCTCGGCCAGCTTGATGAGGAAAGCCTCCGCCGCCATGCGCGGACCACGCGTGAGCGTGAACTCGCGCCAGTCTTCGACGGACTGCGGCAGCAGGGTCACAGGTCGAGCGGGACGCCCGGTTCGGGGTCATGCACGCGGGTGCCGGGCAGGGCGGCCGCGAGGGTCTCCTTCATCCACGCGCGCGCGGGCGGATCGCCGTGCGTCAGGACGATGTCCTTCGGCGAGACGGATTTCGCGAAGTCGACGAGCTCCTCGCGGTCGGCGTGGCCGCTGAGGTGGAAGCGTTCGACCTTGGCGCGCAGGGTCGCGGTGTGGTCGAGGGTCTTGAACTTGAATTCGCCGCCGGGGTTCATGCCGATGAGCTCGCCGCCCGGGGTCTCCGGGTCGCAGTAGCCGACGAAGAACACTGCGTTCTCCTCATGGTCGAGCATGTTCGCGGCGACGCGCCAGGCGGGCGTCTTCTCGACGAGCATGCCGCTCGAGAGGAGGTAGATGCCGCGTTCGGGCATGTTCTTGCCCGGCTGCACGTACTTGCGCGAGAGGGGCAGGATGCCGAGGTCGCGGAGGACCTGACGGCTGAACTTCACCTGCTTGGTCTTGCGGCTCGCTTCGTCGAGGTAGTCGCAGAGGTCGAGGCCGAGGCCGGAGCAGAAGATCGGCACGTCGGCCAGGTTGCCCGCGTCGGCGGCTTCCTGGAGCAGCAGCAGGATCTCCTGCATGCGGCCGAAGGCGAAGGCCGGGAGCAGCACCGAGCCGCCCTCGTCGCAGACTTCGTTGATCGCCTTGATGAGGCGCTGCTCTTCCTTGCCGCGGTTGAACGACGGCGTCGTCGCCGTGGCCCCGCGCGTGCATTCCATCACGAGGGTGTCGACCGGCGTGCGCGGGAAGTTGGCGCCGGCGACGGTGCGCTGGGCCTGGAAATGGACGTCTCCGGTGAAGAAGTGCTTCTTCTTGCGATGTTCGACGAGGCAGCCGACCGCGCCGGCCACGTGGCCCGCGAGATGGAAGGAGAGGGCGACTTCTTCGCCACCACGGCCGATGACGCGCGGGTTGGCCAGGGGCACCGCCGCGAGGGCGTGCTCGACGCGTTCGACGTCGGTCTCGACGTAGAGCGGGTAGTCCTGGTTGCCGGTCTCCTCGCGCTGGCGCTTCATCACCTGGATGGAGTTGCTCAGCAGGCGGCGGACGAAGAGCGTCGTGGCGCCCGACGCGTAGACGCGGGCCGACGGGTGCTGCTTGAGCAGGAGCGGGAGCGAGCCGAGGTGGTCGAGGTGGCAGTGCGTGAGGATCACGCCGTCGACCGAGCCCTGGATCTTGTCGATCTGCGGGAGCGCCTTGCGGCCGTCGAGCTTGGGATGGAGGCCGCAGTCGAACACCAGCCGCAGGCCGCCGAATTCGGCGAGCATGCAGTTGGCGCCGATTTCACGGCCGGAGTTGAGGTCAGTAAGTCGCATCAGGAAGGGTCGGGCGGGGGCGTCATCGCGAAGACCGGGATCCGCGTGAAGACGCGTTCGCCGGCCGAGGTCGTGCCATGGAAGGAGCCTTCGGCCGTCCGCGGGCCGCCGGCCAGGTGGTAGCTGTTGTAGGAGAACTGCTCGCCCGGGGGCAGGGTGGGGGTCTCGCCCACGATGCCGTCGCCTTCGAAGATCTCGATCTCGCCGTCCGGCGAGCGGATGATCCATTTCCGGCCGAGCAGCTTGACCGTCTCCTGGGAGAGGTTGCTGATGGTCAGGAAGTAGACGAAGGCGTGCGGGGTTTCCGGGGGGAAGTTCGCATCCCGGTGGTGGGACACCTTGTCGACGGTGACCCTGAGGCCTGGGAGTTCCTTTCCGGTAGCTTGCACGTGACCCAAGACAAGAGGGCTTGGCCGACTTACGGAAGCCATAAATGGGGCAATCGTCGGGCCTAACGACCTTCCCTTCTTGCCCCTTGGGGCGGACGACCTTTGATGGGTCACGGATGTCCACCCTCGCCGATCGCAAGCGCAACCTCGGGCGCGTCCCGGTGAAGTGGATCGTGCTGGCCGCCTATATCCTGCTGGTCCTGGTCTCCCGCTGGGTCACCTCGTCCGACCGCCAGCCCAAGCCGGAGCTGGCCCAGCGGGTGGAATTCACGCCGCTCGGCAGTCCGCCGGGCCATACCGCCTTGCCGGTCATCGTCATTCCCCGTCTCCCGGACGGTGGCGCCGACTTGAATCAGGCCGCCGTCGACCTCGTCAAAATCCCGAAGGGCGCCGATAATGTGGGCCCGGTCTACGCCGTCCGCTGGCCGACCGCCTACCATCGCTCACGCGCCTCGATGAGCGACGAGAGCATCGCCGCCGACATGCTGTCTTCGATGGAGTCGCAGCTCGGCAAGGGTCGGTTCCATCTCGTCGGCGAAGGCATGGGCGGGATGGTCGCCCTCGCGGTCGCGACGAAGTATCCGGACCGCGTGGCCTCGCTGACGCTGATCTCCGCGCCCGGCGCCCAGGAATACACGCTCCTCGGCAACGCCGTCGCCAACAAGTTCGTCTACTTCTTCCATCATATCCCGTTCTTCCTGTTCGACGTCGCCACGCCGCATTTCGGGCTGGCCGACCGCCTGCCTTATAACCGCGGCTACTCGGGCGTCTTCTTTGACAGCGATCTTTCCGACGCCAAGGCCGCCCTGCGCGCCTGGAACGGACCGGCGCTGCTCGTCCACGGCAAGAGCGATTGGGTCACGCCGGTCGACGCCGCCCGTTATTCGTCCAAGCTCATGCCGCAGGCCCGGCTCATCGAGGTCGAGGGCGGCCACGACGCCGAAGCTTCGCTTGAGGTCATCCGTTTCATCGCCGCCGCCGAGGCCGGCCAGGCGGTCAGGCGCGCGGCCCCCGTCGCGGCGACCGAGCCTTATCCGGAGCTCGTGGTGTCCGACGGCGCCCGCTTCTGGATCCTGATCCACATCATCATCCTCTGCACGTTCGTGGCCGAGGATCCGACGTGCCTCGCCGCGGGCCTCCTCGCGGCCGAAGGCATCATCGGCTTCTGGTGGGCGGCCTTCGCCTGCACGGTGGGCATCTTCATCGGGGACATGGTCCTCTACTCGCTGGGCCGTTGGCTCGGGCGCGACGCCCTGGGCCGGGCCCCGCTCAAGTGGATCGTCAAGGAGCACGAGATCGACCGCATGGCCGGCTGGTTCGGTTCGCCCCGCGGCATGCTCGTGATCGTGAGCTCGCGCTTCATCCCCGCCAGCCGCGTGCCGACCTACGTGACCGCGGGCATCCTCCGCCTCGGCCTGCCGCGTCTTTCGTTGCTCCTCTTCACCGCGGCGCTCGTGTGGACGCCGGTTCTCATGCTCCTCGGCAGCACGCTGGGACCGCCCTTCATGGAGCAGTTCCCGCGCTACAAGCAGTATGCCATGTGGATCGTGCTCGGGCTCTTCGCCCTCATCTGGATCCTCACCCACTGGGTCGTCCCCGCCATGACCTGGCGCGGTCGTCGCGAGATCGTCATGAAGGTGCGCGGCCTGATGCAGCCTTCGCTCTGGCCCGGCTGGCTGCTCTACCTGCCGGTGCGCCTGGGCATCGTACTCCTGAGCCTGCGCCATCTCCGCCTCACCGCCTTCGCTTCCGCCAATCCCGCCCTCGGCCGTGTCGGCGGCTTCATCGGTGATTCCAAGTCGCTGCTCCTGCGTCCGTTCCAGCGCGATTCGCGCTGCTGCCCGACGCTCGCGCTTTCGCTGGAGGACACCGAGGAAGAGCGGGTCAGCGAAGCCGCCGCGTTCGCGGCCTGCCACGGCTTCCCGGTCGTCTTCAAGCCCGAGGTCGCCGAGGACGGCGCCGGCCTGCGTTTCGTGCACACCCAGGAGCAGCTCGAACGCCGCGTCCGCGGGGCGCAGGAGGATTTCCTGCTGCAGAAGTTCATCCCGGGCTTCGAATTCGAGGTCGTCTGGCGGCGTAACCCCGGCAAGGACGACGGCCGCATCATGGCCCTGGTGCACAAGCACGACGTCACCGTGCGCGGCGACGGCGAGCAGACGCTCGAGGAACTGATCTGGCTCGACGAAGTCGCCGTCTCCCGCGCGAACCTCTTCCTGCGCTGCCACGCGCGCGACCTCAACCGCGTGATCCCCGCAGGCGAGAAGGTGACCCTCAACCTCACCGGCAGCTACGGCCACGGCGCACGCTGCCGCCAACGCGCCGACCTCACGACCGTCGAACTCGACGCCGCCGTGACCCAGTTCGCCAAGCGTTTCCCGGGCCTCCACTTCGCCCGCTTCGACCTGCGCGCCGCGTCGATGGAAGACCTCAAGGCCGGCCGCTTCATCGTCACCGAGGTCGGCGGCTGCTGCCACGTCTCGAGCCTCCTGCGCGACGAGTCGCTCCGCTTCGCGCGGTCTTACGTCGCCGTCTGGGGGCAGCTCAAGGCGTGCCTCGAAGCCGGCGCCTACAACCTGCGCCAGATGGTGCGTCCGGTGCCCGTCGATGAGCTCATGGCCCGCTGGAGCCAGGCCCGCGGCCGCCACGACGAGTTCGCGGTCAGCGAGGAGCCCTGAGTCAGCCGCGCGCGGTGAAGGCGTGGCAAAGCGCGGCCGCCGCGGCGTCGGATTCGTCCAGCGCCAGTTCCGCCGAGAGCCCGAGCACGGAGCGGACCATGCGGCCGACCTGTTCCTTCTTGGCGGAGCCGTGGCCGGCGACCGCGAGCTTGATGCGCGTGGGCGCGTACTCGCCGACCTTGACGCCCAGCCGCGCGAGCACGCTGAGGGCGGCGCCGCGCGAGGCGCCCATCGCCTGGGCGGTGCGGAAGTTCTGCACGTAGATGGTCTCTTCGATGGCCGCCTGCGTGACCTTATGTTCGCGGGCCAAAGCTTCGACGGCGTCGGCGATGCGGCCGAGGCACTCGTAGGGCGCGAGCTTCGGGCCAAGTTTGACGGTCACGCTCGCGAGCAGGCGCATCGGTTCGACACGCGCGTCGACGACCGCCAGGCCGGTGCCGCGCAGGGAAGGGTCGATCCCGAGGATCACCGCGCGGCAGCCGCGCGCGGCGGCCGTCGGAGCGGCCTTGCGGGCGCGGGGCGCGGGGGCGCCCGTCGGGGTCGACGCGACGCCGCGGAGCTTGTCCGTCCAGAGCGAGCGCGATGATTTCCGGGCCATGGCGAAACGATGCTCGGTCGTGACCTGATTTCGACAGCAAAAGCGGCGGCGATGGATTGCCAAGGGCGGCGCGCCTCCTAGCGTGGGCCGATGCGCCCTTCGCTGCTCCTCGCCGGCCTCGCTTGGGCAGCCGTCGCGTCGTGCGCCGAGCCCGCGGTGCAGCGTCGCGAGGCGGCGGAGGGGCCTGCGCTGGCTTTGCGCGCCAGCGGCAAGCTGGATCCGAAGCTCGTCCCGGAATGTTCGGCGCTCTTCCCCAGCCGCCGGCACCCCGGCGTCTTCTGGACCTTGTCCGACTCCGGCGCCAAACCGGTGCTCGTCCCCGTGCGGGCGGACGGCTCGAAGGTCTTCACCGCCAAGGGTTACGCCCAAGGTGTCACGCTGGCCGGCGCGACGAACGTCGATTGGGAGGCCCTGACCGGCGACGACGCAGGCAACCTGATCGTCGGCGACGTCGGCAACAACGTCTCTCGCCGCAAGGAACTCGCCTTCTACCTTTGCGCGGAGCCGAATCCCGACGACATCTCCGTCCCGGCGCGGAAGGTCACGTTCGCCTGGCCCGATCAGACGGCCTTTCCCGACCCCGAGCTCGCCCACGACTGCGAAGCGATGTTCCTCCTGCGCGGGAAACTCTATCTCCTTACCAAGCACCGGCGCGACACGCTGACCGACCTCTGGCGTGCGGACCTCCCGGCGACCGGAGATCGCGCCACGCTGACCAAGCTCGCGCGCTTTGATATCGGGGGGATGGTCACCGACGCCTGCCTTTCACCGGATCGGACGCGCCTCGCCGTGCTGACTTATCGTAACGTGTGGGTGTTCGACCTGCCGGCGACCGGCGAGGATTTCTTCCGCGGCCGCGCGGTCCACGCCACGCTTTCGCCGCCGGTACTCTCCTTCCAGCTCGAAGGCTGCGCTTGGGCCGATGCCGCGAACCTGCTCCTCGGTTCGGAGCAGGGCGATCTTTTCCGCCTGCCGCTCACGCAGCTCCGCGAGGTCAAGTGACCTCGTGAAACAAGAAGACCGGCGGCCTGGCGGCGCCGGTCTTCGGAGTGAGGACTAGCCGGTCGCTCAGAGCGCCTTGGCGGCGGCGACGACGGCTTCCTTGGTGATGCCGAGTTCCTTCATCACCACGTCGCCCGGAGCGGAGAGGCCGAAGGTGTCGGTGCCGAGGGCCTTGCCGGCGGTGCCGACGTAGCGGCCCCACGAGAGGGTCACGCCCGCCTCGATGCTGACGCGCTTGGTGCAGGACGCCGGGAGGACTTCTTCCTGGTAGGCTTTCGGCTGGCGCGCGAAGACTTCCATCGAAGGCATCGAGACGACGCGGACGCCGGCGCCGAGTTCTTCGCCGGCCGCGAGGGCGAGCGAGAGTTCGCTGCCCGTGCCGATGATGATGTGGGTGAGAGGCGCGGTCTCCTTGCGGAGCACGTAGCCGCCCTTGAGCACGCCCTGACGGCGCGTGGCGACCGGGATGGCGTCGAGGGAGGGGACGTTCTGGCGAGAGAGGATCAGCGCGACGGGGCCGTCCTTGCGGGCGACGGCGTGGGCGAAGGCGGCGGCGGTCTCTTCGGCATCGCCCGGGCGGACCACATCGAGGTTCGGAATGCAGCGCAGGGCGCTGACGGTCTCGACCGGCTGGTGGGTCGGGCCGTCTTCGCCGACGCCGACGGAGTCGTGCGTGAAGATGTAGAAGGCCTGCAGCTTCGCCAGGGCGGCGACGCGGATCGACGGGCGGAGGTAGTCGGAGAACGTCAGGAACGTCGCGCCGGAGCCCTTGAAGATGCCGTGGTAGGCCATGCCGTTGAGGATGGCGCCCATCACATGCTCACGGATGCCGAAGTAGAGGTTGCGTCCGGCCGGGGTCGCGACGTCGAAGTCGCCGACGTCCTTGATGTAGTTCTTGGTCGAGCCGTGGAGGTCGGCCGAACCGGAGAGCACGAGGGGCGAGGCCTTGGCGACGGCGTTGATGCAGGCTTCGCCGGAGACGCGGGTCGCGAGCGAGTTCTTGCCGAACTCCGGGATGGCGGCGAGGAGGGACTGGACGTCGCCGTGGTCGCCCTGCTGGGCCTTGGCGAGGAGGGCGGCCTTCTCGGGGTTGGCCTTGGACCAGGCGGCGAAGGTCTTCTGCCATTCGGCGTGCGCGGCGGCCTGCTGGACCTTGCGGGCGGCGAAGAAGGCGCGGGTCTCGGGGGAGACGAAGAACTTCTCTTCCGGGAGGCCGAGGGCCTTGCGGGAGGCGTCGACGAACTTCACGCCGGCTTCGCCGTGGCCCTTCGAGGTGCCCTGGACTTCGGCGATGCCCTTGCCGATGACGGTCTTGCAGATGATCAGCTTCGGCTTGCCGTTCTTGCTCGCGCGGGCCTTGTCGAGGGCTTCGGCGACCGGGGCGAGTTCGTTGCCCTGGGCGACATGGAAGACTTCCCAGTTGGCGGCTTCGTAGCGCTTGGCGGTGTCCTCGTTCTGCGTCTTCGAGGCCATGGCGTCGAGGGTGACGTCATTGGAGTCGTAGAGCATGATGAGGTTATCGAGGCCGAAGCGGCCGGCGAAGGAAGCGGCTTCCTGCGAGATGCCTTCCTGGAGGCAACCGTCGCCGGCGAGGCCGACCACCAGGTGGTCGAAGATCTTATGTTCGGCGGTGTTGAAGTGGGCGGCGGCCATCTTGGCGGCGACGGCCATGCCGACGATGTTGCCGGTGCCCTGGCCGAGCGGGCCGGTGGTGGCTTCGACGCCGACGGTCTCGCCGAACTCGGGGTGGCCCGGGGTCTTGGAGTGGAGCTTGCGGAAGTTCTTCACTTCCTGGAGCGGGAGGTCGAAGCCGGCGAGGTGGATCCAGGCGTAGACGAACATCGAGCCGTGGCCGGCGGACAGCACGAAGCGGTCGCGGTTGATCCAGGAGGGCGCGGCGGGGTCGTGGCGGAGGAAGCTGCCGTAGAGCACGGCGCCGATCTCGGCGGCGCCGAGGGGGAGGCCGAGGTGGCCGGAATGACAGGCGGCCACGGCGTCCATGGCGAGGCCGCGGGCTTCGGTGGCGGCGCGGGAAAGGTCGGCGGAATTATTGAGCGACATAGGCCTTATGCGTAAGGCATAAAGCGGAGGGGTTTCCAGCCTTGAATGAGCCTCCGAACCTCTTCAAAACGGACACATGTCCGACCAAGAACTCGAAGAAGGCCAAGCCCTCCGGCTGGATTTCAAGAAACTGCGTAAAATCGCCTCCGGACAGGCCGACGTCATCCCGGCCGTCGCCCAGGACGCCGTCACAGGCGAGGTGCTGATCCTCGGCTACGCCAACGAGCTCGCGCTGCAGACCGCCCTGCGTGAAAAGAAGGCCACGTTCTGGAGCACCTCGCGCAATGAACTTTGGATCAAGGGCCTGACCTCGGGCGACTTCCTCGAGCTCCTCGAGGTGCGCGTGAACTGCGAGCAGAACTCGATCCTCTACAAGGTCCGCCCCGCGGGCCAGGGCGCGTGCCACACGAAGGAGCACGGCAAGGCGCGTTCGGGTTGTTACTACCGCCGCCTCAAGGCCGACGGCACGTTGGAGAAGGCCTGAGCCTCAACGCCGGCCCAGCGCCTGCAGGACGAGGTCCGTCTCGATGTCGAAGCGGACCACCAGCAGTTTGGTCTGACGCGTCAGCCGGTCGGCGCCCGGTCGGGCGGCGAAGCCGAGCGCATCGAAATCGCCTTGGCGCTCAGTGAGACGTCGCAACGCCGCTTCGGCTTCGTCGCCGGTGCGATAAGCGAAGGCGACCGTCGCGACGAGGAAGGCGCCGTCCTCGCTTTCGCCGACGGCGATCGTGGCGCTTTCGGCCGAGGTGCCGGCCTCGACGAGCGCGCGGCCGAGCCACCGCCGCCGCCCGGCGGTCTCAAGCATGGCGCCGACTTCGCCGGTGTGCACGACGAGATAGCCGTGCGGCAGGGCCGCCAACTGCGCGCGGGCCAACCCTGGCAGGGTTTTGCCGCCTTCGGGTGGTTGGCTCAAGGGCAGGCGTGCTTCCGCCGTGCCCGTGGGGACGAAACCCACTTCGATGCGCTCCGGGCGCGTGGCTCGGAGTTCATTGATGCGGGTGCGCAGGCCTTCGCGGCGCGTCGGCTCGGTCAGCTCCGCGAGCGCGCGCAGGACGCCGTCCGCGCAACGACGGTCCGCGGCTTCCGGCGGGAGGATGATCGCGACTTCGCGGCTGCGCGGATCGACGGAGAGCCGGAGGTCTCCGGGTCTGAGCCAGCGCCACGCCAGCAGGCCGCCGACGGCGATCACGGCGAGCAACAGCAGGGCGGCAGGGCGGGGCATCTGTCTTAAATTTAACCTTCGGCGGCCGTTCGGGACAAGCGGATTGGTCCGTTTCATCCGGGCACAAAAAAGGGCGCCGAAAGGCGCCCTTGGTAGGAGGTTTTAATCCGAGGATTAGTAGCCGCCGCGATCGCCGCCGCCGAAGCCGCCGCGATTGCCGCCGCCGAAGCCGCCGCGATTGCCGCCGCCGCCGAAGCCGCCGCGAGAGCCGCCGCCGCCGAAGCCGCCACGGTCGCCGCCGCCGAAGCCGCCGCGACGTTCGCCACCACCGAAGCCGCCGGAGCGGGGACGGTCACCGCCGAAGGACGGGCGCTCTTCGCGAGGACGAGCGACGTTGACCTTCAGGGGGCGACCCATGAAGTCGATGTTTTCGGTCTTAGCGATCGCATCCTGGGCAGCCTGAGCGCTGGCCATGGTCACGAAGGCGAAGCCACGAGGACGACCCGTGAACTTGTCCATCATGACTTCCACGGAGGTCACTTCGCCAGCCTGGGAGAAGTGGGCGCGGATGTCGGATTCGGTTGCGGCCCAGGGCAAGTTGCCCACGAACAGTTTGTTTTCCATATTATCTTTTGTTTTGCTTGGTTTACCTACACCGCATTGCCCGTTTCCGACCTTCGGATTTCGATTTGCCGTCTTAACGACCGTCAACTCACCGGATTATTGCGGGGCTTGTCTCTTACTTTGGTTATTTTCCGAGACAAACCTGACCGCTAATGAGTTACTTTAGCGGGGCTTCGGCAAGTTTATTCACAATGGGGGTCTTTACTTAGACCTGCGTTGACTCCCCTAATCGCCTGAAAGAAGGTCTTTTCATGAGCGCCGCCCTCACTCCCGAACAGATCCAAGCGGCCTTGGCCAGCTTGCCTGGATGGCAGTTGGAAGGATCTAAGTTGTTGAAGGCGTATAGGTTTAAGGATTTCAAGGCGGCCTTGGCCTTCATCAATTTGGCGGGGGCCTTCGCGGAGCAGCAGGGCCATCACCCGGAAATCCATAATGTCTGGAATCAGGTGACCCTCCGCCTCTGCACCCATGATGCAGGCAACCAGATCACCGAGAAAGATTTGACCCTCGCCCGCGCCCTCCAATCCCTGTCCCTCCCGTGATCGACGATCCTGCAGAGGCTTTGGATATCCTCCTTGAGGAGCTCAAGCGCCAGAAGGCCGCCGGGGTCCGTCGCGTCAGCATCACGGCCGACTCCCTGACCGCTTTGAAGGCCCTGGCCGGCACGCCGGCCGCGCCGGCCCCCGTTAAGCCTGCCCCGGCCCCCGCTTCCATCCGTCCGGCCGTGACCCCGCCGCCGGCGCCCGCCCGCCCGGTGACCGCCGCGCCCAAGCCGGCCGTCGCCGTATCCGCCGCGCCGATCCCCGACGCGCCGATCTTCACCCTCGCCGCCGGCCCGAAGGCCGAACGCATGCAGGCCCTGCGTCAGCTCATCGACGCGTGCGGCGAGACGAAGAAGCATCTGGTCGCCCCGCAACGCCCGCTGCTCGGCCACGGCTCGCTCGATGCCAAGGTCGTGTTCGTCGGCGAAGCGCCCACCATCGTGGAGATGGAGGCCGGCCAGGCTTTCGCCGGCGAGTCCGGCGAGCTGCTCCAGAAGATCCTCGCCGCCGCGGCGATCAATCCGGCCGACTGTTATTTCGTGCCCGTCATGGTGTGGCGCCCGGAGCCCCCGACCCAGTACGGCAAGCGCCCGCCGACCGCGCGCGAGATCGCCTTCAATCTTCCGTACCTCCGCGCGCAGATCGACGTCGTCGCCCCGCGCGCCGTCGTCGCCCTGGGCGCGCAGGCCTTCGAGGCTCTGCACGGACGGACGCCGACGATCACGCAGGCCCGCGGCCAATGGTTCGACCTCGGCGGCGTGCCGCTGCTGCCGACGTTCCATCCCAACTATCTCCTGCACACGCCCAGCGCCTCCGCCAAGCGGACGGTCTGGGAGGACTTCCTGCTCCTGATGGAGAAGCTCGGCCTGCCGATCAGCGAGAAGCAGCGCGGCTTCTTCGCGGCGAAGTAAGGCTCAGCGGACGGAGTCGTTCAGGCGGCTCAGCGTGAACGAAAGCACCTGCGAATTACGGCCGCTCGCCTTGAGGGACTTGCGACGTTCGGCCGGCAGGTCCGTCAGCGCGCCCGGCACGAAGCCGCAGGCCGACTGGAAGAAGCCCTGCGTCTGCGTGGTGAGCGCGATGAGTTTCTTGGCGCCGAGTTTCTTGGCCTGACGCTTGGCGAATTCGACGAGTTTGCTGCCGACGCCGCGGCCGTGGTAGAACGGCTGCACGTAGACCGCGCCGAGCTCCATCGCCTTGCCGCCCGGGTAAGGCCGGAGGGTCGCGCAGCCGATGATGCTGTCGTCGATCTCGTAGACGTAGAAGTCGGCGAAGGACTGCTCGATCTGCTGGCGCGTGCGCGCCACGAGGGCGTCGGTCTTCGCGCCGTGCTTGGCGAGGTTGTAGAGGGCCTGGGCGTCCTTCTTCTTGGCCTGGCGGATGCGGTCGTAGTCGTTGGCATGGACCATCGTGCCGAGGCCGACCTTGTCGAAGATCTCGGTGAGGAGGCAGCCGAAGACGCGGCCGTCGAGGATGTGGGCGCGCGGGACGTCGTTGTCGAGGGCCTTGGCGGCCTGCACGGCCTTGCTGCGGATGCGCGGGTCGAGCTTCGCGTGCTTGTCCGCGAGGAGGCGCTTGAGGTCGTCCTCCGGCAGGTTGAGCTGCACGACGCCGTCCACCTGCAGCCCGCTGAAAGGCGTGAGGTAGATCAGCTTCGAGGCGCCGAGGGCGACCGCGAGCTCCATGGCGAGGTGGTCGCTGTTGACGCGCAGGGACTGGCCTTCGCGGTCGCACACGATCGGCGTGACGAGCGGGAGGATGTCCTGCGAGAGCATGGACTTCAGGATGGCGGCGTCGACCTTCTCGACCTTGCCGGTGTAGAGGTGGTCCACGCCCTTGAGGCGGCCGATCTTGGTCGAGCGGACGGCGTTGGTGATGGCGCAGCGCAGGCCGGCCTGGGAAAGGTTCTCGAGGACGGACTGCGAGACGAGCGCCGAGGCCTCGCGCGCGAGCGACATGGTCGAGACGTCGGTGGGGCCTTCGCCCTGGATGTCGGAGAGCGCGATGTTGTGTTCGCCGGCGAGGCCGACGAGCTGCTGGCCGATGCCGTGCACGAGCACGACCTTGATGGAGAGGCTGCGCAGGACCGCGATGTCGGTGACGATGTTCGCGAAGTTCTCGTGGGACACGATCGAGCCGTCGACCGCGATGACGAACACGTGGTCGCGGAACATCGGGACGTACCGGAGGATCCCCCGGAGGTCGGTCGGCTTCATGGCGCGCTCACGCTGGCTGGACATGCTCAATCCTTATGGACTCCCCGAGGGGCGGGGCAATACTGATGACGCATGCCGAAGCCGCCCCGAGTCCGCCGTGAGACGGTGCCGCCCGACCTCCGGGAGCCGGTGGACGCCTTCCTGGCGCACCTCGCCCTGGAACGCGGCGCGGCGAAGCTCACGACCGAGGCCTACGAGTCCGACCTCGTCCGCTTCGCCGCCCACTGCGGCCGGGCCGGCCGGACGAACTGGACGGAGGTCACGCTGACCGACGTCGACTCCTGGACGCGCGCCCTCGACCGCAAGGGCCACGCGGCCGCCTCGCTGGCCCGCCGGCTCTCGGCGGTCCGTTCCTTCTCCGCCCATCTCGTCCGCAGCGGCCTCCGTCGTGACGACTTCACCGAACTCGCCCGCGGGCCGAAGCTCCGCCGCAAACTCCCCGGCATGATCAGCGCGGAGGAAGCCGCCAAGGTGGTCTCGGCGCCCGACACGGCCACGCCGCAGGGCCTGCGCGACCGCGCGATGTTGGAGCTGATGTATGGCTCCGGCCTGCGTATCTCGGAGCTCTGCTCGTTGGAGATCCAGGCCGTCGACGCGGAGTCGGCCCTCGTGCGCGTGACCGGCAAGGGTTCCAAGGACCGCATCGTCCCCGTCGGCGAGACGGCGCTCCTCGCGCTCCAGGTCTATCTCAAGGCCGGCCGGCCCAAGTTCGTGCGCCCCAAGACGGGCAGCGCGCTCTTCCTCAGCGCCCGCGGCGTCGCGATCTCCCGCAAGACCTTCTGGCTGGGCGTGAAGCAGGCGGCGCGACGCGCCGGCGTCTCGGTCCCGGTCAAGCCGCACCTTCTCCGTCACGCCTTTGCGACGCACCTCTTGGAAGGCGGCGCCGACCTGCGTTCGATCCAGGAGATGCTCGGCCATGCCGACATCGCCACGACGCAGATCTACACGTCGGTCGACCGGACGGCGCTGTCCGCCGCGCACCGTCGCCACCACCCGCGCGGACGCGGGAAGGGGCGTTAGCGGCCGGCGAGCATGAACAGGCCGCCGAGCAGCGAGGCCGCGGCGAGCACGAACACGAGCACGCGCGTGCCGAGGGGCAGTTCGAGCGGGGCCAGTTCTTCGTCGTCCTCCGTCGGGCGGACGACCGCCTCGCGCAGGATGGAGAAGTAGTAATGGATGCTGATCGCGACGCCGATGAGGGCGGCGCCGAGGACCCACCAGAGCTTGGCGGCCACGAGCAGGGCGAGGACCAGCAGCTTGGCGATGAAGCCGACGGAGGGCGGGATGCCGGCGAGCGAGCCGATGCCGAAGCCGAGGGCGCCGCCGAGGAGCGGGGAGCGACGCAGCAGGCCGCGGAGGGCGAGCTGCGGACGACGGTGGTCTTCGAGGGCCGGCAGGGCGACGAGCGCCTGGGCGGTGAGGAAGGTGCCGACGACGTAGGCGAGGAGGTAGAGGACGACGACCTGTTCGACGTCGTAACCGAAGGCGTCGACGCCCGGGAGGACGAGGGCGGCGGTGACCGCGGCGAGGATGAAGCCGGCGTGCGAGACGCCGGAGAGGGCCAGCGTGCGCTTCACGTCGGTCGTGGCCAGCGCGCCGAGGTTGCCGGCGAGCAGGGTGAGCACGGCGCCGACCGCGAGCAGCGGAGCGACCTTGACGGCGAGCGGCGCGAACGGACCGGTGGCGAGGATGAGCAGCGTGAACGCGCCGGCGGCCTTGGAGGCCGTGCCCAGGAACGCGGTCGTCGGGGTCGGGGCGCCCTGGTAGACGTCCGGGATCCAGGCGTGGAAGGGGAAGGCGCCGAGTTTGAAGGCGACGCCGCCGAGGATGAGGGCCACGCCCGCGAGGGTGAGCGGCGAGACCGCGCCCGCGGCGGACTGGGCGGCGAGGGCCTTGCCGATCTGCGTGAAGTTGAGCGAGTCGGTCACGCCGGGGACCGCGCCGAGCGCGCCGTAGACGAGGACGATGCCCATCAGGAGGAGGGCGGAGCTGAGGCCGCCGGCGACGAGGTACTTCACGCCGGCCTCAAGCGAGGCGGCGCTGCGGCGCAGGTAACCCACGAGGACGTAGAGGCCGACGGCGGCCGTCTCGAGCGCGAGGAAGAACGTGACGAAGTGGTTCGACTGGACGAGCAGCATGAACGCGGCGGTCACGACCAGCAGCACGTGGTGGTAGTCGGCCACGGCGGCGTCGCGTTCGCGCAGGAAGCGTTCGGCGAGGAAGCTCGTCAGCAAGGCCGAGAGCAGGAAGACGGCGCGCACGCCGTCGGTCGGGAGGTTCTGACGGAGCAGGCCGGCGAACGACTCGACGTCGGCCGCCTGGGTCCACGGACCGGCGACGAGGCTCATCAGCGCGACGAGGATGAGGCCGGTGCGGGCGGTGACGGGGATGAGCGCGCGGAGGGCCTTCGGCAGCAGCATCGCCTGGAGGAGGCAGAGCAGCGAGAGGCCGGCGACGGCGATCTCAGGCAGGATGGTCAGCCAGTCGGCCGAGCGCGGGGCGAGGAGTTTGAAGGCCGGGTCGACGGCGGCGAAGAAAGGAATCATCGGACGGAAAAGATCAGCGCTGGGCGGGTTGGGCGGCCTTGGCGGGAGCGGCCTTGGCCGGCGCCTTGGTGTTGTGCTGCGAGTAGGTCGTGACGCCGGCCGCGACCGGGTTGACGGACTTGGTCACGAGCGAAGGGACGAAGCCGATCGTCAGCGAGGCGGCGAGGAGCACGCCGGCGGCGGCGCGCTCGGCCCAGCCGAGGTCGCCGAAGGGAGCGACGGCCCAGCGCTTCTCGAGCGCTTCGGAGGCGGGACCGAAGAACGTGGCGGCCACGGCGCGGAGGGCGTAGACGGCCGAGATCACGACGGTGGAGGCCACGATGGCCTGAAGCCACAGGGGCTGGGCGCGCAGGGCGAGGAAGACGCCGACTTCACCCCAGAAGTTACCGAAGCCAGGGAGGCCGATGGACGCCATGGTCGCGGCGACGAAGAACGCGGCGAGGACCGGCGTGCGCGCGGCGAGGCCGCCGAGCTCGTCGAGACGGTAGGTGCCGGCGCGGGCGCGCACGGCGTTGGCGAGGAGGAAGAGCGCGGCGCAGGAGAGGCCGTGCGCGACCATGAGGAAGGCGGCGGCGTCGAGGCCGTCGGCCTGGCCGGTCACGCCGCAGACCCAGATGCCGAGGAAGATCGGACCCATGTGGGCGACGGAACTCCAGGAGAGGAGCTGCTTGAGGTCGCGCTGCGCGAGGCAGATGAGTCCGACGAGGAGGACGTTCGCCAGGGCGAACCAGAGGAACCAGCTGCCGAGCGAGCCGCCGGCGATGTCGAGGCTGCTCAGGCCGAGCAGGATGATGCCGTAGAGTCCGAACTTCTTGAGGGCGCCGGCGTGGAGCATCGAGACCGGGGTCGGCGCGGCGGAGTAGCCGGGAGCGGCCCAGGAATGGAACGGGAAGAGCGAGGCGAGCGTACCGAGGCCGAAGAGCACCAGCGCACCGACGGCGGCCGGGATGTGCTGCGCGTTCTGCAGGCCGAGGGCGACGTTCTCGAACGTGGCCGCGCCGTATTCGACGCCGGCGGCGTCGATGGCGATGAGGATGCCCGCGAGGGAGGCCATGGCGCCGGCGGTCAGGTAGATCGCCATCTGCATGGCGGCCGGACGGCGGCCTTCGCCGCCCCAGAAAAGCGTGAGGATGAACGTCGGGATGAGCGCGAACTCGTGGAAGAAATAGCAGCCGACGAGGTGGTTGGTGCCGAACACGCCGAGCGTGCCGCCGAGCATGAACAGGATCAGGCCGAGGTAGGTGTTACGCCCTTCGACCTCCTGGTTGAGGGCCTTCACGCCCGCGGCGAGGCCGACGAGCGAGGTCATCGCGAGGAGCGGCGCGCCGAGGCCGTTGAGCGCGAAGCCGAAGCCCCAGAAGCCGACGGACTGGAACTGCTGCGGCGCGGTGGCCGGGTCGCTCCACAGGACGAGCAGCCAGGGCGCGAGCACGGCCGGGATGGCGAAGCCGCCGAAGGCGAAGCCCGAGGTGAAGCCGCGGGGGAGGTCGCGGCCCGCGAGCAGGATCAGGCCGACGAGGATCGGGGCCGTGACGGCGAGCGCGAGGAGCGAGGCAGGGAAAGTGTCCATGAAATCAGCGGGCGATGAGGAACCAGGCCAGGAAGAGGGAGCCGATCACGATCCAGAGCGCGTAGGCGCGCGTCTGGCCGCGGTGGAAGGAACGGCCGGTGAGGTAGCCCAGCACCGCGGGGACGCCGCCGCCGATCCAGCGCACGGCGACGCCGTTGATCAGCAGGAGGTCGAGGAACGCGACGAACTCGGCGAGGCGACGCTGCACGGCGTCCACGTACCAGCGGTATACGCCGTCCATCCAGCGGTGTTCGAGGAGATGATAGGTGCGGGGCGAGACGACCTGGAGGGCGTCGGCGCCGCGGACGGAGCCGTAGAACTTCAGGGCGCCGAGGAGGCCGACGACGAGCGAGACGAGACCGACGATCGTCGAGGGGGCGGTGAGGTGGAAGGCGATCGCGTCGAGGGCGGGCTTGATCGGCTGGAGCGAACCGGCGGGCAGCAGGGTCGAGGCGAGGAAGCCGCCGGCGACGGAGTAGACGAGGCCGAGCACCACGAGGGGCAGGGTCATCGTCCACGGCGACTCATGCGCGTGGGAGGCTTCTTCGGAATTGGCTTCGCCGAGGAAGACGAGGCGGAGCATGCGACCGCTGTAGAGGCAGGTCGCGAGCGCGGCGAGGGACAGGAACGCGAAGATGGCGAAGTGGCCGTCGTGATAAGCGGCCTCGATGATGGCGTCCTTGGAGTACCAGCCGGCGAGGAAGGGCACGGCGCAGTTCGAGAGCGTCGCGGCGATGAAGGTCGCGGCGGTGAGCGGCATCTTCTTCAGCAGGCCGCCCATCTTGAGCATGTCCTGTTCGTGGTGGCAGCCATGGATGACGGAGCCGGCTCCGAGGAACAGCGTGGCCTTGAAGAACGCGTGCATGGCCATGTGCATGAGCGCGAGCTCCGGATGGCCGAGGCCGAGCGCGCAGCCCATGATGCCGAGGTGCGCGAGGGTGGAGTAGGCGAGGGACTTCTTGATGTCCGTCTGGGCGAGGGCGCAGAGGCCGGCGAGCGCGGCCATGCCGGCGCCGGAGACCGCGATGAACTGCAGGACCTCGGGGGCGAGCAGGAAGCTCACGCGGGCCATGAAGTAGACGCCGGCGGCGACCATCGTCGCGGCGTGGATGAGCGCGGAGACCGGCGTCGGGCCGGCCATGGCGTCGGTGAGCCAGACGTGGAGCGGGAACTGGGCGGACTTGCCGAGGAAGCCGCACATGAGCAGGGCGCCGACGGCTACGGGGATGGTCTTGGCGGCGGCGGCATGGTCCTTGAGCGCGGCGAAGTCCAGCGTGCCGTAGAGCGAGAGGCACATGGCGATGCCGAGGATGAACCCGAGGTCGCCGACGCGGTTGACGATGAAGGCCTTCTTCGAGGCGGCGGCGGCGAAGTCCTTGTCGAAGTAGTGCGCGATCAGCATGTAGGAGCTGAAGCCCACGAGCTCCCAGAAGACGAACGTCATGAGCAGGTTGTCGGCGACGACGATACCCAGGATGGAGAACATGAAGATCGAGAGACCGGCGAAGAAACGACCGCGGGCCGCGTCCTCCTGCATATACCCGACGGAGAAGAGGTGGATCCACGCGGCGACGAACGAGACCACGAAGAGCATCAGGCGCGCGTTGGCGTCCAGGAGGTAGCCGAAGCCGAGGCTCACGCCGCCGAACTTGGCGAGTTCGACGTGCCAGCGCACGTCGGCGCCCTGGGCGAGGAGATACAGCGAGAGGCCGGCGATGCCGAAGGCGGCGGCGGTGGAGAACCAGGCGGCGAAACCGCCCGCGCGGCGCAGGAACAGCGCGGAGAACGCGGCGGCGCCCAGCGGCAGGAACAGGATCCAGTGGACCAGGGACGAAAAGTCGGGGGACATCGGAAAAGGCTTAGTCGCGGAGGGTGGTGAGCGCGTCGGACTGCACGGTGCCGCGCTTGCGGAACAGGGCCACGATCAGCGCGAGGCCGACGGCGACCTCGGCGGCCGCGACGGTGATGACGAAGAAGACGAGGACGGCGCCGTCCATGGTGCGGTTGAAACGCGAGAAGGCGACGAGCGCCAGCGTGGCGGCCGCGAGCATGAGCTCGAGGCACATGTAGACGACGAGCAGGTTGCGGCGCACGAGGACGCCGGTGAGGCCGAGCACGAACAGGAGTCCGGCCAGGAGGAGGTGATGCGCGAGGGCGGTGTTTTCCATGGCGGCGTGCTCAGGCTTGGTTCTCGGGGTTGTCCTTGCTCAGGGACACGACGCCGACGAGGGCGACGAGGAGCAGGAAGCCGGCGATTTCCAGCGGGAGGAGATACTTGGAGTAGAGGAGTCGGCCGAACGCCTTGGCGGCGGTGACGAATTCGGCGGGGTTCGTCGACAGCTCAGGCGGCGTGGCGCCGGCCTTGACGGTCGAGACGGCGCCCGACCAGTGGAAGAGCCAGACGACGGAGGCGGCGAGGAGGAAGAAGACGGCCAGACCGAGCGCGGCGGTCTTCCAAGGATAAGCACCCTGCGGATCCTCGGTATCGAGGAGCATGATGATGAAGAGGAACAGCACCATGACGGCGCCGGCGTAGACGAGGACCTGCAGGACGCCGAGGAAGTAGGCGTCGAGGAGGAAGAAGTCCGCGGCCACCCCGACCAGGGCCAGGATCATCCCCATGGCGGAGGTCACCGCGTTGCGGCTGAGGACCAAGAGAAGAGCCGCCCCGAGGGTCAGGGCAGCGAAGAAAATAAACAGGCCGTCCGGCATGTCGCGGAAGGTAGGGTGGGGGTGGGCGTTGGAAAGGAGAAAACGCCCCTAAACGCCCTTTTTTGCCACTTTATGGGGGGCATCAGCCCCCGACCGACCCTAACCCCCTAATTATGACCGAAATCAGTCAATACCTCAGAGGGGCCGGTGTCGGCGCATCTCGCAGGTGGGGTGCCGGGCGATGACCTCCCCGGCGTCGAACTTGCCCGTCCAGTCAGGGAAAAAGGCGTCCGCCTCAGGCTCCATGGCCACATGGGTGAGGATCAGCTCGGCGCACCAGGGGAGGGCCTCCGCGTAGAGGGCGGCCCCGCCGGCGAGGAAAAGGGTCTTGGATGGCTCGACCCGGGCGGCCTCCTGCCAGTCCTTGGCGACGATCACGCCGGGCGCGCTGAAACCGGAACGGCTGAGCACGACGGTGGTCCGACCGGGCAACGGACGGCCGATGGATTCGTAGGTCTTCCGTCCCATGAGCAGGACCTGGCCCATGGTGGTCGCCTTGAAGAACGCGAAGTCCTCCGGGATGCGCCACGGCAGCTTGTTGTGCAGGCCGATGCCGCGATTGCGCGCGACGGCCGCGATGGCGATGAGCGGTCGGCCGAGGTCCACGGCTTCAGATGGCGACCGGCGCCTTGATCGCCGGATGCGGGTCGTAGCCTTCGACGGAGATGTCTTCGAACTTGAACGCGAAGAGGTCCTTCACGTCGGGGTTCAGCACCAGGCGGGGCAGGGCGCGCGTCTCGCGCGAGAGCTGCAGATCGACCTGCTCCACATGGTTGGAATAGATGTGCGCGTCGCCGAAGGTGTGCACGAAATGGCCCGGTTTCAGGCCCGTGACCTGCGCGATCATGTGCGTGAGCATCGCGTAGCTGGCGATGTTGAACGGCACGCCGAGGAAGAGGTCCGCGCTGCGCTGATACAGCTGGCAGCTGAGGCGCCCGTCGGTCGAGACGTAGAACTGGAAGAGCGTGTGGCAGGGCGGCAGGGCGACCTGGTCGGCCTCCTCGGGATTCCAGCCGGAGACGATCAGGCGGCGGCTCGAAGGGTTGCGCTTGATCTCTTCGACCACGCGGCGGACCTGGTCGACGCCGTCGTTCGCGAAGGTGCCGTCGGGCTGCTTCGTCGCCCCGAAATTGCGCCATTGGTGGCCGTAGACGGGCCCGAGGTCACCGGCGGAGCGGCCGAACTTGGCGCACTGCTCTTCGGTGGCCCATTCGTTCCAGATGCTGACGCCGCGCTCGGTGAGCCAGGCGTTCTGGGTGCTGCCGGAGAGGAACCAGAGGAGCTCGTGCGTGATCGACTTGAGGTGGACCTTCTTGGTCGTCACCAGCGGGAAGCCTTCGGCGAGGTCGAAGCGGAGCTGCGCCCCGAAGATGCCGATCGTGCCCGTGCCGGTGCGGTCGCCCCGGATTTCTCCGTGCTGCCGGACGTGGCGAAGCAGGTCGAGGTAGGCCTTCATGGGTCTCGGTTATTCTCCGGAAAGCCCCCGCCGCAACACGGAAAGCCGAACCTTTCGCCCTTGCCTCCCCGCCTTCCCGGAGACACCCCTTGCGGGTAGCCCACATGAGCGAAAAGCCCGACCTCAACGCGATCTCCCACGACCTCCACGCGGTCCGGAAAGAGAAGCTCGCCCTCCTCCGCGCCGCCGGCGAAGACCCGTTCCGCGCCGAGTGGGACCAGACCCATGTCTCGAACGAATGCCCGGCCCTCCTGCCCGAAGGCGTCGAGGAAGGTCCCGAGGTCTCCGTCGCCGGCCGCATCGTCGCCCTGCGCGTCATGGGCAAGGCCAGCTTCGTCAAGCTGCTCGACCGCGGCGGCATCATCCAGACCTACTTCACCCGCGACGCCTTGGGCGACGCGTACGACACCCACTTCAAGAAGCTGGTCGATTCCGGCGACTTCGTCGGCGTCCGCGGCAAGCTCTTCCGTACCAAGACCGGCGAAGTCACCGTCCGCGTCTCCGAATACAAGCTGGTCTCGAAGTCCCTCCGCCCGCTGCCCGAGAAGTGGGCCGGCCTGACCGACGCCGAGAAGATCTACCGCCAGCGCTACCTCGACCTGGTCGTCAACGAGGAGTCCCGCCGCCGTCTCTTCATCCGCAGCCGCGTGGTCGAATCGATCCGCCGCTTCCTCTGGAGCCGCCAGTTCACCGAAGTCGAGACCCCGGCCCTGCACGCCATCGCCGGCGGCGCCGCGGCCCGTCCGTTCGAGACGCACTCCAACGCCCTCGACTGCGACTTCTACCTGCGCATCGCCCTCGAGCTGCACCTCAAGCGCTGCCTCGTCGGCGGCATGGACCGCGTCTTCGAGATCGGCCGCGTCTTCCGTAACGAAGGCGTCTCGGTGAAGCACAGCCCCGAATTCACGATGCTCGAGGCCTACCAGGCCTATACCGACTACCGCGGCATGATGGAACTCGTCCGCTCGATGATCCAGAAGGTCTGCGCCGAAGTCCTCGGCACCACCACCGTCGTCCGCCCGGACGGCGTGGCCATCGAACTCGGCGGCGAATGGCGCGAAGCGAAGTACAAGGACCTCATCCTCGAGCGCACGGGCGACCCGCAGTGGTTCTCGCGCACGAAGGAGGAGAAGATCGCCGCCTGCAAGGCCCTCGGCCTCCACGAGCCGCGCGCCGACTGGGAGGACTACGAGGTCACCAACGAGGTGTTCGGCAAGCTCATCGAGCCGGGCCTCATCCAGCCGACCTTCGTCACGCATATCCCGAAGGAACTCTGCCCGCTCGCCAAGGTCACGCTCGCCGACGAATCGACCATCGACGTCTTCGAGCTCTGCATCAACGGCCAGGAGATCGCTCCGGCCTACTCCGAGCAGAACGACCCGGGCGTGCAGCGCAAGATGCTGGAACTGCAGGCCGGTTTCGAGACCCAGAAGATCGACGAAGATTTCCTCCTCGCGCTCGAGCACGGCATGCCCCCCGCGGGCGGCCTCGGCATCGGCATCGACCGCCTGGTGATCCTGCTGACCGGCGCGGCCAATATCCGCGACGTCATCCTGTTCCCGACGCTCGCGCCCGAAGCGCAGGCCTGAGTCCTTCCCCTTGCCCTGGTTCCTCCATCTCGCCCTCCGCCAGCTCTTTCCTCCCGGTAAGCGCTTCCCGGCGTTCGCGACGGTGTCGATCCTCGGCGTGGGCCTCGGCGTCGCGTCGTTGCTCGTCGTGCAGACGGTGATGAACGGCTTCGGCGAGGAGCACCGCCTCCGCATCCGCGAATCTTTCGGCGATTGTCAGGTCACGGGCGCCGCCACCCTCGAGCAGCCCGAGGCGCTCGCGAAGCGGCTCGCCGCCCGCCCGGAGGTCGCCTCCGCCGCGCTCTACGCCGAAGGCCCCGCGCTCGCGCGCCAAGGTGACTTCTCGGGCATCGCCCAGGTCCGCGGCATCGATCCCGCCGATCCCAATCAGCCGGCCCGCAAGTACGTGCACGGTGGCACCTTCGACGACCTCGACGACGGACGCATCATCCTGGGCGTAGGCCTCGCCCGCGCCCTCCGCGTCCGCGTCGGCGACCGCCTCGAGATCTGGTCGCCCGCGATGGCCGAACGCGCCGAGAAGGGCAAGGCCCCGCTGCCGGCCGAATTCGAGGTCAGCGCGGTGATCCTCACGGGCTTCGCCGAAGTCGACAACGCCGCCGCGCTCATCCCGCTCCGCCGCTTCCGCGAACTCTGGAACCTCGGGCCGCGCGCCCACGGCCTCACGCTCCGCCTCAAGGATCCCGCGCGCGCCGTCGAGACGGCGGGTCTCCTTAGGGCTAGTAACCCCGGCCTGCGCTTCCGTCCGTGGCAGGATTTCAAGAAGGACTTCCTCGAGGCCATCCGCTTCGAGAAGACGATGCTCTTCTTCCTGATGTTCATCATCACGCTCGTCGCTTCGTTCTCGATCGGCAGCACGCTCTTCTCCGCCGTCATCCGCCGCTCCCGCGAGGTCGGCGTGCTCGCCTCGCTCGGCGCCGCCCGCCTGCAGGTGGTCGCGCTCTTCGGCCTGCAGGGCCTGCTCATCGGCGCCCTGGGCACGTTCCTCGGCTTCGTGCTGACGTGGACGATCCTCGCCTTCCGCGACGCGATCCTGAGCGGCATCAACGCCTGCTTCGGCGACGGCGACATGATGGCCAACATCTACCAGTTCTCGAAGGTGCCGCTGCATTACGACGCGTCCGATTTCGTCATCGCCGCGGCCTTCACGCTCCTGACCACGGCCATCGCCGGCCTGGTGCCCGCGCTCTGGGCCGCCGGTCGCAAACCCTCGGAGGCCATGCGCGATGCCTGACCTCGTCCTCCAGGCCCGCGGTCTCGCGAAGAGCTTCGCTTCGCCGGCCGGCCCGTTGCCGGTGCTGACGGACGTCTCGCTCGAGGTCTTCGCCGGCGAGTCGGTCTCCATCCGCGGTTCCTCCGGTTCGGGCAAGACGACGCTGCTCCAGCAGCTCGGCGGTCTCGATCAGCCGGATGCCGGCGAGGTCCGCATCCTCGCCCCCGGCGCCGGTCTCGTCGCCCCGCGCACTTCCCTCGGTCGTGGCGTGGGCTTCGTCTTCCAGAACTACCAGCTGATGCCCGAGCTCACCGCGCTCGAGAACGTCGCCCTCGCCGCGCGCATCGCCGGCACGCCGGAGCTTTCCGCGGACGCGGCCGCCCGCGCGCTGCTTACGCAGGTCGGTCTCGGCACGCGCCTCGAACACCTGCCGGCGAAGCTTTCCGGCGGCGAATGCCAGCGCGTCGCCATCGCCCGCGCCCTGGTCAACCGTCCTTCGGTCATCCTGGCCGACGAACCGACCGGTAATCTCGACGAACGTACGGGCGTCGAGATCATGGATCTCCTCCTCGGCGTCGTGGCCGACCGCGGCGCGGCCTTGGTCCTGGTCACGCACAGCCGCGAGTTCGCCGAACGCGCCGGCCGCCGGCTGGTCCTCTCGGGCGGCGTGCTTTCCCCCGCCTGATTTGACAATACGGCGGGGCAGTGGTTGTCTGACGTTCTCATGAACGCCGCCCTCACGCCCGCCCAGCTCCTCGCTTCCCTTGAATGGCGCTACGCCACCAAGGCCTTCGACACCCGTAAGCTGCCGGAAGCCACCTGGGCCGCGCTCGAGGAGTCGCTCCGTCTGGCGCCGTCCTCTTACGGTCTCCAGCCGTGGAAGTTCATCGTGGTCAACGACCCGGCCCTCCGTGCCAAGCTCCGTCCGGTCTCATGGAACCAGTCGCAGGTCACCGACGCCTCCCATCTCGTGGTCTTCGCCCGTCGCACCGAAATCACGGAGAAGGACGTGAACGAATTCTTCAATCAGATGGTCTCCGAACGCGGCGCCGATGCCACGAAGCTCGAGCCCTACCGCCAGATGATGCTCGGCGGAGTGGTCAATGGTAAGGACGCCGCCGGTCAGAAGGAATGGGCGGCCCGTCAGCTCTATATCGCCCTCGGACAGCTCATGGGCGCCGCCGCGGCGATGGCCATCGATACTTGTGCGCTCGAAGGCATCGACCCCGCCGCCTACACGGAGATCCTCGGACTCCAGGGCACGGGTTACGAAGTCGTCGTCGCCTGCGCCGTCGGCTACCGCTCGTCGGAAGACAAGTATGCCGGCATGAAGAAGATCCGCTTCCCGGCCGCGCGCGTCATCAGCCGCGTCTGATCAGCTGCGGGCGGACCAGCTCACGAACTCGTCGTCGTCGGCCAGCACCTGCGGGTCACCGTATTCCGTCGAGAGCAGGCTGCGGTAGGCTTCGTCGGCGAAACGTCGGCAGTGCAGGAGCACCCGCGCCGAATGGCCGGGCGCACGCACGAGACGTCCGAGCGCCTGATTGACCTTGCGCATGCCGGGACGGACATACGCGAGGGAGAAGGCATCCTCAGCGCCGGCTTCGACGAACATCTTGCGGCGGGCTTCCTGGAGGGCGTTGACCTCCGGAAGCGCCGGCCCGATCACCACGGCGGAGCGGATGCGTCCGCCGAGCATGTCGACGCCTTCGCCGAGCGAGCCGCCGAGGATGAGGCAGAGAATGGTGTAGCGATTGAGCGAATCCTCGACGAACCGGGCGGTGCCTTCGGGGCCGAGTCCGCGTGGCTGCAGGGCGACGTCGGCCTTGGGTTCGAGGTTCTTGACTTCTTTCACCGCGGCTTCGGCGTATTTATACGAGGGGAAGAACGCGGCGACCGCGCCTTCCTGCGAGAGGCGGAGCAGTGCGGCGGCGGTGCGCGCGATGTGCGTGTCGCGCGTCTTGAGGCGCGTGTCCACCCGTCCGTCGATGGCGACGGTGTAGGCCCCCTGGCGCCACGGCGAGAGGGCGTGCACGGTCACGAGATGATCGGAGTCGAGGCCGCAGTCGGCGGCGAGCGAGCCGCGCGGCCCGGGCGTCGCGGTCATCAGCAAGGTATGTCCGAAGCCGCGTAAGCGTTCGCCGGTGGCCTTGGCGGCGGAAAGGCAATCGAGGCTGAGCAGGCCGGGTTTCGGTGACCAGAGGAGCCAGCCGAGGTCGGCGGCTTCGAGTCGGTCGGACCACGAAGCGGCGTTCCACACGGCCTGCTTGGCGGCGTCCGGGAGGTCGTCGGTGTTGAACGGGTGTTCGGCCGCGAGCACGGACATCCGTTCCGCGATGGCCATCGCTTCGATCCGGTCGTCCGGGGAGAGCACGTCGGCCTTCGGCAGCCGATGCAGGAAGTCGGCCCACATCTGGGCGGTCTGGCACCAGGCTTCGGGGGCGCGGAAGCGGGTGAGCGTGAACGCGAAGTCCGCCGCGGACTGATCGTCGTCGCGGAGCGAAAGGCACTCCGCCGCGCGGTCGGGCAGGTTGTGGGCTTCGTCGACGACGAGCACGGTGTCGGGCATGTCCCAGCCGGGCACGGTCTCGAGGGCGGCGCGGTTGCGCGGCGAGAAGACGTAGTTGTAGTCGCAGATCACCACGTCGGCGTGCGCGAGCATCGCCTTGGTGATGTCCCACGGCGGCACGCCGGCGAGGCGGCCGATCTCGCGGACGCGCCGGAGGTCGGCGGCTTCTTCCAGCAGGTGCTGCGGATCGATCTTCGCGTTGGCCCAGTTGCGGCGGATCTGCTCGGGGTCGTCGGTGATGCCTTCGACCTCGTGTTCGGCGCGGGGACGCAGGAGCACGGCGCGGAGCTCGTGGCTGCGGGCGAGTCGACGGAGTTCGGTGAGCACCTGCGTCTGGCCCGTGCCTTTGCCGGTGAGGTAGAGCAGACGGCCGGCGCGGCCCCCGCGGAGGAGGCCGAGGCCGTGACGCAAGGCCGCGGAGGTCTTGCCGAAGCCGGTCGGCGCGACGAGCAGGCGGGTCGGCGAATCGAGGCCGGCCTGGTCGAGGTCGGCGCCGCACTGCAGCCATTCCGGACGCGGTTCCTTGAACGGGAGGCGGTCGGGCAGGTTGAGGAGCCGGGCGTGGCTCGCGCGGCGGTTCTCGGCGTGCGCCGCGAGCGTCTCCGCCTGCGCCAGCAGGTCGGCCTCGGCGGAGCGGGGCAGGGCGACGGGCTGACGCGTGCCGTCGGCGGGATCGATGAAGATCAGTTCGCCTTTCACCTCGCGCGCGCCGGAACCGAGGCGGGCGGCGTGGCAGTAGGCGGCGAGCTGGAGGAAGTGGTGCGCGAAGCGGCCGAGGAGGAACTCCGGTTTGCGCGGCAGCTTGAGGCTGATCGTCTTGATCTCGCGGATGCTCACCTCGGTCTCCGTCTCCCTCCACTGGTCGGCGCGGCCGGTGATGGCGATCGTCCAGCCGAGGGCGCCGACCTCGCAGGCGATGGTGCGTTCGAACTGCCAGCCCTGGCCTTCGGCTTCGGCGACCTTGCGCATCGTCTCGTGCCACTGGCGGCCCGCTTCGGCGCGCCACGGGGCGCCGCCGGCGCCCGCGCCCGGTCCGGGGCGGAACGTCGCGAACTCCTGCGCGCTCAGTTCGACGCGCCTGGCCTTGAGGTCGATGCGCATCAGGGCAGGACGAAGTGCGCCTCGCCGGCGGACCAGCGTTCGAGGTCGGTGCTCAGGGCCGCGACGGTCTCTTCGTCGGTCGTCTGCGCGTCGAGGGGCTGGCCGAGGATCGCGGCCGCGTGGGCCTGGCGGGCGCCGAGGCGCGTGAACCACTGCTCATGCACGCCCCAGCCGCCGTCCTTGAGGATGAGCCAGAGGCTCTTGAAGTAGGCGCAGTCGGCGCGCGGGCGCGTTGACATCGCGTCGAAGGTCTCGAGCGCGATGCGGTAGCAGACCTCGGCGGATTCGGGCGGCGGCGGGTTCTTGCGGAGCATCCCCGCGAGCCGGCAGGCGCGTTCGAGCGTCCGGTGGTCGCGGGCGAGGCCGGCGCGACGCGTGAGCAGGCGGTAGTCGCGGGCGAAGCGCGTGCCGCCGTCCTTGGCGCGTTCGAGGCTCACTTCGCCTTCGTCGAAGAGGTCGGGCAGCGTCGTGCCCTTCCCGCGGTGGGTGCGGATCAGGCAGCGGACAAGGCCTTCGGACGGTTCGAGCAGCGTGAGCAGGGAGTGCGACTCCCCGGAGGGGTCGCGACCCAGCACCAGGCAGCGGAGGCTCGACGCGGACATCCGGCCTACTCCTTGCTGGCCGGCTTGGGGACGACGGCGCCGAAGCTCATCAGCAGGCCGAGGGCGTCGCCGACGGTCAGCTTCGTCTCGCGGACTTCTTCCGGGGAGACCTGCAGGATGACGCCGGTGGTGGGCGCGGGCGCGGCGGGGATGAAGACGTTCACGACCGGCTTGCCGATGGCCTCGCTGAAGATCGTCGGCTGCTCGTGGGTGACGAAGGCGATGGACCACATGCCCGGGCGCGGGAACTCGACCATCACCACGCGGCGGAAGGTGTCCTTGTTGCGGCCGCTGAGGGCGTCGACCATCTGGCGGATCGTGCCGTAGAGGGAGCCGAGGCCGGGGATGCGTTCGAGGACGGTGGCGAACCAGCGGTGGAGGATCTTACCGAACAGGCGCTTCGAGAGGTAGCCGACGACGACCAGGATGCAGATCATCACCACGGCCGAGGAGAGCACCACCAGCTGGCGATGCAGGCCGAGGGCGAAGTCAGGGGCGGGCTGGTTGGCGTTGACCCACAGCCAGCGCAGGCCCACCTCGACCACCGGCTGGATGAACTTGCCCATGAGGTCGAGCAGGACGGACACCACGTAGAGCGTCAGGCCGATCGGCAGGAGGAGGAAGAGGCCGGTCAGGAAGTTATGGCCCAGGCGGGAGGCGAAGGTGCTGTTTTCCGGCGAGTCGCTCATCCCCCTAGCAAACCCCCTCCCTCACCGGAGGCAAGGTCGGTCGGTGATTTCGGGGGTTGGAACCTTGGCCGCCGGCCGTAGATTGTCCTTATGAACACGCTCCTCCGGGTTGCCCTCGCCATCGTGGCCCTGTCCGCCAACCTCGGGGCCGTGGAAGAAGCCTACCCGCGCACCTCCCCGGGCGACCTCGAGCTCAAGACCTTGCCGGCGGCCCGCTGGATGCGCACGGAGTCGTCGAAGGATTATTTCGCTTCGGACAACGGGCTGTTCATGAAGCTCTTCCGTTACATCGACTCGAACAAGATCCCGATGACCGCCCCGGTCGAGGCGGGCATCAAGCCCGGCACGATGGTCTTCTACCTGGATGACGCCTCGGCGAAGCGCGCCGACCTCGCGGAGACGCCGTCGGTGAAGCTTTCGTCGGTGCCCGAGCGCCGCGTGGCCGCCATCGGCATCCGCGGCTCGTACAGCCGGGAGAACTACGAGGAAGCCCTGGCCGAGCTGAAGGCCTGGCTCGCGAAGCGTACGGACGTGAAGCCCGCCGGCGAACCGTACGCGGTCTACTGGAACAGTCCGTTCGTGCCCTTCTTCCTCAAGCAGTCGGAAGTGCACATCCCCGTCGCGCCGACGAAGTGATCAGGCCCAGGCGCGCTGGCGCCAGGCGAGCCCTTCGGAGACTTCGCGGGCGAGTTCCGGTCCACGGAAGACGAGGCCCGAGTAGACCTGCACGAGGCACGCGCCTTCGTCCATGAAGCGACCGGCGTCCTTGGCGGACAGGATTCCGCCGCAGCCGACGATCGGGATGCGGCCGTCGGCTTCCTTCGCGAGGAAGCGCACGACCTGCAGGGAGCGCTCGAGGAGCGGGGCGCCGCTGAGGCCGCCGCGGCCGGGCGAGCACGCTTCCGTGCCGGCGGGGCGGGAGATGGTGGTGTTCGTGGCGATGATGCCGGCGAAGCCGCATTCGCCGACGACGCCGACGATGTCGGCCAGCTGGTTCGGATTGAGGTCCGGGGCGATCTTGAGGAGCAGGGGCACCGGGCCGCCGGCGACGGAGCGGTTCTCCTGCGCGAGCGTGGACAGCAGCGTCACGAGCGGGGCGCGGTCCTGGAGGGCGCGCAGGCCGGTGGTGTTCGGGCTGCTGATGTTGACGACGACGTAATCGGCGAGCGGAGCGAGGAGCTTGAAGCAGGTGAGGTAATCCTCGTGCGCCTGTTCGTTGGCGGTGGCCTTGTTCTTGCCGATGTTGATGCCGAGCGGGCTGACGCGTCGGCCGCGGCCGGGCTGCTTGCTCAGGCGGTCGTACAGGGCCTGGGCGCCGTTGTTCGGGAAGCCGTAGGCGTTCACCACGGCGTTGAGCTCGGGGTAACGGAACACGCGGGGCTTCTCGTTGCCGGGCTGGGCCTTGGGCGTGACGGTACCGACCTCGACGTGGCCGAAGCCGAGGGCGGCCGCGCCGCGCCAGCCGAGGCCGTCCTTGTCGAACCCGGCGGCGAGGCCGATGTGGTTGGGGAACTTCAGGCCGAAGGCTTCGATCGGGCGACCCCCCTTGGGGGTCAGCGAGCGCTCCATCAGGGCGCGGAGGGGGGCGCAGGCGCCGAGGAGGCCCATGCCGCGCAGGCCGACCTGGTGGGCCGTCTCGGGGTCCAACTTGTAGAGGGCCTTGGCGATCACCTTGTCATACAGGAAAGACATGCCCCGGAGTTAAGGGAGGAAAGGCCGGAAGGAAAGCGGAGAAGCCCGCCATTTGGCGCCGCCGCCGACCCCTCTTGACTCCCGCCCAGACTTGGGCAAACCACCCAGCCATGGCTGTGACTACCTCAAAGCTCCTTTGGTGCACCATCCGTTTCAAGGAGAAGGAAGGCAACTGGTGGGTGAAGGAGAGCTCCGACCCGAAGCATTACGAACCGGACGGCCTCGGCATCCTCGATCCCTACCAGTTCCCGTGGATCCTCGACATGATGGACCCCCTCCGTGAGTACGGTCTCTCCAACGAGATCCTCGAGGCGGCCTTCGTGCCCTTCCAGACCCAGGAGATCGAGAAGGACCAGACCGTCCGCCTCGTCCGCGTGGCCGAGCACATCCTCGACTCCGAGGAGCCGCTCTTCGCCCTCCCCAACATCAAGGACGGCGACAAGGGCGCCTACGCCGACCTCCTCGAGCACATCATGCGCCTGCGCGTGAAGCTCATCAACGACACGATCAAGCTCGAGCAGAAGCTCACCGTCGAGGACGTGGATGAACAGCTCAGCGAGCTGCGCAACCAGGCCATGATCGAAGGCCGTGACATCCATCCTTTCGAAGAGATCACCGACATCCTGGAATTCGTCCCGCAGGGCCACGAAGTCCCGGGCGACGACGACGATGACGACAAGCCGGCCCGCCCCCAGGCGGCCGCGGAAGACATCGCCGACCTCCCCGACGTCGAAGAAGTCGACAAGGACATGGAGAAGAACCTCCGCTGGGACGACGAGGAAGAGCCGGCCGAAGAAGGCTCCGGCGAATCCGAAGGCGGCGAGTCCGAAGGCGGCGCCAAGGGCTCCGGCAAGTCCGGTCGCCGTCGCTGAGCCGCGGGTTTACTTGCCCGGCTTATCCGTGGCCTGCGGTTCGAAGAGCCACATGCGCCGGGAAGCCATGTCCACCGCGATGGGGTGGGCGCGCAGGAAGTCGTCGCCGAGCAGGTTGTGCTCCTCGTCGCGGATGAATTCGACGCCCGTCAGCGGGGCGCCGCCGATGCGCAGCGACTTGATCTTGCAGACCTGCACGCGCGTGAGGGAAGTGCCGCGCACGGTGGCCACGGGCAGGAAGCCGCGGAACTCGGTCTCGCCGCGGAACTTCAGCGAGCTCATGTAGGACTTCGAGGCGCCGGAATCGACGATCATGGGCACCTTGACGCCTTCGACCTCGATGTTGACGCCGCAGTGGCCGCCACGGCTGTAGATGGGGACTTCGTGGGCCGCGGAGGTGTCGGGGATATTGCCGAGGATCATGACCTTGTTGCGCAGGTCCATGTAGAAGGGCCGGCTGAAGAGCAGGTCGGCGCCCATCAGGCCGTCGATGTCCATGCCGTCGAGCGGCATGATGGCCACGTGGAAGTCGCGCCAGGTGACCTCGCCCGCGCGGAAGGTCTCGACGAGTCCGTAGGTCGATTCGCTCCGCCCGGAGTTCCCCATGGAGGGCACGCTGAAGGCTTCGCTGACGCCGCAACGCTGCGCCGCGCGGGGGGTGAGCACGGCCGTGCCTTGGCAGCCGGTGTCGACGCCGAGCAGCACGTTCACGCCGTTGATCTGCACCATGAGGGTCGGGATGGCCTTGATGCGCAGGCGGTAGGTGGCGACGCCGCTTTCGGGGAATTCCTCCTTGGGCTTCTTGAGGTCCTGCGCCACGAGCGAACAGGCGAGGCAGAGGCCGAGGCTGGCGAACAGGAGGCGCAAGGGCTTCATGGGGGGCGGCGAGGCGCGGGAAGCGCCGGGGTCACCCTAATTAGGACGGAAACGGCGGGAGGTCGACAAGGACCTGCGGATTTCTGGCTCAGGCCTGCCGGCGGCGACGCCAGAGGTAGGCCAAGGCGAAGCAGAGGCCGCCCAGTCCGACGGCCCAGTCGCCTTGGCGGACCCAGAAGGTCTCGGGCTGCCGTTCCCGCGGGATCCGGACCGGCGTGGCCAGGCGGGCGCCCCGGAAATACACGCTGCCTTCCTCCAGGACGGGGAAGGCCCGGCCGAGAGGGTCGATGGTCCCGCTCCAGCCTGCGTTGCCGCAGCGGACGACCGGCAGCCCCGTGGCGGCGGCCAGGAGGACGGAGTGGGCCGCATGCTGATAGGCGCCGGCCTCGCGGCCATACCAAGCGTCGTTGGTCACGACGATGAGCACGTCGGCGCCGGCGAGCGCGTGTTCGCGGGCGAGCTCCGGGAAGACGTCTTCGTAGCACACCAAGGCGCCGGCCATGAAGGTGCGGCCTTGGCGCGTGCTCAGGGGCAGCAGGGAAGGGCCGGTGCCGGCCACGCAGTCGGTCTCGATCGGCACGACCTTGCGCAGAGGCAGGAAGTCGGCGAAGGGCACGTATTCGCCGAAGGGCACGAGGTGGCGCTTCGCATAGGCCGGCTTGCGCACGCCCTCGGATGTCACCACCGCTACCGCGTTGCCGTAACCGGCGCCGCGTCGGTCGATGGCGCCGATGACGAGCGGGGTGTCGGTGACCGCGGAGAGGGCCTTGAGCCGGTCGACGTAGGCTTCGCTTTCCAGCGTCAGCGGCAGGGCCGCCTCGGGCCAGAGCACGAAGTCCGCCTTGCGACTGCCGGCGACGTCGATGGTCATCGTCTCGGCGAGGCGCAGGTGTTCCTGCAGGCGCGCGCCGTCCCATTTGGCGTTAGGGTCGAAGTCCGTCTGCACGACCGCGGGCGTGAGGGTGTCGTGCGGCAGCGTCGCCTTGGCGGCGTTGGCGGCGAGCAAGGCGAGGAAGCCGCCCGCGATGGGCAGGAGGCCGACGTAGAGTTCGGGCGTGAGCCGGCGCAGCCAGCCGGCGGGTCCGACGGGCGCGAGACGCGCGTCTTCGCGATAGGATTCGATGAGCCGGACGATCCAGCGGGCGAAGCCGAGGTTGAAGAGCACGAGCGCGATGGAGAGCCCGGTCGGGCCGACCCACGCGCAGAGGCTGAGCATCACGGGATTGCCCGTCTGCGACGCCGCGAACGGCAGCCAGCCGAAGCCGGAGAGGATCGTGGCGCGCGTCCACTCGAGCAGGCCCCACGCCCCCGCGAGTCCGGCGATCGCGAGCAGGCGCGCGGGCAGGCCGGCGCCGGCGCAGGCCGGGAAGATCCAGCGGAGCAGCAGCAACCAGCCGAACAGGTAGAGCGCGCAGTAGGCGGTGAGCAGCACCAGGCCCAGCCAGCCGAGCGGCGGGTAGACGTGACGGAGCCAGACGAGCAGGGCGATCCAGAGCACCCAGCTCAGCGCGAAACCGGCGCGACGCCAGTCACGCCACTCCGGACGGAACGCGGCGGCGACCGCGGCGGGCACGAGCGCGATGAACGCCCAGAAGGGATGACCGAGCGGGCCGAACGAAAGGAAGAGCAGGAGGGCCGTCAGCGACGTCCCGAGCCAGGCGAGCCGGCCGGATCCCGGGCTGCTCGCGTCCGTTCCGGTCATTCCGAGAGGACTTCGACGACTTCCCAGCCCTCGTCGCGCACGAGCGCTTCGGCCTTCTTCCACTTGAGGTCCTGGGTCTCAGGGCCTTTGCGGATGCGGACGACGGCGTTGCGGCCGATCTTCGGGGCCTGGCGGCGGAAAGGTTCCTGCTTCGGGGCGACGGCGGGCGTGGACTCGGTCGCGGCGCCCGTGCCGGGTTCGGCGGGGCCGACGGCCTTGGCCTGGCCCTGCGCGCGGCGCATGAGGGATTCGAGCGCCTCCATCGAGGTCGCGGTGCGGAAGAGACCGGAGCACGCGTCGGTGCGCAGCTGCTGCATCAGGCGTTCGAAGGCCTTGAAGGCTTCGGCCTTGTACTCGTTGAGCGGGTCCTTCTGCGCGTAGGTGCGCAGGCCGACGCCGCGGCGGAGGTCTTCCATCTCGGTGAGATGGTTCTGCCAGTTGCGGTCGATCGCGCGCAGGAGCACGCTGCGTTCGAGGTACTGGAGGATCTCCGGCGATTCGTGCTGCTCGCGGCCGGCCTGCAGGGCGCGGACGCGGTCGGTGGCGAGCAGGAGCACCTGCGACTTCGTGCGCGCGAGGATGTCCTCGAGGTCGAGGCGCATGTGGAACGTGGTCACGTACCAGTAGACGAAGGCTTCGGCGGCGCGGCGGTCGGCGGCGCCGTCGGCTTCGGGGAAGACCATCGCGAGGCGTTCGTCGATCTCTTCCTCGACGATGTCCATGATGGTCGCGCGGCTGTCCTCGGCCTTGAGGGCGCGGTTGCGCAGGCCGTAGACGATCTGGCGCTGCTGGTTCAGCACGTCGTCGTACTGGAGCAGGCGCTTGCGCATCGAGTAGTTCTGGCCTTCGACGCGCTTCTGCGCGGTGCCGATGGAACGGTTGAGGAGCGGGTGCTCGAGCGGTTCGCCTTCCTTGAAGGACTTCTCGAGCAGCGAGGAGATGATGCCCGCGTTCGAGAACAGGCGCATCAGGTCGTCCTCGAGGGAGACCAGGAAGCGGGAGCGGCCGGGGTCGCCCTGACGCGAGCAGCGGCCGCGCAGCTGGCGGTCGACGCGGCGGGATTCGTGGCGCTCGGTCGCGAGGACGTAGAGGCCGCCGAGTTCGCGGACGCCTTCGCCCAGCTTGATGTCGGTGCCGCGGCCGGCCATGTTGGTGGCGATGGTCACCGCGCCGTGCTGGCCGGCCATCGAGATGATGTCGGCCTCGGATTCGTGGTGCTTGGCGTTGAGGATCTTGTGGGGCACCTTGGCCATCGCGAGCATGCGGCCGAGGGTCTCGGAGGCTTCGACGGAGGCGGTGCCGACGAGCACGGGCTGGCCGCGCCTGTGGGCTTCGGCGATCTCCTTGATGGAGAACTGGTACTTCTCCTTGCGGGTCTTGAAGACGATGTCGTTGTCGTCGGCGCGGATGCACGGGCGGTGCGTCGGGATGGCGACGACCGTCAGGCGGTAGATGTCATGGAACTCGGAAGCTTCGGTCTCGGCGGTGCCGGTCATGCCCGCGAGCTTCTGGTACATGCGGAAGTAGTTCTGGATGGTGACCGTCGCGTAGGTCTTGTTCTCCTTCTCGAGCGCGACGCCTTCCTTGGCCTCGACGGCCTGGTGCAGGCCGTCGGACCAGCGGCGGCCTTCCATGATGCGGCCGGTGTTCTCGTCGACGATCTTCACCTTGCCCTCGTGCACGACGTACTGCTTGTCCTTCTCGTACAGGGTGTAGGCCTTGAGGAGCTGGCCGATGGCGTGGATGTCCTCGGAGACCTGCGCGTAGGCGACTTCGGCTTCGGCGCGGAGTTCGGCGCGGCGCTCCGGCGTGAGCGCTTCGTCGTTGTCGAGCTCGACGTAGCGGCTCGGGAGGTCGGGGAGCACGAACGCGTCGGGCTCGCCGGGGCGGAGGGTGTCGCGGCCGAGCTGGGTGAGGTCGGACTCGTGCTGGCGTTCGCTGACGGAGAAGTAGAGGCGTTCCTTGAGGTGGAAGCGGCGGTCCTTCTCGATCTCGGAGGCGAGCACGCCTTCATGCTTCTCGAGGAACTTGCGCCACTTGCCGTTCTCCATCAGGCGGAGGAAGACGCGGTTGCGGGGCATGCCGTGGGCGGCGAGCCAGAGCTTGTCGAGGGCGTCGGCGGAAGGCTCCTTGTCCTCGCCGAGCTTCTCGAGCTCTTCGCGGACTTCGTTCATCAGGCGGGTGATGAGGCGGATCTGGAGCTCGACCAGGCCGGCGACCGGCTGGCGGAGGCGCGGGAAGGCGGGCTCACGCTCTTCGGCGACGGGGCCGGAGATGATCAGCGGGGTGCGGGCTTCGTCGACGAGGATGGAGTCGATCTCGTCGACGATGCAGAAGTAGTGGTCGCGCTGGACCTGTTCGTCCGGCGAGAGGGCCATGCCGTTGTCGCGCAGGTAATCGAAGCCGAACTCGGAGGCGGTGCCGTAGGTGATGTCGCAGCCGTAGGCGGCCTTGCGGTCCTCGCTGGACATCTGGTTCTGGATGCAGCCGACCGTGAGGCCGAGCCAGCGGTAGAGGTGGCCCATCCACTCGGAGTCGCGGCGGGCGAGGTAGTCGTTGACGGTGACGAGCTGGCAGTTCCGGCCGGTCAGCGCGTTGAGGTAGAGTGGCAGGGTGGCGACGAGGGTCTTGCCTTCGCCGGTCGCCATCTCGGCGATCTTGTTCTGGTGAAGGGCGATGCCCCCGATGAGCTGGACGTCGAAATGGACCATTTCCCAGGTCTGCTCGTGGTCGCAGACGATGGCCTTGGTGCCGCAGAGGCGGCGGGCGGCGTTCTTGACGACGGCGAAAGCCTCAGGGAGGAGGGCGTCAAGGGACTCCCCCTGGGCGTGACGGGCCTTGAACTCGGCCGTCTTGGCGCGGAGGGCGTCGTCGGACAGTTTCTGATACTCGATTTCGAGGGCGTTGATCCGCTTGACGAGGGGAGCGCACTTGCGGAGGAACCTCCGGTGGTGGCTGCCGGCGAAGAGCTTGAGGATGCTGAGAAACATGGGTCCGGGAGCGGAGGGTAGCAAACTCCGACCCCGCCCCCCGGGGCAAGCCTTGTCTCGGGTTGTTCACATCGGGTTTTCGGCCTTGCGGCCATCCTCCCGCCGTCAACATGGGACATACCCATGGCTGAAAACGTCCTTATCCTCGGCACCGGTTGCGCCGGCCTGACCGCCGCCATCTACGCCGCCCGCGCCGGCCTCGCTCCCCTCGTCCTCGAAGGCGGCCAGCCCGGCGGCCAGCTGACCACGACCTCGGAGGTCGAGAACTTCCCCGGCTTCGTCCACGGCGTCGACGGCAACGAGCTCATCACGAACATGAAGGGCCAGGCCGAACGCTTCGGCGCCAAGTTCGCCTGGGACCGCATCGACTCCGTCGACTTCTCCGGCCCGATCAAGAAGCTCAAGGGCGGCGAAGCCACCTATGAGGCCAAGGCCGTGATCATCGCCACCGGCGCCTCGCCCCGCCATCTCGGCATCCCCGGTGAGATGCATTACTACGGTGGCAACGGCGTGACCACCTGCGCGACCTGCGACGGCGCCTTCTACCGCGACGTCCCGGTCGCCGTCGTCGGCGGCGGCGACTCCGCCTGCGAAGAAGCCCTCTTCCTCACCCGCTTCGCCTCCAAGGTCTACCTCGTGCACCGTCGCGATACTTTCCGCGCCTCCGACATCATGGTCCAGCGCGTCAAGGCCCACGAGAAGATCGAGCTCGTCCTGAACGTCACCCCGAAGGAGATCCTCGGCGACGCCAAGGTCCACACCCTCCGCGTCGTCGAGAAGTCCGGCGCCGACCGCGACCTCGCCGTGAAGTGCGTCTTCGTGGCCATCGGTCACGTGCCCAATTCGCAGGCTTTCACGCCGGCCCTCGCGGTCGACGAAGGCGGTTACTTCATCGCCGGCCCCAACACCGTGAGCACCAACATCCCCGGCGTCTTCGTCGCCGGCGACTGCTCCGACCACGTCTATCGTCAGGCCATCACCGCCGCCGGCATGGGTTGCCGCGCCGCCATCGAAGCCGAACGCTGGTTGGCGGGACACTGATCGTCGCGGCGCAGCCGCGACGAGGGGACACGTGGGCAAGGGGTTTAACCAGGTTGATCGGTTGATCGGTTGGCCAGTTGACAAGAGTTGCCGTGGCTAGGGTCGGGACCGCGTCACGACATAGGGGTTGAGGTAGGGTCAGCACTGCGTGCTGACCTAGGTTGCGATATAGCTAGGGCAGCACGCAGTGCTGCCC
>JANRFG010000027.1:67981-70032 GCA_030725715.1 Opitutales bacterium
GTGCTGCCCCTACCCGATGCATTTGGCCCAACCGCCAACCGCGAACCGCCAGCCGCTAAGACCTACCCTAAAAGCAGCAGGGGCGCTTTCGCGCCCCTGTTCACTTATTCCCCTTGTCCACGTGTCACCTTGCCCACGTGTCCCCTCGAAATAAACGCTTCGCGTTTATTTCGTCAGGATCTCCATCGCCGACTTCTTCTGCGGGATGAAGGGCAGCACGTGCTCGGTGTAGGGCACGATGACGTCGAGGAGGTAAGGTCCGTCGTGATCGAGCATCTCGCGCATGGCGGCGCGGAGGTCTTCGCGCTTCATGACCTGGCGGGCCTTGATGCCGAAGCCGTTGGCGATCTTGACGAAGTCCGGATAGAGGCCGCCCGGGTTGTCGGGAGAGCCGATGTTCTTGGCGTCGCCGAGGATGGTGTGGCCGCGGGAGCCGGCGTAGAAGCGGTCTTCCCACTGTACCACCATGCCCAGGTGCTGGTTGTTCAGGATGAGGATCTTCGCGTTGATCTTCTCGATCTTCATGCACGCGAGTTCCTGGATGTTCATCAGGAACGAGCCGTCGCCGTCGATGTCGATGACCTGGACGTCCGGGTTGGCGACCTTGGCGCCGATGGCGGCCGGGAGGCCGAAGCCCATCGTGCCCGCGCCGAGCGAGCTGATGAAGCGGCGGGGTTCGTTGAAGCGGTAGTACTGCGGGGCCCACATCTGGTGCTGGCCGACGCCGGTCGAGACGATGGCCTTGCCCTTGGTCTCTTCGAAGAGGACTTCGATGGCTTCCTGCGGGAGGATGTGCTTCGTCTTGCGCTCGTAGCTGAACGGATACGGGTGCTCCTTCTTCCAGCCGTTGATGGTCTCGTACCACTTCTTCAGGTCAGGCTTCTTGAAGCCCTTCTTGGCGAGCGTGGTGAGGCGGCCGAGCGCGTACTTGATGTCCGAGTGGATCGGGTAGTGGGCGAACTTGTTCTTCTGGTGCTCCGAGCGGTCGATGTCGATATGGACGATCGTGGCGTCGGGGGCGAACTTCTCGACCACGCCGGTGATGCGGTCGTCGAAACGCGCGCCCATGGTGATGAGGAGGTCGCTCTTGCAGACGGCCCAGTTGCCGGCGACGGTGCCGTGCATGCCGTACCAGTAGAGGGACTGCGGATGATCGCAGGGGAAGGCGCCGAGGCCCATCAGCGTGGACGCGACGGGGATGCCGGTGGCTTCGGCGAAGGCGCGGAGTTCCTTGTGGGCGTCGCCGGAAAGGATGCCGCCGCCGATGTAGAGAGCGGGCTGCTTGGCGCCTTCGATGAGGCGGAGGACCTGCTCCAGCTCGGCGTCGGCGCACTTCGGAGGCGTCGGCAGGCCGGGGATGGAGACGTCGTCCGGATTCTTCGGGAAGACCGGGACCCACTCGTGCTGCTGGATGTCCTTCGGGATGTCGATGACCACGGGGCCCGGACGGCCGGTCGTGGCGATCTTGAAGGCCTTGTACATGATGCTCGGCAGCTCGTTGTAATCGAGGACGAGGAAGGAGTGCTTCACGATCGGCAGGGTCATGCCGTAGAAGTCGGTCTCCTGGAACGCGGCGCGGCCGATGAACTGCTGGTAGACCTGGCCGGTGATGCAGATCAGCGGGATGCTGTCCATGTGCGCGTCGGCGATCGCGGTGACGAGGTTCGTCGCGCCGGGACCGGAGGTCGCCATGCACACGCCGGGCTTGCCGGTCGAGCGCGCGTAACCGTGCGCCATGAAGGCGCCGCCCTGTTCGTGGCGGGGCAGGATGGTGCGGATCTTCTTCGAGCGGGTGAGGCCCTGGTGGAGCTCCATGGAAGCGCCGCCCGGGTAAGCGAAGATCGTGTCGACGCCGAGGTTCTCGAGGCAGCGGACCATGACGTCACAACCGCGCATCTTGACGCCGGTCTTGGCCGAGACGGCCGAGGGGGCGGAGGCGGTGGACTTTTGGGCGGCGTTCTTTTTGGGCATGGTCGTAGGGGGCAGGCGGGGCCTGCAGGGAATGGGTTAGAAAAGGTGGCCGGCTTGCGGGGGCAAGTGTGAATAAGTGG
>JANRFG010000027.1:70132-74220 GCA_030725715.1 Opitutales bacterium
CCTACCCCTACCCCTACCCCTACCCCTGGCATCAAAGATGCCTAATACAATTCAGCCCCGCGACCTGGATCGGCCCGTGGATGGCGCCCTGGAGGTAAGCATGGGCGATGGTGACGGCTTCGGAGAGGCTCTTACCCTTGGCGAGTTGGGCGGCGATGGCGGCGGAGAGGGTACACCCGCTGCCATGGGTGTCCACGTGCGGGGCCCGGCGCGCGGTGAAGGTCTTGGTCTCGCCGGTCGGCCAGGCGAGGCAGTCGGTCAGGTCATCGCCTTCCGCATGGCCGCCCTTGAGCAGGAACGGCACGCCATAGGCCTGGGCGAGCTCGAGGGCTTCGGCGATGCCGCCGAGCGATTTCCGCCCGAGCAGGATCGTGGCTTCGTCGAGGTTCGGCGTGACGACGGCCGCGAGCGGGATGAGCCGCGTCTTCACGGCGGCGACGGCGTCGGGAGCGAGCAGGGTGGCGCCGCTGGTGGCCACCATGACCGGATCGACGACCGCGGGGATGCCGGAGGTTTGGATGAAGTCGGCGACGGCGATGACGATCTCGGCGTTGAGCAGCATGCCGGTCTTGAGGGCCTTGGGTCGGAAGTGCGTCGCGACCTGCGCGCACTGCTCCGTCACGAACGCGGGCGGCGAAGCCTGCACGCCGGAGACGCCGCGCGGATTCTGCGCGGTGAGGCAGGTGATCGCGGTCGTGCCGAAGACGCCGTGCGCGGCGAACGTCAGCAGGTCGGCCTGCACGCCGGCGCCGGCGCCGCTGTCCGAGCCGGCGATGCTGAGGGCGACGGGGAGTTCACGGCTGGAGGCGGAAGTTTTCATTCTTCGTCAGCGGGGCGGCTGATTATATTGGAGGTCTAAGCCGACTATCGACTTGTCGCAAGGACTTACCGGACTGATAAATCGGCTTCGTCAATTACCGGTGAGCACTCCTGAGACCCATTCATCCGTCCGTCCTTCCGAAGATGCCATGCTCGGACTGGAACGGCTGATCGTGGGCCGTGAGTGCAACGGCTTCGATCGGCTTTCCCCGGCCCGCAAGGCGCGCGCCTTCGCCGAGCTCATCCATCACGGCCTCGCCTACGGCAAGGTCGAGGACGTCGCCGGCCAGGACTTCCCGAACGTCTCCGTCCAGCGCGTCAGCTCGCGCGGCCGTCGGTTCAATCGCTCCGCCCGTTCGTCGCGCGGCTCCCGTCCCAGCACCTGGAAGCCTTTCTGGCTCTATATCGCCCTGGCCGTCGCGCTCTTCGGTTGTCTGTATCTCGTGACCCGGATCACGAGCAACTGAGCCCCGGCCTGACGGTTCCCGCCTAGGCACGAAAAAGGGGCGCACCTCGCGGTGCGCCCCTTTGCTTGGTCCTGTCCGGCAGGCTTACTTCTTGGCGGCGCGCTTCTCCTCGATCGCGGCCTGGGCGGCGGCGAGGCGGGCGACCGGCACGCGGTAAGGCGAGCAGGAGACGTAGGACAGACCCACGCGGTGGCAGAACTTGACGGACTCAGGCTCGCCGCCGTGTTCGCCGCAGATGCCGAGCTTGATGTCGGGACGGGTCTTGCGGCCCTTCTCGATGGCGATCTGGACGAGCTGGCCGACGCCGGTCTGGTCGAGCGTGGCGAACGGGTTCTTCTTGAAGATCTCGTTCTCGGTGTAGGCGCCGAGGAAGTTGCCCATGTCGTCGCGGCTGACGCCGAGGGCGGTCTGGGTGAGGTCGTTCGTACCGAAGCTGAAGAACTCGGCGGTGTGCGCGATCTCGTCGGCGGTGAGGGCGCCGCGCGGCACTTCGATCATCGTGCCCACGGAGTAGGCGATCTTGCACTTCTGCTCCTTCTGGACTTCGGCGGCGACGCGGTGGATGACTTCGACCTGGAGGTCGAGCTCACGCTTGAAGCCGACGAGCGGCACCATGACTTCCGGCTTCACCTTGATGCCCTTCTTCTGGACCGCCGCGGCGGCTTCGAAGATGGCGCGGGCCTGGGTCTCGGTGATCTCCGGGTAGGCGATGCCGAGGCGGCAGCCGCGGTGACCGAGCATCGGGTTGAACTCGTGCAGGGCGGCGACGCGGGCGATGACCTTCTCCTTCTTGATGCCGAGCTTCTTCGCGAGGGCGGCCTGGGACTTCTCGTCGTGCGGCACGAACTCGTGGAGGGGCGGGTCGAGGAGGCGGATCGTGGCGGGCAGGCCGTTGAGGGCCTTGAAGATGCCGGTGAAGTCCGCGCGCTGGTACGGCAGGATCTTCGCGAGGGCCTTCTTGCGGCCTTCGACGGTGTCGGCGAGGATCATCTCACGCACGGCGTCGATGCGGTCGCCTTCGAAGAACATGTGCTCGGTGCGGGTGAGGCCGATGCCCTGGGCGCCGAACGCGAGGGCCTGGGCGGTCTGCTCAGGATTGTCGGCGTTGGTGCGGACCTGCAGGCGGGTGGCCTGCGAGCACCACTTCATCAGCTGCACGTAGTTCTTGTACTTCTCGGTCTTCTGCGCGCGCTTGTCGTTGTTGAGCAGGCCGGCGACGATTTCCGAAGGAGCGGTCTTGATCTGGCCGGCGTAGACCGTGCCAGCGGTGCCGTCGATGGAGAGGTAGTCGCCTTCCTTGAAGGTGTGACCGGCGATCGTCGTCGTCTTCTTGTCGTAGTCGATCTGGACGGCGGCGGCGCCGCAGACGCAGACCTTGCCCATCTGGCGGGCGACGAGGGCGGCGTGCGAGGACACACCACCGCGGGCGGTGAGGATGCCTTCGGCGGCGATCATGCCACGGAGATCTTCCGGGGAGGTCTCGACGCGGACGAGGAGGACCTTCTCGCCCTTCTCGGCGGCCACGACGGCGCGCTCGGCGTTGAAGTAGATCTTGCCGGTGGCGGCGCCGGGGCCGGCCGGGAGACCGGTGGCGATGGCCTTGGCCTTCTTGACTTCAGCGAGGTCGAAGATCGGAGCGAGCAGCTGTTCGAGCTGGTCGGCCGGGTTGCGCAGGATGGCGGTCTCCCAGTCGATGAGCTTTTCCTTCACCATGTCGGCGGCGAACTTCAGCGCGGCGGCGGCGGTGCGCTTGCCGTTACGCGTCTGGAGCATGTACAGCTTGCCTTCCTGGACGGTGAACTCGATGTCCTGGACGTCCTTGAAGTGCTTTTCGAGGGTCTGGCGGACCTTCATGAGCTGGGCGAAGCTCTGGGGCATCACGGCCTTGAGCTTGCTGACCGGCTCCGGGGTGCGGACGCCGGCGACGACGTCTTCGCCCTGGGCGTTGACGAGGAATTCGCCGTAGAACTCGTCCACGCCGTTGGCGGGGTTGCGGGTGAAGGCGACGCCGGAACCGGACTTGTCGCCGGTGTTACCGAACACCATGGCCTGCACATTGACGGCGGTGCCCCACTCGGCGGGGATGTTGTACTTGCGGCGATAGACGATCGCGCGGTCGTTCATCCAGGAAGAGAACACGGCACCGGCGGCGCCGTTCAGCTGCTCCCACGGGCTGTTCGGGAAGACCTTGCCGGTGCGGGCCTTGACGAGGGCCTTGAAGCGCTTGACGAGCTCCTGCTGGTCTTCGGCGGTGAGGGCGGAGTCTTCGATGTCGGACTTGTACTTCTTGTGCTTGAATTCTTCGATGACCGTCTCGAACGGTTCGTGGTCTTCGCCTTCGCGCTTCTGCACGCCGAGGACGACGTCGCCGTACATCTGGATGAAGCGGCGGTAGCAATCCCAAGCGAAGCGGGCGTTGCCGGTGGCCTTGGCGAGGGCGACGACGGAGTCGTCGTTGAGGCCGAGGTTAAGGATGGTGTCCATCATGCCCGGCATCGAATCGCGGGCGCCCGAGCGGACGGCGACGAGGAGGGGCATGCCGGAGGTGGCGCCGAACTTGGTGCCCATGATCTTCTCCATGTTGGTCACGCCGGCTTCCATCTGAGCCTGGAGCGAAGCGGGGTAGGTGCGCTTGTTGGCGTAGTAGTAGGTGCAGACTTCGGTCGTGATCGTGAAGCCGGGAGGCACCGGGAGACCGATGCGGGTCATTTCGGCGAGGTTGGCGCCTTTGCCGCCGAGCAGGGCCTTCATGGAGCCGTTGCCGTCAGCCTTGCCGTCGCCCCAGGTGTAAACGACCTTGGT
>JANRFG010000028.1 GCA_030725715.1 Opitutales bacterium
TCAAGAAGGCGGCCGCCGTGGTCGACGCGTTCTCCCGCATGGAGAGCCTCGACGCGCACGGGCGCTCGCTGAAGGTCCGGCTCTGAGCCGCGCTCAGCCGACGACGAGCAGGCTCACCTGCGGACGGCAGAACAGCCGCACGCCGTAGAGACTGCCGACGCCGCGCGTGATATGGATCAGGCGGCCGGACCGCTCGCGCAGGCCCTCGATGTGCGACTTGTCGCTCACGGGCGCCAACCACTCCGCGACCCCGGGCACGCCGAGCTGGCCCCCATGGGTGTGCCCGCAGAGCATGAGATCCCAGTGATACGGCATCGCCGCGAGGCGCGCGTCCGGGTTATGGTTCAGCAGCATATGCGCCAGCGGTTCGCGACCCGGGCCGCGGGTCGGCGTCAGGCAGCGCGCGGGGTGGTTCTGCCCGGTCCACAAATCGCCGAGCCCGGAGACGCGGATGCGCCCGCCACGCACGGCGACTTCGCGCGTCTCGTTGATGAGGACGTCAGCGCGAGCCTCGCGCAGGAGGCGCACGACCGCCGCGGTGCGGGCGACCTCACCGACGGGACCGGCGGCGACGATGGCATCGTGATTGCCCAGACAGGCGAACGTGGGCGCGACGGCGGCCAGCCGGCGTAGGACGGCGGCATAAGCCGCGGTCTCCCGCAGCCGGCCGGTGACGAAATCGCCGGTGAGGGCGATGAGGTCGGGGCGCTGCGCAAGCCCGAGCGTCACGGCGCGTTCGATGAGCGCCAGGGGTACGTGCGGTCCGAAATGCAGATCGGAGAGATGCAGGATGCGCAAGCCCCGCGGCGCGGGGAACCGTAACGGGTCAAGCGTGACCTCGGCGACGTCCAGCCAGTCCGGCTCAAGATAACGCGCGTAGGTCGCCGACGCGAGGCCGGCGCCACCCACGGCGAGTAAGCCGAGGAACGCCCGGCGCGTAGGCCTAGGTCCGGGCTTGGCAGACGGGACGGCCATGGGCGCGCTCAGTCGCGCAAAGTCCGCATCACTTCCGCGTGCAGCTTCGGCGCCGCGGCGATGATGTTGCCGGCCTTGACGGGGTCGCCGCCTTCCCAGGAAGTCACGACCGCGCCGGCGCCGCGCAGGACGGGCAGCACGGGGACGAGGTCCCACGGATTCATGATCGGATCCGCCACGACGTGCGCGCGGCCCGCCGCGACGAGCAGATGGCCGTAACCGTCACCCCACGTGCGTACGTGCGCGACGCTGTCGGCGAGACGGTTCCAGCGGACGTCGCGGTGCAGGCGACGGATGTTGTCGAGGTCGGTGGAGACGACGACGGCCTCCTTCATGGGGGCTTCGGCCACGCGCACGGGACGCCCGTTGAGCTCGCACGTGAGGTTGTCGCCGATGATGCGTTCACCGAGGACGGGCTGGTCGATCAGACCGAGCACGGGCCTGCCTTCGTGGCGCAGGCCGATGAGGGTGACGTAGAGCGGGACGCGGGAGAGGAACGACTTGGTGCCGTCGATGGGATCAAGGACCCAGCAATGCTCGGCATCGACGTTGTCGGGGCCGAACTCCTCGCCCAGGATGCCGTGGTCCGGGTAAGCCGCCTTGATGGCCGCGCGCATCCGGCGTTCGGCTTCCTTGTCGGCGACGGTCACGGGCGTGCCGTCCGGCTTGATCTCGACCTCGGTCTCGACACGCGCGTGGGCCGCGAGCAGGACCTCGCGGGCGATGTCCGCGAGTTTCCCGGCGAAGGCCTTGAGCTCTTTCTGACGCGCTTCCGGAAGCATGCCCCAGAGGTAAGCCCGGACCGCCCCCGCTCCAAGCGAAAAGCCCCGCGGACCGCCACCGTCGGCGCGGACCTCGCGGATTAAGGCTCGCCCGCTTGACGCGACGACGCTCGTGCGGGATGGTGGGCCGATGGACGAAGCCACCCAACGCCTGCTCGCCGCGCGCCGCCGACCGGTCCGCCGCGCGTTGCTGCGTCAGCGCTGGGACCAGCTCTTCTTCCTGCACTGGCGCTGCGACCCCGCCGCCGTCGCCCGGATCCTGCCGCCGGGCCTGACGCCTGACCTCTTCGAGGGCGAGACCCACCTGGGGATCGTCGGCTTCCGCATGCTCGGCTTAAGGCCCGAAGGCCTGCCCGCCGTCCCCTGGCTCTCCCACTTCAACGAACTGAACGTCCGCGTCTACGTGCGCGACGCGTCCGGCGAACCGGGCGTGTGGTTCCTGTCGCTGGACTGCGACCGCGGGCCGGCCGTGCGCATCGCCCGCACGTTCTTCGGCCTGCCCTATGAGCATGCCCGCCTGTCGCATCGCCCGTTCGGCGAACGCTGGACGATGGACTGCCAGCGCGAAGGGTTCGCGCACGCCGCCCGCTATGCGTGGAAGCCCCTGACGCCGCCGGCTCCCGCCGAACCGGGCACGCGGCTCTTCCACCTCGCCGAGCGCTACAACTTCTTCTCCGTCCGCGGCGGCCGGCTGCTCCGCGGTCAGGTGCATCATGCTCCTTATGCACTCAGCCTCGCCCAGCTGACCACTTGGAGCGAGCAGCCGGTGGAATGGGACGGCTTCCCGCTCGCCGGCCGCGCCCCGGATTACGCGCATTGCAGCGCGGGCGTCGACGTCGAGGCCTTCAGCCTCGTGCCCGGCCATGCGTAAGAAGCTGACCGATTACCGCCACGCGGTCTGGGACTGGAACGGCACGCTCCTCGACGACACGTGGCTGTGCTGCGCGTCGCTGAACCGCCTGCTCGCCGAGGACGGCCGTCCGCCCGTCGATCCGGTGCGCTACCGGGAGATCTTCCAGTTCCCGGTCATCAAGGTCTACCAGGCCATCGGCTTCACGCCCGACGAAGCCTCCTTCCGGGCGATGTCCGTCCGCTTCATGGCCGCCTACGAGGAACGGAAGACGGAATGTCGCCTGCACGACCACGCCGAGACGCTCCTCGCCGGACTCTCCTCCGCCGGGCTGACGCACTCGGTGCTCTCGGCCTACGAACGCACGTTGCTCGCCGACACCCTCGCCCACTACCGGCTCGACGGCCGCTTCCGCAAGGCGTGCGGCGGCGACGACATCCACGCCGGGAGCAAGGAAGACCGGGCCCGCCGGCACCTGGCCGACCTCGGCGTGCGCCCGGAGGACGTGATCTACTTCGGCGACACGGCCCACGACGCCGAGGCGGCCGCGGCCATGGGGGTGGACTGCGTGCTGGCCGCCCACGGCCACCAGCACCGGACCCGCCTCGAAGGGCTGGGACCGCGGATCGTCGACGGTTTCGCCGAACTGCTGACCGAACTCTGAGGCGAACCAACCCCCCTCCGCAGGGTCATAGGAGCCGCCCCCGCGTTTTGGTTGCCCTGAGACGGTCGGCTGGGTTCTTATCTCCTCCCCACCCCATGGCCCTCCTCGCGGACCAATCCCCCGTCTCCCCGGATATCGCCGACTCCCCTTGGCTCGTGCTGACGCTCGCCATCCTGGTGGCGTTCTCCATCTACCTGATCCTTCGCTCCAAACGTAAATAACATGGCCAACACCCCCCAGAACTCCGACGCCCACGAAGAGATCGACGACGTCAAGAAGGCCGGCGCCGAAGGCTTCGGCTCCAATGAGCAGGTCTTCCCGCCCAGCGCCGCGTTCGTCGCCAAGGCCCGCGTCAAGGGCATGGACGGCTACCACGCCCTCTATCAGCGCTCGATCCAGGACCCCGACGGCTTCTGGGCCGACGAAGCCAAGGAGCTGACCTGGTTCCAGCCGTGGACGAAGGTCGTCGACGAATCCAAGAAGCCGTTCTTCCGCTGGTTCGTGGACGGCAAGACCAACGTCGCCTACAACTGCCTCGACGCGCAGGTCGCCAAGGGCCTCGGCGACAAGGTCGCGATCGTCTACGAAGGCGAGCCCACCGCCGACGGCAAGGCCGCCGAGGTCCGCCGCCTCACTTACCGCCAGCTGCTCTCCGAGGTCAGCCGCTTCGCCAACGTGCTCAAGGGCATGGGCCTGAAGCGCGGCGACACGGTCGCGATCTACATGCCGATGGTGCCCGAGCTCGCGATGGCGGTCCTCGCCTGCGCCCGTCTTGGCATCGTCCACTCGGTGGTGTTCGGCGGCTTCTCGGCCGAATCCATCCGCGACCGCGTCAACGACGCGAAGTCGAAGGCGGTCATCACGATGGACGGCGGCTACCGCCGCGGGAAGTTCCTGCCGCTCAAGCAGACGGTCGACGAAGGCGTGAAGGACTGCCCGACCTGCGCCCACGTGCTCGTCCTCCAGCGCCACCCGGGCAAGCCCGACGCGGGCTGCGCGATGCAGGCCGGCCGCGACGTCTGGTATCACGAGGCCGCCGCGAAGGTCACCGACCAGTGCGAGGCCGTCCAGCAGGAGGCCAATGAGATGCTCTTCCTGCTCTATACTTCCGGCTCCACCGGCAAGCCCAAGGGCATCATGCACAGCGTGGGCGGCTACATGGTCCACGCCTACTCGACCAACAAGTACGTCTTCGACCTCCGCGGCGACGACCTCTTCTGGTGCACGGCCGACGTGGGCTGGGTCACGGGCCACACCTACGTGGTCTACGGTCCGCTCCTCAACGGCTCTTCGGTGCTGATGTACGAAGGCGCGCCCGACGCCCCGGACTACGGCCGCTTCTGGAAGATCATCCAGGACCACAAGGTCACGGTCTTCTACACGGCCCCGACCGCGATCCGCGCCTTCATGAAGTGGGGCGACGAGTGGGTGAAGAAGCACGACCTCTCCTCGCTGCGCCTCCTCGGCTCCGTCGGCGAACCGATCAACCCGGAAGCCTGGCTCTGGTATCACCGCAACATCGGCGCCGAGCGCTGCCCGATCGTCGACACGTGGTGGCAGACCGAGACCGGCGGCCACATGATCACCCCGATGCCCGGCTGCACGCCCACGAAGCCCGGCTCGGCCACGCTGCCCTTCTTCGGCGTCGACGCCGCCGTCCTCGACGAGCAGGGCAACGAGACCGACCACGGCATCCTCGCCATCCGCAAGCCCTGGCCCGGCATCACGCAGGGCATCTTCGGCGATGAACAGCGCTACGTGGACACCTACTGGAACCGCTGGGGCGGCAAGTATTACTTCCCCGGCGACGGCGCCATCCGCGACAAGGACGGCTATCTCTGGATCACCGGACGCGTCGACGACGTCGTCAACGTCTCGGGCCACCGCATCGGCACGGCCGAGCTCGAGGCGATCTTCATCGAGGACGCGGCGGTCGCCGAGTCCGCCGTCATCGGCGTGAAGCACGACCTCAAGGGCCAGGGCCTGATGGCCTTCGTCATCCTGAAGTCCGCCGCCGCCCAGACGGTGAACGAAGCCGAGCTCGCCAAGAAGCTCAACGGCATGGTCGACGCGAAGATCGGCAAGTTCGCCCGCCCGGAACGCATCGTGTTCGTGCCTGACCTGCCGAAGACCCGCTCCGGGAAGATCATGCGCCGCCTCCTGCGCGACATCTCCGAAGGCCGCGAACTCGGCAACGTCTCGACCCTGGCCGACCCGGCCGTCGTCGAAGCCATCCGCTCGAAGTTCAACGCCGCGAAAGCCTGAACCAAAACTCAGCCCCCTCAAGACCCCGACACTGTCGGGGTTTTTTGTTTAGGTAGGGACGTGATCACCATCACGTCCGTTCGTGGACGGACATTGCGAATCCTCCACCTTCGCTAAGGCCCGACGACTCCCTCCCTCGGCCTCGAACGGATGCGATGTCATCGCATCCCTACCCCCTCCCGCCACCTGCCACCCGGGGCCGCCACCCGCCACCTGCAAAGCTATGTCGTGACGCGGTCCCGACCCTACCATCGGCCTCCGCATCCATTCAGCCCTCCATTCAGCCCTCAACGCAGTCCTCCATTCAGCCCTCCGTCATCACCCTCTTGCCTCCCCTCGCCCTTCCCCTTATTTCTACCCCATGCGCCTCCCCACCCTGCTCCTCCTATTGCTGACCACCCTCGGCTTCGCCGCGCCAAAAGGACCGACGCTCAGCGTCGGCGACAAAGCCCCGACGAAGCTTCCCTCGGGCTGGATCAAAGGCGATCGCGTCTCGACCCTCGACCCGAAGAAGACCTACGTCATCGAATTCTGGGCGACCTGGTGCCCGCCTTGCGTCGCCTCGATCCCGCACCTCGCGGAACTGCAGGCCAAGCTCAAACCCGACGGCGTGCAGGTCATCAGCATCCACGTGAACAGCGGCGTCGAGGCCGCCGACGCCTACGTACGTAAGAACACCAAGCAGATGGATTACACCGTCGCCAAGGACACGAACGGCGCGATGGGCAAGGCCTGGATGGACGCCGCCGGCCGGAACGGCATCCCGTGCAGCTTCGTGGTCGCCGGCGGCAAGATCGCCTACATCGGCCACCCGATGTCCCTCGACCCCGAGAAGATCCGCGGCTTCATCGAGGAAGCCAAGGCCGCCGCCCCCGCCGCCCCGGTGAAGAAATAAGCCGCCGGCTCCTGGCCCCTAAAAAACCCCGACCCCCGTCGGGGTTTTTTGTTTTGGTAGGGACGTGATCACCATCACGTCCGTTCGTGGACGGACGTTGTGAATCCTCCACCTTCGCTAAGGCCCGACGACTCCCTCCCTCGGCCTCGAACGGATGCGATGTCATCGCATCCCTACCCCCTCCCGCCACCTGCCACCCGGGGCCGCCACCCGCCACCTGCAAAGCTATGTCGTGACGCGGTCCCGACCCTACCATCGGCCTCCGCATCCATTCAGCCCTCCATTCAGTCCTCAACGCAGTCCTCCCTCTCCCTTCCTAACCGCTATCCGCTAACCGCTTACCGCCACCCCCTTCCTACAACCCCCTCTTGCCTCCCCTTATCCTTCACCTACGATAATCCCCATGCGCACCCTGCTCCTGCTGCTGCTCTCGGCCACCCTGTCCGCCGCCGGTCTCAAAGTCGGTGATCCCGCCCCGGCCACGCGGCCGGAGACGATGCTCCAAGGCGAGGCGGTGAAAGACTTCCAGAAGGGCGAGGTCTACGTCTTCGAATGCTGGGCGAGCTGGTGCGGCCCGTGCGTCGCCGCGATCCCGCACCTCAACCAACTGCACAAGCAGATGGGCAAGAAGGGCGTCGTCATCACCGGCGTCAACGTCTGGGAAAGCGAACGCGACGCGGCCTCCGCCCAGCGCGCCAAGGATTTCCTCAAGGCCCAGGGCGACAAGATGTCCTATGCCGTGGCCCTCGGCGGCAAGGCCTTCATCAAGGACTGGCTCGAAGCCGCCGAGGTGAACGGCATCCCGCACGCGTTCGTCGTCGCCGAAGGCAAGATCGCCTGGACCGGCCACCCGGGACAGCTCACGGCCGAGATGCTCGGCGATATCCTCACGGGCACGCCTCTCGCCGCCGCCCCGCCGATCGCCGAGAAGATCCCGCAGCGCCGCCTCAGCAAGCCCGCCGTACCCGCCGGCACCGCGCCGAACGATCCGGAGATGGCCGCCGCCCAGGCGAAGCTCGACGCGCTCTCCGAAGCGATGCGCGCCCGCGACTGGGACGCCGCCGAGAAAGCCCTGCCCGCCGCCGCCGGCGTGCTGCCGAAGCAGGAAGGCCAGGAACTCCGCGATTCCATCGAAGCCCAGATCGGCCTGGCCCGCGGCGACCCCACGAAATTCTACGCCCAGCTCCAGAAGGTCGCCGACGAAGAATTCGACGACCCGGAGGCGCTCAACGAGATCGCCTGGCGCCTGCTCACGATGAAGGCCTTCGCGCAGAAGCCCAATCTCGCGCTCGCCGAGAAGTGCGCGGTGCAGTCGGTGAAGCTCACGCGCGAAGAACACCCCGATAAGCTCGACACGCTCGCCCGCCTCCGCTGGCTCCAAGGCAAGAAGGAGGAAGCCATCCGCCTGCAGATCAAGTCCGTCGACAAGGCCGAAGCCGGCGAGATGAAGGCCGCCCTGCAGAAGACCCTCGACGCGATGCTCAAGGGAGTCCTGCCCCCGGCCGACGACGAAGAAGAACTCCCTCGCTGAGCGTAAGCCGACCAATCTGCCACCCGCCACCCGGGGCCGCCACCCGCCACCTCTATCGGCGACTTCGCCTCGATGTGTTCCCAACCGCCAACCGCTAACCGCCAACACCTAACCTTTGCACCTTTGCACAGGCCACAGGCCGATTTGCACTTTTGCACTTAGGACAGCACGTGGTGCTGTCCCTACCCCGACCCCTCTTTCGGTCCGCCCCCATACTCCATACTCAATACTCCATACTCTCGTATGTTAGACCGCCGCGACTTCCTGAAATTCTCCGCCCTCGCCTCGCTCGGCGCCCTCGCCGGCTGCGCGACCACGCCGCAGGCCGCCCGCATCCGCCCGATCACGCGCGGCCCTAAGTTCCACTGGCGCGGCTACTACGACAAGTTCCTATTCTCCGCCGACGACCGCTTCGTGCTCGCGAACGAAGTGGATTTCCAAGGCCGCTCGCCGACGAAGGCCGACTCGATCCGCGTCGGGATGGTCGACACGCAGGACGGCGACCGCTGGATCGACCTCGGCGGCTCCAACGCGTGGAACTGGCAGCAGGGCTGCATGCTCCAATGGGTCCCGGGCTCGGATCGTGACGTGGCCTGGAACGACCGCGAAGGCGGGCAGTTCGTGACGCGGATCCTCGACGTGAAGTCCGGCCGCACGCGCACCCTGCCCCACCCGTTCTATACGCTGAGCCCCGACGGTAAGACGGCCTTCGCGCCGGACTTCGGCCGCCTCGACGTCACCCGCCCGGGCTACGGCTACGCGACGGGCGCCGAACGCGACATCTGGAAGCTCAAGAAGACGCCGGACGACGTCGGCATCTGGCGTATGGACATGGCCACGGGGAAGCAGCGCCTGCTGTTCTCCCTCGCCGAAGCGGCGAAGATCCCTTTCACCGGCCCGGCGGCCGCGGCCTTCAAGCCGGACTCGGTCCATTGGTTCAACCACCTGCTCTGCAACACCGACGGCACGCGCCTCTTCTTCCTCCACCGCTGGAAGACTCCGGGCGACAAGGCGGGCTTCCGCACCCGCGCGCTGACGATCGATGTCAACGGCGGCAAGGTCCACGTGATGGACCCCAACGGCGGCACGTCGCACTTCGTCTGGCGCGACCCGCGGCATATCTTCGCCTGGGCCTGGCACCCGTCCCATGGCGATCGTTTCTACGTCTACAAGGACCTCTCCGACGAGGTCACGGTCGTGGGCAAGGAGAAGATGCCGAACAACGGCCACAACACCTACCTGCCGAACACGAACAACGAGTGGGTGCTCAACGACACCTACCCGCAGGGCCCCGAGAAGCTGCAGCGTCCTTACGTCTACCACATCCCGACGGACCGCCGGATCGAGGTGGGAGCCTTCCCCTCGCCCGTCGACATCGTCGGCAAGGAATGGCGCTGCGATACGCACCCGTCCGCGAGCCGAAGTGGTCGCCAGTTCTGCTTCGACTCGGCCCACGCCGGCGGCCGCCAGGTCTACGTGGCCGACATCGCCGGGCTGCTGGGCTGAGCCGTCACGGGACCGTCACCGAATCGCGCTTCCCATCGGCGGAGGGGCTCTGCATAGTCCCCTCCGATGGCCACCCGCAGCGTCCTCGAGCGATCCCGCTCCGCCCTCCACCTCCGCCTCCTGGCCGCCCAGCGCCGCCTGGCGGATAAGCAGCAAGGCGCGATCATCGTCCTCGGGGGCAACGACCGCCTCGCGGCCTCCGAACTCGCCAACCAGCTCACGGAGTGGTTCGACGCCCGCACGGTGCGCGTCTGCGCGCCCGACGCCTTTTCCGCCGAAGGCCGGCCTTTCCTCTGGCCCTACTGGCAGGAGGTACCGGCCAAAGGCCGCGTGACCATCGTGGTCGGCGACTGGCTCACGCGCACGACGCTCGAAGCGGCGCGCGATCAACTGTCCGGCGAACCCCTCCGCGCCCGCCTGAAGTCCCTGCGTACGTTCGAAGAGATGCTCGCGGCCGACGGCACTTCCGTCGTGAAGATCTGGCTCGAGACGCCGGAGAAGTCCCTGCGCCGCCGCCTCCGCGAAGCGGAAGACACCGACGCCGAAGGCTGGGTCGTCGGCCCCGATGACCTGCTGCTCGCCAAGAAGAGCAGCCTCACCCTGGCCCGCGAACTCCGCTCCCAGGGCAGCGGCAAGAACCTTCCTTGGAAAGTCGTCATCGGCGGCGCCGAGACGAAACTCCGCGACCTGCACGCGGGCCTCGCCATCGCCGCCCAGCTCAACCAGGCCTCCCGTCGCCGCGCCGCCACCAAGGCCAAGAAGCCGGGCTCACGTCCGCGCGGCCTGCTCGAAAGCGCCGCCCCGCACCCGACCCTCGACAAGAAAGCCTACAGCCAGCAGATGGCCAAACTGCAGGTCCGCCTCGGCCGGCTGACGCGCCTCGCCCATGCGCAAGGCGTCGCGACGGTGGTGGTGCTCGAAGGCCCCGACGCCGCCGGCAAGGGCGGCGCGATCCGCCGCCTCTGCGGCCTCCTCGACGCTTCTCACTACCAGGTCTTCCCGACGCCCGCGCCGACCGCTGAAGAAAAGGCGCGTCACTACCTCTGGCGTTTCTGGAACAAGGTGCCCGCGCCCGGCCACCTCGCGGTCTTCGATCGTTCCTGGTTCGGCCGCGTGATGGTCGAACGTGTCGAGGGGTTCGCGGCGGACGCCGAGTGGGCCCGCGCCTACGCCGAGATCAACGATTTCGAAGCCCGCCTCGCCGAAGCCGGCATGGTCGTCCTCAAGGTCTGGATCAATATCTCCAAGGAAGAACAGCTGCGCCGCTTCCAGGCCCGCGAGGACTCCCCGCATAAGCGTCACAAGATGACGGCGGAGGACTACCGCAACCGGAAGAAGTGGGACGCGAACCTGCGCGCCGCCGAAGACATGATCGCCCGCACGGATACGCCGCATGCGCCCTGGGTGGTCGTCTCGGCCGACGACAAGCGCCACGCCCGCGTGGCGACCCTCAAGGCCGTCTGCCGGGCGCTTTCCGACCGTCTCGACTAAACCATTCGCCGAGCCAGCGACGATGCGGCCCGCTCAGCGCGGCGTCGTCCAGTTCCGCCACGTCGACCCACTCGAGTTCCGCGTCCTGCGCCCAACGACGGAGATCCCCGGCCTTGGGCTCGAAGGCGTAAAGCTTCTCTTCGTACGTGACGCTGCCGATGGTGCGTCGACGGACGAGCGCCGGCTCGCCGTCCGCGGCGAGGCCGAGGGAAGATACGACCGCGATCTCCGCCATGCCGGCGAGCCGCTTGGCCGCGGGCGGATTACGACGCAGCAGGACCTTGCCGGCCCGGATGACCAGCGCGCGGTCGACGGCGGCTTCCTTGCGCTCCTTGGAGACGAAGCGGGGCAGCGTGGCGGCGTCGCCCTGCGCCTTGCCATCGCACCATGCCGCCAGCGGGCAGCGTCCGCAGTCCGGCACACCTTTGCGACAGACGGTGGCGCCCAGCTCCATCATGGCCTGATTGAAGTCCCCGGGCTTCTTGGGATCGACGAGCTCGTCGGCCCGCTCGGTGAAGAGCTTCGCCGCCGAAGAGGCATCACGTAGCTTGGCGCGGACGCCGCCGAGCCGGGCGAGCACGCGGACGACGTTGCCGTCGACGACCGCGACAGGCTCGTCGAAGGCGATGCTGGCGATGGCGGCGGCGGTGTACGGCCCGACGCCTTTGAATTCACGCCACTCGGCGGCGGTGCGGGGCGGACGCGGCAAGACCGCCACCTGACGCGCCAAGGCGAGCAGATTGCGGGCCCGCGAATAGTAGCCGAGACCGGCCCACAGGGCCATGACCTCGGCTTCCTCGGCTTTGGCGAGATCCGGGAAGTCCGGCCACCTGGCGGTCCAGCGTTCGAAATAAGGGATGACGGTCGCGATCTGGGTCTGCTGGCACATCAGCTCCGAGACCACGGTGCGGTAGGCCGAGACTTCTTCCCGCCACGGCATGGGCCGGCGATGCTTTCCGAACCAAACCAGCAGGGCCCGCCGCATCGCGGGAATGCGGTCTGGACGGGTGGTCTGGGCGGAATGCATGGATGGGGCTGGATTCGTGGGCCAACTCGGGTAGACCTTGGGACTCATGGCACGAAAGGCAAAGCAGGACTCCGACGACGAGCCGAAGAAAGTGGCGATGCACACGCTGAAGCTCGACGCAGCCCAGGCCGCGAAGCTCCGCACGATCCTGGTCGCCAAGGGCTGGGTCTCCTTCCCCGTCGACCACTCGGCCTTCGCCTTCAAAGGCGAGAACCTGAACATCGTCCACTACAAGTCCGGCAAGTGCGTCATCTCGGGCAAGGGCACCGAAGACTTCGTGAAGTTCACGCTCGAGCCCGACGTGACGGGCCAGGCGGTCCTCGGTTACGAGGCTGAGAACAACCCCGAGTGGTTCGAAGAACACGCCGGCCTCGACGAGTCCGGCAAGGGCGACCTGTTCGGGCCGGTGGTCTCGGCCTGCGTCATCGCGACCGGCGAGATGACCCGCGAGTGGATCGACCTCGGCATCAAGGATTCGAAGAAGCTGACCGACACGAAGATCGCCGAGCTCGACCGGGTGATCCGCTCCACCCCCGGCGTGGCGGTGAAGACGACGTTCATGCGCATGGCGAAGTATAACGAGCTGCACTCGCGCTTCGGCAAGAACCTGAACCGCCTCTTGGGCTGGATGCACGCGACGTCGTGCGAAGAGGCCCTCAAGGATTTCGAACTGCAGCACCAGCGCCGTCCGAAGTGGGGCCTGCTCGACCAATTCTCCGAAGAACCGCTCGTGCAGAAGGAGCTCGCCCGCAAGGGCGTCGAGTTCGACCTCCGTATGCGCACCAAGGCCGAATCCGACCCCGTGGTCGCGGCGGCCTCGATCGTCGCCCGCGCGGCCTTCGTCCGCGAGCTCGACCGCCTGTCCCAGGACGGCGGCGTGCACCTGCCCAAGGGCTCCGGCTCCGAAGCCAAGAACGCCGGCATCGAACTCGTCGGCCGCCTCGGCCCGGCGATCCTGGTCAATTTCGCGAAGCTCCACTTCAAGACGGCCTACGAGGTCCGCGGGCTCGAGCCGCCGGAGTCCAAACCGTTCGTCCGCCGCAAGAAGGCCGAATAAGCCGTGGCCTCGCTGGCGTCATTCGACCGGAAGAAGGGCGCCGACCGCCCGGGCATCGCGGGCGTCGACGAAGCCGGCCGCGGTTCGCTCTGCGGCCCGGTGGTCGCCGCGGCGGTGCTGCTGGACGCGGGCTTCTACGGCGAACCGGCTTGGCTGCGGAAACTCTCCGGCGCCAACGACTCCAAGAAGCTGACGGCCGAGAAACGGGCCGAACTTCGTGACGTGATCGCGAAGATGGAAGCCGAGGGGAAACTACGGACGGCCTGGGCGGCAGGCTCGGTGATGGAAATCTCGGCGCACAACATCCTCGGCGCCACCCGCCTCGCGATGGCCCGCTGCATCGCCAAGCTGGCCGTGGGCCCGGTCGCCCCGCTCTTCGCCGCGGCAGGGACGGAGGGCGAGCTCTTCGGCCGGACGGACGCCCGCACGTTCCTGGTGCTGGTCGACGGCCTCCCGCTGCGCCCCTTCGCCTGGGCGCACGAGTCGGTCAAAGGCGGCGACGGCAAGAGTCTCGCCATCGCGCTCGCCTCCATCGTGGCGAAGGTCGAACGCGACCGGATGCTCGTCGAGATGGACGCCCGCCACCCGCAATACGGCTTCGCCACGCACAAAGGCTACGGCACGCCGGAACACGTCGAAGCCCTGCGCGCCCACGGCCCCTGTGCCGAGCACCGCGAACTCTTCGTCCGCACCATCCTCGCCGGCGACCCGCCTCCCCCCGAATCCACCGACAGCGAGTTTAGTTTTGAATAGAGGCAAAGGTGGTAGCGGCTGGCGGCTAGCGGTTGGCGGTTAGCAAAATGCCTTGAGGTAGGGACGTGATCACCATCACGTCCGTTCGCGGACGGATCTTGTTCAACGTCTTGCTTTGCTAAGACTCGACGACTCCCTGCCTCGGGCTCGAACGGATGCGATGTCATCGCATCCCTACCCGCCTCTCTGTTCAACCGAGCCTCTGGGCCTCCGGGCCTCTCGTCTTTCTGGCCAACAGGCCAACTGGTCAACCGGTCAACTCACGTGTCTCATCCATTCAGCCCTCCATTCAGCCCTCAACGCAGTCCTCCACTCAGTCCTCTTGTTACCGCACAGGCCGCAGGCCGATTTGCACTCTTGCACCGAGGACAGCACGTGGTGCTGTCCCTACCTTCAGTTACCCCCTCTCCTCCGCCGCCGTACTGTCCGCCCACATCTGCTGGGTGACCTTGAGGAGGACATAGCCGCTGACGACGGTGACCGCGGTGAGGACCCACGCCAGGGTGAGGCGCTGGGGATCTCCGGAGGCGTAGAGGAAGTTGCCGATGGCGAAGAGCGAACCCCAGATGAGCGCGCAGCCGGCGATCCAGCCGACGAACGCCGACCCGACACGGTTCTCCTGCGCGATCTCGACGTCACTGATGCCGGCTTCGGCACGGATATCCGTCCAACCCGGACCGGCAGGCTTCACCTTCTGACAGAAGGAGATCAAGGTCGCCCGGTCCGTCTGCGGGCCGACGTAGGCGGTGACGAGCCAGGCCACGGTCGTGAGACCGACCTGCCAGAGGGTCGTCGTGGCGAAGTCGGCCTGCGGCAGGGCCAGCGGGACGCCCACGGCGGTCACGAGAGACATCACCATCGCGACGACTTCACACCAGGCGGAGACGCGCCACCAGAACCAGCGGGCGATATAGAGCAGACCGGTGCCGGCGCCGATGGAGAGCAGGATCTGGAAGGCCTGCTGGGCGGAGGTCATATAGAGGCTGAGCACGGCGGCGACGACGTAGAGGAGCACGGTCGAGAGGCGACCGACGTTCACGTAATGGGCTTCCGTGGCGTCCTTCTTCATGAAGCGACGGTAGAAGTCGTGCACGAGATACGACGAACCCCAGTTGAGGTGCGTCAGGATGGTCGAGGAGTTCGCGGCGATGAGTCCGCCGATCATCAGGCCGACGAAGCCGACCGGGAGGAACATGAGCATGGCCGGGAAGGCGGAGTCATGGCCGATGAGCGCGGGATCGGCCGCCGGGAAGGCCGCCTTGATGGCCGCGAGGTCCGGGTAGACGATGATCGAGCACAGCGCAGTGATGATCCACGGCCACGGACGGAGCACGTAGTGGGCGATGTTGAAGAAGAGCGTGCCGCCGAGGGAATCCTTCTCGGACTTCGAGGCCAGCATGCGCTGGGCGATGTACGAACCGCCGCCCGGCTCGGAGCCGGGATACCAGTTGGCCCACCAGCTGATGGCGATCGGCAGGATGAAGATCATCAGCGCCAGTTCCGGCATGGTGAAGTTCGGGAGCAGATCCAGGATCGGCTGACCCTTGCCGTCGGAGACCGACATGGCCGGCACGCCGTCGGTGGTGACGACCTGCTGGGTCGAAAGCTTCGATACGAGCGCCTGCAGGCCCGCCCAGCCGCCCGCACCCTTACCGACCAGGCGCTCGCCGACTTCGACGAGCGAGAACCAGGCGGCCGCGAAGACGGCGGTCATCTTGATGAAGAACTGCACCATATCGATGACGAGCACGCCCCAGAGGCCGGAGTGGGCGGCGAAGACGACGTTAAGGATGCCGCAGACGACGATGGTCTGCCACGCGGGCATGCCGAAGAGGATGTTGGCGATCTTGCAGGCGGCGAGGGTCACCATGCCCATGATGAAGCAGTTGAAGAAGAGCCCGAGGTAGACGGCGCGGAAGCCGCGCACGACCGAGGCGGCGGTGCCGGAGTAGCGATGCTCGTAGAACTCGAGGTCGGTCATGACGCCGGAGCGACGCCACAGGCGGGCGAAGAAGAAGACGGTGGCGACGCCGGTGAGCACGAAGGCCCACCACTGCCAGTTGCCGGCGACGCCGTACTTGCGTACCTGCTCGGTCACCCAGTTCGGGGTATCGGACGAGAACGTGGTCGCGACCATCGACAGGCCGGCCAGCCACCACGGCACCGACCGTCCGGAGGCGAAGAACTCGGCGGTGCTGCCGCTCGAGCGCTTGGCGAGGAAGAGCGCAGGGACGAAGCAGATCAGGATCGAAGCAGCGACGATGACCCAATCAATCCAGGTGATATGCATGGCAGGGCGCGGGGGTTGACCTGTTCTCTTTCCGCCCCGCCCCCGTGGCAACCGTGTTCCCCTCAGTGATATGACCAGTTGGGAGCATAATAGGTCATAGCGATCAGCGGTTGGCGGTTAGCGGTTGGAAATCACGCGAACTCAGGGGAGACCGGAAACCGGATGATTGGTTGGGAAACCATTCTGCCATCGATGCAGCCATCTGTCATCGATTCAGCCATCTCCCATTCCATTCAGCCCTCCATTCAGCCCTCAACGCAGTCCTCCCACTCAGTCCTCCCATGAGATGTCTCTATGTCGTGACGCGGTCCCGACCCTACCTCGATTCAGCGGATGCGATGTCATCGCATCCCTACCCGTCTTCTCTGTTCAACCGAGCCTCTTGGCCTCCGAGCCTATGATTTTCCGGCCAACTGGCCAACTGATCAACGGTTCAACTTAAAAAAGGGCGCCGAACGGCGCCCCTCTCACTGTCCTCGAGCCCTCCGGCCCTCCTGTCCTCGAATCCTCGAGTTACTTGGCCGGAATCTCGTTCAGCGTATACCAACCTTCGTTGTGCCAGAGCGCATCGCCGGACTTGGCCTTGATGTCGCCGAGCACGAGATGGTGGATGTGGCCGCGGACGAGTCCGTCGACGACGAGGCGCACCTTGAGTCCGTCGGCGGACACGGTGGCGGACTTGACGGTCGGCGTGGCCTGATCGACCTCGGGGCTGCCGTAGCTCGACTGGTAGATGTAGGTGAAGGCATCCATCGTGTAGTTCTTCACGTCCGCGGCCGCGGCGGCGTCGACGGGCTGGGTGAAGGTGACTTCGAAGCCGTCGGCGCGGGCGGAGATATCATGCATCTCGAACGGCACCTTGCCCTTGAAGCGCACGCGCTCGAAGGTGAAGGTCTTCGAGCCGCGCGAACCCCAGCCGCGGTTGGAACCGCCGATGAAGAGCGTGCCGTCTTCCTGGTCCATGCGGACCGGGATCAGGCCGGCTTCGAAGCCGCCGAGGAAGTGGAACACGGCGCCCTGGTAGAGGCCGTTGACCTGCTCGAGGTTGACGCGCTGGACCTGCGAAGCGGTCTGCTCGCCGACGAGCATCTGGCCTTCCCACGGTCCGAACTTGCCCTTGGTCATGTCGCACGAGACGCCGGAGGGAGAGTTACCGACCTTGCCGTGCGGGAAGACGACGGCCGGGGGCACGAACTCGGGATACTTCAGACGTTCAGCGAGGATGCGCGAACCGCTGGTGGGCTCGGGCGGCGCGGGGAAGTTCGCGAGGGCGGCCGACTTGTTGCCGGTCGGGTTGCCCTGGAACGATCCGGGGCGCAGCCACTTGAGCGAAGACGAGCCGTTCCAGACGCCCTGGTTATCGGTGTAGAAGAAGTCTCCCTTGTCGTTGTGGCCAATGCCGCCCGGGGAGCGGATGCCGGAGGCGACCGGGATGAACTTGCCTTCCGGCGTGATCTTGGCCGCCCAGCCGCGCCACGGAGAGTGGGCATGGAAGGAACCCGTCAGGCAGAGGACCATCCAGACGTCGCCGTTCTTGTCCGGATCCGAACCGAAGGCGTATTCATGGTAGTCGCCGCTGATGCCCCACTTGGAGCAGACCGTGTCGAAGCTGTCGGCACGGCCGTCGCCGTCCTTGTCCGTCAGGCGGGTGTGCTCCGGACGCTGGGTGGCGAAGAGCGAGCCATCCTTCCAGAACATGCCGAGCGGCTCGTGCAGGTTGGAGGCGAACTTGGTCCACTTGACCTTGGAGACGTCGGCCTCGTAGGCGCCTTCGGCGACCCAGACATCACCGCGGCGCGTACCGATGGCGACCTTCTTGCCCGGGAGGAGGGCGATCGAGGAGACCTCGCAGACCTCGCCGGCCGGCGTGGGGATCTCGACGCGTTCGTAGAACTCGGGCTGACGCGATTCGGCGGCGCGGACGGCGTCGACGGTCGCGAGCTTACCGGAGTTGGGAGCCTTGGCCTTAGCGGCGGGCGCGGCGTGGGCCAGGGCAGCAGCGGCGAGCAGGAGGAAGAAGTTTTTCATAAGAGGGGTTTCCAGTCAGGGATTAGCGGAAGGAGTATCCGAGCACGGCGGTCTCGCCGGGCTTGAGGGTGAGCGTGAGGGTCTTCGTCGCGGCGTCGGCCTTGAGGGCCGGACCGGACACCACGCGGACGACCAGGCCGCCCGCGAGTTCAGCGGAGGTATCAGAAGAACCGGTGAGCGCGAGATCACGGGCGAGCACGACGACGAGCGGCTTATCGCCACCGGCCTTGAGGGTACGAGTCAGCGAGGGCTGGGCGCCGGCGGCGGGAGCCCAGGCGTCGGAGAGCGCGGTGCCTTCACCGGCGGAGCGGAAGGTCGGGTTACCGGCCTTGTCGAGGTCATAGCCCTTGAACTCGGCGGCGAGCTTCACGGGGGAGAACTTCCACTCCTTCTCTTCCTTGGTACGGTCGAAGCGGACGACCGCGCCATCGCCGGAAGCGAGCTGCACCGCCTGGCCGTCGGAGAGCTTGATCACGTTGGTACCGGCGGGCGGCTCGTTGCCGGCGCCGCGGTCGGTCCAGTGGTGGCCACCATCCATGAACTTACCGGTCCAGATGAGTTCGGCGGCGAGGTTGTCGGCGCTGTAGGCGATGTTCAGCCCGTTGGGGAAACCGATGCCGATCGCGCGCGGCGTGGTCTTGTCGATGAAGTTACGGTAGATCGCGGCGACGCCGTCCTTGGCTTCGATCGGGATGAAGACGCGTTCCTTGGCGGGCTTGCCGGCCTTGGTCTTGGAGAGCCACTTGATGGCCTTGTCCTTCGGTCCCTTGTAGCCGAGCACGACGACTTCCTGGCCCGAGTATTCGACGTATTCGACGCGGATCGGGGTGAGGCCCTTCTTCAGGATGACGGGGACTTCCTTCACGCGCTTGCCGACGGGTCCGATGCCCTTGATCTCGGCGATGCGCTCGCCGCCGACGTAGAGGGCGCCGAAGTCATCGCAATCGAAGGTGAAGGTGTACTTGCCGTCGACAGGAGCGTCGAACTGGGCGGTCCAGACCATCGCGAAGGCGTCCTTCTGGCCGGACTGGGCGACGTCGATGACGCCGGCGTTGAAGTCTTCCATCAGCGCGGGCTTGAGCGTGGAGAAGTCCGGCAGGGTCTTCCACTCGCCCTTGTACATCGTGCCGACGAGGTTCTTGAGCACGGTCTTGGCCGGCGGGAACGGATGGGCCTTGAGCAGCTCATCGGCGGTCCAAGGGGTCACGCGCTTCGCGGTCGCGGCGCGGACGGACTTCACCTCGTCGACGGAGACGGGGCCGGCGCCGTTCGCGAAGCTCTTGCGGACATACGTGAGCACGGCGGCGATCTTCTCATCGCTGAGCACGGCGCCCTGGGGCGGCATGTCGATGTTGTAGGACTTGCCGGCGACTTCGACCGGACCGCTCAGGCCGTTGAGCACGATCTTGATGGAGCGCGCCGGAGCGCCCTTGGGCCATTCGCTGCCCACGAGGGGCGGCAGGCCGTTGAGTCCCTTGCCGTCGGGACCGTGGCAGGCGCCGCAGAGGGAGTTATAGATCTGAGCGCCGTCTTCGGCGGCCGTCACGAAAACGGCGGAAGCGAGGAGGGCGAGGAGCGACGAGGTGCGCATAAGGGGGGTGTCCTCCATCAAGCCCCATATTTCCGACGGTGCAAGTCGGATAGGCTCGGGCCGCAAGCGGCCCGAGCCAGAGTTGACCCGTTGACCAGTTGGCAAGAAATGCCATGGGTAGGGTCGGGACCGCGTCACGACATAGCTGCCTCGAGGTAGGGACAGCACCACGTGCTGTCCTGGGTGCAAAAGTGCAAACCGGCCTGCGGCCTGTGCAAAGGTGCAAAGGTTAGGTATTGGCGGTTAGCGGTTGGCGGTTGGGGTTGCCTCTGAACTG
>JANRFG010000029.1 GCA_030725715.1 Opitutales bacterium
GCTGACCTAGCTGCTTCGGGTTGGGCTGAACCGATCACGGAGGGCTGAATGGAGGACTGCGTTGAGGACTGAATGGAGGGCTGCATCGATGACAGATGACAGAGGGCAGATGACGGAGGGCGGATGTCCCGCCACCCGCCACCTGGGGCTGCCACCTGCCACCCGAAATGGAGGGCTGCATCGAGGGCGGATTTCCTGAACCCGAACCTGAACCTGATTACCCATACCCGGCGCCTGATGGCCGAGACCCGAGACCCGAGACCTGAAAAAAGGCCCGCAGCAAGCTATCCGGTTTCCGGTCTCCCTTTGCTCGTTCGTGTTCCCAACCGCCAACCGCTAACCGCCAGCCGCCATCACCATTAACGGGTCTCCCTGGCCAACCGGCCAACGGGTCAACGGATCAACTTCCCTAACCGCCAACCGCTCACCGCTTCCACCTTTCATTTCCCTTCCCTTTTCCCCCGACAGGGGCTTAAAAAGACCCCTTCCCGCCTCCGCTTTCCCGTCCCATGACCTCCGCCCAAGTCCGCCAATCCTTCCTCGATTTCTTCAAATCGAAGCAGCACTCGATCGTCCAGTCGTCGAGCCTGATGCCGGACTCCCCCAACCTGCTCTTCACCAACGCCGGGATGAACCAGTTCGTCCCGATCTTCCTCGGCCAGACGAAGTGCCCCTACACCCCGGGCCGCGCCGCCGACACCCAGAAGTGCATCCGCGCCGGCGGTAAGCACAACGACCTCGAAGACGTCGGTCTCGACACCTACCACCACACCTTCTTCGAGATGCTGGGCAACTGGTCCTTCGGCGACTACTTCAAGCGCGAGGCCATCGACTTCGCCTGGGAGCTCATCACCGAGGTCTGGAAGTTCCCGAAGCACCGCCTCTACGCCACGGTCTACAAACCGGACAAGTCCAAGGGCGATCCGTCCGACTTCGACCAGGAAGCCTGGGACGTCTGGGCCGAGAAGTTCCGCGCCGCCGGCCTCGACCCGGCCATCCACATCGTCAACGGCAACAAGAAGGACAACTTCTGGATGATGGGCGAGACCGGCCCCTGCGGTCCTTGCACCGAACTGCACGTCGACCTGACCCCCGAAGGCGACACGAAGGGCACGCTCGTCAACGGCAGCGACGCCCGCTGCATGGAGATCTGGAACCTGGTCTTCATCCAGTTCAACGCCAACCCGGACGGCACCTTCAGCCCGCTCCCGGCCCGCCACGTCGACACGGGCATGGGCTTCGAACGCGTCGCCGGCATCATGCAGTGCACGAAGGACTTCAAGGACTTCTCCGGCGTGATCTCCAACTACGAGAGCGACGTCTTCTCCCCGCTCTTCCGCCGCCTCGAAGAACTCTCGGGCAAGAAATACGGCTCCACCCTGCCCGCCGCGGGCTCGATCGGCGACACGCAGCAGGAGAAGGACGACGTGGCCTTCCGCGTCATCGCCGACCATATCCGCACGCTTTCGTTCGCCATCGCCGACGGCATCCAGCCGGGCAATTCCGACCGCAACTACGTCCTCCGCCGCATCCTGCGCCGCGCGGTGCGCTACGGCCGCACGCTCGGCCTGAAGAACGGCTTCTTCCACCAGCTCGTCGGCGTGCTCGCCGACACGATGGGCGACGTCTTCCCGGAGATCCGCACCCGCCGCGCCGTCGTCGCCGACGTGATCCGCATCGAGGAAGAGTCCTTCAACCGTACGCTCGACAAGGGTATCGCCCTCTTCGAAGACGAAGCCGGCAAGCTCAAGGCCGGCGGCGTCATCTCGGGCGCCATCGCCTTCCGCCTCTATGACGAGCAGGGCTTCCCGCTCGACCTCACCCAGCTCATGGCTCGCGAACGCGGCCTGACCGTCGACGGCGCCGGTTTCGAGAAGCTGATGGAAGAGCAGCGCAACCGCGCCCGCGCCGCGCAGAAGAAGGAGATCATCACGCTTTCTGACATCGGTTCCGACCACCCGACGGCCTTCGTCGGCTACGACGCCCTCGCCACGCAGGCGAAGGTCGCCCAGGTCGCCAAGATCAAGGACCGCTCCGCCGTCATCCTCGACCAGTCCCCCTGCTACGCCGAGATGGGCGGCCAGGTCGGCGACTCCGCGATCATCACCCTCGGTGGCCGCCAGTGGCAGGTCACCGACACCCAGAAGTCCGGCCAGACCTGGCTGCACTTCCTCGACGGCGAAGACGCCCCGGAAGCCGGCGCGACGATCGAGATCGCCGTCGACCAGGCCCGCCGTGACGCCATCCAGCGCCACCACACGGTGACGCACATCCTCCACTGGGCGCTCCACGAGGTCGTCTCCAAGGAAGCCTCCCAGAAGGGCTCCGCGGTCGACCCGACGAAGCTGACCTTCGACTTCAACGGCGCGGCGCTCACGCCGGGCCAGCTGGCCGACATCGAGAAGCTCGTCAACGAGCGCATCCTCGCCAACGACGCCGTGACCTGGAGCGAAGTCGCTTACGCCTCCGTCAAGGGCCGCCCCGACATCATGCAGTTCTTCGGCGACAAATACGGCGAGTCCGTCCGCGTCGTGCAGGTCGGCGGCAAGGCCGCTTCCCTCGACGGCTGGTCGATGGAACTCTGCGCCGGCACGCACGTCCGCCACACCGGCGAGATCGGCCTCTTCCGCATCGTCGGCGAGAACGCCATCGCCGCGGGCGTCCGCCGCATCGAAGCCGTCGCCGGCCTCGCCTCCTACGAACGCGCGAAGTCCGAAGCCGAGCTGCTCAAGTCGCTCGCCTCCTCGACCAACACGCCCGTCACCGACCTCGCCAAGCGCCTTGAGCAGATCATGGAGCAGTCCGCCGCGCTCGAGAAGAAGCTCAAGGTCTACCGCGACAAGGAATCCTCGCAGCTCGCCGACGCCCTCGCCGCCAAGGCGAGCGACCGCGCGGGCCTGAAGTATGTCATCTCCCAGGTCAGCGCCGAGACGCCCAACGATCTCCGCGACCTCGGCGCCAAGGTGGCCGGCAAGGTCGGTCCTTCGGCCGTCGTCGTCCTCGCCGCCGTCTTCGGCGACAAGGTCTCCCTCGTGGCCAACTGCGGCGCCGACGCCGTCAAGGCGGGCAAGGCCGCCGGCAAGATCGTCACCGACGCCTGCGGCAAGCTGGGCGGCAAGGGCGGCGGCAAGCCCGACGCCGCGATGGGCGGCGGCACCGATGTGTCCAAGGTCGCCGAGGCTTTGGCGAGCGTCGCGTAAGGGAGATTAGGGCTAGGGCTGACCGCCTCGGTTAGCCGTTCGCCGCAGGGCGAACCAAGGTAGGGGCACGATTCATCGTGCCCTCCTCTGCGGAGGGCGCGGCGAAGCCACGCCCCTACCCTCGGCCGCCCTGCGGCGGCCAGGCGGCCGGGAACACAGGCACTCAAAGGGAGACCGGAAACCGGATAGCTTGCTGCGGGCCTTTTTTCAGGTCTCGGGTCTCGGGTCTCGGCCATCAGGCGCCGGGTATGGGTAATCAGGTTCAGGTTCGGGTTCAGGAAATCCGCCCTCCGCCCTCTGCCCTCCGTCATCTGCCCTCTGTCATCTGCCCTCTGTCATCTGTCATCGACTCAGTCATCATCCACTTCGGGTGGCAGGTGGCAGCCCCAGGTGGCGGGTGGCGGGACATCCGCCCTCTGC
>JANRFG010000030.1 GCA_030725715.1 Opitutales bacterium
CATCTCGACGTCGGCCCGGTCATTTGCGGCTTCACGGCCAGCGTCGACGGTGACGCTCTTCGGGGTGGTCCAGGAGACTTGGTTCCACTGCGGGTCTTCGGGGAGTTCGCCGGCGGCGATGCCCTGCCCGATGATGTAGCCCCACGTCGGGACGCAGAAGTTCTCGATGATAATGTTCTGATACTTGCCGAATACGCGGCCAGCCTTGGCGGTGATTAGGCGCACGGTGGCGCCGCCGAGCTTGGACGAGTCGCTGACGAACTCGTAAGGGAGCACGCCCATAGAAATATCTCGCTCGAGAGCCGCAAGAAATCCGACAAAAGTCGCATTGGGGCGATTGCTCTGGAAACTCGACATGGATTCGCCGGGAGAGAGGGTAATCAGTTTTCCTCCCATCGTGTTAGCTAGGTTGGCGTATGAGCCGTTAGCGACTGCACCGAGTTCGGCTGCCATATCGCCATCGAGCACGCCGTTCTCCTTCGAGATAATCCTCGTGATGTCGCCATTGTCCTTAATCCCCTGCTTTTCTAGGGCTAGGATCTCCATCTCATCTTGGATACTATTGATGCTATGTTGCAGAAGGGGGACGCCACGGGCGCCGCTCGCGTACTCCTGGTCGACGACCATCATCATGGACTGGGCCAGGATTTGACGCGACGAGCCGTCCGAGCGGTAGATGTTTACGGCGATGTATTCGCCATAGGGACCGAACTGGATGCCGTCGTGCATCCCTTCGGGCACCTTGCCCTCCAGAGGGTCGCCGACGCGGTGGGCTTCCATCAGCTGAATCTTGGCTTCGCCGGCGCCGTTGCGGACCTTGGCGGCGAAGGAGTCACCGTCACGGATCATGCCGCGAAGGAGGATGGACTGGGCCTGATAGAACGAGAAGCGGTTCGTGATGTCGATGCGCTTGGCCTTCTCCGCGAAGTAAGCCTCGTAGCGTTCCTGAATCTCCGGGGTGCTTGCGTGGGACTGGGGCTTGATGCCGTCGCCCACCGTGTAGAGGCACATATCCGCAAGGATCTGCTTGAACAGGCCGGAGTTACGCTCCGCCCAGCGGCACTTGCGGACCATCGTCAGGCGGTCGTAAGGCGTCAGGTCGCGGCGAAGGTCACGCGGTTCCGCACCGTAGGCCGAACGGCGGGCACGCGTCACGCCGATGGACTGCCAATCGCCGTAGGAAGCCTGCGGAGCAGGGGCGGCAGGCGTAGCCTTCGGCTGCTTTGGACGCAGGCTGACGGTCTTAATCTTCTTGCGGATGGCCATAGAAAGTTAGTCCTGACGGTTCTGCCAGTCAGTGGAGATGATGGTACGGCGAACACCATAAACCGCACTATCGAGGCGGCTTAGGGCGAACATCGCTTCCGACAGCATCTCCTTGGGGGGCATCGCGAACTGCTTCGACGCCGACGAGCCGGAGTCCGAGTAGGACATCAGCGTCTTGCCCTCCGTGATCATAGCCAAAGCCTTGGCCTTGATGTCCAGGAGTTCGCACTCAGTGAGGCCGATGAAGATGCCGGATGCCATTTAGTTATGCGGCCAATGGAAGGCAAAGAGGGGGGTACGACGCCCAGCCCACGCCATGAGTCTCTTCCTCCCACGACACTAAACGCCGTACCCTTGCAATCAGGTTGCCCGGGCTCATGCGGAAGGCAAGTCGGTTTCGGCAGTTTCCCGACCAGCGATGCCCCAGCGGACGGCGGCCAGCAGCGCAAGGATTTCGCAGTCGAGGGCGTGGTTGTCCTTTTTGCCCTGCGGAAGTATCCACTGGGGCTTGCCCGTCCGGCGGTCCTTGATGCGGACTTCGGCGTTGAGTTGGTCGGGGTAGTCGGTGCCAGCGTCGAGGGCGTAGGTCCAGACCCGGCGAGCGCGCAGGCCGTGGAGCAGGTCTTTGCCGGCGGTGGCGGAGTGCACGATCAGGGTCGCCCGCTGCGGGATGCCAGGGACGACGATGGACTGCTTCTCGGAATAGAAGCGGCGGGTCGTCTGGCCGTCCTTGGACGTGACCGCGAAGTCGTCGGAGCCGGAGCCCTTGGCCGTCTTCCAGTTGCGCTTGGCCGTCTCGCGGTAGACCTCCTGCGTGTTGTCGCCGGAGTCGACGAGAATCAGGGCATTATGGACCATGTGGGTCTTGGCGTATGCCTCGACGTTGCCCCATGAGTCGATGCGGGCGAAGGCCATGAGGCGGCTATGCCCGGTCTTCGACCAACGGCGGACGACCACCCAGAAGTGGCCGCGCTGAACGTCGACGCCCATCGTGCGGAAAGGGATGCTCCCGTTCGGTGCGCCCTCGCGGTCGACCACCTTGGCCTTCGGGGTGATCACGGCTTCCGCGTCCCAGTCGTCGCCCATCTTGTAGTTTGCGGCCTCGGCGAGCGATACCATCTCCCCGCCCTCTTCGCTCCAGGGCAAAGCCAGTCGCTTCTGCTTGAAAATGCGTCGCGGTTCCTCGTCGCCGTATTCGTCCGCCGATGCCTTGGCCTTGAGCATCAGCACGCCGAGCTCGCCCCAGCTCATGGAGGCCAGAGAGTTCCAATGCAGGCCGATGTGCCCGGAGTTCGATGACGTAGCCGTGGCCACAAAGGCACCACGCGCATTAGCCTCGAGGCGGGAAGCGTTCGTGTCGGGCAGGTGCGTCCGGCATCCGGCGCACTCGTAGGTCGTGCCCACGCTGACCTTGTGCAAGTCCCATGTGCCCGTCGCCTTTGCGTCCTCGGGGAACCTGATCTGCTCCCATAGCCAGGGCTGAAGGTGGTCGCATTTCGGGCAACGCATATTCCAGTCACGCTGGTCGGTGCCTTCGTGCAGCTGATGGAACTCCTGCCCAGCCGTGCCGCCCTGGGACATGAACACCCGCTTGCCCATCCAGCCGAACGCCGTGACGCGCGCGCTCGCTTCGGCCAAGTGTCCGGGCGGCGCCATCCAACACTCGTCGGCGATGACGTAGCGCAAGGACAGGCGCTGAAGGTTAGCCTCGTTCCAGATGCCGCGACAGTAGAGCGTCATGCGGTCGAAGTCCGCCGTCGTCGAGCGGTCGAGGTCTTCGAGGGAAAGACGTGCCTTGACGGGCGGACAGTTGTTCCAGACCGGGCGGAGGTAGCGCAGGGCGAAGTCCTTGGCCTCGGGGTCGGTGGCCTGCAAGAGCATCGTCGGCCCAGGAGCGTTGGCGATGATGTGGCAGGTCAGCAGGCGGGCGAAGAGGGACTTGCCCGACTGGATGCTGGCAAGGACGGTGAGCAGACGCGTCTCGGCATCTGCTCCGATGCGTAGGGCTTCGGCGATCCACGGCGTGCGGTCGGAGCGGAACGGCCCGGGCATCGGCGAGTCGGGGATGGCGTGCACGTTGTCCTCGAGCCACTCGACCACGTCACCCGAGTCGGACGGACGCAGGACTTCCCGACCGATGCGGAGCAGGTCAGCCTTGTTCATCTTGAGACAGTTCGGCCTTCACCCGACGCACCCAAGCC
>JANRFG010000031.1:0-54982 GCA_030725715.1 Opitutales bacterium
CCCGGCGACCCTTACTTGGTCGTGTACTCGGCCTGGGCGCCGCGGATGTTGCGCTTCTGGACCCAGGGCATGAGGGAGCGGAGACGCTGGCCGGTCTTTTCGATCGGGTGGTTCTCGCCCTTCTTGAGGAGCTTGTTGTAGTTCTTCAGGCCGCCCTTGTATTCCTTGACCCACTGGGCAGTGAACTTGCCGGACTGGATCTCCTTGAGGATCTCGCGCATCGCCTTGCGGGACGAGCTGTTGATCACGCGGGGACCGCGGGTGATGTCGCCGTACTTGGCGGTCTCGGAGATCGAGAAGCGCATGCCGGAGATGCCGGACTCGACCATGAGGTCGACGATGAGCTTCAGCTCGTGGAGGCACTCGAAGTAGGCCATCTCGGGCTGGTAGCCGGCTTCGACGAGGGTCTCGTAGCCCACCTTGACGAGTTCGGAGGCACCGCCGCAGAGGACGGCCTGCTCACCGAAGAGGTCGGTTTCGGCTTCTTCCTTGAAGGAGGTCTTGATGACGCCGGCGCGGGTGCCGCCGATGCCCTTGGCCCAGGCGAGGGCGGTCTTGGTGGCCTTGCCGGAGACGTCCTGCTGGACGGCGATGAGGGCAGGGACGCCCTTGCCTTCGACGTACTGGGCGCGGACGACGTGGCCCGGGCCCTTGGGGGCGACCATGGCGATGTCGACGTTCTTGAGGGGCTTGATCAGCTTGTAGTGGATCGAGAGGCCGTGGATGAAGAGGACGGTCTTGCCACCCTTGCCGAGGTTCGGAGCGATGTCCTTCTCCCAGACGGAGGCCTGCTTCATGTCGGGGATACCGACGAGCATGACGTCGGCGCGACGGACGGCTTCGGCGGTCTCATAGACCTTGAAACCCTTCTTCTTCGCGGCGGCGGCGGACTTGGAACCCTTGTACAGGCCCACGATGACGTTGAGTCCGCTGTCGCGGAGGTTCATCGCGTGGGAATGTCCCTGGGAACCGAAGCCGAGGACGGCGAGGGTCTTGTTCTTGAGGAAGCCGAGATCGGCGTCCTTGTCGGTGTACACTTTGGCAGGCATGGTGTTTGGTGGAAAAGGGTTACTTCTTGACGGCCTTCTTGAGGCCGCGGGGCAGGGCGACGGCGCCGGTGCGGGCGGAAGCGAGGATGCCGTAAGGGCTGATCAGCTCGAGGAAGGCGGCGATCTTGTTCTCGTTGCCGGTGAACTCGATGACGACGGTGTCGTGGGCGACGTCGACGACCTTGGCGCGGAAGAGCGAGGCGATCTCGATGATCTCGGTGCGGGTCTTGGTGTCGCACTTCACCTTGCAGAGGATGAGCTCGCGGGCGACGTGTTCGACCTCTTCGCGGGAGAAGTCCTGGACGGTGATGACGTTGATCAGCTTATCGAGGGCCTTGACGCAGCGGTCGAGGGCGGCGTCGTCGGCGACGACGGTCGCGGTGATGCGCGAGAAAGCCGGGTCATGGGTCGGTCCGACGTTGAGGGTCTCGATGTTGAAACCGCGACCGGAGAGCATGCCGGCGACGCGGGCCAGGACGCCGAACTTGTTTTCGACGAGGGCGGAGAGCGTGTGCTTCTTCTTAGGGGGCGTCATGGCGACTGGAGAGTGTGATGGAAGGGGTGGACGGAGAGGGACTCGAACCCACGACATTCTGCGTGTAAAGCAGACGCTCTAACCAACTGAGCTATCCATCCAGAGGAAGGGTTGGTATAGGGATACCCCCCGCCTTTTGTCCACTATGAAAACCGCCCCGCGGGCTTGCTCCGGGCCCGTTCGGCCCGCAATCTGCGGGCAAATGGACCCTGTCCGCCGTCAACGCATCCTGGAGGCTCTCCAAGCCCTCGCCCAGCCGGGCCTCCCCAAGGACGGCCTTTTGGCCTGTATGAAGGTGCTCGATGCGGAAGTGGCGGCCCCCGATTCGGACCTGCCGGGCGACCTCGATCACTACCTCCGCCGCCGTTCCTACGAGAAGGCGCTGGTCTATCTCCAGGGCGGTACGCCGGGCGCGGGGACCTGCGGACGCGGCGCATGAGCGGCAATCCTTTCGATAAGCTGGATGGCCAGGACCTGCCCCCCGGCCCGCCCCCGAAGCCGGTCGTGCCCGCCGCCAAGGCGAAGCCGAAACTCGGCAAGGTTATCCTGCAATACGAGCGCGCCGGCCGCGGCGGCAAGGAGGTCACGATCCTCAAGGGTCTCTGGATCGAATCCCAGGAGATGCGCATGCGCGAGGCGTTGCTCAAGGAACTCAAGCGCGCCCTCGGCACCGGCGGCGCCCTCGAGGGACGCGAGATCGTGCTGCAAGGCGACCGTCGCGACACGGCCAAGGCCTGGCTGCTGAAGGAAGGTTTCACGACCAACCTCTGAGCCGCAAAACCACTCGCCTCCGGCCGCCGCGTCCGTAGGGTGGGGACGTGTCCGACCTGCAGCCCAGTCTCATTCGCCTCGATGGCGACTTCGCGCCCGTCCGACGCGTGGTCGAGCTGCTGCGTGACGCCGGCGGACGCCCGCTGCTGGTCGGTGGTTGCGTGCGCGACGCGCTGATGAAGGTGCCGGTGCTCGACGTCGACATCGAGGTCTACGGCCTCGGCACGCGTCAGGTCGAAGCGGCCCTGCGCAAGGAATTCGGCATCATCACGGTCGGCGCGGCCTTCGGCGTGACGAAGCTCAAGGACTTCCCGGTCGATGTCTCGGTGCCCCGCCGCGAGAACCGCACGGGCGCCAAGCACACGGATTTCGACGTGCAGGCCGACCCGACGATGACGCCGAAGGACGCCGCGGAGCGCCGCGACTTCACGCTCAACGCGATCATGTGGGATCCCTTCACGGGCGAGGTCCTCGACCCGTGGGGCGGCGTGGCCGATCTGGACGCAAAGCGTCTCCGCCACGTTTCAGACAAGTTCGCCGAAGACCCGCTCCGCGTCCTCCGCGCGATGCAGTTCACCGCGCGCTTCGAATTCTCGGTCGCGCCGGAGACGATCTCCCTTTGCGCCACGCTCACGCAGGCCGACCTCCCGCCGGAGCGTCTGATGGAAGAGTGGACGAAGCTCCTGCTCCGCGGCCGTAAGCCCTCCGTGGGCTTGAATGTCCTCAAGGACTGCGGCTGGACGAAGTTCTACCCCGAGCTGCACGCGATGATCGGCGTGCCCCAGGATCCGGAATGGCATCCCGAGGGCGACGTCTGGAATCACACCCTCGAGTGTCTTGATGCCTACGCCAAGGAGCGCCTCGGCGACCGCGATGAAGACCTCATCATCGGCCTTTCCGTGCTGCTGCACGACATCGGCAAGGCGACCACGACGAAGAAGGAGGAGAAGGATAATCGCTGGCACGCCTACGGACACGAAGAGGAGAGCTTCAACCTCGCCCCGCGTTTCCTCGCCCAGATCACGAACGAGAAGAAGCTCATCGACTCCGTCCTGCCGCTCGTGCGCTGGCACGGTCAGCCGTATTACCTCCACAAAGCCGGCGCCGGAGACGCCGCTGTCCGCCGCCTCGCCAACAAGGTCGTCCGTATCGACCGCCTCTGCCGCGTGGACCTCGCCGATCGTCGTGGTCGCGGTACCGCGAGCATGCTCGGAGCCTCCCCGCATGGCGAATGGCTCGCCGAACGCGCGGCCGCCCTGCAGGTCGCCTCGACCGCCCCCAAGAAGATCGTCCTCGGCCGCCACCTCATCGCCATGGGCCACAAGCCCGCCGGATGGTTCTCCCAGGTCCTCGACGAGGCCTTCGAAGCCCAGCTGGACGGCGTCTTCGGCGACGAAGCCGGCGGCCTCGCCTGGCTCACGGAACGCATGTCCAAGGGCGTTGTCTGATTTTTACACCATGTCGCAATCTGCTGCCGGTATCCCTGAACTCCTTTCCGTCCGCTCGCCTGATTGGGCGGCCGTACTCATCAAAGTGTTGGCGAACTTCGCCTGCGCTACGGGCACGATTCACCGGACGGATTCGTCCACGGGCCTGCTCACGTTGGTCACCCAGCACGGCATCCCGCCGCACGTGCTCCCGATGCTGCTGCCGAAGATCGACAATATCCCCTTCGGTAAGGGCATCGCCGGTTGCGCGGCTCAGCGGAAGGAAGCCGTGCAGCTCTGCAATCTCCAGGAAGACCTTGGCGGCGTCGCCAAGCCTGACGCTCAGAAGACGAACGTCCAAGGCGCGCTCGCCGTCCCGATCGTCGGCGCCGACGGCAAGGTCATCGGCGTCCTCGGCATCGGTAAGATGCAGCCCTACGACTTCACTCCCGCCGAGATCGCGGACCTGAATGCGGTGGCGGCGCTGATTTCAGCGAAGATGTAAACGGAGTAGATGACAGATGGCGGATGGCAGATGACAGAAAAGGCAGCCCGATTTTTAGCCTTCAACTATCTGTCATCCGTCATCTGTCCTCTGTCATCGATTCTTCACGAGCCCGCTAGCGCTCTTCCCGTCGGCGATCCCTTCGTCTTGAGCAGGCCGGCGGGCAGGCCGGCGTAGACGAGCTGGCCGCCTTTTTCGCCGCCTTCCGGTCCGAGTTCCATCACCCAGTCCGCCGCGAGGATGACGTCGGCGTGGTGTTCGATCACGATGAGCGTGGCGCCGGCGTCACGGAGACGTCCGAGCAGGGCGAGGAGCTTGGCGATGTCATCCCAGTGCAGGCCGGTCGTGGGTTCATCGAGGACGTAGAGGCGGCCGGAGTGGTCGCGGCGCGCGAGCTCGGACGCGAGCTTGAGGCGCTGCGCTTCGCCGCCTGAGAGGGTGTTGGCAGCCTGGCCGAGCTTGAGGTAACCGAGACCGACCTCGGCGAGGGTGCGGAGTTTCTCGGCGAGCTTGGGCTGGGCGCGGAAGACTTCGGCGGCTTCGTTGACCGAGAGGCCGAGGGCGTCGGCGATGCTGAGTCCCTTGAAGCGGACCTCGAGGGTCTCGCGGTTGAAACGTCGGCCGGCGCAGCTGGGGCAGTCGACGAACGTCTCGCCGAGGAACTGCATGTCGAGCGCGACGGAGCCTTCGCCGGAGCAGGTCTCGCAGCGGCCGCCCCGCACGTTGAAACTGAAGCGTCCGGGTCCGTAGCCGCGGGCCTTGGCCAGCGGGAGCGCGGCCCAGAGGTCGCGCATGAGGTCCATGATGCCGGTGAAGGTCGCCGGATTCGAGCGCGGGGTGCGGCCGATGGGCTCCTGGTCCACGGCGGTGAACGCGGTGATCTGCTCGAGTCCCTCCAGTCCGGCATGGCGGCCAGGCACGACCTTGGCGCCGTTGATCTTGCGCGCAGCGGCGGCGGACAGGATGTCGATCGCGAGCGTGCTCTTGCCCGAGCCGGAGACGCCGCAGACGACGGTGAGCGCGCCGATCGGGAACGAGGCGGTGACGTCCTTGAGGTTGTTCTCGGTGGCGCCTTTGACGGTGATCGCGGCCTTGCCGATGGGCTTGCGCTTCACGATGCCGTCCAACGTTGCCCGACCGGAAAGATAAGCGCCGGTGCGCGAGGACGCGTGCGCGCCGCAGGCCTTGGGGGTGCCTTCGAAGACGATGCGTCCGCCGTCGATGCCCGCGCCGGGCCCCATCTCGATGAGGTGGTCCGCCGCGAGCATCATGTCGCGGTCATGTTCGACGACGAGGACGGTGTTGCCGAGGTCGCGCAGGCCGCGGATCGAACCGATGAGGCGCTGATGGTCGCTCGGGTGCAGGCCGATGCTGGGTTCGTCGAGGACGTAGGTCACGCCGACGAGCCCGAGGCCGAGCTGCGTGGCGAGGCGGACGCGCTGGGCTTCGCCGCCGGAGAGCGAACTGCACTCGCGGTCGAGCGTGAGGTAGTTGAGGCCGGCGTCGTGGAGGAACGCGAGGCGCTGCTCGAGTCCGCGCCGGGCTTCCTCGGCAGGCATGACGCCGGGATGCGTCGCGAGCTGCTTCGTGAACTCCAGCGCCGCGGGGATCGTCATCGCCAAGAACTCTGCCATCGTCTTGCCATTGAGACGCAAGGAGAGGGCGGTGGGGGAGAGGCGGCGGCCTTGGCAGCCGGCGCAGACGGAGCCCGCCTGGAACTGCAGCAGGCGCTGGCGGAGCGATTCGCCGGTGGTCGTACGGTAGGCGTGCTCGAGTTCGGTGAACATGCCGGTCCAGGCGGTCTCGATGGGCTTACGGCCCTTGGGCGGCGGGAGCAGGAACTTACGTTTGGGGTCGCCGTGCAGCAGCAGGTCGCGGACGGCCTTGGGGAGGTCGCGCCAAGGGGTCTTGAGGTCGAACGGCACCTGCTCGGCAAGCGCGCGGGTGATGGCGTTGCGGCGGATGAGCGTCTTGCGCGTGGCGCACTTCCACGGCTTCACGACGCCGTCATGGATCGACAGGGACTCGTCGTGGATCGAAAGGCTTTCCTGGAAGCGCATCTGCCGGCCGAGGCCACCGCAATCCGGGCAGGCGCCCTCGGGATGGTTGTGCGAGAGCGCCCGCGGGCTGATGGGCTCATACGTCTCGCCGCAGTGTTCGCAGGCGAGGTGGAGTGAAAGCACGTGCTCTTCCCAGCGTCCGTCTTTCTCGGCGAGCACGCTCGCGCGATGGCGTCCTTCGCGGAAGGCCAGTTCGAGCGAGTCGGCGAGGCGGCTGCGTTGGTCGGGGCCCGCGACAATGCGGTCGACCACGACGTCGAGCTGCTTGGCTTCGCGGCCGCTCAGCAGGCCGGCGGCTTCTTCGAGGGTGGCGACAGTACCGTCGACGCGGACGCGCGAGAAGCCACGGCGTCCGAGGTCGGCGGAGGCTTCGAGGAGGATGGAGGGCTTATCCTTGGCGACCGGGGCGACGACCATCAGGCGGGTGCCGTCCGGGATGGCTTCGAGGGCGCGGAGGTTGTCGTCGAGCGAACGGCGGCGGACCGGGTGGCCGTCCTCGAGGCAGCGGCGGTCGCCGGCGATGATCCACAGGGGGCGGGCGTGGTCGGCGATCTCGGTCAGGGTGGCGACCGTCGAGCGGGGGTTGGTGTTGCCGCCGGTCCGCTGGGCGATGGCGATGACCGGGGAGAGCCCCCGGATGAAGTCCACGTCGGGCCGGGGGGCGGCATCCAGCATGCCGCGGGCCTTGGCGGAGAGGGATTCGAGGTACTGGCGGCTCCCTTCGGCGTGCAGGGTATCGAAGGCCAGAGAGGATTTGCCCGAGCCGCTGACCCCGGTGATGACGGTCAGCTGACCACGCGGGATGGTCACTTCCACGTCCTTGAGGTTGTGGGTGCGGGCTCCCTTGATGTGGATGGGTGGGTTCAGGACAGCGGACGATACTCCGTCCGCCCTCCGGGAGAAGGCGGAAGTGACCGCCCCGTTAATAAGTCGTCCCTTAATCCGCTTTAATCGGCCCAGCCGAAACTTCAATGTGAGGGGTATGCCACGCCTTTTGCTCGTCCTCCTATGCCTGTTCACCGCGCAACTCCGCGCCGACAAGCAGGAGCCGCGTATCCTCTTCCTCGGCGACAGCATCACTTACGGCGGCAACTGGACGGTCTATGTCGAGTCGGCGATCCGCGCGCAGAAGGGCATGGCCCGCGCGACGATCGTGAACATGGGGCTCTCGAGCGAGACGACTTCCGGCTTGTCCGAACCCGGTCATGCCGGCGGCGCGTTTCCGCGTCCGGACCTGCATGAACGTCTCGGTCGCGTGCTCGCCGAATTCAAGCCGACGCTCGTCGTCGCCTGCTACGGCATCAACGACGGCATCTACCAGCCGCTCGACGGCGCGCGTCAGCTCGCCTTCCAGGAAGGCGTCATCAAGCTCCGCCTCGCGTGCATCCGCGCCGGCGCGCAGATCCTCATGGTCACGCCGCCGCTGTATGCGCCAGATAACCGTGCGAAGGATGCGATCAATTACGACGGCGTGATGGAAACTTACGGAGCGTGGCTCGTCGCGCAGCGCTCCGCGGGCTGGCAGGTCATCGACATCCATCATCTGCTGCATCAGGCCGTCGCCGCGGCGAAGAAGGCCGATCCGACTTTCATCTACGCAAAAGATAATCTTCACCCCGGCGAGCAGGGCCATCTCTTCATGGCGCAGGCCGTGTGGCAGTCGCTCGCTCCGATGATGAAGTGGAAGGCGGACGTGGCCTTCGCCGAAGGGGAGAAGCTCAAGCTGCTCCGCGAGAGCTCCGCCACGCTGCGGGATGCCTGGCTCATGAAGACCGGACATAAGCGTCCGGGAGTCAAAGGCGGTCTCCCGGTGGCCGAGGCGGAGGCCCGCTCGGCCCAGATCTTGAAGGAATACCTCAATTAAGTGGGTTTCTGGCCTTGAAATGGGGTGTTTTTAGGGGGGGGGGAGCCTATCACCGAAGAAACACCCCTCCGACACGCGTTCGTAACAATCATGTGGGATGATGTCAGTGCTTTCCACCACATGAACTCCCTCCTCAAGTCCTTAGCCCTGGCCGCCCTCACCGTGACCGCCGTCACTGTGCAGGCCGCCAATGTCTCCGTCGATCCGAAGCTCCCGGCCTACGCCGTGACCTCCGGCGTGTCGGGCAACCTCAACTCCGTCGGCTCCGACACCCTGAACAACCTGATGACCTTCTGGAGCGAAGGCTTCAAGGCCCAGTACCCGAACGTGAAGATCCAAGTCGAAGGCAAGGGCTCGGGCACCGCTCCGGTCGCCCTCTCATCCGGCGTCGCCCAGGTCGGCCCGATGAGCCGCGAGATGAAGTCCACCGAAGTTGCCGCCTTCGCCGCCAAGTTCGGCCACAAGCCGACCCGCATCCCGGTCGCCATCGACGCCCTCGCCGTGTTCGTCCATAAGGACAACGCCATCAAGGGACTCTCCCTCTCCCAGGTCGACGGCATCTTCTCCTCCACCCGCAAGCTCGGCGGCCAGAACGTCGCCACCTGGGCCGAACTCGGCCAGAAGGGCGCCCTCGCCGGCAAGACCGTCTCGGTCTTCGGTCGTAACTCCGCTTCCGGCACCTATGGCTACTTCAAGGAAGTCGCCCTCAACAACGGCGACTTCAAGGACACCGTGAAGGAACAGCCGGGCTCCTCGTCCGTCGTCCAGGGCATCGCCGCCGACGTCGGCGCGATCGGCTACTCCGGCATCGGCTACGCCACCTCCGGCGTGCGCGCCCTCGCCCTCGCGGCCGGCAGCACCACCCACTACGTCGAGCCCACCTACGCCAACTGCCTCAACGGCACCTACCCGCTGTCGCGCTACCTCTACGTCTACGTGAACAAGGCTCCCGCCAAGCCCATGGACAAGCTGACCAGCGAGTTCGTCACCTTCGTCCTCTCCAAGCAGGGCCAGGAGATCGTCATCAAGGACGGCTACTTCCCGCTGCCCGCCGACGTCGCCGACGAAGGCCGCGCCTCGCTGAAGTTCTACAGCGCCGAATAAGTTTGGTCTCGAAACCGTATCGCCGCCACCACGCCCTCCGGGGTCGGTCTGCAAAGCGTGGCGATACGGTCTCGGGTCCTCCCAAGGCGGGGTCTCCCCGCCTTACCCTTTCCTAGGATTTCCGACACGCAAACGACACCTGATGGCAACTTCCGACCCAAAGCCTGCGCCGTCTGCGGCGCCGGATTCGCGCTTCACGGTCAGTCCTTTCACGTTGGCGGCGGACCGTTGGATGGGACGGCTGATACGTTTCGGCGGCGTCGGCGTGGTGCTCGCGGTCTTCGGCATGCTGGCGTTCCTGGTCTTCCAGGTCTTCCCGCTCTTCGTGGGAGCCAAGGTCTCCCCGGCGAGCGCGCTGACGGTGCCGGCCGACGCCGTCGCCTTCGGCGAAGACGAGTACGGCGAGATGCCGTTCGTCGTCCGCCGCGACGGTTCGATCCTCTGCCTCCGTTCCAAGGGCGGGGCCAAGGTCCTCGAGTGGGCGCCGTCGCTCGGCGATCGTCGCGTGACCTCGGTCCGCAGTTACCCGCGGACCGGCTTGGTCTTCCTCGGTCTGTCCGACGGATCCGTCCAGGAAGTCCGCGTCGTCTACCGCTCGAGCTTCGATGCGGCCGGCAAGCGCACGATCGAGCCCGTGGTCACCGCCCTGGAGCCGGTGCCGGTCGGTCGCGCCGGCCTGCCTTGCCTGGATGTCTGGAACGCCAAGGGCCCGCAGTCCCGTCTGATGGTCGTACGCCAGGATGAGGGCGGCAAGCCGCTCCTCACCGCGGTCCGTCTGACCGAACGCAGAGGCCTCGGCGGCCGCGGCAAGGTGACCGTGAGCCCGCCGTTCGTCGTGGCGGCCGACGCCCCTTCCGTCGAGCAGGTGCTCCTGCCTTCCACCGCGGAGTCGCTCATCGTGGTCGGTCGTTCCGGTGAGGTCCGGACGTACGCCGACGACGGCACGACCTTCTCTTTCCTGCAGTCATTCTTCCCGTTCAAGGAGGCGGCCGATCCGGCGGTCGCCTCGGCGGGCCTGATCTTCGGCAACGTCTCGGTGGTCTTCGTCGACAAGGCCGGCGCCCAGCAGGTCTGGTCGATGTATCCGCAGCTCCAGCCTGACGGCAGGAGCCTGCGTCGCTGGGGCAAGATCCACGACGGCGAGAAACTCCCCGGGGCGGGGCAGGGCATCTACGCCGCCGAATCCAACAAGTGCTACCTCGCGGTGGCCGGAGGCCGGCTGCAGCTGACGAACATGACGACCGGCACGGTCCGCTGGGAAGGCGAGGCTCCGGCCGCGGACATCCGACAGGTGGCCTTCGCCGGTAACTACGACCGCTTCACGGCGCTGTCCGCCGACGGTAAACTTCATCGCTGGAGCGTCGTCGATCATCACCCGGAATCTTCGTGGAAGACCTTCTTCGGCAAGATCTGGTATGAGGGCGCCACCGGCCCCGCATACTCATGGCAGTCGAGCGCGGGCTCCGACGAGTTCGAGCCGAAGTATTCGCTCGTCCCGCTTTTCTACGGCACCGTCAAGGGCACGTTCTACGCCTTGCTCTTCGCCTTGCCGATCGCGCTCACCGCGGCGATCTACGTCTCCCAGTTCCTGCGGCCGGAATACCGTCAGGTGGTCAAGCCGGTGATGGAGATCATGGCCTCGCTGCCGTCCGTCGTGCTCGGCTTCCTGGCCGGCCTCTGGCTCGCTCCCCTGGTCGACCCCCGGCTGGTCTCGCTCTTCTGCGCCATCGGCATCCTGGCGCCCGCCGCGCTCTTCGCCGGCTTCCTCTGGTCCGTGCTGCCGCAGCCCGTCCGCCGGCAGGTCCGTCCGGGCATGGAGTTCCTCTGGCTGCTGCCTTTCCTCGCCCTCTGCGTCTGGGGCGCCTGGCAGGCCGGACCGGCGATCGAATCCCTGTGCTTCACCGTCAAGGACAGCGCCTCCGGGCTGCCGATCGCCGACTTCCGCGAGTGGTGGCGCCAGACGACCGGCGAGACGTATGACTCGCGCAACTCGCTCGTGGTCGGCTTCGTGATGGGCTTCGCCGTCATCCCGATCGTCTTCACCATCGCCGAGGACGCCCTCTCCAACGTGCCCAACTCCCTCGTCTCCGGTTCCCTCGCCCTCGGCGCCAGCCGCTGGCAGACGGTCTGGAGCGTCGTCGTCCCGACCGCGATCTCCGGCATCGTCTCGGCAGTGATGATCGGCTTCGGCCGCGCCATCGGCGAGACGATGATCGTCGTGATGGCCACGGGGAACACCGCGGTCATGGACACCAATCCGTTCAGCGGCATGCGGACGCTTTCCGCCAACATCGCGGTGGAGCTGCCTGAGGCCGCTGCGGGCCACACGCACTACCGGGCGCTCTTCCTCGGCGCCTGCTGCCTCTTCCTGCTCACCTTCGTGATCAACACCCTCGCGGAAGTGCTCCGCCAGCGCCTCCGTGAGCGCTACAAAGTCGTCTGAACATGCCTTCCTCTTCCGACAGCAGCACTCCCCGGGGCGAAGCCTGGGTCTGGTTCAGCGGCCTAGGCCTGATCATCGGCTTGGGCATGGTCGTGGGCCTGCTCGCCTTGGTCCTGATGAACGGTGCCACGGTCTTCTGGGCCCCGCCCGTGCCGGTGGCGCAGGTCGACGACGGTCGCGTCCTGATCGGTCAGCTCGCCCAACGTCGTATCCGCGCGGGCTCGCCGGCGGATCAGCCGCGCTATGAGCGCCAGTATCAGGTCGGCCTCCGCGAGCTGAACGGCAACTCCTACCTCTGGGTCGACGAGGCCAGGATCAAGGGCGAGACCTTCCCGGCCGACGTCCTCGGCCTGGAGCGAGTCGAGAACGGACCGGCCTTCGTCCGCCCGCAGTCCCTGCGCAAGTCCGACGGCAAGGTCATCCTCGTCGCCGACCCCGCCTTCGAAGCGGCCTTCCAGGCCGAGGTCGCCGCGGCCGCGGCCGTCCGCGAGAAGCTCATCGAGATCAACCGCCACCGCATCGGCGACGTCAACGCGGCGATGGACAAGGCCCGCGTGGCGCTGCGCCGGGCCGAGGACCTGAAGCTCACCGACGACATCGCCGCCCTGCAGAAGGAGATCGCCGGACTCGACGGTCGTTTCGCGGCCCTGCAGGACGAGGGCAAGAAGGTCGTCGCCGGGGGTGCGGTCGCCTCGCTCGTCTCGCAGGACGCCGCCGGACGCGAGGTCGTCGTGCCGCTCACGCAGGTCATCCGCGCCTGGTTCCCGAACCGTCTCGATACCTGGGGCCGCGTGAAGCTCTTCGCCTCCCGTCTCGGGGAGTTCATCTTCGACGAGCCTCGCGAGGCCAACACCGAGGGCGGCCTGATGCCGGCCATCTTCGGCACGCTGGTCATGACGGTCTTCATGAGCCTGCTGGTCACGCCCTTCGGCGTCATCACCGCCATCTACCTCCGCGAATACGCCCAGCAGGGCGCCGTCCTGCGCATCGTGCGCATCAGCGTCAACAACCTCGCCGGCGTGCCCTCGATCGTCTTCGGCGTCTTCGGCCTCGGCTTCTTCGTCTACGTCCTCGGCGGCTCGATCGACCAGCTGTTCTTCGCCGACCAGCTGAAGTATAACAACAACACGCCGGTCTTCGGCACGGGCGGCCTGCTCTGGTGCTCGCTCACGCTCGCCCTGATGACCTTGCCGGTCGTCATCGTGGCCACCGAAGAAGCCTTGGCGGCGGTCCCGCGCGGCATGCGCGAGGCCTCCTTGGCCACCGGTGCCTCGAAGTGGCAGACCATCCGCGACATCCTTCTGCCGGCCTCCGCGCCTGGTATCCTGACCGGCGTCATCCTCGCCATGGCCCGTGGGGCAGGGGAGGTCGCTCCGCTCATGCTCGTGGGCGTCGTGAAGCTCGCCCCGACCCTGCCTTTCGACGGCTCCGCCCCGTTCCTGCACATGGACCGTAAGTTCATGCACCTGGGCTTCCACGTGTATGACCTCGGCTTCCAGTCGCCCGACTCGGACGCGGCCCGCCCGATGGTCTTCGCGACTACGCTCCTGCTCATCGTCCTCGTCGTCTGCCTGAACCTCGGCGCGATCTGGATCCGCAACCGCCTTCGTGCCCGCTTCAAGGGGGCTTCCTTCTAATAAAAACCCACTCATGCCCCCGATCATGAATCCTCCTTCTTCTTCCCGTATCAAGGTCCGCCCCGCCGCCGAACGCGAAGGCCGCAAGGACTACATCAGCATCCGCGACTTCGGTTTCTATTACGGAGAGAAGAAGGCCCTCGACGCCATCTCCCTCGACATCCCTGAGCGTCAGGTCGTCGCCTTCATCGGCCCGTCCGGTTGCGGTAAGTCCACGCTCCTGCGCAACCTGAACCGCATGAACGACCTCGTCGACGGCATCCGTCACGAAGGGGACATCACCATCAACGGCCGTTCGATCTACGACCCCGGCCTGGAGGTCATCTCCCTCCGCCGTCGCGTGGGCATGGTCTTCCAGAAGTCCAATCCCTTCCCGAAATCCATCTTCGAGAACGTCGTCTACGCCCTGCGCGTGGTCGGCGTGCGCGACCGCGCCGTCCTCGAGGAGGCCTGTGAGACCTCGCTCCGCAAGGCCGCCCTCTGGGACGAGGTGAAGGACCGACTCGACGACAGCGCCCTCGGCCTTTCCGGCGGCCAGATGCAGCGTCTCTGCATCGCCCGCGCCATCGCCAACCGCCCCGAGATCCTGCTGATGGACGAGCCTTGCTCGGCCCTCGACCCGATCGCGACCGGTAAGATCGAGGAGCTCATCCACGAGCTGAAGGAGCAGTTCACCATCGTCATCGTCACCCACTCGATGCAGCAGGCCGCCCGCGTCTCCGACCGCACGGCCTTCTTCTACCTCGGCAAGCAGATCGAATACGACACCACCGAGAAGATCTTCATGAACCCGACACAGGCCCAGACCGAGGCCTACATCTCCGGACGTTTCGGTTGATTCTCAAACAAACACACACATGCAACGCTTCTTCCACGACGAACTCCGCCAGCTCCGGGATGACCTGATCCTGATGGGCGAGCGCTCGCTCGACATGACCCGCCTCGTGCTCCGCGCCGTCGAGAACGGCGACGACTCCCTGGCGCTCCAGGTCCGCGGCATGGACGACCGCGTCGACGAGCTCGAGAAGCGCGTCGACCGCGAGATCATGCGCTACCTGACGCTCTTCGGCCCGATGGGCAGCGACGTCCGTCTGCTCCTCGCCGCCCGCGACATCGGCCACGACCTCGAGCGTATCGCCGACGAAGCCTCGGTCATCGCCAAGCGAGCCATGGTCATCTCCGAGCGCGGCCCGCTCAAGGACCTGCTCCACGTCCCGGCCGAAGGCATCATCGCCTGCGAAGTCCTGCGCCTGGCCATCGACAGCTTCATCGAGGGCGACCTCGCGAAGGCCCGCCTGGTCCTGACCCGCGATGCCGAGATCGACGCCCTCAACCGTCGGAACTACGAGGAGCTCTTCGGCAAGGCCGGCGACGCCGCCAAGGTGTCCGCCTCCCACGTCGAGCTGATCTTCATCTCCAAGGCCCTCGAGCGCATCGGCGACCATTCCAAGAACATCGCCGAGCAGGTCATCTTCCTGCTCTCCGGCGAGGACGTCCGCCACGCCCGCTGAGGGCAGACCACGGGAAAAGTCCCCCCTTGTCGGGGGGCTTTCCTGTGGTATGATGCGGGGATGGAAGTCGCCCGTCGTCTCGGTGTCTTGATGCTTGAATGGGGTTCCCTCGCCCTGGGGGTGTTCTTGGCTAAGTATTTTGGCTTCCTGAACTACGGTGACCCCGTGACCTTGGGCGTCGTCGCGGTGGTCCTTGGCCTGTTCAACTCCTTCCTGCGTCCGTTCCTCCTGGCGATCTTCATGATCGTCTCGATTCCGATCCTGTTCCTCACCCTCGGCCTCGGCGCCTATCTGGTGCTCTTCGTGACCAACGGCGCGATCCTCGCCCTGACCGATAGTCTCATCAAGGACTTCCACTTGAGCAACTGGGCCATGGCGACCCTCACGATCTCCATCACCTCCTGGATGATCTCGTCCACTGTCGGGATCGACCAGCTCAAGCCGCTGCGCCGGGCCAACGAAGCCAAGGCCAACGCCCAGAAGGCCAAGGACGACGCCATCGACATCTGAGGCAAGAGAGACAGTCGATTCAGGTGGCGGGTGGCAGCTCCGGGTGGCTGGTGGCAGCAGCGCGAGCAGGGTAGGGTGAGGTGTCCGTTGCGCCTGCCACCCGCCACCTGAGGCCGCCACCTGCCACCCGTCTCTCTTGGGTTCTCTGGCCCTCCGGTCCTCATGCCCTCGGGCCCTCGCATTCACTCAGTCTTGCCAATCCGCCGGGAGTCCTTTGCGTGGGGGCTCCACGCCATGTCGAATCCCGCTCTCTCCTCCTGGGCCCGCAACGTCGCCCCTTCACCGACCCTCGCCGTCGATGCCAAGGCGAAGGCCCTCAAGGCCGCCGGCAAGGACGTCGTCGGCTTCGGCGTCGGCGAGCCCGACTTCGACACCCCGCTGTTCGTCAAGGACGCCTGCGCCAAGGCCCTGGCCGACGGCCAGACCAAGTATGCCCCCACGCCGGGCATCCCCGCCCTCCGTAAGGCCATCGCCGAAGACTACACCCGTCGCGGCTTCACCGGCATCGCCGACGCCAACGTCGTCGTCTCCCCGGGTGGCAAGATGTCCTGCTACCTCGCCATCCTCGCCACGATCAGCGCCGGCGACGAAGTCATCATTCCGGCCCCGTATTGGGTGAGCTACCCTGAGATGGTGAAGCTCGCCGGCGGCACCCCCGTCGTCGTCAACGCCGAGGACGTCACCGGTTTCAAGATCACCCCGGCCCAGCTGACCGCCGCGCTCACCCCGAAGACGCGCATGGTCATCATCAACAGTCCGTCCAACCCGACCGGCGCCGTCTACACCCGCGCCGAGCTCGAAGCCCTCGTGGCCATCTGCGTGAAGTCCAACGTCTGGATCATGTCCGACGAGATCTACGAGAACCTCGTCTATGACGGCCAGACCACCTGCAGCCCGGCGACCTTCTCGCCCGAGGCCGCCCGCCTGACCATCACCGTCTCCGGCTACGCCAAGAGCTATTCCATGACCGGCTGGCGCCTCGGCACGCTCGTCGCCTCCGACAAGGCCCTCGCCGCCGCCGTGGCCGACCTGCAGAGCCAGATCTCGTCCAACGCCACCACCTTCGCCCAGTTCGGCGCCCTCGCGGTGCACCAGCACCCCGACAAGGCCAAGGCCTCCCTCGCCGAGATGGGCGCCGTGTTCGACAAGCGCCGTCTCAACCTCCTCGCCGGTCTCAACGCCATCCCTGGCCTGACCTGCTACCGCTCGCAGGGTGCGTTCTACCTCTTCCCGAACATCAAGTCGTTCGGCCTGACCTCCGCCCAGTTCGCCGACCGCCTGCTGGAAGAAGAACTGATGGCCGTCGTCCCCGGTTCTGCGTTCGGCTCCGAAGGCTACATCCGCCTCAGCTACGCGACCTCCGACCAGGTCATCGCCCAGGGCCTCGAGCGCCTCGCCCGTTTCTGCGCTAAACTCAAGAAGTGATCGCCTAAGGCGATCGCCCCTAAACGAAAGGACGGCACCCGGTGCCGTCCTTTTTTGTGCCTGCATCGAGGTAGGGGCACGACCGCGTCGTGCCCTAGTTGAATCGTTTCAATTTACGCCACCTGCAGCGGCTTGATGCTCGCCTTCACCTTGGGGCCGATGGTGTTGATGGCCTGTCTGAGGTCGTAGGCGAGCTGGGCGCGCAGCCAGTAGCCTGGCTCGAGGCCGAGGTAGGCGCAGAGATGCAGATCGGTCTCGGCGGTGATGCCACGGCGCTCCTTGAGGATCTCGTTCACGCGCTGGTGGGGCAGTCGGGCGCCCTTGGCCAGGCGGTAGGCCGTGATTCCAAGGGGCATCAGGAACTCCTCGCGGAGCAGTTCACCCGGGTGGACGTTGAGGAGTTTCTTTTTCATGAGGCATGTTGGTTATCAGCGATGCCTAAAGGATGCAATCATGCTATGCACGATTAGCGTGCATAGTTGAGATGGTGTGTCTCGTCCGCCGGATGGTGGACGCATGGGTAGGGGCGGGGCTACGCCACGCCCGGGCACGTCGTAACCGTGCCCCTACCTCAGGCCACCATGCGGCGGCCTCATGAAGCCGGCCCACGTGTCCCCTAAATTTATGCCGGCTCCACCAAAATACACGCCATCCCCGCGGCGTCGGCGGCTTCCTTGCCGCGTGGGCTGTCCTCGATGACCACGCAGTCGGCGGGCTTCAGGCCGAGGCGGTCCGCGGCGGCGAGAAAGAGGTCAGGGTGCGGCTTGGAGCGCGGGGCGTCTTCGGCGGTGATGACGGCGTCGAAGAGGTGCGTGATGTCGATGCGCTTGAGTGTGGTGTGCACGTGGTCGCGTCGGCCGGCCGAAGCGACTGCGGTCTTGTGGCCGAGGCCGCGGACGTGGTGGACGACGGCGACGACTTCGTGGCGGGCGGTGACGTCCTTGGCGAGGTGCTCCTCGAGGAACTCATGGCCATCGGCGAGCAGCTGCTCGACGTTCAGGTCGAAGCCGTAGTCGGCCTTGAGGCGCTGGCAGGTGTCGACGGCGGACATGCCGCCCATCGAGCAGAAGAGGGGCCAGGGGAAGTCGAACGGACGACCGATCTGCTTGCTGACGATGTGGGTCCAGCTGCGGTGGTGGATCCACATGGAGGCCGCGAGGGTGCCGTCGCAGTCGAAGATCCAGCCCGGACGGGAGAGGAGGGCCGGGTCGAAGGGAATCATCTTGGACATGGCGATCAGCGCATGCCGGGGAAACCGCCGCCCGGAAAACCGCCACCGGGCATGCCGCCGCGGCCGCCGCCCATCTGGCCCATGCGACGCATGAGCTCCTTGCCCTTGCCGCCTTTCATCATGCGCATCATCTCGCGCATCTGGGAGAACTGCTTGATCAGCGCGTTGACGTCGCTGACCTGGGTGCCCGAGCCCTTGGCGATGCGCTGGCGGCGGGAGCCGTTGAGGATGTCGGGATTACGACGCTCCTTCTTGGTCATCGAAAGCACGATGGCTTCGGTCTTCGCAAGGTGCTTCTCTTCCTTGGCGCCGACCTGGATGCCGCCCATGCCGGGCATCATCTTCATGATGTCGCCGAGCGGGCCCATCTTCTTCATCTGCGACATCTGCGCGAGGAAGTCCTCGAGGTCGAAGTCGGCCTTCTTCATCTTCTCGGCCAGACGCTCGGCTTCCTTGTGGTCGACGACCTCCTGGGCCTTCTCGACGAGGGAGACGACGTCGCCCATGCCCAGGATACGCTGGGCCATGCGGTCGGGGTGGAAGGTGTCGAAGTCAGAGGACTTCTCGCCCGTGCCCATGTAGCGGATCGGGACGCCCGTGACGGACTTCATCGACAGCGCGGCGCCACCACGGGCGTCGCCGTCGAGCTTGGTCAGGATGATGCCCGTGAGGGGCGTGGATTCGTGGAACTTGGCGGCCACGTCGACGGCCTGCTGGCCGAGGGCGGCGTCGGCGACGAGGAAGACCTCGTGCGGCTGGAAGGCGTCGCGCACGCGGCGGACTTCTTCCATCAGGTCGCCGTCAATCTGCAGGCGGCCGGCGGTGTCGACGATGACGAGGTCCGCGGCGGCGGCTTCGGCTTCCTTGACGAGGCGGCCCACCATCGCGGCGACGTCGGTCGCGGAGCGGTCGGCGCGGAAGTCGAAGCCTTCGTTCTTGGCGAGGGTCTCGAGCTGGTCAATGGCCGCGGGGCGGCGCAAGTCGGCGGCGACGAGGGACGGCTTCCGGATGCCCTCCTTCTTGACGAGGTGCTTGGCGAGCTTGGCGGCGCTGGTGGTCTTGCCGGAGCCCTGGAGGCCGACGAGGAGCACGCGGAGCGGGCGACGGGGGTCGATCGGGCGCTCGCCTTCGCCGAGGAGCTTCGTGAGCTCGTCGGACACGATCTTGACGGCCATCTGGCCCGGGTTGACGGACTCGATGACGGCCTGGCCGAGGCAGGCGACCTTGACGCGTTCGGTGAAGTCCTTGGCGACCTTGAAATTGACGTCGGCGGACATCAGCGCCGAGCGCACCTCGGTCAGCGCCGGGGCGATGTTCTCCTCGGAGAGCTTGGAGAGCCCCCGGAGGTCGCGGAGGGCCTTGGTAAGTTTGTCGGTGAGGTTGGCGAACACGGAAGTCGGGGACTGAGAGTATGGAGTATCGAGTATGGAGTCTCGGGGGACTGCCGAAGGGGAGGGAGTAAAGGCGGTCGGGAATGGAGTATCGAGTATAGAGTAGCGTGAAAAGGGCTTCCCCCGCCCAAAATGCCGCCTTCTGCCACGGCTGACTACTAACGGTCGGTGGAAAGCCTTTCCCGGTCCTGCCTCATGCGGATAACGCCCCCTATGAGTCGTCCCAGTTCTTCGGCCAAGGCTCGGAACCTGGCGACATCCTCTTGGCTGACCGCTCCGATTTCATGGGCGATCTCCATCTGAGTCTCGAGTTCCGCCAGCGACGCCCGGGCGATGACGACGAAGCGCAGTGATTCCTTGTTGGTGCTCCGTTCGTCGCCCTCGGCGATATTCGAGGCGATGGAAATGGCCGCACGGGTCATCTGGTCGCAAAGAGTATATTTTCGCGAAAGACCGGGTGTCTCGCAGAGGCGATAAATCGAGACGGCCATCAGCTTGGCTTTTTGCCAGACGAGCAGATCGCGATAGGTCTTAACCGGGCCGAGGGGTTGGGAAGGTTTCATCGCCAGGAGTGAAAGGCATGGTGGTGAGCGGTCACCTGCGGCCTCGTCGGCTATTCCCTGAAGGGTGTCACCCCCTTATGCCCCTGGCATTAACCCTATACTCGATACTCCATACTCGATACTCAGCGAAGTCCGCCTCTTGCCTTTCATCGCCTTTCTCGTCTTCTTCGCCTCATGGAAATCCTCATCATGGGCTGCGGCACGTCGCAGGGCTGTCCCTTGCCCGCCCATGACAATCCGGGGCTGGATCTGAAGGAGGAGCGCAACTGGCGCGCCCGGACGAGCATCCATGTCGTCATCGAGGGCCATCACGTCCAGGTCGACGCCGCCCCGGAGTTCCGGACGCAGTGCCTGAAATACGATGTCCGCGAGGTCGACACGTTCATCCTGACCCACGGCCATGCCGACCACGTGCTCGGCATGGATGACCTTCGTCAGTTCTGCACGAACAAGGGCGGGGCGGCCATCCCGGTGTATTCGACCGACGTCGGCCTCGAGCGGATCAAGGCCATCTTCCCTTACGCCGTCGGCAAGCCGGCGGCCTCGGGTTACGTCTCACTGGGACTGAACCTCATGCCGTCGAAGCTCGTCCTGCCCGGCGGCGGCATCATCCGTTCGACGCTCCTGCCGCACGGCAATGAGTCCACCCTCGGCCTCGTCTTCGAAGAACCTTCGACGGGTCGTAAGTTCGCCTATTATACGGACTGCCGGGCGATGACCGAGCAGTCGATTGAACTGGGTGCGCATGCCGACCTCGCGATCCTCGACGGCCTGAGGCCGAACCCGCATCCGACGCACATGACGGTCGATCAGGCCTGTCAGGCGGCGGCCGATCTGCGGGTCCCCCGCGCTTTGCTGACGCACATGACTTTCCAGGTCGATTACGCGACCACGATGGCCCGTCTCAAGGTCGAGCACTCGAACGTCGGGCTCTGCTATGACGGGCTGCGGATCACGCTCGGCGCCTGAACGGGCACGAAAAAGGGCGCCCTGCGGGCGCCCTTGATTCACCGGCTCTGAGCGGGCTCAGAGTTCGGTGACGACGATGTTGCGGAACCAGCACGGGTCGCCGTGCTCGGTGAGCATCAGCTTGCCGTGGCCGGGCCCGAAACCCTTGTTGTTCTTGAACTTGCTCTTGGCGATGGCGGCCTTCCATTCCTCGGACTTCGTGTCGGCCGAAGAGCTCAGCTTGCCGTTGAGGTAGTGCTCGATCTTGCCGTCCTTCACCACGATGCGGCTCTGGTTCCATTCGCCGATGGGTTTCTTGGCCTTATCCTTGGCGGAGTCGACGATGTCGTAGATCGAGCCCGTGTTGTGGCTGCCGCCGCGAAGGCCGTCGGGGTGGCCGTCGTCGTCGATCATCTGGTATTCGATGCCGAGCCACGCGCCCTTGCCCTTGGCGTCCTTGATTTCGGTGACCCAGAACTTGATGCCGTTGTTGCCCTTGGCTTCGAGGCGCCATTCCCAGGTGAGTTCGAAGTTCGTGTATTCCTTCTTGGAGATCAGGGCGCCCGTGCCCTTCTGGGCGACGAGACGGATGACGCCGCCTTCTTCGGTCTGCCAGCCGCCGGCAGGAGCGCCGCCTTTGAGGTCGGTGAAGTCAGCGAGCGTGAGGGTGACCTTTTCGCCGGCGAAGAGGGAGCCGGTGGCGAGCAGGGCGAGGAGGAGGGATTTCATGGGGAGGCCTTGTATATGGGAAGTATTCCGGCGGATTTGAAGTCCTTTATCGAGGGTCAGGGCAGGACCTTGATTTCCTTGAGCCAGACGAGCGCTTCGGCCTGCCACTTGTCCCAGGAGGGGCCCTTGTAGCCGTTGAGGCCGTGGCCGCCGTTAGGGAGTTCGACGAGCCTGGTCGGGAGGCCTGCCTTCTGCTGGGCCGCGTAGAACATGCGGCTGTTCTCGATGCCCACGACCTTGTCATCGAGCGCGTGCGCCAGGAAGGCGGGCGGAGTGCTGGCCTTCACGTGCTTCTGCGTCGAGAAATATTCCGGGAGGTCGGCGGCCGGCGTTTCGCCCATCAGGTTCTTCTTGGAGCCGCGGTGGACACCGACATCCATGCTGATGACCGGATAGATCAGGATCGAGAAGTCGGGGCGGCTGCTTTCGCGCGCGATCGCATCGGTGCTTTTTCCTTCGCCGGCATCGAAGTGTACGGTCGCCGTCGAGGCGAGATGGCCGCCGGCGGAGAAGCCGATGATGCCGACTTTCTTCGGATCAATCTTCCACCGGGCGGCGTTGGCGCGCACGGTGCGAATCGCCTGCTGGGCGTCGAGGAGCGGCACGTAAGGACGTCCGGCCGGGAGACGGTATTCGAGGACGATGCCGGCGATGCCTTGGGCGTTGAGCCAGGCGGCGATGCCGTGGCCTTCGCCTTTGGTCACCAAGCCGCCGTAGCCGCCGCCGGGGCAGATCACGATCGCCGCGCCGTTCGGCTTCTCGGGCAGGTGTACGGTGATCTTCGCCTTGGAGGAGTCGGAGAACTTGCCGTTGCCCTCAGGCGCATCACCCGGCCAGAGCGGCAGGGTTTCCGCGGCGAAGGAGGAAGCGGTGAGCGCGAGGAGGGCGAGGAGGGGGCGCATCGGGTTTAGAGGGGTAGGGTTAGGGGTTGGGGTAGGGGTAGTGTGCATACGAATGACTTCGCAGGGAAGGCGATTGGTAGGGTCGGGACCCCGTCACGACCTGGTTGTATCGAGGTAGGGACAGCACCACGTGCTGTCCTAGTTCGCCGCAGGGCGAACGCGGGTAGGGGCAAGGCTTCGCCTTGCACTCCTCGATCGGAGGGCGCGGCAGAGCCACGCCCCTACCTTCGCCCGCCCTGCGGCGGCCGCACGGGCATAAAAAAGCCCCGGAGGTCCGGGGCTTTGGTTGATTTGCCTGACGGCTTACTTGCCGAAACCGGCGGAGGGCTTGCCGTCGGCTTCGAGCTTGCCGGCCGACCACAGGACGGCGCGTCCGACGAGGTCGAGGTAACGGGCGTCTTCGACGGTGGCGTTGTTGTGGCCGATCGTGGTGCTGAAGATGCGGGTCTTCTTCGGGCCGAACTCATTGGTCCAGGCGACGATGGCGTTGGCTTCGGAGGCCGGGGTGACCTTGCCCTTCTTGTCCTTCCTCTCCGGGATCTTCTGGTTGCCGGTGGCGAGGGTCTTGGCGCCCAGGACCTGGACGTTGTTGTAGAGCTCTTCGTTGACGGTGGTCCAGTCGGCGAGGCCGGTGGTCACCGGGTGGGACTTGTCGGTGAAGGTGATGGCGATCGGCTGCTGGGGACCGTGGCCGGTGGACTGCAGGCCGAGCATCTCGTACCAGCTGGCGTTGTCGTCGCCGGCCTTCACGGCCGTCCGGAAGTTGCCCCAGCGGTAGCTGTGCATGGCGCAGTGGAGGTTCACGGCGGGCAGGCCGTTCTTGTGGGCGTTGACGATGTTGGCGACGTAGGCCTGGTCGGTGATGTCGGCGGCGCACTCGTCGTGGACGACGACGTCGAAGTTCTTACCCCAGTCCGGGCTCTTGAAGAGTTCGAAGAGCGGCTTGGTGGACTTGGTCGGGTCGTAGGCGACTTCGACCACGGCGTTCACGCGGGCTTCGATGCCCTTCTTCAGGACTTCTTTCTGCGTGGCGTAATCGTGGCAGCAACCGCCGGCGACGATGAGGACGCGCAGAGGCTTCTGCTCGGCGGCGAGCGTGGAGGTCAGGCCGACGAGGGCGGCCAGCGCGAGGAGGGTACGGAGTTTCATGGGGTATCTGGGATAAAGGGGGCGAGGGGGTCGGCGGGCAAAAGAAAAACCTACTTCTTAGGCTTCGGGGCCGGCTTGGGGGCGGTCAGGGCCTTCTTGGTATCGGCGATCGCGGCCTTGGCCAGTTCGTCGGGGATGGGCTGGCCTTCGACGAAGGCGTAGAGGGCTTCCTTCTGCTTCTCGGTCAGCGGATGTTCTTCCTTCGGCGGCATGACGTCGCCCGCCGAACGATCAAGGAAGACGCGGGCCAGGAGCATGCTGTCGTTGGGCCGGCCGATCGTGAAGGCCAGGTTCTTGCCGCCCTTGAGGGTGGCTTCGAGGGTGTCGAGGCGCAGCTTGCCTTTCACTTTCTTGGGGCCGTGGCAGGAGACGCACTGCGCGTCGAACATCGGCTGGACGACCTTGGCGTAATCCGACTTCTGCGCCGGCGTGAGCGGCTTGATCGGTTCGGGTTTCTTCTTCGGGACCGTCGGCGCGGCGAACGCGCAGGCGGCGAGGAGCAAGGGCAGCAAAGAGCGCATCGGATTATTTCTTCGGGGCCTGCTTGGGCGCCTTGGTCGCGGCGAGGGCGGCCTTGGCCACGTCGTCCGGGATGGGCTTGCCTTCGATGAAGAGGGCGAAGGCCTGGATCTGCTCCTTCGTGAGCGGGTTGCCTTCGGTCGGCATGAATTCATCGTCCGACGGGTCGAGCGTCACGCGCACGTGCATGAGGCTCTGCTTCAGGTCGCCGGCGACGAAGGCCGCGCCTTCCGAGCCGCCCTTCTTGAGGGCCTCGAGCGAATCCATGCGGAGCTTGCCTTTGACCTTCTTGGCGCCGTGACACTCGACGCAGTGGGCTTCGAGGATCGGGGCGATGACCTGCGCATAGTCGTCGCGCTTGGCGCCGGGCTCCACGTCGGGTGCAGGCTTGCCCGGCCGGGGGGAGGCGGTCTTGTTGGCCTTGAAGGGGAAGCCTTCCTCGTGGACAAGCTCGCCGCCGACGTGCGCGGCGAAGCTCATCACCCCGATGGCCACGACCTGGCTGGCCAGGCGCACCGTGAACGACTTCGAGAGCAGCAGGCTGGCCAGTCCGGCGAAGGCGGAGGCGCCGATGCCGCCCCAGAGGTGGAGTTCGATGGCTTCGCCGGCAAAGCCGTTGAAGTGGGCATGCAGGATGCCGCAGAGGACGGCGCCCCAGGTTCCGGCGGCCGAGAAGACGGACAGACGACGGACGGTCGCAGTGGCCTGCTCGTGGCGTTCGAAGAACTCGAACATCGGCACGATGAGCAGCACGGCGGCCGGGATGTGCAGGGCGAGGATGTGGAAGTTGCCGAGGATGGACAGGATGGCCGGGCCCCGCTCCGAGCCGTCAGGGGGCAGTAGGAAGGCCAGCGCGACCAAGAGGAGATTGGCGGCGGCGACCAGGATGGCGGCCTGTCCGAAGGTCAGGGCGTGCAGGCGTGCTTCGAGGCGGTGAAGGGGCGTCATGGGACGGAAAGGGGTCTGGGTGATATGGAGTCGCTTCGGGGTGGGGTCAAACGCAAGCGACCGCGCTTAGGTCCTTCCACATGAGACACAAAAAAAGCCCGCGGGGTTCCGCGGGCTTTTCGTCAGCAAGCCGTTAGGCTTACTTGGCTTCGATGAAGGCCTTGATCTTGGCGACCTGCTCCTTCGTGAGGGGCGGGTTCTTCTCGTGGGACTTCTTCGGGGGCATGGCCATGTCGTCTTCCGGGCTGGTCGCGGAGAGGTGGATGGTCTTGTAGAGGGAGCTCTTGGAGACGTCGCCCCAGGTGATGCCTTCGCCCAGTTCCTTGCCGCCCTTGACGATGGACTTCAGGCTGGAGGAATCGAAGCCGGATTTGACCTTGCCGTTCTTGGCCTTCTTCGGGTCGTGGCAGTTAGCGCAGCTCTTTTCGAGGATCGGAGCGATGTCGGCCTTGAAGGCGGCTTCGTGGTCGACGGCGGCGAAAGCCGAGGAGGCGGAGAGGAGGGTGAGGAGGGTGAGGAGGGCGAGGGTACGCATGGGTGTGATAAGGTAACATCAGCCAAAGCGAAAAGTTGCCCGCTGGGGAGCAAAAAGTGGCCTATTCGCGGACGGCCCACACCCGGCAGGCCTCCTGCATCCGGGTCGGGATGAAGGCTTCCACCCGCGTTCCTTCGGCCAGGGCCTTGGAATGGATGATCGTGGCCCCGGCGTGCAGCTTGGAGAGCATCGCATACTGGTCGTGGGGGATGAGTAGGGTCATATGCTCATCCCGGCTGGCGGCGCATTCCTCGAGGCGTTGCAGCAGGGCCGGCAGGCCTTCCCCCGTCCGGGTGCTGATCAGCTTGGCGTCCGGGTAGGCGGCCAAGGCCTGGGCGCGCTCGACCTCATCGCAGAGGTCGGCCTTGTTGAGGACGGTGATCACCGGACGGTCGCCGGCGCCGATCTCGGTCAGCACCTGCAAGGTCGTCTCGGCGTGCTTGTCGCGTTCGGGCGAACCGAGGTCGATGACGTGCACCAGGAAGTCGGCCTGCACGGCTTCTTCGAGCGTGGCCTTGAAGGCTTCGACGAGACGGTGAGGGAGGCGGCGGACGAAGCCCACCGTGTCGGTCAGCAGCAAGGCGCGGCCGGAGGGCAGGGCGAGGCGGCGGGTGGTCGGGTCGAGCGTGGCGAAGAGCTTGTTCGCGGCGAGGACCTCGGAGCCGGTAAGTTTGTTGAGGAGCGAGGACTTGCCCGCGTTGGTGTAGCCGACGATCGAGAAGGTCGGGAGCGGGACGCGCTTACGCTGCTTTCGCTGGGTCGCGCGCTGGGCGACGACTTCCGCGAGGTCGCGGCGGACCTTGGCGATCTTGTCGCGGATCTTGCGCTGGTCCATCTCCAGCTGGGTCTCGCCGGCGTCGCGCTGCATCGTGCCACCGCCGCGCTGGCGGTCCAAGTGGGACCAGAGGCGCTTCAGGCGCGGCAGCATCTGCTGCAGCGCGGCGAGTTCGACCTGGAGGACGGCCTCGCGGGTCTTCGCCCGGGTGATGAAGATATCGAGGATGATCTCCTGCCGGTCGATGGCGCGCAGTTTGGCGTCCTTCTCCCAGTTGCGCTGTTGGGCCGGCGTGAGCTCGTCGTCGAAGATGATGAGGCCGCATTCCTTGTCGCGGGCCAGCTGGGCGATCTCCTCGAGCTTGCCCGAGCCGACGAGCGTGCGCGGATTCTCTTCGCGCAGTTTGGCGATGATCGAGCCACGGATCTCGACGCCGACATTGCCCACGAGTTCGTGGAGTTCGTCGAGCAGCATCTGGGCTTCTTCGGCCGTATCGTCCGGACGTTGCAGTCCGACCAGGATCGCGCGGTTGGAGCGGGCGATGACCTCAGGGTCGAAAGGGTCGAGCGGCTTTTCTTTTTTGTCTTCGGATTCGTCGGACACGTGGCGGAAATAAAAAGGGGAAGGTAACTTTGGCGACCGCCCCTAGTCAGGCGAGATAAGATTCGGGTGGCAGGTGGCGGCACCGGGTGGCAGGTGGCAGGGTCATTATGCCCGCCACCCGTAACCTGAGGCCGCCACCTGCCACCCGGAACGATGCTTCTTACTGGCTGAACTCCACCCAGTCGACGTTCATGAGCCCGCCGCTCTTCTTGGGGTGGGTCAGGACGAGGTAGACGTCATGGCGGCCGGGCGTGGGCGTGAGCTTGGCCTTGTTCTGCATGAACTTGCCCCAGTCGCCGGTGTGGGCGATGTCGACGGTGGCGACGATGGGGCCGGTCGGCGAATCCAGGCGGACTTCGATCTGGCTGCCCTTGGCGCCGCCGCCGGCGGAAGCGTTGATCTTGATGTTCTTGGTGTCGGCGAGGTTCAGGTTGGCGAACTTGAGCGTGGCGCCGTGCTGCGTGGAGCCGATGGCCTTGCCGGTATTCTTGCCGCCGGTGATTTCGGCGGTCTCGGCTTCGAGCTTACGGTGGCGGAGTCGGACGATGCCCTTGCCGGTCAGCGGGCCCGCGGCGCCGGCGCCGGCGTCGGTGACGACGGCTTCGAGGAGCAGGGTGCCGGGCTTGTTATCCTTCGGCGCGGTCAGCTGGCCTTCGAGGCCGCGGGTGAGGGTCGGGCCGCCCTTGCCCTTCTCGAGGGCGAGCATCCAGCGGAGCATGATGGCGACTTCGTCCTCGGTGTGCTGCGGGTGGGCGAGCATCGGGATCTGGCCCCAGACGCCGCTGCCGCCGAGGCGGACCTTCTGGTTGAGGAGGTCATCGGCGCCAGGCTGCTTGCGGTATTTGTCGGCGATGGCGACGAACGACGGACCGACGAGCTGCGTCTCCACGGCGTGGCAGTTGAAGCAGTCGCTCTGGCGCATCAGCGAGAGGCCCGGGTCGACCGCCACGGCCTTGCCGTCGGCGGGAAGGAAGGCGGAGGTCACCAGCGTGCGGGCGGCGAACTCGGCGGGCTTGGCTTCGGAGGTGCCGTCTTCGGCGTCCTGCGCGGTGACCTTGAAATCGAGCGGCTTGCCGGGCGTGAAGAAGTCGCCGTCCTGCGGGGCGAGGAAGCGGACGGTCGGCATGGTGTTGCCGACGACGACGGGGATCGTGCGCGTCACGGAGCCGCCCTGGCCGTCGGTGACGGTGAGTTCGACGTTGAAGTTGCCCGCGGTCTCGAGGGCCACGGTGAGTTCTTCGACTTCTCCGAGCTGCTTGTCGCCGGGCTGAAGTTTCCAGGCGTAGCTCAGCTTGCCGCCGTCGAGGTCGCGCGAGCCCTTGGCGGAGAGCGTGGTCTTGAGCGGTGACGGGCCGGCCGGGGTCGAGACGGCGAGCTTGGCGATCGGCTGGAGGTTGCCGCGCACGTAGGAGATCTTCAGCAGGGCCGAGTCCGGGTTGACGCCCCAGGTATCGCCGTAATCGAGCAGGTAAAGGCAACCGTCCGGACCGAAGGTCGCGTCGACCGGGCGACGGAGGATCGTCGCGCCATTGTCGATGAGCGCCTGCTGCTTCTTGCGCTGTTCGTCGGTGTTGGCGGCCACGAAGGCCGTGGGCGCGAAGGCTTCGAGGCCCTTGAGGTCGGAGTTCGCGTCGAGGCGGGCCCACTTGATGAACGGGCGCTGCCAATCCCAGAAGAGCAGGGAGCGGTCGAAGTGCTTTGGGAAGCCATTGGTCTTATCGTAAGACTCCTGCCAGTAGAAGACCGGGCCCGCGCAGGCGGTGCGGCCGCCTTCGCCGAGTTCCGGCCACTGTTCGGAGACCGCGTAGGGCCAGTAGATGAAGGCCGGGACGGCGGGCGGGAGTTCGACGAGGCCGGTGTTGTTGCGGCTCTTGTTGAGCGGGGCCTTCGGGTCGAAGAGCGCGCCGACCTTCTCGGTCGCGTAGTCATATTCCGCGTAAGGGAAGTTGTTGCCGACGAAGAGCGGGTAGCCGTGGTTGCCGGCCTTCTTCGCCTGGTTGATCTCGTCGTAACCGCGGGACCCGCGGGGGCCGTCGACGCGCGCGTCGGGGCCGACTTCGCCCCAGTAGACGTAGCCGGTCTTCGGGTCGATGCTGAGGCGCCACGGATTGCGCGTGCCCATCGCGAAGATCTCGGGACGGGTCTTGGGCGTGCCGGGCTTGAAGAGGTTGCCTTCGGGGATGCTATAGGTGGCGTCGTCATGCACGCGGATGCGGTTCACCTTGCCGACGAGGGTGTTGGTGTTGGCAGAGGTGCGCTGGCCGTCCCACGGTTCCTTGCCAGGGCGCTGGTCGAGCGGAGCGTAGCCCTTGCTGTCGCCGAACGGGCTGGTGTTGTCGCCGGTCGAGAAATACAGGCAGCCGTCCGGGCCGAACTTCAGCGTCGCGCCGTGGTGGCAGCACTGCAGGCGCTGTTCTTCGTATTTCAGGATGAGCTTCTCGCTGCCGGCGACGAGCCGGTCGTCCTTCACCTGGAAGCGGGAGAGATACTGGCCGTCGAAACCGACGGGCGAGTAGATCAGGTAGATCCAGCCGTTCTGCGCGAACTTCGGGTCGAGGGCGAAGGCGAGGAAGCCGTTCTCCTGCGACTTGAAGATCTCCATCTCGGCGACGAGTTTCACGCGCTTGGTCTTCGGATCGTAGATCTTGAGGGCGCCCGCGTACTCGTTGAACCAGAGACGGCCGTCGGGGGCGAACTCGAGGTGCATCGGCTGCGGGAGGCCGGTGAGCAGCGTCTCGGTCTGGAAGCGCACGTCCTCAGGCAAGGCGTCGGCGGCGCGGACGGCCGGGGCGGCGGCCAGCAGGGCGGCGCCGAGGAGGGAAAGGAGGCGGACAGGGGAGGAAGCCATGGGAGGGTGACCTTGGGGGACGGTGGGGGTTCCTGCAGGGTTAGGAAAATGGGCCCGAGGGCAAGAGGGGAGGGAGCTACGCTCCGAGTATCGAGTATGGAGTATTGAGTATAGGGGATGTGCACGGCCGCCGAATGGTGGCCGAGGGGTGGGGCACGGCTTCGACGTGCCCGGGGGAGCATGGCCGCGAGGGCCTAACCTCCCGCTTTTCTTCGGGGCATGTCTCTCCTCTGGCCAACCGGCCAACGGTTCAACTGATCAACGGCGCGTGAGCGCTCAGATCAACCCGAGCTGCATCTTGCCGTCCTCGGAGATCATGGTCTGGGTCCAAGGCGGATCCCAGACGATGTCGACGCGGGCCTGGTTGATGCCCGGGACGCCGAGCACGCGATTACGCGCGTCTTCGGCGATGACGGGACCCATGCCGCAACCGGGAGCGGTCAGGGTCATGGCGACGACGACGCTGTGGCGGTCGGGCGAATTATCCAGGGGCTCGACCTTGAGCGAATAGACCAGGCCGAGGTCGACGATGTTCACAGGGATCTCCGGGTCGAAGACCTTCTTGAGGCTTTCCCAGACGGCTTCGTCGGAAGGCTTGCCCGTGTGGCCGGGGTGTTCGGCCGTGCCGACGGAACCATAGGCGTCGGTCTTGCCTTCGTTCTCCGTGGCGTCGGTCGGCGCCTGCTCGCCGAGCGCGTCGGCGTCGGAGCCCTTGATACGGAACATGCCCGTATCGCAGACGACGGTGAAGTTGCCGCCGAGGCGGTGGGTGATGGTGACCTTGGTGCCCGCGGGGAGCACGGCGGGTTCGCCGGCGGGGATGACCGTGGCCTGCACATCGCGCGCGAGGACGCGGTCGTGAGGGCTGGGCGTGTGGCGCTGGCCGGTGGTGTCTTCGCTCATGTTCAGGCTTGGTGGAATTTCAGGCGGAGCATCTCGCGCGCCGCGGCGCTGGCCTCTTCGTGGCCGACCTTGGCGAGGATTTCCTCGAGGAAGCCCTGCGCGAGCAGTTCCTGGGCGACGGCGAGCGGGATGCCGCGGGCGCGCAGGTAGAACAGTTCGGCGGGGTCGATCTGGCCGGTCGTCGCGCCGTGCGAGCACTTCACGTCGTTGGCTTCGATCTCGAGGCCGGGCAGGGAGTCCGCTTCGGCGTCCGGCGAGAGCAGGAGGTTACGGTTGGTCTGGTAGGCGTCGGTGCGCTGGGCGTCCGGGGCGACCTTGATGAGGCCCGAGAAGATCGTGCGCGCCTTGCCGAGCAGGGCGTTCTTGAAGAGCAGGTCGGACTTCGCGTGGCCGGCGGCGTGGATCTGCAGGGTGCGCTGGTCGAACTCCTGTTCGCCCGTGGCGACCGAGATGCCGAAGAGGCTGACGTCGGCGCCGGGGCCGTCGATGCGTACGCAATTCTCGAGCCGCGCGCGGCGGGAGCCGACGGCGGCGTTGACGGAGCTGATGACCGCGTCGCGTCCGCCGCAGGTGTTGTCGACCTGGAAGGACTGCGTGGCGGAACCCCAGGCCTGGACGGCGAGTCGGCGGACTTGCGACCCCGTGCCGGCATGGATGTCGGCGGCGGAGATCGCGAGGGCGCGCTGGTCGGCCTTGGCGGCGAGATGGAAGTCGTGGAGGTCGGCCTTGGCGCGCTCGCCGGCGATGACGAGGGCGTGCGGGAAGACCGCGACGCCGTCGGTGAGCGTCCAGGTGACGGAGACGAACGGCTGCTTCACCTCGACGCCCTTGGGGACGTGGAGGACGTAGCCGGCGCGGAGCCAGGCACGGTGCAGCGAGGCGAACTTGTCGCCACCGAGAAGCACGGGGTGCTTCAGGAGGTGTTCCTGGAGCAGGGCAGGGCGGTTACGGACAGCGTCCTCGAGCGACTCGAAGACCACGCCTTGGGCGACGAGCTCGGCGGAGAGCGTCGGCTTCAGCACGCAATGTCCGTCGACGTGGACGATGAGGCCCGCGGCGTCGGAGATCAGGCGTGAGCGCGCGATGAGGTCGGCGGCCTGGGCGGCGGTCGGGGCCGGCGCGGGCGCGTAACCGTCGAGCGAGAGCGTGCGGGCGTCGGAGAAGCGCCACTTCTCGTTGTCGCGCGTGGGCATCGGCAGCGACTGGAACGTATGCCAGCCCTGCTGACGCAGGACGGCGAACCAATCCTGCGCGCGGAAGCGCGCGGTCTCGGCGGACTGCAGGGCGACGTCGAGGACGCCGGCGGGGGCGGAGGCGACGGCGCTCATCCGACGGACCCTTCCATCTGCAGTTCGATGAGGCGCTTCAGCTCGACGGAGTATTCCATCGGGAATTCCTTCACCAGGTCGTTGACGAAGCCGTTCACGGCGAGGGACATCGCTTCGCCTTCGGACAGGCCGCGCTGCATCATGTAGAAGATCTGCTCGGCCGAGACCTTGGAGACGCTCGCTTCGTGCTGGACCGAATTCTTGCGGCCGCGGACGGAGATCGCCGGGTAGGTGTCGGTGCGGCTGTGCTCGTTGATGAGCAGGGCGTCGCACTCGGTGTTGTTGCGGCAGTTCGAGAGCGTTTTCGGGATGTGGACCAGGCCGCGGTAGGTCGAACGGCCTTCGCCGACGGAGATGGACTTCGCGATGATGTTCGAGGTCGTGTCATCGGCCGCGTGGATCATCTTCGCGCCGGTGTCCTGGTGCTGGCCGTCGTTGGCCAGGGCGATCGAGAGGACCTCGCCGCGGGCGCGCTTGCCGCGCAGGACCACGCCGGGATACTTCATCGTCAGGCGGGAGCCGATGTTGCAATCGATCCAGCGGACTTCGGCGTCCTCTTCGGCCACGCCGCGCTTCGTCACGAGGTTGAAGACGTTGGCGGACCAGTTCTGGACGGTGATATACTGGATCTTCGCGCCCTTGAGGGCGACGAGCTCGACGACCGCGGAGTGCAGGGTGGCCGTCTCGAACTTCGGGGCCGTGCAGCCTTCCATGTAGGTGACTTCCGAGCCTTCGTCCGCGATGATGAGCGTGCGCTCGAACTGGCCGAAGTTCTCGGCGTTGATGCGGAAGTAGGCCTGCAGGGGCTGGGCCACCTTCACGCCCTTGGGGATGTAGATGAACGAGCCGCCGGAGAAGACCGCGGAGTTGAGGGCCGAGAACTTGTTGTCGCCGGCCGGGATCACCTTGCCGAACCACTTGCGGAAGATCTCCGGGTGGTCGCGCAGGCCTTCGGTCGGTCCGCAGAAGATGACGCCCTGTTTCTCGAGCTCTTCCTTCATGCGGGAGTAGACCGCTTCGGAGTCGAACTGGGCTTCGACGCCGGCGAGGAACTTACGTTCCGACTCCGGGATGCCGAGGCGTTCGAAGGTCTTCTTCACGTCGTCGGGGACTTCTTCCCACGTGCGGACGGGCTTCTGGCCCTTGGAGAGGTAGTAGCGGATGTCCTCGAACTTGATGTTCTCGAGGTCGGCCGTGGCCCAGTGCGTGGGCATCGGGAGGTCCTGGAAGATCTTGAGGGACTTCTGGCGGAACTCGCGGATCCACTCTTCTTCGCCCTTCACCTTGGCGATGTAGTCCACGGTCGCGGGGGTCAGCCCGATGCCCGCGTCGAAGGCGTAGTTCTCCTCGTATTTGAAGTCGCCCTTGGAGCGATCGACTTCGATCGCTTCGCGCTGGGCCAGGTTTTCGTCGATGTCGGCCATGGTCTTAGGCTTTGGCGAGATCCTGCTTCACCCAATCGTAGCCCTTCTCCTCGAGTTCGAGGGCGAGCTCCTTGCCGCCGCTGTGGACGATGCGGCCGTCCCACATGATGTGCACGCGGTCCGGGACGATGTATTCGAGCAGGCGCTGGTAGTGGGTGATCACGAGGAAGCCCGTGTCCGGTCCGCGCATGGCGTTGACGCCTTCGGAGACGATGCGGAGCGCGTCGATGTCGAGGCCGGAGTCGGTCTCGTCGAGGACGGCGTACTTCGGCTTGAGCATCATCAGCTGGAGGATCTCGCAGCGCTTCTTCTCGCCGCCGGAGAAGCCTTCGTTGACGAAGCGGGAGGTGAACTTCCGGTCCATCTTGAGGGCGTCCATCTTGGCGTAGAGCTCGGCGTAGTAGGCCTTGGCGTCGAAGGGCGCGCCCTTGGCTTGGCGGGCGACGAGCGCGGCGCGGATGAAGTTGGCGATGGTCACGCCGGGGATCTCGCTCGGATACTGGAAGGCGAGGAAGAGGCCGGCGCGGGCGACGACGTCAGGCTCGAGGCCGATGATCTGTTCGCCGTCGAGGAAGGCTTCGCCGGACTGCACGGAGTAGTCGGGGTGGCCGGCGAGGACCTTGGAGAGCGTGCTCTTGCCGGTGCCGTTAGGCCCCATGATGGCGTGCACTTCGCCCTTCGGGACCGTGAGGGAGAAATCCTTCAGGATCGGGCGGTCGCCGATGGAGGCGTTGAGATTCTTGATGACGAGAGAGTCAGGCATGGCGGGAAATTAGTTGGCAGGGGAGTCCTTGGCCTGGGCGCGGCCGTGGAAGCTGATCTCGATGACTTCGGAGTCGAAGCCGGGCGGGAGGATCGAGCGGAGGCTCTTGATGACTTCGGGCGGGAGCTCGATGTCGTGGACGCGGCCGGTCTCCTTGTCGCGGAAGTGCGCATGCGGGGCCAGGTTGGGGCAGTAGCGGGTGGACTCGCGCTCGTGGTTGACCTGGCGGACCAGGCCGCAGCCGACGAAGGTCTCGAGGCAGTTATAGACCGTGGCGAGGGAGACGCCGGGCATGACCTCGCGGGCGCGCTGGAAGACTTCGTCGACCGTGGGGTGGTCGCGTTCGGCCAAGAGGACGGTAAAGACGGCCTCGCGCTGCGGGGTGACCTTTTGGCCGCTCTTTCCGAGGGCTTCTTGCAGGTGCTCCCGATCGTGTTCAGTGAGATTTTGAATCATTCTAAGTACCAACACAGTTAGAATGAGTCTAATCCGCAAGAAGAAAGGGTGCTAAACAAGGGGTAGGGATGGGGGTAGGGGTAGGCAAAAGCAGCCAAACTAGGGCCTACTACCCCAACCCCGACCCCTATCCCTACCCCTAAAGGGGCTAGTTCATCCCTCGGGCTTCCTCATCCCCGCCTTGTTCGTCGAGCTTACGCTGGGCGTCCAGGCGGGAGAGTTCATCGGCCACGGCCTTGATGCGCTGATCTTGGGAAAGGCATTCCAGCAAGGCCCGGCGCGTATCGGCCTCGGCGACGAGGTGTCCGGCCGCGGCATCGGCCAAGGCACCGGGCTGATTAGCGAGCCCACGTAGGCGCTGCATCAGCGGGGCGGCTTCTTCGCCGAGTTCGCCGACGATGTTCTCCGCGAAGGCGAGCACGCGCGCGATGTCCCGCGTGCAGCCGGCGAGGTCCGTCGAGGCTTCGTCGACGACCGGGGCGATCTCGAGCTGCGGATACGGCGTCTTGCGCTTCACCTTGATGACGCGCGCACGGCGCAGGCCTTCGAGGACGATGTGCGAGGTGCCGTCTTCGAGTTCGACGTGGCCGACGATGCGGCCGACGCACGTGAAGGGGCAGGGCGGTTCGTCGTTGTCCGGCGAGAGGCTGTCTTCGTCCAACTGCGAGATCGCGAACATGCGGCTACCCGCGAGGGTCTCCTTCAGCATCTTGCGGTAACGCGGCTCGAAGATGCGCAGCGGCAGGAGCTGCTGCGGGAGGAACACGCAGTTGCCCAGGGTCATGACGGGGACGACGACGGTGGGAACCATGGCCACTAGGATGGAAGGATTACCCCCGAAGGCAAACGGTGGAGCGGCTTGGATGGCTGAATCGAGGACAGATGACTGAGTCGATGGCAGATGACTGAAACAGGCCTGGGCCTGTATTTGCTTCCCGAAATCGATTCAGCCCTCTGTCATCGACGCAGCAATCTTTGTCTCTCTTGCTTATTCCAACCGCCAACCGCCAACCGCTAACCGCAAGCCGCTATCACCTATCTTTAGCCGTAGTCACTGCCACTGATCCAAGAAAAGCTTCTTGGGGTCCGGGCTGTCGGACTCCGCGAAGTAGACCGCCATGCGCAAAGAGGGCAGGAAGTGCGCGGGGAGCTTGGCCTTGTTGCGGGCCGCGATCTCGGTGAGGAGCGATTCGGGCGAACGGCCGGCGAGCTGGTCGACGCGGTAGTAGCCGGCGTCGAGCAGTTCACGGGCGACGTCGACCGGGAAGCGCGAGATGCGCATGAACGGACTGCACACGGCCTCCCGACGTCTTTCGGCCGCGCGCTGTCGTTCCGCTTCGTCCACGGTCAGAGTCGGGCGAGGATCGCCGCGCCCATGGCCTTCGTGCCCACGGACTTGCCACCGCCGGCGATGTCCGCGGTGCGGATGCCTTCGGCGATGGTCTTCTCGACCGCGAGTTCGATGGCCTTGGCTTCGGCTTCGAGGCCGAAGGAATGGCGGAGCATCAGGGCGGCGGAGAGGATCTGGGCGCACGGATTGGCCTTGTCCTGGCCGGCGATGTCCGGGGCGGTGCCGCCCGAAGGTTCGAAGAGGCCGTAGCCGTAACCGTGGCGGTTGCGGTTCGCGCCGAGGGAGGCGGAAGCCATCATGCCGAGGGAGCCGCAGATGACGGCCATCTCGTCGGAAAGGATGTCGCCGAACATGTTCTCGGTGAGGAGGACGTCGAACTGGGAGGGCTTGAGGACGAGCTGCATCGCGGCGTTGTCGATGTACATCACCGTGAGGGCGATGTCCGGCGCGGTGGCCTTGAGGCGGTCGGCGACGACCTTGCGCCAGAGGACGGACGTCTGGAGGACGTTGGCCTTGTCGACGAGGGTGATGTGCTTGCGACGGGCGCGCGCGGTGGCGATGGCGACGTCGGTGATGCGTTCGATCTCCGACTTGCGGTAGACCATGGTGTCGATGGCTTCGATGTCGCCGCCTTCGATCTCCTTGGTGGACTTCGGACCGAAGTAGAGGCCGCCGGTGAGCTCGCGGATGCAGACCATGTCGACGCCGTTCGGGATGCGGTCCGGGCGGATGGGCGAGGTGTCGATGAGGTTCTTCAGGAGCAGGCCGGGGCGGACGTTGGCGTAGAGCGTGAAGTGCTTGCGGAGGGGCAGGAGGGAGGCGCGCTCCGGCTGTTCGGCCGGGGGGAGCTTCTCCCACTTCGGGCCGCCGACGGAGCCGAAGAGGATGGCGTCCGCGGCGCGGCAGGCCTCGAGGGTCGAGTCCGGCAGGGCCTTGCCATGATTGTCGATGCCCGCGCCGCCCACGTCGTGGGTGGAGTGCTCGAGGGTGTGGCCTGACTTCTTCAGGACGGCCTCGAGGACGGGCAGGGCGGCGGCCATGACTTCAGGGCCGATGTAATCGCCAGGCAGGACAGCAATCTTCAGGTGCATAGGGAGGACGGGCAGTAAAGATGAACCGCGGCGTCGAGGGCAAGGAGAAGCGAGGGGGCGGAACGCCGAAAATCGGACTTCCGGGTGGTTGCCAACGCCTCCGCCCGGGCCCTACTCTGGCCGCCCTTACCCCGCGTATGTCCTCCCAACCTCTCGTCATCGGTAAATTCTCCCTCGGCATGGGCGACCGCTTCGCCCACGAAGCCGAAGCCCAGCTCGCCGCCTGCCTCGCGGCCAAGAAGCTCGGCGTCGAGATCGTGCCGGTCTGGAACAAGTCCAACCGCGAGCACAACATCATCGGCTCCGAGCCGACGAGCACCCGCGCCGCGGCCGACGCCGCCGTCAAGGCCCTCGGCTGGACCGCTCCCTACTTCCTCGACGCCGACCACATCGGCCTGAAGACCGTCGAGCGCTTCGTCGGCGTCTCCGACTTCTTCACCATCGATGTCGCCGACTTCATCGCCCAGCCGGCCGACCCCGTCGTGGTCAAGGCCTTCGTCGACCGTCACCCGGAACTCGTCGGCACGCTCACCCTCGCCGGCATCGACCGTCCGTTCACGACCACGCGCGCCGACGTCGAGCGCACGGCCGCGAAGTTCCTCCTGGCCGTCCAGGAAGCCGGAAAGGTCTACCGCCACATCGTCTCCGTGAAGGGCGTCGGCCGCTTCGTCCCCGAGATCTCGATGGACGAGACCGACAGCCCCCAGACTCCGCCCGAGCTGCTCGTCATCCTCGCGGCCATCGCCGACGAAGGCGTGCCGATCCAGACCATCGCCCCGAAGTTCACCGGCCGTTTCAATAAGGGCGTCGATTACGTCGGCGACCTCGCCCAGTTCGAACGCGAGTTCAACGACGACCTCTGCGTCATCGCCCACGCGGTGAAGCAGTATGGCCTCCCGGCCAACCTGAAGCTCTCCGTCCATAGCGGCAGCGACAAGTTCTCCATCTACCCGGCCATCCGCCGCGCCCTCGCCAAGCATGGCGCCGGCGTCCACGTGAAGACTGCGGGCACGACCTGGCTCGAAGAGGTCATCGGCCTCGCCGAAGCCGGCGGCGCCGGTCTCGCCCTCGCCAAGGAGATCTACGCAGAAGCCCTGTCGCACATGGACGAGCTCTGCCAGCCCTACGCGACCGTCATCGACATCGACCGTTCCAAGCTCCCGGCCGCCGCCGTCGTCAACGGCTGGACCAGCGAGCAGTTCGTCGGCGCCCTGCGCCACGACCAGCAGAACCCGCTCTACAACGCCCACATCCGCCAGCTCATCCACGTCGGCTTCAAGGTCGCCGCCAAGATGGGCCCGCGCTACCTCGAGCAGCTCAAGGCCTGCCGCGAGTCCTGCGCGCGTAATGTGACCGGCAACCTCTTCGACCGTCACATCAAGCCGCTCTTCCTATGAACGGAGGGCCCTCGACGGGCCGTGGGCCGGCGCTGGTCGTCTGCCTGCTCGGAGGACTCATCGCCTTCGCCCTTGCGTTGGTCGGGCTCCTGCCGGAGGGCGATTTCTCCGTGAAGGAGCCGCTGGATCTCATCAAGTTGGTCTTCGTCCTCGCACCGGCTTTCCCGTTCCTCATGCTCGCCGGTGTCGCGATGTTGCTGAAGGATCGGTTCCTCCTGGCCGGGACGATCGTCCTGGCCGTCCTGCTCATCCTGAGCTGCGGCTCCTATCTGGCGGCGCAGGCCGAGCATCGGGTCCGGCCTGACGGCACGGAGCATGCGCTCACCTATCTCATCGTGCCTTTCCTCCAGGTGCCGGCCGTTTTCACGGCTCTCGGCGTCCTGGCGCTCTGGCGCGCCTGGCTTGGTCGGAATGCTTGAACGGATGAAGTCAGTACGGGGTCAGACCGCTTCTGCTTGGTATCACTCAGAAGCGGTCTGACCCCTTACTGTTCTCGCCGGTGGATAGGCCGACTTACTTGCGTACCGCGAAGTCGCGGGCGTAAGCTTCGGCGAAGTAGGTGAGGATCACGTCGGCGCCTGCGCGGCGGATGACGAGGAGCGACTCGTCGCGCGTGGCGCGCAGGTCGAGCCAGCCTTGGGCGGCGGCGGCGTGCAGCTGGGCGTATTCGCCCGAGACCTGGTAAGCGGCGATCGGAAGGTTCGTCGACTCGCGCAGGTCGCGGATGATGTCGAGGTAGGCGCCCGCGGGCTTCACCATCAGGAGGTCAGCGCCTTCTTCCGCATCGAGGATCGCCTCGCGGGCGGCCTCGCGGCGGTTGGCCGGATTCATCTGGTAGCTAGCCTTGGAAATGGGGGCTTCGCCGGCCTTGCGGGCGCTGCCGACGGCGTCGCGGAACGGACCATAGAAGGCCGAAGCGAACTTGGCAGAATAGGCGAGGATGCCCGTGCCGGTGTGGCCGGCGGCATCGAGTCCCTTGCGGATCGCTTTGACGCGTCCGTCCATCATGTCGGACGGGGCGACGAAATCGGCGCCGGCCTGGGCGGTGAAGACGGACATCTTCACGAGCGCTTCGACGGTGCGGTCATTGTCCACGTCGGTGCCGGCGGCGTTCAGGACGCCGTCGTGTCCGTGCGTGGTGTAAGGGTCGAGGGCGATGTCCGCGAAGATCACCGTGCCGGGCGACTTCGCCTTCACCTCACGGATGGCGCGGTAGGCGAGGTTCGATGGGTTGAGGGCTTCGGCGCCTTCGACGGTCTTGCGGGCCGGGTCGACCTTCGGGAAGAGGGCCACGCCATGGATGCCGAGGGCGAGCAGTTCGGCGCACTTGGCACCGAGCTGGGCGAGCGGGATGCGGCTGACGCCCGGGAGGGAGCCGACGGGCTCAGCGACGTCACCTTCGGTGATGAAGAGCGGCTGGATCAGGTGGCGGGGCTCGACCACCGTTTCGCCGAGCATGGCACGGATACCGGCCGAAGCACGGAGGCGGCGGAGGCGGACGGACTGGTCGAGTTGGGCCGACATCGGAGGGTTGAGATAGCGTTCAGGGCAGGGAAGGGCAACGGCGAAGCCAGCGTGGGCGTCATCCGGTGGGACACTTTGTCATTCTGACCCGCTTGGGACAGCGACAATCGCCGGCCATACCTGCGAAAACTAAGGCAAAAGCGGGAATTTCCCTTGGCACAAGCCCTGCCAATAAGGGGCATAACCCATCTACCAAAACAACACATGAGTAAAATCATCGGCATCGACCTCGGCACCACCAACTCCTGCATGGCCGTCCTGGAAGCAGGCGAGTCCGTCGTCATCTCCAACTCGGAAGGCGCGCGCACCACGCCCTCCATCGTCGCGTTCACCAAGAACGGCGACATCCTCGTCGGTCAGGCCGCCAAGCGCCAGGCCGTCACCAACCCGAAGAACACGATCTTCTCCGCGAAGCGCCTCATCGGCCGCAAGTTCTCGGAAGTGAAGGCCATCGCCTCGAAGCTCCCTTACAAGGTCGTCGAAGGTAAGAACGGCGACGCCGCCATCGAATGCGAAGTCGACGGCAAGCCGCGCGTGTTCGCGCCGGAAGAAATCGCCGCCAAGGTCCTCGCCAAGCTCAAGGCCGACGCCGAAGCCTACCTCGGCGAGAAGGTCACGCAGGCCGTGATCACGGTCCCCGCTTACTTCAACGACTCGCAGCGCCAGGCTACCAAGGACGCCGGCACGATCGCGGGCCTCGAAGTGCTCCGCATCGTCAACGAGCCCACCGCGGCTTCCCTCGCCTACGGCCTCGACAAGAAGGGCGACGAAAAGATCGCGGTCTATGACCTCGGTGGCGGCACCTTCGACGTCTCGGTCCTCGAGATCGGCGGCGGCGTCTTCGAAGTGAAGGCGACCAATGGCGACACCGAGCTCGGCGGCGACAACTGGGACGAACGCATCATCCAGTGGCTCATCGACGGCTTCAAGACGGAGTCCGGCATCGACCTCTCCAAGGACGCCATGGCCCGCCAGCGCCTCAAGGAAGAAGCCGAGAAGGCCAAGATCGCCCTCTCGTCCTCGAACTCCGTGGACATCAACCTGCCGTTCATCACCGCCGACGCCTCCGGCCCGAAGCACCTGAACGTCACGCTCACCCGCGCCCAGATGGAGAAGGTCTGCGATGACCTCTCCGAGCGCACCCGCCGTCCGTTCGAATCCTGCCTCAAGGACGCCGACCTCAAGATGGCCCAGGTCGACGAGCTCGTCCTCGTCGGCGGCATGACCCGCATGCCTAAGATCATCGAGATCGCCCGCAACCTCGCCGGCAAGGAACCCCACAAGGGCGTCAACCCGGACGAAGTCGTCGCCATCGGCGCCGCCATCCAGGCCGGCGTGCTCAAGGGCGACGTGAAGGACGTGCTCCTCCTCGACGTGACCCCGCTCACCCTGTCCATCGAGACCATGGGCAGCGTCGCCACGCCGATGATCGAGCGTAACACGACCATCCCGACCAAGAAGTCGCAGATCTTCTCCACCGCCGCCGACAGCCAGCCGGCCGTCGACATCGTCATCGTCCAAGGCGAACGCCCGATGGCGAAGGACAACAAGCAGCTCGGCACGTTCAAGCTCGACGGCATCAAGCCGGCGCGCCGCGGCGAACCGCAGATCGAAGTGACCTTCGACATCGACGCCAACGGCATCCTGCATGTCTCGGCCGTCGACAAGGGATCGGGCAAGGAGCAGAAGATCTCCATCACCGGCTCCTCGGGTCTCTCCAAGGAAGAAGTCGAGAAGCTCCGCAAGGAAGCCGAACTCCATGCCGAAGAGGACAAGAAGGTCCGCGAGCTCGCCGAAGCCCGCAACCGCCTCGACGCCGGCGTCTTCACCGCCGAGAAGTTCCTCGCCGACAACGGCGAGAAGATGCCCGCCGAAGCCAAGGCCTCCGCCGAGGCTGCGCTCAAGGAAGCCCAAGAAGCCCTCAAGAAGACCGACGCCTCCGCCGAGGACTTCGAGAAGGCCGCCACGGCCCTCCAGACCGCGCTCATGGCCGCCGCGCAGACCGTCCCGGCTTCCGCCGGCGAACAGCCGCAGGCCGATGCTGGTCCCGCCCCTGATGCCCCTGAAGGCAAGAAGAAGTCCCAGGACGGTAAGGTGGTCGACGGCGACTTCGAGGTCGTCGACGACGGCAAGAAGTAAGCGTCGCGTTGCGACGCAGGGCTAGGGCCAGGGATAGGGCCAGTCCGACAGTCAAAGGGCCGGAGTCGCGAGACTCCGGCTCTTTTTGTTCATGCCTTGCCTGTCGCGACGTCGGTGATGTCGCCCGCCGCCGAGTTGTCTTCGCTGATCACGGTGAAGTCGGTGCCGGAGACGAGTTCGCCCGGCATGCCTTCCATCAGGCGGACGGCGATGCGCAGACCCGGGTGGCGCTTGGCCAGCCCGTGCAGCAACGTGCCGGGCTCGGCGATCGGACAGCAGATCAGGAGCGAGCCGGCTTCGGCCACGCCGGCTTCGTTGAGCACTTCGAGCGAGCCGCCGTCGCCGCAGAGCGCGCGGACGCCGGCTTTCTGGAGGCGACGCACCAGGACGATGTCGCTGTCGACGATCGTGAGCGGGATGCCTTTGAGGCGCAGGTCTTCGCCGACACGTCGGCCCACGTCGCCGTAGCCGACGATGATGGCGTGGCCGGGAATGACCGCCTGACCCACGGTGGGCCGGCTGGCGGCCCGACGGACGCGCTGGCGGAGACGTCGATAGAGGCTGGGATTGAGGGCGATGGAGATCATCGAGGCCGCGACGAGGCCGTTCCAGACCGGCTGGCCGATGAGGCCCAGCGCCTTGGCGGAAGTCCCCAGCACGAAGGTGAACTCGCCGATCTGACTCAAGGCCGCGCCGATCTGCGCGGACATGGCGCGGGTTTCGCCGGTGAGCCGGACGAGCAGGGAAGCCGCGAGCGGCTTACCGATCACGACCACGCCCAGGAGCACCAGCACGGGCAGCGGATGGGCGATCAGGTCGGCCGGGTCGAAGAGCAAGCCGACCGAGACGAAGAACAGCACCGCGAATGCGTCACGCAGCGGCAAGGCTTCGGCCGCGGCCCGGGCCGAGAACTCCGAACGTCCCACGACGAGGCCCGCCAGAAAAGCCCCCAGCGCCATCGAGACGCCGAAGAACTTGGCGGCGAGCAGCGCCATGCCGGGCGCGAGCGCGAGCGTGGCGAGGGTGAAGAGTTCGCGGGACTTGGTCGCATTGACCTTGGCGAGCATCCATGGGATGACGCGTCCGCCGATCAGGATGGCCAGCGTGGCGCAGAGCACGACCTTGCCGGCGGCGACGAGGAGCGGGAGAGCAAGACGCCCGAGGTCGCCACTGCCTTCGGCGGCGAGCACCGGCAGGGCGACGAGGAGCAGGACGGTGAGCAGGTCTTCGACCACCACCCAGCCGACGGCGATGTGCCCCGCGCGCGTGGAGAGGTCGCGGTTCTCGTTCAAGACCCGCATCAGCACGACGGTGCTGGCCACCGAGATCGCCAGACCGGCGACCAAGGCTTCGTCCGGAGCGATGCCGATGGCGCTAAGTCCGCCCCAGGTCAGCAGGGTCGTCAGCAGGCTGGTCAGCAACGCGCCCGGCACGGAGACGCGCCAGACGGCGAAGAGCTCGTGGAGGTGGAATTTGAGGCCGACACCGAACATGAGCAGGATGATGCCCATTTCCGCGAACTGCTCGGCGACCTGGAGGTTGGCGGTGAAGCCCGGCGTGTGCGGCCCGACGGCGACGCCCGCGAGGAGGAAGCCGACCACCGGGGAGAGCCCCAATCGGTGGGCGAGGTAGCCCAAGATCAACGCCGCGGCCATGGCGGCGGCGAAAGTCAGCACGATATCATTGCCCATCACCCTGCTTGGTAGGTCCGTGCCGAGAGACCGCAAGCCTCCCCGAAACTCGCTCGACGCTTGCCCCGCAGGGGTGACTCCATACCTCTGGATGGGTGAATACCTCGGAGCAGCTTTTCCAACGCGCCCTCTCGATGATCCCGGGCGGCGTCAATTCCCCGGTCCGCGCTTTCCGCTCGGTCGGCGGCACCCCTTTCTTCACCAAGTCGGCCAACGGCGCCCGTCTGACGACGGCCGACGACCAGGAGCTGGTGGACTTCGTCCTGACCTGGGGTCCGGCCATCCACGGCCATAACGACCCGGATATCCGCGCGGCGATCCGCGAGGCCCTCGACCGCGGCACGAGCTTCGGCACCCCGAACCCGCTCGAGGTCGAGATGGCCGAACTGATCCTGTCCTGCGTCCCGGCGGTGAAGAAGGTCCGCATGACCAACAGCGGCACCGAAGCCACGATGTCCGCCATCCGCCTCGCCCGCGGTTACACCGGCCGTAATAAGATCATCAAGTTCTCGGGCTGCTACCACGGCCACGTCGATTCGCTCCTCGTGAAGGCCGGCTCCGGCGCGCTCACGCAGGGCAATCCCGATTCCGCCGGCGTCACGCCCGGTACCGCCGCCGACACCCTCGTCGCCGAATACAATAATCTGCCCGCCCTCTCCGCGCTCTTCGATGCCAATGCCGGCCAGATCGCCGGCCTGATCGTCGAGCCGTTCCCGGCCAACGTCGGCCTGATCCTGCCCGACGCCGGTTTCCTCGCCGGGCTCCGTGAGCTGTGCACGAAGCACGGCACGGTGCTCATCTTCGACGAAGTGATGACGGGCTTCCGTCTCTCCCTCGCGGGCACGCAGGGCCTGCATGACGTCGTCCCGGACCTCGTCTGCATGGGCAAGATCATCGGCGGCGGCCTCCCGGTCGGCGCCTTCGGCGGCAAGGTCGAGATCATGGACAAACTCGCTCCGCTCGGCCCGGTCTATCAGGCCGGCACGCTCTCGGGCAATCCGCTCGCCATGGCCGCCGGCCTCGCCGCGGTCCGTAAGTTGAAGTCCCAGAATCCTTACGCGCGTCTCGACGTCCTCGGCCGTCGCGTCCGCGACACGCTCCTCGCCGCCGCGCAGGCCAAGGGCATCCCGCTCCAGGTCCCGCAGGTCGGCTCGATGTTCTCGCTCTACTTCAATACCGAGAAGGTCCGTAACTACGACCAGGCCATCGCCTCCGACGGCGACCTGTACCGCAAGGTCTTCCGCACCGCGCTCGACAAGGGCGTCTACCTCGCGCCTTCGCCTTACGAGACCGCGTTCATCTCCACCGCCCACGAGGGCAAGGACATCGACAAGGCCTGCGAAGTCCTCGACGCCGCCGTGCGCGCCCTCTGATCATGCCCAGACTCGCTTTCATCGGTTCTGGACGCATGGCAGGCGCCATGGTGCATGGCCTGCTTCGTTCGGGCGCCTGCGCCCCAGCTGACATCACCGTCATCGGTGGCAACGATTCCACCGCCGTCGACCTCTCCAAGGCTGCCGGCGTCCGCGTGGCCGCGACCCCGGCCGAGCTCCTGGCCGGCGCCGATGCGGTCGTGCTCGCCTGCAAGCCGCAGCAGTTCGCCGACCTCGACAAGTCCTACGCCACGCTCGCGCAGGGCAGGCTCGTGCTCTCCATCCTCGCCGGCACGCGCCTCGCGACCATCGGAGCCTTCTTCTCGTCCGCCCGTAATGTCGCGCGCGCCATGCCGAATACCCCGGGCGCCGTCGGGCAGGGCATCAGCGCCCGTTGTTCCGCGACCCCGCTCGCGGCTACCGACGCCCAGATCGTCGACTCGATCCTCTCCGGTCTCGGTCCGGTGATCGAACTCCCTGAGTCCATGTTCGACGCCGTCACCGCCGTCTCCGGTAGCGGCCCCGGTTTCTTCTTCGAATACGTCGCCGCCTACGAAGAGGCCGCCGTCGCCTTGGGCTTCACGCCCGAGCAGGCCAAGCTCCTCGTCCGCCAGACCTTCAGTGGTTCGCTCGCGCTCCTCGCCGCTACCGGTGAGACGCCCGTGAACCTGCGCATCCAGGTGACTTCGCCCGGTGGCACGACCAAGGCCGGTCTCGATGCTCTGGAGGCCGGTAAGTTCCGCGCGATCGTCGCCTCCGCCCTCCTCGCCGCCAAGCAGCGTGGCGAAGAGCTGGGCAAGAAGTGAGGCGTCCTCATGGTCTTGCGGGTAGGGTCAGCACTGCGTGCTGACCTAGGCTAGGTCACGACGCAGTCGTGACCCTACCAGCGTATGATTCCCATACTACCCGTTCGGGGTCAGCCTTGGGCTGTTACTGGCATCATCCGTCGGCGTAGGTCCCAGCAGTTGCCTACGGCGAGGAAGATCGGCACGACGGTCACGAAGCCGTAGAACGGATACCAGAAGAACATGATGAGCGAGTCGTGGAAGCGAAGCCCTTGGAAGGACTCCATCACGCCCCGCCAGGCGAGGCTCTGGGTGAATTCATAGCCCGCGACGACGACCAGCATGCAGGCGGCGAAGATCAGCGTGCCCAGCAGCAAGGCCGCTGGACCGTAAGTCCATACTTTCCACGCTTTCGTCCTGCCGAGGCGTCCGGCGAGCAGGCGCGTCACCAGGATGCCGGTCGGGATGCTGCCTAGCAGATACCAGCCAGTCATCCGCGTGAAAAAATCTCCCCCGAGGCTTTTCAAGACCGCCAGGGCGACGCCGCCCCAGAGCAGACCGTAGACGGCGCCGAGTCGGTTCAGGTTGGGCGAGCGGGTGCTTTCCATGACGGCAATTATTACTTACACCAGTAATTCAGCCAACTTTCTATATGCAGAATATATGCAAGTGGGCCGGGTTATCTCGCCCATTAGGACCGCGGGGAAGTCGTGATTCACGCCGTTTGAAGCGACCTAATCGTGGCTTAGGACAGCACGTGGTGCTGTCCCTACCTTTTAAACCCCATACTCAATACTCGTTACTCTATACTCTCACCCGCCTACTTCTTCTTGGCTTTCTTGACGGCTTGGCCGCCGGGCAGGCGCTTCTGGCCTTGGTTGGGCAGCGGGCCGGCGAGGGGCGGGGTCTCGAAATACTTGCCGTCTTCGAGCATGCGCGGGTCGCCGGTCTCGCGGAGGATCGCGAAGAGGCGCTCGGTCATTTCCTTGCGTAAGGCGGCATAGGCGGGTGACTCGGCCACGTTGTTCATCTCGTGCGGATCCGCCTTCAGGTCGTAGAGCTCGAACATCGGGCGCCGGCCGTAGAACTTCTCGAAGAGCGCGGACCACTCGGGGGATTTTCGGGCGCCGACGAACCAGGCCTTGGTCGGGCCGGCATCGTCGTCAGGCAGAGTCACGAAAGTCGTCTGGGCGAGCTCAGCGAAGGTCGGCTCATCTGTGCCGTCGAGACGGTACGGATTGCCCAGCGGCCAGCGCTCGGGCTTGAAGTTCACGATCAGGACGTGTTCCTGGGTGCGCAGGGCGCGCTGCGGGTAGGGCGAGTAGTCCGGGCGGGCGATCTCGACGTGACGTTCGCGGCCGGCGACGACCCAGGTGCGGGTCGGGTCGACCTGGCCTTGTCGGTCGGACTGCAGGACGTTCCAGAGCGAACGTCCGGTCATCACCGCGGGCGGCTTCACGCCGCCGGCTTCGAGGAAGGTCGGGGCGAGGTCGGGTAGGGTCACCATGTCGTCCACCACGCGTCCGCCCTTTACGCCGGCGCCGGCGACGATGAGCGAGACGCCCGTGCCGAAGCCGTAGAGGTTGCACTTGCCGTGCGGGAAGCCCGGGGCGCCGTGGTCGCCGCTCACGGCGATCAGCGTCTTGCCGCGTTCGCCGGCGCGGTCGAGTTCTTCGAGCAATACGCCCATCGCGGCGTCGAGGGCCTGGACTTCGCCGAGGTAGTCGGCGAGGTCTTCGCGCACTACCGGGACGTCGGGCAGGAAGGCCGGCAGCTTGCCCTTGAGGGCGTCGGGATCGAGGCCCCAGAGTTTCTGGCCACTGCCACGTACCCACGCGCGGTGGGTGTTGGTCGGGCCGAACCAATAGGCGAAGGGCTGGCCGGCGGCCTTGGCCGCGAGCATCGCCTTGAAATTGCCGCGGACCTCTTCGAGGAGCTTGGCGCGGGCCGCCTCGACCGTGGCGCCCTTCGCCACCAGGTCGGTCGCGTTTTCCGAGAAGTTGTTGAAGGCGCGTCCTGACTTCTCGAAGGCGTGCTGCTGGCCGCCGTAAGGGGCGTCGGCGGGCGAGCCCGGGCTCCAGACCTTATAGGACTTGCCGAGGTGGTAGCCGGCGTCGCGCAGCAGCAGCGGGTAGGTCGGGATGGATTCGTCCCAGACCGCGCCTTGGAGGATGGCGCCGCGGCCGGTACGCCAGAAGTGCTGGCCCGAGAGCAGCGAGCTACGGCAGGGCGTGCAGGAGGGCGCGTTGACGTGCGCGTTGCGGAAGAGCACGCCTTCCTTCGCCAGGCGGTCTAGGTTCGGGGTTCGGAGCAGGCCGTTCGTGCCGGCGAGGTCGCCATGTTCGGCGTAGATGCGCGCGAAGCGGCCCCAGTCGTCGGCGAAGAAGAAGAGGATGTTCGGGCGCTCCGGCGCCGAGAGGGCGAAGCCGGACGCGGCGAAGAGCAGGACAGAAAGGTATCCGAAGATGAGTCTCATGGCGTCAGTTTAGGTAAGGATCGGAGGCGGGTGGTAAGGTCTTGGAGCACCGGAGCGTGCTGGGCGGCCACGTTATGCGACTCTTCTGGGTCCTGGTCGTGGTCGTAAAGTTCCGTCTGTCCATCGCTCCACTGGGTGAAGCGCCAGCGGGCGGTGCGCACGCTCTGACCGTGAAGTTTGGGGCCGCGCGTGACGAGGGTGAAGGCGGCGTCCTTGATGGGGGCGACGGGGTCGTTCAGGATCGGGCGCAAGCTCGATCCGGCGGCGGCGTGCGGCATCTTCAGGCCGCAGAGGTCGGCGATCGTGGGATAGATGTCGACGAATTCGGTCAGCGAGCGCGTCGTCTGTCCGCCCTTCATCCCGGGCGCCGCGATGATGAGCGGCGCACGGCAGCTGCGCTCGAAGAGGGTGTTCTTATTCCACCACTGGCGCTCGCCCGTGTGGTAGCCGTGGTCGCCGACGAAGACGACGATGGTCTTTTCCCAGAGGCCGTTTTTATCGAGCGCGTCGAGGACCCGGCCGAGTTGCGCGTCCATGTAGCTGGTCGCTGCACAGTAGGCGCGGAATAGTTCCTGCCACTCCCGTGTCGTGAATTTTCCGAAGGCTAGGCCGTAGTCGCCGAACCCGACGCTCTCCTTGCGTGCCGGGGTGGTGTCGGCGGGGTCGCGCCAAGGCTGCAAGCTGTCGGCCGGATAGAGATCGAAGTATTTCTTGGGCGCGATGAAAGGGTCGTGCGGCTTCATGAAGCCGCAGCCGATGAACCAAGGCTTGTCTCCGAGTTTCTCGATCATCGCCACGGTGGCGGCGGCAATCTGGCCATCCGGCTGATCGTCATCGGTGCCATCGGCGGCCCCCCATACGCACCATTTCAAGGCGCCGTTGGTCACGTCCCGGCCGGCGAGCATCTTGCGGCCGACCTTGGTCGTCTCAAAGTCCTGTGCCGTTTGCCAGGAGCGATCGGCGTCCACCCAGCGCAGTCTTGCCGCCGTGTCTTTGCCCCCGCCGAGGTGGTAGATCTTGCCGAAGGCGTGCGCCTGCCAGCCGGCTTCCTTGCAGAGTTGAGGAAGCGTGACGATGTCCGGCAGCTTCTGCCTCAGGGGGATGTCATTGCCCACGATGCCCGTCTGCTCCGCTCGTAAGCCGGTCAGCATGCTGCTGCGGCTCGGGTTGCAGACGGGATACTGAACGTAAGCCCGTTCGAAGGTCGTTCCGCGGGAACGCAGACGATCGAGATTCGGGGTCTTCACGGCCGCCTTCGTGAACGCTCCGCCGAAGTCCCTCAGGTCATCTGCCATGATGAGCAGGACATTGGGCTTGGCTTGGGCCAACCCGGTCAGGGGGAGAAGCAGCAGGGCGAGCAGGCGCATGATTTAGCGAGAGGATTTGATGGGTGCCGGTTCGAAGTCGGTCTTGCTGACCCAGCCCGCGTCGAGAAGTTCCCCGCCCATGTAGCGTTCGTAGAAGCCTCGGCGGCGGGTATCGGGATGAGGGAAGGCCTCGTATTCGGCTCCGCGTCCGAGCGCGCGGAGGTCGCCTTGCTTCTTCAGCTCGGCCCACATCAGGGTGCGGAGTTTTTCCACGTCCGCGCTCCGTTCGGCGGCGAGATTGCGCACGCAGTCCGGATCGGCCTTCAGGTCGTAGAACTCGCGTCCGGGGCGCATCCCGAAGCAGAGCTCCCAGAAGGGGTCGGTTCCGGCGGCGCGGCGCGCCTGGAGGATGAAGCTCTTCGTCGGGCTCGCGTCGGTATCGAGGTAGCCGGTCTCGGGATTGCAGGCCGGCCAGCGGGAAGGCTCGGCGTTCTCGAGATAGAGCAGGCCGGCCTTGGCGATGCCGCGTACCGGGTAGCCTTCGTCATGCGGGCGTCCGAGGTCGTTGCGCTCGCGGCCGATCAACGTGAACTCGCGACCGGGCAGGGGCTGGGCGCCATCGGACTTGAAGACGTCGAAGAGGCTGCGACCCGACGTCGGGAGCAGGCCGGACTTATCCCAGGCCAGGCCGGCGGCCTCGAGGAAGGTCGGGGCAAGGTCGGCGAAGCCGACGTAGTCGGCGATCTTGCGGCCGGAGCGGGCGATGCCGGCGGGCCAGCGGACCGCGAAAGGGAGGTGGTTGGCGTTCTCGTAGGTCGAGCCCTTCACGCGGGGGAAGGGCATGCCGTTGTCGGACGTCACGATGATCAGGGTACGGTCGAGTTCGCCGCGGGCCTCGAGCTGCGCGAGGACCTTGCCGAGCTGGGCGTCGAGGTGTTCGACCTCCACCGCGTAGTCGAGCATGTCGCCGCGGACCGTGGCGTTGTCGGGCCAGTATTTCGGCACACTGTCCACGTCGCCGGGCTGCTTGCCGAAGCGCGTATGGCTGCCTTCTTCGTAGGCGCGATGCGGTTCCTGGAAGCCCAGCCAGAAGAACCACGGTTTATCGGCGGCGGTCTCCTTGAGGAAGTCGGCGAAGTTGGCCGCGTAGTCGTTGGGAGCGATCGCCTTGGCCGGAGGCTGCAGGCGTCGCTTCTGGTAGACCTTGCCCGTCATCGGTCGGGGCGAGCCGTCGGCTTTCAAGGATTCACCGGGGCCCCAGACCTTGCCGGTGGAGGCGTAGAAGTAGTCCGCCTTGGCGAGGGCTTCGGGCAGGATGCCGATCTCCGGCGGGAAACTGGGCGTATGGTTGGCCGCGGCGCCGAGGAGCCACGGGTGACGTCCGGTCATGATGCTGGAGCGCGAGGGCGCGCACTTCGCCGTCGGCGTGTAGGCGTTGAGGAAGAGCAGTCCTTCCTTGGCCACGCGATCGAAGTTCGGGGTCTTCACCCACGGGCAGCCGTAGGCGCCGGCGTGGCCGTTGCCCCAGTCGTCGGCGATGACGAAGAGGATGTTCGGGCGCGTCGGTTCGGTGGCGTGGCCGATGAGGGCCGCGCAGAGGGCGGCAAGGAGCAGGGTGGGGCGCATGGCTCGGGGCTTTAGGCTTTTCTAGCCTTCGCGGACCCGCATGCAATGCCTCAGCCACCTGGGCAGAGAAAAGGCCGGGCGACTTGCGTCGTCCGGCCTTCGTCAGCGCCTCAGGGAGGGCTTACTTCTTGGCGGGCTCGGCCTTCTTGGCCGGGGCCTTCTTGCCACCCTTGGCGGCGGGCTTGGCGGCCGGCTTCGGGGCGAGGTCACGGATCTTCACGTTGCGGAACCAGACTTCGTCGCCGTGTTCCTGCAGGAGGATGTGGCCGTCGGCCCACTCGCCGAAGTTCTTGCCATACTTAGGATCGGCATACTTGGACTTCGCGACGAGGTCGCGGAACTCCGCGGTGTTGCGGTCGTAGGAGACGACGAGGCGGCCGTTAAGCCAGTGTTCGACCTTGGTGCCCTTGGCGATCACGTAGGCGTTGTTGAATTCGCCGATGCGCTTGGGGCGCTTTTCCTTGGAGGCGGTCTTCAGGTCGTAGAGCGAGGAGACCGTGCGGTTGCCATCGCGGCCGAGCTTGGCGTCCGGGTGGACGGCGTCGTCGAGCATCTGGAACTCCAGGCCGAAGGCCGAGCCGGCGCCCTGGTTGAGGTTCGGCTGCACGAAGTACTTCAGGCCGCTGTTGGCGCCCTTGGTGAGCTTGAAGTCGACGGACACTTCGAACTCCTTGAAGCGTTCGATCGTGATGATGTCCCCGGCGTTGGCGGATTCCTTGCCGTCGCCCTTGGCGGTGCGGAGCGTACCCTTCTCGACGGACCAGCCGGCCTTCGGGAAATCCGGGCCCTTGGCGGAGCGCCAGCCCTTGCTGGAGCGGCCGTCGAAGAGGAGCTTCCAGCCGTCGGCCTTCTCGGACTCGGTCAGCGTGTTGTCCGGGATCTTCGTGAGCGAGATGTTGCGCCACTGGACGGTGGTGCCGGCCTTGGCGGCGTCCTTGCCGATGCCATGGACCTGGAAGGCGATGAAGCCGGCCTTGTAGCCGTCGTCACGGACGTCGACGCGCGGCACGCCGTTGAACCAGGTGCGGATGCGGTTGCCGTTGGCTTCGATCTTCACGTGGTTCCACTCGCCGACCTTGGTGAGCTCGCGGCCCTGCTTGGAGAAGGCGAGGGCGTCGCCGCCGCCGAAACCGGGGAAGATCCAGCCGCGACGGCCTTCTTCGTAGAGACCGGCGGACCACATGCGGGCCTCGGTGTCCGGCTTCTTCACGTTCTTCGGATCGGTGTCGATCTCGGCCTGGTAGCCATGGACGCGGCCGGCGGGCACCTTGGCGGGCTTGCCGTCGGCGCCCTTGTAGGCGACCTCCTTGGCTTCGGAGTGGCTGCGGAACTGCACGCCCGAGTTCAGGCGCGGGTCGTTCTTGAAGTCATACTCCAGGACGAAGTTGCCGTAGTCCTTGTCGGTGGCGAGGAAGGTGTTCGGCGTGTTGAGGGTCGAGGTGCCGACGAGGGCGCCTTCGGCGTTCACGGCGTAGGTGGCGTCGCCGCCGAGCTTCTTGAAGCCCGTGAGGTCCTTGCCGTTGAAGATCTCGACTTTGTTCGGGTTGCCCTTGGGCGCGCCGGCGGCGGCCTGCGGGGCCTGGGCGTCGTTGGCGCAGCCCACGAGGAGGAGGGCGGCGGCCGTGAGGCTCAGGAGTGGCTGGGTCTTTTTCATGGTGGGTGTGATTTGGTCTGGAGATGAAAAAGCGGAGCGGCCTGGCGACCGCTCCGCTTCGTCGGAGGAGCTTAGAACGTGGTCGGGATCTCGAAGCCCTTGCGGCCGACGCGCTTCGCGACGAGGTCGCGGTTGGCGGCTTCGGCGTTGGCGCCGGTGAACAGTTCGGTCTTCGTGTCCTGCGTGAGCGGGGCGCCGAGGACGGCCTTGGACTTCTCGAGGTTCACGCCGTTACGGCCGAGGTGCTCGGCCATGCGGCCGAAGGCTTCGGCGAGGCCGGAACTGGACTTCAGGGCGTCCTTGATCTGTCCGGGGCTCTTCTTCGCGCCGAGGCGGAAGGAGATGTTGGCGGAGTGGACGAGGGCGGTGGACAGGTGGCACTCGCGGACCGGGGCATTGATGTCGGCGGAGCTGCCGTTACGGATGCCGGCGACCCAGTTGGCGTGGTGGCCGGAGGCGCCGCCGGTGAGGTCGACCTGGTCGACGACCTTGCCGTAGGACTTGATGAGCTTGCCGGAGAGATCGTAGGCCTGGGCGGAGTTGTAGTCCGGGACGACGATGGTGGCGTTCTCGCACTCGACGATGATGCCGATGCCGGGGGACTTGGCCGACTTCTCGGTCGGGTTGTTCTCCTTGAACTTGCCGAACTTGTTCATCGGGCCGTCCATCTTGCCGTCGGAGGTGAGGCCGTAGACCTCGGTGATGAGCGGGGCGGCGGCGTAGTTGTGGATCGAGATGAAGGTGTTCGGGGTCTCGGCGCAGTCGACGTAGCCGAAGCGGCCGCCGACGGAGACGACCGTGGGGGCCACCTCGTGCGTGTTCAGGAACCAGCGGGCGATGTCGATCTCGTGGATCGCCTGGTTGCAAAGGTCGCCGCCGCCGTAGTTCCAGAACCAGTGCCAATCATAATGGACCGGACCCTGGTTGCCGGTCTGTCGGACCTTGTCGGTCTGGTTGCCGCGGATGGAATCCTGGACGTCGGCCGGACCGTTCCAGAGGTCGTAGTCGATCTCGGACGGGATGGCGTTCTTCTTGGCCGGTCCGATCGACTTGCGGCGCTTGTAGCAGATGGCGCGGGAGACCTTCACCTTGCCGTACTTGCCGGCGTGGACGTCCTTGATGGCGGCACGGATGCCGGCGCCGGAGCGGCTCTGGGTGCCGGCCTGGACGATCAACTTGGAGAAGTGGTTCGAAGCGGCGACGAGCTGCTGGCCTTCGAAGATATTGTGCGAGAGGGGCTTTTCGACGTAGAGGTGCTTGCCGGCCTGCAGCGTCCAGATGCCCTGGATGGCGTGCTGATGGTTCGGGGAGGCGATGGAGACGGCGTCGATATCCTTGTCTTCGAGCATCTTCCGGATGTCGGTGTAACCCTTGGCGCCGGGGTTGGCCTTCAGGCCCTTCTCGACGACCTTGGAGTCGACGTCGCAGAGGGCGACGATGCGGACGCCCTTGATCTTCTTAAGCTCCTTGATGTGCTCGTTGCCGCGGCTGCGGAAGCCGACGACGGCGACGCGGAGATCGCCGTTGGCGCCCTGAGAGTGGGTGTGATTGCAGGCGGAGAGTCCGGCCACGGCGGCAGCCAGGGCGGAGTTCTTGATGAACGTACGACGATGTAGTTGGGACATAGAGGGACTTGGGGTGAAGACGAAGCATACGGAGATGCCGTCCGAGTCGAGAATGTTCCTAGGCACGGATTAACCGAATATCGGTAG
>JANRFG010000031.1:55082-60546 GCA_030725715.1 Opitutales bacterium
TTCACCGACTTAATATACTGTCGGATGGCCTCGAACTGATCCGGGCCCTTGCCCTCGTAGGGCTCGGAGAGCTGGGTCACGCCCTCGGGGTCGGCATACTTGGGCATCTTGGTATCCGGATCGATACGGGTCGGGGCCAGTACCCAGCGGTGGTAGTAGCCCTTGCGCAGGCGCTCGGCGGATTCCGCGAAGTTGATGGCCGGGGCTTCGAAGACCGCGGTGGCTTCCTGTTCGCCGACCGCGTGACAGGTGATGCAGTTGAAGCCGCCGTCGGCGCCGACGAGCTTCTCGCCGTTGGCGATCTTCTCGGCGTCGGCGGCCGGTTCGTCGGCTTCCTTCTGGGGCAGGCCGTGCTGGTGGTTCAGGCCGAGCGCCAGGGAGTCGGCGTGGTGCGCGAAGCCGGGCATGCGGGCGATCAGCCACGGACGCGGTTTGTATTCGATCTGACCGGCGATGAACTTGCTCATCCAGTCGTGGCGGAGCTTCTCGCCGAGCCAGGTGAGGGGCGGGATGGGCGCGTCATGCACCGGTTCGCCTTCGACGTACTCCTTGGCCGGCAGGGCGTCGCGCAGCTTCTTGGCTTCGCCGTCGACCTTGGTCCACGTGCTGACGGCGCCGTCGCGCGCGTGACAGGCGACGCAGTTGAGGTTCTTGATCTGGCGTTCGGCGTATTCGGCCGGGGTGTCCTGCTTGAGCGAGGCGAGGTCGGTGGCGAGGAAAGCCTTCAGCGCGGCGCGCTGCGTGGCGGTGAGGGCGAAGTCCGGCGCGGCGCCGCGGGCCTTGTCGTCGGCGGAAAGGCAGCCCTTGTCGCCGGCGGCGAGGACCTTCGCGAGCGGCGGCTGGGTGGTCGCCGGCATGCCGGCGTGGCAGTTGAGGCAGCCGGCGCTGACGATCAAAGCGGCGCCGCGGGCGGCGTCACCGTCGAGGGCCTGGCGCTTGATCTGGCGGCTGTTGGCGAGCAGGTAGGCGGCCAGCTGCGTCGCTTCCTCTTCTTCGAGGCGGAAGTGCGGCATGCGCGTGGCCGGGTAGTGCTTGGCCGGATCCTGCAGGTATTCGACGAGCGCGGCGGGGTGCCACTTGTCGGCGATGTGTCCCATCGGCACGCGTTCATGCGCATCCTTGCCTTCGAAGTCCGGGCGCTGGTGGCAGGCGATGCAACCGAGGTTGGCGAAGAGTTCGCCGCCCTGCGGGGCGAGCTTGAGGTCGACCGCGCCGGCCTTGGGGGTCGCGCCCTGCGTGAGCATCGCCGCGAGATCGGCGGCCTGCTGGGCGGAGTTCGGACCGGTCAGCGCCTTGGGCATCAGCGAATGCGGGCGGACGGAGTGCGGGTCGTGGATCCAGTCAGCGAGGAAGGGGCTCTTGAACTTCGTGCCGAGCTCGGAAAGAAGCGGCGCGTTCTGGCCGTGCTCTGGCATGCCCGAGCCTTTCGCGGGCAGGCGCGCGGCGTCGGCATGGCAGGCCGCGCAGTTCATCTGCGCGAAGAGCAGGCGGCCTTCACGGCGTTGGGCGGCGAGGTCGAGGTCTTTGTCGGCGGCGTGCGTGAGGCTCGACGGCGGGACGGGCTCGAGCGGAAAATCTTTCGACGCCCAGCTCAGGCGCGCGAACGTGTCGCCCTTCGCCGCGCCGGTGATCTCGGCCACGAGACGATTCAGGCCCTTGTTGAGCTGGACGGTCTTGATGCCGGCGCCGTCGAGCAGCGGCTGGCCGTTGAGGCTGAGCTTGAACTGGCCGGAAGTCTCGACCGCGAGTTTGAAGGTGCCGCGCATCGGCGACTGCAGGTCGCCTTCCCACTTCGCGGTGAACGGACCGACCGGCAGGAACGGCGTCGGCGCCTGGCCCGCGGGCACGTAGAGCGCGAGGAGGCGGTCCGTGCGGACGTCGCTCTGGCCCGCGGCGGTGAAGGTGACCTTCAGGCCCGGGAGATCCTGGGCGGAGAGGGCGGTCGCGAGGGTCGCGGCGAGCAGGCAGAAGAGGCGGCGGAGACGCATGGCGGCGGAACGCTTCCATTGGGAGGTATTCCTGCCGTCAGGCAAGCCCCCAACAAGAAGGCCCGGCGTGAACCGGGCCTTCGTCGATGAGGAATTCGCCTCAGCTTACTTGGCGAACGAGCGGTAGTCTTCGCCTTCCTTCTCCGGCACCACGTTGATCGTGTGGGCGATGTCGTCCGGCACGCGCGACCCGTCGACGGCCTTCACGTTCATCTTGATGCGCATCTGCATCACCGGCACCAGGCCTTCGACTTCGAGGAAGACGGACTTGCCGTCGTCGGCCAGCCTGACGGACTTGACCGGGACCTGATCCGAACCTTTCTCCTCGGGCTTGCTGACCTTGTACGTGTCGGAGCCGTAGGCGCCGGAGTACAGGTAGTTATACTGCTCGAGGGACCAGTTCTGGGCGTCGGACGCGGACTTCTTGTCGAGCGCGCCGGTAAAGCGGACGGTGATGCCCTTCTTGGACACGTGCAGCGACTCAGGCATCGTGACGGACTTGCCGGTGTAGCGGACGCGCTGGATGGCGCCGTCCTTCACTCCGTTGGTCTGCCAGCCCTTGAGGCCGGCGACGTAGAGCTGGCCGTCGACCGGGTTGAAGCGCGAGCGCATCAGGCCGGTGGCGAACTTGAGCGGGAACTTCACCACGCCGCCCTGGGCGACGTCGCCGACGCGTTCCTGGAGGACCGCGAAGAGCGAGGACTTGCCGTAGGAGAGGTAGAGCATGCGGCCTTCGAAGGGACCCCACTTGCCCTTGTTGGCGGGCACCCAGATCTGGCCGCCGTTGGAGTTGTCGACGTCGTAAGGGACCCAGCAGAGGTGCGGGCTATACTTCGTCGGCGCCGTGGCCCGGTGCGCGAGGTCCGGGACTTCGATGAACTCGCCGGGCTTGGAGAAGTGGATGTAGTCGACGGGGACCCAGGTGCCCTGGTTGTCGCCGTTGGAGACTTCGCCGTTGGGGCCGACGCCCATGCCGTTGGGGGCGCGGATGCCGGTGGCGTAGACTTCGAACTTCTGGCCGTCGGCCGAGACCTTGAAGATGCAGCCATGGTGGTCGCTGAGGGGACCCCAACCGCGGCCTCCCGGATTCACGGGTCCGCCCTTGAGGAAGTAGAAGTTGCCCTGCGAGTCCGTCTGCAGGTCGAACATGAACTCGTGGAAGTTCGAGGTGACCTGGACGTCGTTGTTGAAGTTCTGGTAGAAGTCGGCTTCGCCGTCCTTGTTGAAGTCGTGGAGCAGCGTGATCTGGTCGCGGCCGAGGACGTAGATCTGCTCGTTGACGATCTTCAGGCCGAGGCCGTGGAAGATGCCGGTGGCGTAGCGGCGCCAGGTGATCTTGCTGAGCTTGTCGTCGGCGAACTTGCCGACCCAGACGTCGCCGCTCCAGGTGGAGAAGGCGATGCGGCCGTCCTGGAAGAAGTCGATCGCGCCGACGCGGATCCAGGAGTTGTAGGGGTTCTCGGCGGGGATGGTGACGGTGTCGACGAGGTAGGGCGCGGCCTGGAGCTCCCCGAGCTGTTCCTTGAGCGACTGCTTCTGCGCGGCGTCGGTCTCGGCTTCGATGCGGCCCTTGAGCGTCTCGGCCTGCTTGGCCTGGTCGGTCTCGCCGAGCACGCCTTCGGTGACGACTTCCTGCGTCCAGTGGGCGGGGCCGCCCTTCGTGAAGGCGCGGAGGTCGGTGGCGGCGGCGACCCGGGAGGGCGCCTTGCGGAGCACGTCGCCGGCGTTGATCGCGCCGTGGGCGAACGACACCTTGAAGGAGGTGCCGGCGGCGACCTTGGCGAGCTTGAGCGCGAGGAAGTTGCCCTTGTTGCTGAGGATCGAACCGGTGGGCAGGCCGTTGACGGTCACGGTGGTGAGTTCGTCGGCGGGCTTCACGATGGCGGGAGCGTTCTTGGCGGCCTTGGTGGTCTTGGCCTTGGCCTTCGGGTCGGCCTTCTTGCCGGGCTGTGCGGGCGGGAGCGGGATTTCCATGCGGACGATCGCGTTGGCGCCGTCGGCGAGGTCGACCTTGCCGCCATACGGCAGGTCCATGAGGCGGACGGAGGCGTCGAGCTCACCCTTCACGACGGTGAAGGAGCGGGAGAGGACGAAGACGTCGCCGACTTTTTCCATCTCGGCGGATTCGAGCACTTCGGCGCCGCCGACAGAGTAGGCGAAGACGACGCGGTCTCCGTGCAGGTAGAGGCCCTGATACTTGGCGTGCTCGCGCGGGAGCGGGCCGAGCGGGATCTTGGACATCACGCCTTCCGGGCCCTTGGGCAGGGTGCGGGTCTCGTTGAAGGTGCCGTTGAAGCTCCAGCCGGGGCCGGGGTTCGTCTCGAAGAAGACCTTGGCGCCGAGGGCCGGGCCGGGGTTGGGGCCGTGCTTGCCGTCGAAGGCGACGCCCTTGGTCTGCATCCAGCCGCCCGTCCAGGCGCCGGCGGCGCGGAGGGTGTCGGTGTCGAAAGCGTAACCGGCTTCACGGTTGCCGAGGTTCACGAGGACGGCCTTGTTCGCGGCGCAGCCTTTCTGGTCGAAGGGGCTCTTGCCTTGGGTGTTGTCGATCGAGGCCGAAAGGAAGCGGCCGTAGTCCATCGCTTCCCACTTAGGGAGCGGCTTGGCGTCGGGCTTCTTGGCTTCCTGGGCGAGGCTGGTCATCGTCGCCAGCGCGAGCGCTAGGGACAAGGAAGTGCGGGTCAGGGATTTCATATGATAGGAAATGGAGTCGGGGCGGGGCAGGGGTCGGCAGAATTGCTTAAACCGCCCCCCGCTGTCCACCGTATTGGAGTGTTATGAGGGGCGGAAGTTCCGCGCAAAGAGTCGCTGGCCGAGGGCAGATGGCAGAGTGCAGAAAGGCAGGGGCTAGGGTCAGTTGAGCGGAAACGGCCGAATAAAGGGGGGTCTCCGTCCTTGCTGATGAGGAAGGGCGTCCGTTTCCTACTGAGCATAACCCCGTTATGCCTTCCCGTTTCCTCATCTTGGCCGGTGTGCTCGTCGCTGGTCTTAACTCGGGGCTCACGGCCGCCCCGACGGCTACGGAGTCCGCCTTGGTGTTCAATAATACGCTCCCGAAGAACGACCTGAAGGGATCTTTCGCGGCGCAGGTCCTCTTCGCGCAGAGTCAGGTCATCCCGTCCCGTCCGCGGGAGGATGATCGCCAGCCCCGCCTGATCAGCCTGCGCAAGACGCTGGTGATGGTGCGTCCGGTACGGGTGGATTCGGCGCCGATCGCGTTCAATGACCCGGTCCTGCTCACCGCCATCGACGGCGCCGGCAAGGAACTCGGCGCACTGACCCTGAATCCGCCGCAGCAGTTGCCGAAGACGGCCTACTTCGTGGACGGAACGCCGGTGAAGAGCATCGATTTCACTTCGCCTGCCGGGAAGGTCGGCGTCATCGATGACGCAGCTACGGTGGCGAAACTGGCGGAGCCGAACGGATCCGCCGTCCTTGAGCTGCTACGAGGCCATGCGCTCGTCCGCATCGAGACCGCC
>JANRFG010000031.1:60646-67486 GCA_030725715.1 Opitutales bacterium
GAAGGCGAACTGGCCGCGCCCGACATCGGCGCGCCGACGCAGCTGCTGCTGCACACGATCGACCTGGGTTTCCTGACGACCCCGCGCGGCGCGTTCGCTTTCGCCAAGGATCCTGAGGCGCATCGCGAGTATTTCCAGACCGCGCCGATGAGCCGGCTCATCGTCAGCCAATACGCCCCGCTCCATCTCAAGGAAGTCATGCTGCCCACGGGCGTGCTGCTCAAGGAAGTCGATCCGAGCAAGGGCGGCTGGCATGAAGGCGCGATGCGCCAGCACATCGGCAAGGAGCTGGTCTCGCATGGCATCGACAACGCCAACTACGGACTGCACAGCACCGCGGGCGCCGGTGAGAAAAGCCACCCTTACGCGGTCGCCCAGCTCACGGCCCACAACAGCCGCGGCGTCTACTCCAACGGCGTGCAGGTCCATGGCGGCTCGGGCGGCAACGGGATGGTGACGCTCGATAACTCGCTCGGCAACGAGTTCAGCCACGAGGTCGGCCATAACTACGGGCTCGGTCATTACGTCGACGGCTTCAAGGGCTCCGTCCATCGCCCGGCCGACCAGATCAATTCGACCTGGGGTTGGGACGCCGACAAGCGTCGCTTCCTCCCGAACTTCGCGGCGCTCCGCACCGGCAAGGACGTCACGCTCGAAGGCCAGAGCCAGCCGCCTTTTGACGGACGCAGCTACGGCTTCGACGCCATGGCCGGCGGCGCGCCGTTCTCGTCCTTCAATCGTTTCACCCTCTACACGCCGAACACCTCGGCGATCATCCAGAAGTTCCTCGAGTCCAAGGCAGTCTTCGATCCGCTTTCGCCGACCGGCTTCAGTAAGTGGAATGATTCGACCGCGAAGATGGAGCCGTTCTCACACCGACTCGCGGTGGGTCGCGCGATCAGCGCGCCGATCAAGGGCTTGAGCGAGGCGAGCCTCGCGAAGCTGCTGTCTGAGTATGAACGCGTCGAAGTCGCCATGGGCGACGGCAACTGGACGAAGGAGATCCCGCTCCCGAAGGCCTCCGCCGCGAACAAGGGTCGTTCCGTTTCCATCGCCCATCAGGCCGGCTATAACTCCGTGCTTCTGCTCAACGACGAGGAGGTCACGGTCTCGCGTGGCTTCGCCAAGTCTTATGTCTCCGATGGCAAGAAGTGGCAGGAGGGCAAGGGTGACGAGGCTTCCTTGGAGCGTAAACCGCAGACCTTCGGCGCCGCGGTGGTCACGCTCCTCGGCTATTATGATCCGGCCGCGACTTTGACCAGCTACGCCTATCCGGCCCTGCATGGCTCGCTGGGATTCTGCTACGCGGAGGAGGCCGCCCAGTTGAAGCCGACGGACTGTCAGTTGGTCGTGGAGACCAAAAAAGGTATCCTGCGATTCCGCCTCGCGGACCGACGCATCGACGCGAAGCACATGAACAAGTTCCACGTCAACGTACCCGCCGCCAGCCAGCCGACCCAGTTCGCCGTCATGGTCGGCGGCAAGGTCGTCGCCAAACGGACCATCGAGCCCACGACCGAGAAGCTCGCCGTCACCGTCCACGGCTACGTGCCAGCGGCCAAATAAGGCCGCGACTTCGTCGCAAGCGGGCACGTGGGCATGGCTGAATGGTTGATCAGTTGAACAGTTGGCCAGTTGGCCGGAACGTTAGTTGACTGGCCTCTGATAGGCCGAGCCCCTGGGCTGCTCCTCTTGTCAACTGGCCAACTGGTCAACCGGTCAACTTGCTCTTGGGTCTGCTCAGGCTTTCCAACACCCCGGCAGGTGTTCGTCGTAGACGCCGACGGCCTGCAGGTACGCTTGGACGATCGTCGGGCCGACGAACTTCATGCCACGACGCTTGAGTTCCTTGGAGATCTTTTCGGCGAGCGGCGTGGTCGGCTGCGGCTGGCGTGAGCGCCGCACGACCGGCTGGTCGTCGACGTGCGCCCACAACCATTTCGCGAAGCTGCCGTGCTCCTCCTGGATCGCGAGGAAGGCGCGCGCGTTGAGGGCGACGGACTCGAGTTTGCCGCGGTGGCGCACCAGGCCGGCGTTCTGCATGAGGGCGTCGACTTTCTTGGCGTCGAAACGGGCGAGTTTGCGGACGTCGAAGCCCGCGAGCGCCTGCCGGTAGTGGTCACGCTTCTTCAGCACGGTGATCCAGGAGAGCCCGGCTTGGGCGCCTTCGAGGATGAGCTGTTCGAAAAGCCGGCGGTCGTCGCGCACGGGTACGCCCCATTCTTCGTCGTGGTAAGCGACGTAGAGCGGGTCCTCTCCGCACCAGAAACAGCGTGACTTCGGCTTGGCCACGTCAGCCTTTGATCGAAAGGCCGCGGAGCCAGGCGATCCAGCCGGCGGGCAGGCCGCGGGCGAGGGCGCCTCGCACGATCTTCTCGTGGTAAAGGCGCGAGGGCAGGTGAGGACCGGTCGGATCGACGACCTTGTAGGCCTGGCAGTCGAGCGGGCAGTCTTCCAGACCGGCTTCGAGCACGGTCAGCTTGATGCGCTTGTAGGCCGTACCTTCGGCCTCATCCATGCGCTTCCAGTCATCGGCCGTCATCTCGTAGACCGCGCCCCAGACGCCCGGGGTGTCCTGATCTTCGAGGATGTCGGCCGAGCCGCCACCCCAGGTGGAGCTGGGATGCGTGAAGGCCAGGCGATGCTTCGGCAGGAAGGCCTTGCCGCGGTAACTGGAGCCGGGGCAACGCCGCTCCATCTGGGTGGAGTCCAGATTGGAGGCGTAGGCGAAGTAATACCGGCTCATGGGAAGGGCATCGGACTTTGCCCATCTCCTCCCGGGATGCAAACGGATTGGGGCCGCTGTGAATATGACGTTCTCCGGGCGGGAGTTACGTCGCGTGACCAGGTCGTCAGAACCGGCGCGTCAGGCTGAGGTAAGCCGAACGCGGCTGGGCAGGGAAGCCGAAGGCCGCCGGCGGGGCGTCCTCGCCGAAGAGGTTCTCGATGCGCAGCGAGATCTCGGTGCGGTCGGACAGGACGCGCCGGATCCAGAGGCGTACGAACGTGGCATCGGGTAGTTCGGTCCGTGCGAAGGCGTTCCAGTCGAAGTCCTCGCGTCCGCGGACATGGGCGGCGGACACGCCGAAGGTCCAGTCGTCGTTCGGCATGATCTCGGCGCCGAGCGAAAGCGTCAGCGAGGGCCGACGGAGCAGCTTATCACCGGTCAGGCCGGTCCCGAGGAAGTAGTCCGAGGACAGGATCTGGCTGTCGAGCCAGGTCGCCGCTCCGAAGAGGCGCACCCCTTTGGCTGGACGCGTCTCCAGACCGGCTTCCAGTCCCTGCGTGCGAGCCTTGGCGATATTGTAGGTCTGGTAGCTGATCGGATTGAAGTCGATGAGCTCGCTGAGGTCGTTGCGGAAGGCGACGAGCGTCCAGGACAAGGCGCCGGGGACGCTGTCCTCGTGGCGCAGGCCGAGTTCGAAGCCCGTGTTGCTCTCGGGGCGGAGGGGGAGATTGAGGTGCGTGCCGTAGGCGAGGTCGTTCGCCGCCGGGGCGCGATAAGCCGTGCCGATCTTGGCGTGCGCCAGCAGCTCTTTCGTGACGCGTCGGCTGTAGGTGATGTCTCCCGTGGTCTTGCCCGCGAAGTCGGTGAAACGGTCGGTGCGGATCGCGGCGCGGATCCGGTCCTTGTCCGTGGCCTGCCATTCGGCGCGGGTCCAGAGGCCGAGGCTTTCCTGCGTCTCGTGCCAGGTCAGGCTGTTCGCGGCGACGTCGAATTGGTCGAAGGTGGTGCGCTCGTAGGTCAGTCCCAGTCCGAGGGTCAGGTCCGGACGGACGCGTCGGTCGACGGTCGCGGTGAGTTCGTCGCGGTCGAGCAGGTAGCGGTTGGCGAACGGGACGGTGAGGCTCTGGATCGAGGAGCCCGCGCGTGACCAGAAGACCGAGGCTTCGGTGTCCTCGTCCTGGAACCGCAATCCAGGGGAGAGCAGCCAGCCGCCGTCGCGCTGCCAGTCGGTGACGTTGGGCGGACCGCCGAGCTGCTGGCCGGGCAGGCCGGCCTTGCCGTGGTCGGCCGAGCCGACGACGTCGAAGACCAGGTTCGGTGAAAGGCGCTGTTCGTGCTTCAGGAAGGCGCTGACGGCCTCGCGGTCGGCGTTGGGGCGGAAGCCATCGTCGTGCGTCGCGGTCAGCGACAGCGCCGTGCCTTGCGTGGCGGCCTTGCCGCTGCCGGCGTTGTTCGCGAGTAGCGCGTAGTTCAGCGTGCCGCGTCCGAAGGAGCCGCCTTCGGCGACGAGTGTGGAGCCGACGCGGGCCGTGAGCGGGGATTGCTGACGCAGGTCGATGACGCCGCCAAGCGCGTTGGCGCCGTAGAGGGTGGAGGAGGGGCCGCGCAGCACTTCGACCGAGGCCAGTCCGAAGATGCGGTAGCGGCCGATCTCGTAGGAGTTGGAGAAACCTTGCGGCAGACGTCGGCCATCGAGGAGCACGGCCGTCTGGGTGGAGTTGGTGCCACGGAGGAAGAGCGAGCCGACCGAGCCTTCGCCGGACTGTTCCGCGGCGAAGACCCCGGGGGCGCCACCGAGCAGGCTCGTCAGGGTGGTCTGGCCGGAGTCGGTCGCGGCGGCCACGTCGAGGCGGCTGACGGAGGGCGAAGCCTCGGCCAAGGGCTTCGCCTGTCGGGTTTCGATCACGACGGTCTCGGGTAGGCGGGTCGGGGCCTGGGCGAGGAGAAGCGCGGCGAAGGTCAACATGATGTATCTTCGTATCTGGATATGAAGATGTAAGTCAAGGCAACCTTGCGGGGCCGCCGGAGATGGGGCTGGAGAAACCGGCAGGTTATGGCATAGTACTGACTGATGGCCGCCGAACTCTCCCAGCAACCTGACCTCGGACCTGTCCGCCAGTTCTCCATCTTCGTCGAGAACAAGGTCGGACGCCTCAACGAGCTCGTCGAATCCTTGTCCGTCGCGGAAGTCCACATCATGGCCCTGTGCCTGGTGGATACCACCGACTCCACCATCATCCGTATCGTGGTCGACTACCCCGAGCGCGCGGAGCAGATCCTTGACGAGCATCGTTTCGCGCATGACGACGTCCCCGTCGTGGCCATCGAGCTCCAGTCCGAGGCCCAATTGAAGGACGTCACCGGCGTCCTGCTCAAGGCGGAGATCAATATCCACTACGTCTACCCCTTCTTGTTCCGTCCGAACGGTCGCTACGGACTCGTCGTGCGCACCGAAGCCCAGGAACTCGCGGCCTCCGTCCTGTCCAGTCACGGCATCACCGTCCTGAGCCGGAACGATATCGCCCGCTGATCTGTCGGTAGGGTCGGGACCGCGTCACGACATAGACGGTATCAGGTAGGGACAGCACCACGTGCTGTCCTTCGCCTCTTGGCCGCCGCAGGGCGGCCGAGGGTAGGGGCGCAGCTTCGCAGCGTCCTCCTATCTCTAGGGGTTTACTCCCCGATCAAGAAAGCAGCTTTTCCTTGAATGGGTCGGTCGACTTGTTAACTTTTACGTAAGGAATGGAAATGTCCGTTCGACGCGGGTCCGGTTCGCCGGCCCGCGTTTCCATTTTAAATCAGTTTAATCCGGTCGTCCGCCCTCACGCCGTCTAGGGTTACGCGCATCAAAGGCCTGATGCACTCTGTGTAAGCCCTATTCATGGCTTCTGGTCGGAGGATTTTCATGCCGATGGGCCGGGCGCACAGGTCCGCCATCTGCAATCCGGCTACGTTGGCCTTCTTGTCGACGAACCTGATGGCGCCGAATTTCTCGAGCCTTAGGCCGCAGAGGGCTTTCACGGTGCGTTCATCCTCATGCCTGCCGCGCGATTCTAGGATGACAGGCGGAGGGGCCGCGTCGGCTTCGCCGGAGGTCAGTTCTTCGAGTAAGTGGCCTAGGCAGGCGCCATATGAGAAGCACCGTGACGGGTCGCGCTTGTCCCACGCTGCGGCATGGACGTGTGCGCGTGAAGATCTCACTAGTTTGCTGAGGTCGTCTAGGAAAGCCGAGCGCTTGGACGCGTTCAGAAGAAAGCTGAATTCACCCTGTGGTCTGCGAATCTCACGCTCATGGAGCACCGCGAGTTCATGTCCCCAGTGTCGAAGTTTGAACTCAATCATCGAAGGCACGAAGTGCCGGACATAGTCGGAAGTTTCGAAGCAACAGGCGACCAGTACGAAAAGCGGATAATCGCTGTTACGATTATCCACCCCATGGTCGCCGCTTTCATCGATGTAGATCAGCCGCATGCCCTCATTGACCTGACCCACATCCGCGAATCAAAGCAGGGAATCTGGCCTGATTAATAAGGGGTTTCCCGCTCTTGGGTCAGGTCGGCCGAAGCTGGCAAGGCCTTGGCTTGACCATCCCTCCGCACTCCCCATTAGTGAACGTCCTTCGAATCAACGAGGGACCTGGAGAGGTGGCTGAGTGGCCGAAAGCGCCCGTTTGCTAAATGGGTATACCCCAAAAGGGTATCGTGGGTTCGAATCCCATCCTCTCCGCCACTTTTGTGTCCAGCTGGCCGGCTGGCATGTGGGCAAGTGGGCAAGAAAGTGATGCCCACAGCTAATGGGATGAGAACCTGTTCGGTGAGCCGTTAGGCGAACAGGCAATGCCATAGGCATTGGGCTAAGCCCGGAGCGTAGCGCAGCCAATCCCATCCTCTCCGCCACTTTTTAGCCGCAAAATCCGAACTAACGGACTTTGCGTGCCTTATGAATCAGGAGCGGGCCTGAAAGGGGGCTTCGGCTGGGTCTGATCCCCCCGACGTTACCAAAAACTCTACCAAAGACCGAGCGGGTCGGTCTGGGTATGACCAGAAACTATGACCATCTGTGACGCCCTGCGCCATGGCGCGCCCCCAAGGCCGTGCCTCGCTTGACTTCGG
>JANRFG010000032.1:0-154905 GCA_030725715.1 Opitutales bacterium
TGGCCGGCATCGCGACGCTCAGCGGCGACGTGCACCTCGGCGCCGGCAACGAGATTGTCTTCTACGGCAACGGCAACACGATCATCTCCGGCGAGGTCAACAACCATGACTACTCCCAGGACCGCATCATCAAGGCCGGCCTGATCTACGGCACGACGCTCTGGCTCCAGAACGCCCAGAACTCCTTCACCTCCGGCGTCCGCATCGACAGCGGCACCGTCCGCGTCGGCACCTCCTCCGCCCTGGGCTACAACACCGGCCGCCTCGCCGTCGACCTCAACAACGGCCGTCTCGAGGTCCGCAGCGACCTGCTGAACAGCTTCGCCCAGAAGAATGTCTTCGTCCGCGACAACACGAACAGTCACCTCTTCGTCGACCATGCCCTGGACAGTTCGGCCGTCGGCGGTAATTTCCAGTTCGGCGACCTTAATACGAATCGCGTCAACACCAACTTCTACTTCAACAGCCGCAACGGCTTCGGCGCCTCGTTCACCGGCCTCAACAACCTCATCGGCGGCGGCGGCAACAACAACTCCACCCTCGCCAACGACGGTAACGGCCTGCTCACCCTCGACGCCAACCTCTGGGGCCAGGGCGACGGCACCGTCCGTCGTCTGACCCTCCGCGGCAACGGCGACTTCCTCGTCACGGGTGATATCCTGCAGAAGCACGCCAGCATCGCGCACATCTTCAGGAAGGAAGGACGGGGCTACCTGACTTTGCAGGGCACCGCCGGCACGACCCGCGGCAATTTCGAAATCTCGGGCGGTACGCTCCAGGTCGCCGGCGTCGGCGCCTTCGCCAACGCGTCCAATGTCGTCATCAGCGGCAACAGCACCACCGGTGACCAGCCCGGCACCCTCGTCTACGCCGGCGTCGGCGAGACGCTCAATAAGCCCATCATCCTCGCCGGCGTCCGCAGCGGCTCGGTCCCGATGCTCATGGCCAGCGGCTCGGGTCCCCTCGTCGTCACCGGCAACATCACCTCCGGCGCCCTCGCCAAGACCTTCCGCCTCGGCGGCGTCAACACGGGCGACAATACGATCAGCTCGGTCATCGCGAACAACAGCGCGACCAACACCACCTCGCTCCAGAAGATGGGCGTGGGCACCTGGGTGCTCGCCCCGACCGCGAGCAATACGCTCACCGGCACGACCACCGTGTCCGACGGCGTGCTCAAGCTCCGCGAAGTCAGCGGCAACGTCGACATCCTCCCGGACGCCGGCGCGATCGTCTTCAACGTCGACCCGTTCAGCTTCGCCGCCGGCGGCGTCCTGCGTTATGAAGGCGCCTCCGCTTCCGCCAGCACCGAGACCCTCGGCGCGCTGACGCCCACGGCCGGCCAGGCTTCGGTCCAGTCCGTCGCGACCGACGGCGGCACCGCCGCGCTGACTTTCGCCTCCCTCGCCGCTCGCGGCGCGGGCGCGACCCTCGACATCTCCCTGACCGGCGGCACGGTCGCCTTCAATGCGGCCCCGACCGGCACCAATGGCATCGTCGGCGGCTGGGCCACCTTCGGTGGCACCGACTGGCTCGCCGTCGGCTCCCCCGCCTCCGCGCTCTCTTCTTATACTACGCTCGCGGCCTCCGGTCTCTCGGCCACCGCCAACTACCTCTCCACCGCCGATCTGACCGTGACCGGCGCGGAAGCCGTCAACTCCCTGAAACTCGCTGGCGCCCAGACGCTTACGTTGGGCGGCGTCCTGACCAACACCACGGGCGGCATCCTCTTTGATAATAGCACCGGTGCGGCCACCCTCACGGGCGGCGCCCTGGGCGCTTCCGCCTCCGAAGTCATCGTCACCACGGCCGGCGCCAACAGCGCCAACGCCCTGACCATCGCCTCGCTGATCTCCGGCGGCGCGGGTTCGTTCACCAAGGCGGGCCCCGGCCTGCTCGTCATCACCGGCGCCAACACCTACACCGGGGTCACGAACATCAATCAGGGCACCGTCCAGCTCTCTGGCGCGACCGCCGCCCTCGGCTCCAATTCCAACGTCACCCTCCGCCAGGGCACGATTCTCGACCTGAACGCGGCGGGTTCCTCGGCCTCGACGTGGAACACCGCCGTCGCCGCTCCGCGCATCCTCATCGGCGCCCTCGCCGGCACGGGCACGGTGGTCAATACCAACGCGGCTCCGTCGATCCTCAGCCTCGGCAATGGCAACGGTAACGGCACGTTCAACGGACTGATCAACCAGACCGCCGGCGCGCTCACCCTCGTCAAGAATGGAAGCGGTACGCAGTCCCTCACCGGGCTCAACAACTACACCGGTCCCACCGTCATCCGCGGAGGCGTCTTGGCCGTCACGACCCTCGCCAATATCGGCCAGGATTCCTCCATCGGTCGCGGCGACGTCGCCGACAATGCCGGCTCGCTCATCTTTGACGGCGGCGTCCTGCGCTACACGGGCTCTTCGACGACTTCCTACGACAATAAAACCGTCAACATCTTCCAGGCGACCCGGACGCCCTCCGTCGCCATCGACCGTCTCATCACCCTCGCCGGCAGCGGCGAGATCCAGTCTTACGGCACCCATGGTTCGTCCAGGATGGAGCGCACGGACAATCAGGCCGCCCTCGTCTTCACCAACACCGGCGACATCGCCTTCCTCGGCACGGGCAACCGCACGCTGGCGCTCGGTGGTAATTCCACCGGCGACAACCAGATCAATCTCCGCCTGATCGACAACCCCCTCGGCGGCGTCCTGACGGTCAACCGTACGGGTTACAGTGCCTACTGGACCCTAGGTAACCAGAACAACACTTATTCGGGCCCGACCAACATCCAGGGCGGCGCGCTCATCGCCATCGACGGTGCTTCGTTGCCCGTCACCTCCAACCTGCGCTTTGGCCGGGATTGGGCGGGCAATTCCTTCTTCCAGTCCAGCGGTGTTTTCAACCGCACCCTTGGGACCGGCACGGCGAACAGCCAGTGGCAGGCCGGCCCGGTCACCGGTTTCGCCGGCTTCGCCGCCGACCGCGCCAAACTCGTCGTCGACTGGACGGGTCAGAACCTGGTCTGGGGCAACGCCGACGGCACCGCGAACTTCCTGAAGGGTGCCTCTTTCGCCCTCAACTCCGGCAACTCCTTGGCCGACATCGAGGTCCGCGGTAATTTCGAGATCCGCACGAATGCGCCCGTCGCCGCCGGCGTGCTCACCACCTCCGAAGCCCGCGCCAATACGGCGACCATCAGGCTCGCGGGCGGCAACGCCTCCTTGCTCGCGGTCGGCCAGCTCATCACGGGGACCGGCATCCCCGCTGGCACCTATATCACGAGTTACAACACCCAGACCGAGATCAATCTCAGCCGGACCATCACCTCCATCGCCTCCGGCGTCGCTCTGACGGTCTCCGGCGCGGGCTTCCGCGACATCATCGTCAACGACAACGGCTTCACCGGCCTCGACTTCGCGACCATCTCCGGCGTCATCTCCGGCACGGGCAATCTCGCCAAGCAGGGCGGGGGTCCGCTGCTCCTCGGCGACGCCAACACCTACACCGGCAACACCATCCTGCGTGCGGAGCAGCTCGTCGTCTCGTCCATCGGCGCCGCCGGCGCCACGGCCTCTTCCCTCGGCGACAACGTCGCCGGCGGCTGGCTCGAACTCGGTAATCCGGGCAGCGGCGGTAGCGTCACCCTGACCTACGCCGGTCCGGGCGAGACCACCACCCGCGCGATCTACCTCGCCGGCACGACCGGTTCCCGCCGCATCGAGTCCAGCGGCTCCGGTCCCGTGGTGCTGACCAACGTCGTCAACACCAGCGCGGCCAACGGCCTCACGGCCTTCACCTCGACGAGCAACCGCATGCTCGAGCTGCGCGGCGTCAACACCGACTTCAACACCGTCTCCTCGGTCCTGGCCAACTCGGCGGCCAACCAGGCGCTGCGTGTCTACAAGGCCGACCAAGGCCTCTGGGTCCTCACTGGTACTAATACCTACACCGGCGGGACTTACGTCCAGGGCGGTTCCCTCGGCCTCGCCGGTTCCACGGCCATGGGCTTGCAGCCCAACGCCGGCGGCACCGTCAACGCCGTGGCCAATACCAAGACCATCACTTTGGCCACCGGGAACACCACCGGTCTGGCGGTAGGTACCTACGTCAATGGACCCGGCCTCGGCTTCGGGGATACCGTCGCCGGGGTGACGAATTCGACCACCTTCACCATCACCGCTTCCGGCAACCGGACCATGGTCGCCGGCCGCCCGGTCATCTTCGGCGGCCTCATGCTGAGCAACGGCGCCGTCTTCGGCACCGACCCGGCCGGGCTCGTCATCGACCAGCCGGTCATCATCAACAACAACAGCACGGGCGGCTTCACGGGGCTCTACCCGATCACCGTCAACGAGAACCTCTACAAGATCAATGGCAGCAACGACATCACGCTCAGCAACAGCCTCGAGCACGGCGCGGTCCTCACGATCAACGGCGATTACGTCAGCTGGCAGTACGACACAGCGGCCACCACCCGCTCGCTGAGCATCCGCGGCCAGGGCGCGGCGACGGTCTGGAACGGCGTCATCCGCAACGGTCTCACGAATTTTTCGAACACCCGTCTCACGATTTCGGTGCCCAACAGCTCCGTCGTCCGGCTCGAAGGGAACTCGGCCAACACCCATACCGGCGGCGTCCTCCTTTATCAGGGCAGGCTCGAGCTCGCCAAGGCCGGCGCGCTCGGCACCGGCACCCTCGAACTCCAGGGCGGTGCCGTCACCGGCGCGGGAGGCCTCGTGCTCACGGGCGCCAACCGCATCACCAACTTCGTGAACCTCTCCGGCGAGGCCACCCGCTTCGTCGGCACGGACTCCATCGAGGTCTCGGGGACCGTCCGCAACTACAACGGCAACCGTTACCTTCATAACGACATCTCCGGCGCCGGCACGCTGAACCTCACCGGCGGCGTCCAGCTGTCCCACGACGCGACCAACCGCATCCTCGTCATGCAGGGGGCCGGCACGACCAATATCTCCGCCCCGATCGTCAACAGCAGCAGCACCGCGACCGGCAGCTCGCTCTACTTCCGCGGCGTCGGCACGCTCAACCTGACCGCCGCCAACACCTTCGGCGGCGAACTCCGCATGGACCGCGGCACCGCCGTCGTCAGCGGCGCGGGCACGTTCAACAACGTCGGCACTGTCGGCAGCTACGGTATCTTCGTCCGCAATAAGGGCGAATTCACCCTCGATAACACGGCCCAGAACGTCGTCGGCGGCCGTATTCCCGGACGCAAAGTCGCGCTGGAAAACAACGGTCTCTTCCGCCTGATCGGTAACGCCGCGGGCACCACCGAGAACGCCGGCCCCCTCCAGATCCTGCAGGGCGCGGGCCGCATCCTGATGTCCGGCGCCGGTTCCAACGTCCTCACGTTCGCTTCGATCGCTTACCCGAACAGCGGCTCGGTGCTCGACCTTTCCGGCATAGGCGGCCTCGGCACGACGAACCAGGTTCGTTTCACCACCGCGCCGACGCACGTCAACCTCGTCGGCGGCCTCGATGCTCGTATCCTGGTGCCCACCGACGACTTCGCGGCGTTCGGCGCCAATGGCGTCGTTGCCTTCGCCGGCTACTCCGGCGCGACCACCCTGGCCGATGCCGCCCTCGTCGCGACCGCGACCGCGAAGGTCACCTCGGCCTATTCGGACGACGCCCTCACCGCGATGCGTTCGACCCTGAACGCCCTCGCCGTGTCCGACGCCACTGGGCGCGATATCTCCGGCCCGCAGTTCTCGACCCTTTCCCTCACTTCCGGCGGCCTGCTCTTCGGCCGCGACGTCGGCGCTTCGCCTGTCACCCACACGCTCTCGGTGCCGCGTCTCGAATTCGGCAGCGCCGCCGCGCCGATCGCGGGCTACTTCCAGGTGGCCGACGGCACGACCGTCGACCTCACCGGTCAGGTCACCGCGGGAAGCAGCTTCGCCAAGATGGGCCCCGGCGAGCTGCTCCTGAGCAGCCGCCAGTACTGGAGCGCCACCACGAACATCACGGGCGGCACGGTCAAGCTCGGCCTTTCGAACGCCATCTACGGCGCCGGTCAGCAGTATTTCACGCACGCCCTCGGCGGCACGTTCGACCTCAACGGCTTCACCCAGTTCGTCGGTTACCTCTCGAACGGCGGCCAGATCGACGGCGGCGGCCTCATCACCAGCTCGACCGGTGCCGGTAACTTCGTCACCAACCTGCCCGCCGCCAGCGCCCGCTTCAACGGCACGACCTCCGGCGTGGGCGTGAATTTCGGCCGCGTCGGCGGCTACACGTTCACCATGACCGGCGCGCTGGGCCATGGCGGCATCACCGCCTTCATGGGCGGCGGCAGCACCCTCCAGGACGACGGCTCCCTCCTCAATACCTCCGCGCTCATCCTGAACTATTCGACGTTCACGGTGAACACCACCGGTGACACCAGGCTCGTGAACAATGACCGCGTCAACGACGCGGCCCCGGTCACCATGCGCGGCGGTGTCCTCATCTACTCCGGCCTCGCCCGCGAGGACGTCGGCGAACGCTTCGGCGCGCTCACCCTGGCCGAAGGCGGCAACACGCTCACCGCCAACAAGGGCGGCGGCGACTTCGTCACCACGACGATGCGCTTCCCCTCGCTGACCCGTGCGGCCGGCACGACGCTCAACTTCACCGGCTCCAATCTCGGCATGGGCGGTCCGGTCTCCCGCATCCTCTTCGACGCGCCGCTGGCCGCGCAGGCCAACGGCATCCTCGGCGCGTGGGCCATCGCCAACTGGAACGACTACGCCGCCTATGATCCGGTCGCCGGCGTCGGCGTGGTGGGGCAGGGCGGTTTCGTCGGTTATGACAGCAACTTCGGCGCCGGCAAGACGACCCAGCTCGTCGCCGTGCAGGACACCGTCACCGCGCTGCCGGCCGGCGGCGCCACCGCCGCGGTGCTCAAGCTCGCGGGCCGTGCTTCCAACCGCGTGGCCTTCGCCGCTCCCACCGACGTCCTCAACCTCCAGTACGGCGGTCTCCTCCGCAGCAACGACGCCTTCGACGGCATCATCGGCGACCTGGCGAACCGCGGCGTGCTCACCGCCGGCGGCAACGAGGCTTCGGGCGTGCGCGAACTCGTCATCTTCAACCAGGCCAGGGGTCTGCCGAACGGCGGCACGACTTCTTCCACGGTCAGCGGGTCGCCCATCATCACCGGCATGAACACCTGGGGCTTCCGTCCGGGCATGGTCATCGGCGGCACGGCCAATTTCGCCGCCGGCACGACCGTCGTCTCGGTGGACTCCGACACCCAGATCACCGTCAGCACCAACGCGCTCGCCACCTACACCGCCAACCGTCGCGTCGACATCGGCTCTTACAACGCCGGCGCCACGACGAGCGGTTCGACCGTCGTCACGATGGGTTCCACCGCGGGCGTCGGCCCCGGCATGACGATCTCCGGCACGGGCATCCCGGTCGGCGCGTTCGTCGTCTCCGTCGACGGCCCGACCCAGGTCACGATCTCCCGTCCGGCCGTCTCCACCCAGTCCAACCAGAGCTGGTCGCTCGGCGTGAGCGATCTCGTCGTCAACGCCGTCATCGCCGACAACGGCGCCGGCAATTCCGTCGGCCTGACCAAGTCGGGCAACGGCGTCCTCACCCTCACCGCCGCGAACACCTACACCGGCGGCACCATCGTCAACCAAGGCCAGGTCAACGTCACCGCCACCGCCAACGGCACCATCGTCATCCCGGCCGGCGGCGTGACCATCAACGGCGGCCAGTCCGGCCTCTTCGCGTGGATGAACGTCCTCTCGCAGGGCGCCATCGCCCCGACCAACGGCGTCACGATCAACGGCTCCGGCCGCCTGACGTTCCCGAACGACACCGTCAACGCCCTCGCCAGCCTGACGTTCAACAACACCGGCGGCGAATACGGCGGTTCCAACCTCTCCTACGTCGGCGTCGGCACGAACAGCGTCCTTTCGCTCTCGAGCCTGACCCCGGTCACCGCGACCTCCAGCAACGCGCGCATCACCTCCGGCATCGCCGGCGGCAGCCTCGCCCTCGCCGCGGGCGCCAACGTCTTCGATGTCGCCGGCATCCGCCTGCCCGGTCAGGCCGCGATCTACGCCGAACTGACCCCGACCCTCAACATCTCGTCCAACGTCATCGGCCTCGGCGTCTCCGTCACCAAGACCGGCGACGGCCTCCTCCAGCTCAGCGGCCAGAACTCCTTCACCGGCGGCCTCACCGTCTCCTCGGGCGGCATCGTCGTCGGCGCCAACAGCACGCCCTTCCAGGGCGGCAACGGCCTCGCCTCCGGCCCGCTCGGCGCCGGTACCGCCACGTTCGCGGCCGGCACCACGCTCTTCGTCGACAACAACAACCGCACGGTCGGCAACGACCTGACCTTCGCCGGCCTGCCCACCTTCAACAACACCGGCACCACCCGCCGCACCCTCACGCTCAACGGCACCCTCGCCATCGGCGAGACCGGCGGCATCGCCCCGGTCCGCATCGACAGCCCTTACCTCGTGGTGGCCATGCTCGGCCAGATCCCGAACATCGGCGACATCACCTCGTTCCAGGTCCAGGGCCTCGGCCAGCTGGTCTTCAATTCCGCCGGCTACACGGGCGACTTCGACGCCACCGCCCTCGGCAACACCGCCGCGGTCTCGCTCCTCGCGGACGGCGACGGCAGCGCCCAGCCGCAGACCATCGTCCTCCCGGGCGCGGTCATCTTCGACGCCGGCATCGTCCCGAACATCACCGTCGGCCGCGCCGGCGGCACCCTGCCGCTCAACCAGGCCCTCAATAAGACCATCTCCACGGGCGTCATCTCGAACCTCGGCTCGGGCCTCACGCTGACGAACAACAACGGGTACGGACTGCGGGTCAACCAGCCGCTGACCGTCGCCGCCAACGCGGTCTTCTCCGTCTCGGGCGCCTCGCTCCATAACGTCACCCAAGGCCTGACCTTCGCGGGCAAGGTCTCCGGCGCCGGCCTCACGAAGACCGGCAACGGCACCCTCGTGCTCGGCGACGCCACCAATGACTTCGTCGGCAACGTGAACGTCCAGCGCGGCGTGCTCTCGATCTCGGCCGACGGCCAGCTCGGCGACGCCGCCAACAAGGTCGTCCTGGCGCCGACCGGCGGCAACTCCACGCTGCGTTTCACCGACGACCTGACCTTCGGACGCACGATCGTCTTCGGCAACACGGCCAACACCCGCCAGCTCGAAGTCGCCGCCGGCAAGACCGTCACGCTGACCTCGGCCTTTGAGCTCACCGGCGGCGCGACCGCCGCGCTCGTCAAGCAGGCGACCGGCACCCTCGTCCTCGGCGCCGACAACACCGGCTGGACCGGCCAGTTCAACATCAACGCAGGCGTCGTCCAGGCCTCCGCCGCCAACCAGCTCACCACCGGCAAGCTCAATATCGGCGGCATGACCGCCGCCCTCGAACTGTCGGGCGGCCTCACCCTCGCCAACGTGGTCGACCTGACCAGCACCGGCGACTACGCCAACATGACCGGCATCGACAGCCTCGGCGCGATCCGTTCCACCGCGGGCGTCAACGTCCTCACCGGCCAGCTCAACCTCGTCAACCCGCGCGGTTCGACCGACAACCGCAATCGCTACTATGGCGTCGGCGCCGACCTCAATGCGACGCTGACTCTCGGTAATGTCCGGACGGACATGGTGACGGGCGGCAATCGCAGCGCCTTCCTCTACTTCCTGGGCAAGGGTACGATCAATCTCACCGGCACGGTCGACAACACCAACGGCACGCCCTCCGACCGCTTCTACGTCTACCAGATCGATGACAACGTGGTGAACGTCTCGGCCGCGAACGCGTTCCCGGACAACCATTACCGCATCTTCCGCGGCACGACGAACCTCATCGGTGCCGGCACCCTGGGTAATTCCGCCCGCGCCGCGGTCGTCTACCAGGACGGCAAGCTCGTCCTCGACAACACCCTTACCAATACCGCCAACCGACTGGGTACCGCCACGCGCGCCCTCGACATGCGCGGCGGCGTGCTCGAAGTCATCCCGAACGCGGCGGGAAGTTCTCACATCACCACCGGCGTGTTGAACGTCTACACCGGCGGCAGCACCATCAATCTCGGTGCCGGGGGTAGCAACGAACTGAAATTCGGCTCCATGGGCACGACGGGCGGCGGTACGCTCAACCTGATCGGGACGTTCGGCACGAGCACCAATAAGCTCACCTTCACGGCCACCCCCGGCCAGTCCAACGGACTGATCACCCGCGTCACCGTCAACGGCGACAGCTTCGCGACTTATAACGCGACCAACGGCGTCGTCGCGTTCACGAATTACTCCTCGGCCATGAACGTCCTCTCGGCTTCGGCCACGGCGACCTACCGGGCCACCTACGACAAGGCCAATTCCCTCACCGGCGCGCAGACCATCAGCGCCGTGGCCCTCACCAGCGACGCCGCGGGCGCGGTCACGCTCGGCGGCCTCGGCGGCCTCAATCCGTCCACGCTGACCATCAGCAGCGGCGCCGTCCTCGTGAACACCAACGGGGCCAACGCCGGCACGGGCGCGACCCTCGCCGTCCCGGTCGTCGCCTTAGGCGCCGAAGGGTTCTTCCACGTGGCCGCCGGCCAGACCCTCACGGTCAATTCGGCCATGACCGGCACCAACGGCCTGACGAAGGCCCTCCCGGGCACGCTGCGCCTCGAAGCGCCGCAGTTCATCAGCGGCAACACGACCGTCAACGCGGGCACGCTGCGCCTCCAGGCCGGCGCGACCAACACCCTCTGGTACGGCATCGGCGGCCTCGGCGTGAACAACGGCGCCACCCTCGACCTCAACGGCGGCGTCCAGTACGCCGGCAACCTCTACGCCAGCGACATCGGCGGCCAGCAGAACGCCCGCGGCGGCGCCATCATCAACAGCGCCGGCACCCAGGCGACCCTGGCCTTCAACGGCCAGTCTTCCTTCAACGGCTCGATCACCGGCGACATCGCCGTGGTCAAGGTCGGCACCGGCACCACCACGATCAACTTCCCCGAAGCCTACACGGGACCGACCTTCGTCGTCGGCAACCTGAGCGTCGCCGACACCGGCAGCATCCTCGGCACGTCGTCCTTCGACGTCTCCCGCGGCCGCCTCTTCGCCGTCAACGACACAGGCTCGCTCTATTATGTCAGCGACCGCTTCAGTGACACCGCCCCGATCACCCTGCGTGGATCGCAGATCCTCCTCTCCGGCCGTCCGTCGACTGACATCACCGAGCGCTTCGGCGTCGTGACGCTCGTCGAGGGTCGTAACGAGATCAATGTCAACGGCGGCGGTTGGAACGTCAACTCCACCGGCATCATCCTCAGTGGGCTGACCCGTGCCGCCGGCTCTGCCGCCATGCTGCGCTTCAATAACCTCGCCGGCTTCGGCCAGCCTAACGGCGTCAGCGTCGTCGTCGACGGCGGCCTCGCCCTGACCAACGGCATCATCGGCCCGTGGGCCATCGTCGACCGTGAGTTTGCCACCTACGATCCGGTGGCCGGCGTCGCCGGCCTCGAGCGCGGCGGCGTGAGCGGCTACGCGGGCGAAGGCCTGCTGTCCGGCCCGTTGGCGACGGACAACGTCCGGGTCCGCGACACCGCCACGGTGCGCCTCATCGAGGACGTCTCGGTCAATACGCTCAATTTCTATCCGAGTGGCAACAGTGGCACCCTCGATCTCGGCGGCTACAAGCTGACCCTTACGGGCGGCGGCCTCATGTCCGCCATCGACGGCGACAATCGGACCAACACCATCCGCAACGGGACGATCACCAGCGGCCTCGCGGGCGGTGACCTGTATTTCCATACCGCGAATTACGGCGGGACGAACCGCATCACTAACTTCGACGCCATCGTCGCCGACAACGGCGCCCAAGCGGTCCGCTTCATCACCGGGGCGGGCGACGGCGGCACGAGCAACCTGAACGTCAGCGGCGTCCACACCTACACCGGCGGCACCGTCGTCAACCGCGGGACCTTCAATCTCGGGGCCACGGCGCGCCTCGGCACCGGCGGCCTCGTGGTCGTCCAGGGCGCCTTCGTCCAGGCCCTCGGCGGCGTCATCCCGGCGCAGTCCCTTGCCATCGGCGCGGCCGCGACCGTGACCCTCGCCAACCAGCCCAACAGCTTCACGGGCCTGACGATGACGAACAACGCCACGCTCAACCTCACGGGCACGACCACCCTCACGGGGGGCGTCACCGTGACGAGCCGCGACCCCAGCCGCATCGCCAGCCTCGCCAACGGCACGATGAACCTCGGCGGCCAGGCCTCCGCGGCCTTCGCCATCGGCGCCCACGAGTCCAACGGCGTCAACTTCGCGCCCCTCCAGCCTTCGCTCAACATCGTGTCCGTCATCGAGAACGGCGGCATCGTGAAGTCCGGCGCCGGCGTGCTCCAGCTCTCGGGCGCCAGCACCTTCGCGGGCGGCGTCTCCGTCACCGCGGGCGGCCTCGCCCTCGGCGGCAACAGCAACCCGCTCTCCGGCGTCGTCACCTCCGGCCCGCTGGGCACGGGCGTGCTCACCATGGCGGCGAACACCTCGCTGATCACCACCGGCACCTGGACCGTGGCCAACGACGCCACCTTCCTCGGCGACACGCTCTTCGCGACCACTTCCACCTCGGCCCAGTCGCTGACCCTCGCGGGCGTGTCCACGCTGCCGTCCGTCTGGAACGTCGACGTCCTCAACCCGCTGCTCACCGTCGCGATCGGCGACGCCTCGCCCTCGGGCGCGGGCGACGTCATCAACAAGAGCGGCCTCGGCATCCTGAACGTCGGCAACTACGCCGGCACGGTGATCGTCACCGGCGGCATCGGCATCTCGGATGACGGCAACGGCCGCGGCACCTTCCAGGAGGTCGTCCTCGGCGGCCCGCTCGTCCTCACCGGCGACACGGCCATCACGGTCAACCGCACCGGCAGCGGCCCCTACGCCCGCAACAAGATCCTGCAGAAGAGCGACCTCACCGTCCCGGGGAACATCATGTCCGTCACGAACCTCAGCGGCTACGGCCTTGAGTTCACCGGCACGACCACCCTCACCGGCCCGGCCCACTTCTCCGTCGGCACCGCGTCCACCTTCGTCCAGAACTCCGGCCTCATCCTCTCGGGCGTGGTCGACGACGGCGCCAACGACTACGGCCTGATCAAGTCCGGCCCTGGCACCCTCGAGCTCCGCGGCGTCAACACGTTCGGCGGCGCGGGTCGCTCCCTCGACATCCTCGGCGGCGTGCTCGCCGCCAATTCCGACGCCGCCCTGGGCGCCGCCGGCAACAGCGTCACGCTCAGCGCGGACGGCCTCCTCGGCGTCGGCTTCCGCGCCACGGGCACCTTCACCACCGCCCGCGAGTTCATACTCGGTCAGAACAACAATTCCTTCGAGGTCACCCTCGGCCGCACGCTCACGCTGACCACGCCGTTCACCCTCGGCGGCAACGCCAATCGTGCGCTCGGCAAGAGCAACGCCGGCGTCCTGGAACTCGCCGCGGACAACACCGGCTGGACCGGCGCGATCACCGTCCAGACCGGCGCGCTCCGCCTCTTGCACAGCAACGCCGCCGGTTCGGGCGCCATCACCGCCTCGCCGAACGACTGGCGCGGCACCGGCGTCCAGCTCGCCAACAACGTCACGATCACCAACGCGCTCAGCCTGCAGGGCGGCAACAACGTGCTCTACGGGGGCATCGACTTCTCCGGCCAGCTCTCGAGCTTCAGCGGCGACAACACCTACGCCGGTCCGATCACCTTCGCCTTCGACGCCTCCCTCGGCGCCCGCGCGGGCGCCACGCTCCGCGTCACCGGCGGCATCACCAACACCACGACCAGCCGTGTCATCGGCTTCAATACCGACCTCGGCGGCACCGTCATCATCGACGGCACGCCGTTCGCCGTTTCCGGCTCCACCCAGCTCTACTCCGTGCGCAAGCACGGCCTCGGCACGCTGAGCATCCGCAACGCGAACAACATCCCGGTCAACAGCGGCCAGTGGTTCCACCTCAAGGGCGGCCTGACCACCTTCGAGGAAGCCGGTACCTGGTCCTCGCGCATCTACGTCGACAAGGGCTCCTCGCTCTGGCTCGACGACCGCAGCATCACCGTCAGCGGGGTAGGTCACTCGACCGCCAACGGCCGTCTCGGCACCGCCAGCACCAACGCCAAGGAAATCGGTTTCCGCGGCGGCGAGCTCGTGGTCCGCGGCAGCACGAGCGTCAACGACAGCCTCATCGAGAACCTCGGCAAGCCGACCTTCGGCCGTGGCGCCACGACGATCACCCTCGAGAAGAACCTGGCCGGCGAGATGACCGTGGTCTTCTTCGGCAAACCCGACGACATCGCCCCGCGCCAGGACACGACCACCAGCGGCCTCGACACCCGCGGCGCTTCCGTGCTCTTCCGCGGCGAGAACTTCGGCGTCTCCAACGACCCGGGCAATTCCAACGTCATCTTCGCGGGCGGTTCGACCCTCGACGGGACGACCGGCGCCAACGGCTCCGCCAGCAAGGGCATCTTCCCGTGGGCCTTGGCCGACATCACGGTCAACGGCCTCGGCACCGACTTCGCCACCGTCAGCCAGACGGGCGGCGGCGGCAACGCCGGCTCGGCGGACCGCATCGTCCGTCCGCTGCAGCCGAGCGAATACTCGGCCACGGTCTCGGCGAACAACAACATCAAGCTGGACAACGTCGGGACCCGCGGCGTGACCGCTTCGGTCATCCCGAACTCCCTCACCTTCGCCGGCTCCTCCAGCCTCCTCCTCGGCGACGGCGTCCGCCTCACGCTCGTCTCCGGCGGCATCCTGGTCCGCGACGGCGGCACGACCAGCATCTCCGGCGGCGTGCTCAACCAGACCAGCGACCGCTCCCCGCTCAACATCTGGACGGTCGGTTCGGCCGTGCTGACGATCGACACCTCGATCAACGGCGGCCGCGGCACCGCCAACGCCCGCATGTCGATGATCAAGGCCGGCGCGGGCACCCTCGTGCTCGATCCGCCGACCTCGCCGATCACGGGCCTGACCACCATCGGCACCAATTCCCTGAGCGGCCAGTTCGTGCTCAACGAGGGTACCGTGCGCCTCGGCGCCGGGCTCACCAACGCCATCCAGTCCAACAACTACGCCGCGCTCGTGGGCGGCACGCTGGACCTCAACGGCGGCTCGCAGTTCTTCTACGGCGTCTTCGCCGACCAGGACTACAACGCCGGCAACACCGTCGTCACGAACACCTCACTCACCTCGACGGGCCACTTCCTGATCAACAACGACAACAGTGCCCGCAACTGGGCCGGCTCGGTCCAGGGCGACGTGAAGTTCACCCGCTCGGGCACCCAGACCACCAACCTCTACGCCGCGCACACCTACACGGGTTCGACCGTCATCAACGGCGGCAACCTCCTCCTGCGCGACGACGCCCGCCTGGTCAACACCCCCTCGGTCGAGATCAACTACGGCGGCCTCTACTTCGACAACGCCGGCGGCACGATCGGCCTGGCCGACCGCCTCAACGACGCGGCCCCCATCACGCTGCGCGGCGGCATCCTGGAACTGCGCGGCCGCCAGCAGGCCGCCTCGGCCGAGCTGCTCGGCGTGGTCACCCTGGCCGCCTCGAACTCGTTCATCAACGTCAACGGCTCCGGCACCGCCGGCAGCTCCACGCAGCTCGACATCACCCGCCTCAACCGCGCGGTGGGCGGCGGCACGGTCAACTTCACCGGCGCCAACGGCCAGATCGGCACGTCGACCCGCGTGGTCGTCCGCAACTTCAACGGCACCGACCTGACCGACCCCGCCACGCCTAACGCCGGCCTCACCGGCGGCATCCTCGGCGGCTGGGCCATCGCCAATACCAGCGACTTCGCGACCTCCATCCCGGGCCTCGGCGTCGCCGCGCTCGGCGCGAACGGCTTCCCGACGTACTCCAACCTGACGTCCGCGACCAACACGATCGCGTTGGCCGCTCCGACCGACAACGTCAACCTCAACGCCGTCGTCGCCGGGGCCGTCGTCGTCGCCGCGGACACCACCCTGAACAGCCTCCGCATGGGCAATGTCGGCACCAATGGCGCGACCGCCAACACCGTCGACATCGCCGCCGGCCAGACCCTGACGCTCACGTCGGGCGGCCTCCTCTTCTACAGCAGCGCCGGCCACACCGTCGGCGCCGTCAACGGCCAGGGCACGCTCACTTCGGGCGGTCCCGAGCTCTTCATCTACACCCAGGGTGGCAGCGACAAGCGCGTCCGCGCCAATGTCGCCGACGGCGCCCAGTCCGTCGCGTTCACCAAGTCGGGCAGCGCCGTGCTGCGTCTCTCCGGCACGAACTCCTACACCGGCGGCACCTTCGTCAACCAGGGCACGCTCCATATCGAGGGTACTTCGAACATCCCCGCCGCGACCGATCCCTTCAAGGGGCTCGTCGTGAGCGGCGCGACCGTGAACCTGTTCACCCCCGGTCGTCTCGCCTCGGCCAATTACGCCACGATCGCGGGCGCGGGCGTGCTGAACTACATCGGGGACAACACCCAGTACGGGCTCGTCCTCGACAACGTCGGCTCGGCGGGCAACCCCACCATCCGCTCGTTCAACACCCTGAACCGCGACGGCACGGGCTCCAAGGGCGTCCTGACCGTCGGCGCGGGCGGCATCCTCGCCACCTCGGCCAACGTCGGCACCATCAGCATCATCGAAGGCCGGCTCAGCTTCGGCGCGGCGGGCGGCACCATCGACGTCGGCGCGATCGACGTCAACGGCGTCAGCGACGTCGATCCCCTGCGCGCGACCCTGCAGCTGCAGGCCATCGTCGCCACCTCCGGCGCGATCGCCAAGACCGGCCTGGGCGTCCTCCAGCTCAACGCCCAGTCCCGCTTCACCGGCGACTTCAACGTCCTCGCAGGCGGCCTCCGTAACGGCACCGGCAACGCCGGTTCGCGCTTCGCGGACCTGACGATCGCCGCGGGCGCCCGTTACGACCTCGGCGGCCAGACCACCACCTGGGGCTCGCTCGCCGGCGCGGGTGAGATCTTCAGCGCCTCGGGCACGCCGACCCTCAACGTCGGCTACAACAACACCGACTCCACCTTCTCGGGACGCCTCATGCGGTTCAATGACGCGGCCTACCCTATGCTGACCAAGGTCGGCACCGGTACGCTGACCATGGACTCCGCCCAGAACGCCGACGGCGCCTGGAGCACCGTCCGCGTCGAAGGCGGCCGCCTCGTCTACAGCGGGGCCGGCCGGGCCTTCCCGGCCGTCACCAGCACCGCCCGGTCGGTCTTCAGCGTCGATGACGGCGCCGTCCTCGAACTCAGCAACGTCGCCTCGGCGGTCGACCATCGTCTCGCCCTGAACGTCGCCGGTGTCTTCGAGCAGCGCGGCGGCACGCTGATCCTCGGCGGTTCCGCCTCCGCGGCGGTCACCGAACGCATCACGACCCTCAATGCCCAGTACGGCTCCGGTCGCATCGAGCTGCGCCCGAACGCGGCGCAGCCTCTCCTGCTCGACCTCGGCACGATCGGCGGCGGCAACAACCACTCCACGCTCGTGTTCGCCGGCCTCTCCGGCGCGACCTCCGGCAACGGCGTCGCCAATCTCCGCATCGGCAACGCCAACGGCGGCGTGCAAGGCGGCGGCGCCAACGGCACGACCAACATCTCCGTCCGCGGCGACATGCTCGCCGACGCCTCCGCCTCGGGCAAGGGCACGGGCTTCCTGATGCGCGACGTCGTCACGGTCCCGGATCTCACGACCGTCAACCATGGCAGCACGGACTACGTCCTCACGCTGCCTTCGGCGGCGGGCATCGCCATCGGCGCGAACGTCACCGGCCTCGGCTTCACCGGCGCCTGGACCGTCGGCGCCATCAACGGCAACGACGTGACGCTCACGGGCGGCACCACCATCGCCCCGAGCGGCGCCAATCCGGTCACCGTCAACTTCAGCAACTTCTGGCGCGCCCTGGCGGCCGATGAGCTCAACGCCGCCCCGCGCGGCGTCGCCGGCGACGGCGTCGGCGGCTGGGCCTTCGGTCAGAACGCGGGCGTCTCGTCCGCGCAGACGCTCTCGGTCGACACCATCGTCAACTCGCTGACGTTCTCCGGCACGGCCTCCTTGGACTCCGGCCTCGGCGCCGCCTTCGGCTCCTACGGTCCGGGCGGTCGTCCGCTGACCCTCGAACTGCGCGGCGCCACGGCCTTCCTCGTGAAGGACGGCACCACCGACATCGGCCTCGGCGCCGTCAGCTCCGGCGGCGGCACCACGATCTTCGGCCACGTCCTCCTCGGCGCCACGGCGAACTTCAACGCCGGCTCCGGTCTCGGCTTCAACTCGACGGGCGGCTTCGTCAAGGCCGGCGACGGTATCCTCAACCTCAACGCCCAGACCTACTTCAATCCGAGCACCTTCACCGTCACGCAGGGCAGGGTGAACCTCAGCTCCGCCGTCGACAACACGCTGCCGGTCGCCGGCACCCAGGGCGCGATCTCGGCCTCGTCCCTCCGCGTCGAAGGCCTCAACGCGGTCGTCGACCTCAACGGCCGCTCGCAGGCGATCAACGAGCTCCGCAGCTCGAGCGAGAAGCCCGGCCAGGCCGGCACGGTCACCAACTCGGGCGCCGCCGCCACCCTCACGACGATCGGCAACAGCGTCTTCGCGGGCGCCCTCACCGGCAACCTGAACCTCGTCCGTGCCGGCAACACCACCACGACCCTCACGTCGGCCAGCTCCTACACGGGCCTCACGACCATCCGCGGCGGCAACCTCCAGCTCCGCGACGAAGGCGCCCTCACCGGCACCTCCGCCGTCAGCGTGAACAACGGCGCGCTCATCCTCAACAATTTCGGCCTCAACGCCGTCGAGAACCCGACCCGCCTCAACCCGGCGGCTCCGATCACCCTCTCGGGCGGCGAGTTCCGCATCGACGGTTCCGGCGCCTCGGACATCGCCGTCCGCGCGGACAGCATCACCGCCGGTTCCGGACGCAACACGCTCAACGTCCGCCCCTATGTGAACATGGGCAGCACCGTCCGGATGGACGTGGGCAACCTGACCCTCGTGCCGAACGCCCGCCAGACGGTCGTCATCACCGGCTGGTCCACCGCGAACAGCAGCGGCTACAACACGCTCGGCAAGCAGGGCCTGACGGGTTCCGGCCTGGTCTTCATCGAGCAGCTCAACGGCGCCGCCGGCCCGGCCAACTTCAACTTCACCGGCGTCGCGACCACCAACGGTTCGAACATCGTCACCGTCGCCAGCACGGTCGGCCTCACCCCGGGGCTCCGCGTCACCGGCACGAACATGCCGGCCAACGCGACGATCGCCAACATCGTCTCCCCGACCCAGATCCGCCTCAGCGTCAACGCCACCGTCACGGGCGTCGCGGGCACCCTGCGCGCCACGAACCTGACCAACAACCTCATCGGCGGCTGGGCGGTCGCCAACGGCTCGACCTTCGCCACCTACGACAGCCTCTACGGCGTCATGGACATGGGTAGCTCCTCCGGCGGCTTCGTGGCCCCGGGCTTCACGGGGTCTGATTTCAGCGCCGCGACCGTCGCCACGGGCAACTACAACGACGGCGCCTCCCGCACCCTCACCGGGGCGAAGGTCGCCAACAGCTGGCGCATGGGTCCGAGTGCGGACCAGAACCTGACCTTCAGCGCGGGCGCCACGCTCACCCTCGGCGTGGGTATCGTCACCAACGGTAACCGCCTCATCCGCCTGCTGGCGAGCGATGCGACCAACAGCATCACCACGACGGGCGGCGACCTCTACGTCTTCCTCAACCAGAACGCCACGGAGATCGAACCGAAGCTCACCGGCGCGATGGCCCTCGTGAGTTCCGGCGGCGCCACCCTCCGCCTGAAGCCGAAGTTCGCCTCCAACGACTACACCGGCGGCACCTTCGTCAACGCCGGCACGCTCACCCTCGACGGCGCGGCCGGCCTCGTCGCCATCCCCGGCGACGTGACCGTGCAGAACGCCGTGCTCAACATGTCGGCCGACCGCGCCAAGGCCGGCCAGCTTGCGGCCACGTCCAACGTGACCATCAAGGGCCACGGCCGCTTCTTCCTGCCGAATTACACCAACATGGTGGCCGGCACGAACGTGGTCAACCGCCTCGCCTCGGTGACCTTCATCACCGACGGCGCCCAGGGCTTCAATCCGGAATTCAGCCTCGGCAATCCGAACGACGTGGCCGCCTTCAGCGTGCTCGCGCTCAGCGGCACGAACGCGATCACTTCGACCAGCCAGGTCATGGGCCGCGTGCCGACGGTCTACACGGGCGACGCCGCCCGCACGCGCCTCGTCTTCGACAACGTCAGCCCGGTCATCACGGTCAACGCGGGCGACGCCCTCGCCGGCCTCAACATGAACGTGCCGATCACCCAGGGCTCGAACGCCAACGTCGCGGCCGGCGGTTTCGCCGACATGACCTCGCTCACCAAGATGGGCCTCGGCACCGTCGTGATGATCCATGGCGACAGCGACTTCACGGCTCCCTTCGTCCTGGCCCAGGGCAGCCTGATGCTCGGCGGCAGCTCGACTTCCGACGGCCTGGGCGGCGCCTCCAAGGGCCCGGTCGGCGCCGGCACCCTCGTCATCGAGGGCGGCACGACGATCCTCACGGACAACACGGTGCGTACGCTGCACAACCCGGTCACCGTCAACGGCGACTTCACCTTCGGCGGTCTCGTCCCCGGCGCGAACGTCACCCTCACGGCCCCGATCGACCTCGGCGCGGCGGCCCGCACCATCGCGGTGCCCAGCATGGCCGTGACCGCGACCCTCAACGGCGCCCTCACGACCACGGCGGGAGCCGGGGTCGTCGGCCTGACCAAGACCGGTGCCGGCACCCTGCAGTTCGGCGGCGCTTCGTCGCTCGTCTTCGGCGGCGCGGGCGTGACCGTCGCGGAAGGCATCCTGAAGGCGGGCATCGCCAATAATCTCCCGGCCGACACCCTCCTGACCGTCGCGGCGGGCGCGGGTTACGACCTCAACGGCTTCGACCAGCTCAGCAACGACCTCACGGGCGCGGGCTTCATCACGAACTCCGCCAACTCGGCGGCGAACCTGACGATCGACGCGGCCACGGCCGTCGCCTTCGCGGGCGTCCTCGCCGACAACGGTGCCGTCTCGCCGGCTTCGCTCAGCGAACTGCGCCTGGTGAAGCAGGGCGCGGACACCCTCACCCTCACGGGCGCCAACACCTACGTCGGCACGACCACCATCTCGGCCGGCTCGATCCTGGTCTCCGGCACCGGCGCGCTCGGTACGGGCGCCGTCACGATCGACGTGGGCACGACCCTCGAATACGCCCGCACGGACGCGTTCACCGTGGCCAACGAACTGCTCGGCGGCGGCGTCCTGCGCCTCACCGGCGTCGGCGCGACGGCCCGGTTCACCGGCGACAGCCAGAACACCACGCTGGCCAGCATCGACGTCGACGCCGGCACCCTTCAGTTCGGCGACGGCGGCACGACCGGGGAGATCTTCGGCGCGACGGTCCTCAACCTGGCCGCCGGCACCTCCCTGCGCTTCGACCGTAGCGATGACCAGCTGCAGTTCTCCACGGATGTCTTCGGCGACGCCACCACGTCGATCGTCCAGGCGGGCACGGGCAAGACCACGCTGACGATGCCCAGTAATTTCTACTTCCTCGGGGAGGCCCGCGTCGAAGCGGGTGAGCTCGAAGCCGCGGCCGTCGACGCCTTCTCGGCCGCCAGTCAGATCGTCATCGCTTCCGGCGCGACCTTCACGGCTTCGTCGGACGGCGTCACGGGCTACGGCTCCGGCGGCCTCGCCCCGGACCTCACGCTCAACGGCGGCCTCCTGCGGCTGCTGTCGCCGGTCTCGGGCGATTCGACCAACAACCCGTTCCGCGACCTCGACCTCGCGGGCGGCACGATCAGCGCCGGCAACGAAGTCGCGGGCTACAGCTCGCTCCTCGTCACGGGCGTCATCGGTGTCACCGACGACACCACGATCTCCGCGCGCAATGTCTCGCTCGCCTACCAAGGCGACGCCTCCACGCCGACCGACATCACCGTCGCCGCGACCAAGACGCTGACCTTCAGCGGCACGCTGGCCGACGAGAATCTGTCGCTCGGCACCGCGACGTCCTTCGACAAGAAGGGCGCGGGCACCCTGGTGCTCAGCGGCGACAACAGCGGCATGACGGGCTCCGTGGCGGTCTCCCAGGGCACCGTGGTCGTCAGCCACGCCAACGCCTTCGGCGACGGCACCGCGATGACGAACGTCACGACGGTCTCCACGGGCGGACGCCTGGTCAGCAACTCGGCCGGCTTCACGACGGTCGCCCCGATCGCGGCCCCGATCGTCCTCAGTGGCAGCGGCACCCTCAGCACCGGCGCGACCATCGGCAACTTCGCCGCGACGACGATGACCCTCAACAGCGGCAACCGGATCGAATTCAAGATCTGGGACCTCAACCAGACGGCCGGGGTGGGTTACGACAAGATCGACTTCGGCGCGCTCGACCTCACGGGCGTCACCTCGGCCAATCGCGTCACGATCAAGCTCATCTCGATGGGCGCCGCGAACGCCCTCGGCGACGCCGTCAACCTGGCGCTCCCGACCAGCCCGGCGAACTTCGGCACGTTCGACTTCGGTACGTATGACTTCAACAACTCGAACCTCGGTTCGGGCAACGTCAGCGACCTGTTCACGTTCGACGCCTCGGAGTTCACCTACACGGGCGGCACGGCTTCCGACGCCGGCCTGTGGTCGATCGACTTCAATGCCGGCGCGATCACGCTGACCGCGGTGCCTGAACCCTCGACCTACGGCTTCGGCCTGGGCGCGCTGGCCCTCGCGGCCGCTGCGATCCGCCGCCGTCGCCAGACGAAGAAGGCCTGAGAGCGCGAGAGCACGAGGACACGAGGGCCTGAGGACACGAGGGCCCGAGGATAGGGAAGGGCGGCTTCGGCCGCCCTTTTTTGTGCCTGCGTGAGAGGTAGGGTCGGGACCGCGTCACGACATAGCTGACGCTATCGGCTGTTCTTAGTTCTTGGTTCGCCGTTTTTTCCTTAATTGAGGATACTGTCTTGAGGTAGGGTCAGCACTGCGTGCTGACCTAGGGCCGTCGCAGGGCGGCCGAGGGTAGGGGCGTGGCTTCGCCGCGCCCTCCGTCGCAGAGGGCACGATGAATCGTGCCCCACCCTTGGTTCGCCCTGCGGCGGGGGGATGCAGCTAGGTCGGCACGCAGTGCCGACCCTACCCGATGCAGGGGTCAGCGGTTGGGAACACCGTCGAGCAAAGGGAAACCGGAAACCGGATGATTGGCTGGGGGATGCATTTTCAGGTCCTCAGGTTCGGGTGCAGGTTCGGGAAATCTGCCATCTGTCATCTGCCATCGATTCAGTCATCTTCTCAGGTGGCAGGCCTGATCCATTCAGCCCTCCATTCAGTCCTCAACGCAGCCCTCAATTCAGTCCTCCGTCATCGATTCAGCCCTCTGTCATCCGTCATCGATCCAGTCATCTTCTCAGGTGGCAGCCCTGATCCATTCAGTCCTCTATTCAGCCCTCCCATTTTTTGCCTCAGTCCTCAATTCAGCCGCCGCTATGTCGTGACGCGGTCCCGACCCTACCCGCGGCAAGCGAGGGCAGCACGTGGTGCTGTCCCTACCTCAAGACAAGCACTCCCCCGATACTCGATACTCTCAGTCTTGAGTCCCCCCTTGCTCCCCCCTATAAGACCTCCATGCGCCCACCCCTGTCGCTGGTTCTATCCCTATTCCTGCTGGGCGTGGCGACGTGTGCGCAGGCCGCCCGCGACCTGACCTTCTACCTGGTCTCCGACGTCCACGTCGGCATGGACTACCGGAAGACGACGCCGCCGTTCGGCCCCGACGCCTTCAACGCCCACGTCGCGCAGACGCTCGAAGTCTTGGGCAAAGTCCCCGGCACGGAATGGCCGGCCAGCGGCCCGGTCGCCGAGGCGATGAAAGGGAAGGGTCCGGTCCCGCGTCCCGCCGGCATGATCGTCGCGGGCGACCTCACCGAGGTCGGTAACGCGAAGCAGTGGCAGGATTTCGACCGTCTCCTGCCGTGGCAGGGTTCGACGCCGGGGAAGTATCCCACTTACGCCCTGGCCGGTAATCACGACGGCGGCAGCGCCGGTCCCGTGCGTCAGGGACTCCGCGAACGCAATCGCGGCATGCTCGCCGCCGGCCTCGTCACGACCCTCTCCGAGGACGCGCTGCACTCCGCCTGGACCTGGCAGGGCGTGCACTTCATCAACGTCAACCTCTACCCCGGCGACGGCGCCAAGGAAGGCGCCAAGGAAAGCTCGATGTGGAACCCTGAGGGCAGCCTGTCCTTCCTCAAAGCCCGCCTGGCGAAGATCGGCGCGGCCGAGCCGGTCGTGATCGCCACGCACTTGGACTTCAGCGCCCGCAGCACGTGGTGGGATCAGCCCAAGCGCAAGGCGTTCTATGAGGCCATCAAAGGTCACAATATCATCGCGCTCCTGCACGGCCACACCCACGTCATCACCCGCCTGCGGTTCCCCGAGGACAAGGATTACGCCGACTTCGGCGGCACCGGCCCGCGCTTCGACTGCTTCTCCGCCGGCGCGTTCAAGCCCGACGCCAAGGAAGGCAAGCCGTTCCCCGGCCCGCGCTATCCGTGCGAGTGCTATGTCTTCCGCATCGTCGACGACGTCCTCGTCGCCGCGCACTACACCGCCGAACCCGGCGGCTGGAACACCAGCAAGCACGCCCCGCAGCTGACGTTCGTGAAGGATATCAAGGTGAAGTAGCGGTTGGCGGTAAGCGGTTGGCGGTTGGGCGAGATACACAAAGAGTATCGAGTATAGAGTATGGAGTATCGGGTGAGTGCTCGCCTTGGGCTAGGGTTGAGCGCCCTCGCTCAACCGCACGGCCGCCGCAGGGCGGCCGAGGGTAGGGGCGTGGCTACGCCGCGCCCTCCGTCGAAGAGGGCACGATGAATCGTGCCCCACCCTTGGGTTCGCCCTGCGGCGGAGGGGATGCAGCTAGGTCGGCACGCAGTGCCGACCCTACCCAATGCAGAGGTCAGGGGTTGGGAATGCAGTCGAGTAAAGGGAAACCGGAGACCGGATGATTGGCTGGGGGCATATTCTCAGGTCTCGGCCATCAGGTGCCTGGTTCGGATGTTCAGGTTCAGGTGCAGGTTCGGGGCCGGGATTAATCGATTCAGCCCTCTGTCATCCGTCATCGATCCAGTCATCTTCTCAGGTGGCAGCCCTGATCCATTCAGTCCTCTATTCAGCCCTCCCATTTTTTGCCTCAGTCCTCAATTCAGCCGCCGCTATGTCGTGACGCGGTCCCGACCCTACCTCAAGGCAGGCACTCCCCCGATACTCCATACTCAATACTCGATACTCTCAGTATCCGGCCCACGCTCACTCACTTCACCTTCGCCCTCCGCCACACCTGCTTGTCCGGGGTGACGAGGATGACTTCGAGGTTCTCGCGTTCGGCGATGAGCTTGGCGGCTTCGAAGCCGACGGCCATGAGCGCGGTCGACCAGCCGTCGGCCTGCACGCAGTCCCGATGGAAGACGGCCGCGAGTTCGAGCGTCGTCGCGATCGGCTCGCCGGTCTTCGGTGAGATGAGGTGCGAGACGGGCTTGCCGGCGGCCGCCTTGCGGGCGCGGTAAAGTCCGGAGACGCCCAGGGCGCGGTCGGTCAGGACGACGGTCTCCATCGTCAGTCTGGGTTGGAACGGGTCTTCGAGGCCGACCCGCCAGGTGCCGGCCGCGAGGATCTCGCCGCCGACCTCGATCAGGAATTCCTCGAGGCCCTCGCGACGCAGGATCTGCGCGGCGCGGTCGGCCGCGAAGCCCTGCAGGAGGGAGCCGAGGTCGAGACTCATTCCTTCGTGCTGTTTGGCGAGAGTGAGGTTGGTCTTGTCCAAGGTGAGTTTCTGCCAGCCGACCCGCGGGAGGGCCGCCAGGATCTGCGCCGACGTCGGCGTCGGCCGCTGGCCGTCGGGTCCGTAGCCCCAGAGCGCCGTCAGCGGGGCGATGGTGAGGTCGAAGCCGCCGTCAGTGGCGCGGCTGAGGCGCAGGCCCAGTTCGGTCAGCTCGGCGAGTTCCGGCGTGATGCCGAAGGGCTGGGTGGATTCGAGCTGGTTGAAGTCCGTGGTCGCCGACGAGGCGCGCCAGTGGGAGAGCGAGAATTCCACGCGGTTCATCTCCGCCTCGAGCTCGCGCTTGAGCAGTTCGGCGTCGACCTGATCACCACGCACCTTGACCGTCCACGTCGTGCCGAAGGCGGCTCCATGGAGTTCGGTGACCGGGCGGCGGGCGGAGGCGTCAGCCGGTTCGGCGGCGCTGGCGTCCCCTCGGGGGAAGAAGGCGATCGCCGCGCCCACGGCGAGCACGAGGGCCGCGAGGGTGTCGCGGCGAGCCCAACGTTCGTCGGTGCTGCTCGTGCGCACGAATTTCAGGAGGGCGCCGGTCGGGCAGCCGTACTTGCAATAGGCCTGCGGGACGAAGACCGAGGCCACCAGGCCGGCGATGGCCAGGCCAAGGGGGACGGCCACGGCGGTGCCGAGGACCCAGGCGTCGAAGGGTTCGGCTGCGCCCAAGGACAAGCGCGGCCAGGCCAAGGCCGCCAAAAAGGCCCCGGCGAGGGCCAAGGCGGGCAGTTTGCCCAGCCAGCCATGCCAGCGGGCGGGGACGGCCACATGGAGGCGCTTGAAGCCACCGAGGAGCTCCTGGGCGGCCCCATGGGGGCAGATCTGGTGGCAGTAGGACTGGCGGCGGGTGGCCCAGGGGATGAGGAGCGCCACGGCCGCCAGCGCCAGCAGGGCGGGGGCGGTGGCCCAAGGCAGGCCATGGCGGGCCCAGCCGGCGAAGAGGGAGAGCGAGAGCAGCTGGCCGAGCCACAGGCCGAGGCCGCCGACGAGGAGCAGCTGCCAGACCCGACGGATCCACGGGCGGGCGTGCAGCGAGGTGAACGTCATCAGCAACGCGCCGAGGATGAAGCCGCCGAGGGCGACGGACTTCCAGAACTGCTGGGCCGCTTCGCGTTCGCGGCGCCCGCCATGCTGGTCGTCGGCGAAGCGCGTCTGCAGGCCTTTGGCGATGGCATAGCTCGTGAGCGTCGCGCCGGCCACCGTGTCGAGTTCGGCCTTGCGGAAATCGAACTCCGCCCACTCGCGGGCGTTCCACTGCGTCAGCTTCGAGAGATAGGTGCGACCTTGCGGGTCGGGCTCTTCATCCTGGATGCGGCTGACGTAATCGGACGTATCGTAGGTGGAACGGAGCACGACCTTGCGGAGGCGGAGGGCGTCGGGCTCGATCGCGATGAGCGTCTCGCTCGGGCCGGCGTAGCCGAGGACTTCGTCGGCCGAGGGCGACGAGCGGACGACGTAGCCGACGTGCGCACGGTTGGCGCCGCGCACGAGGTTCCAGCCGAGGCGCGGGACGTTGGGCTCGAAGCTGGTCGCGTCCGGGAAGCCCGCCGTCTGGATCTCTTTCAGCGTGAGCGGGAGCGGGAAGCGCAGGGAGACGTAGTTGCCGGAGAGCCGCTGCTGGATCGATTCGGTGATCGCGTAGGCCGTGAGCGTCGAGCCGGCGTAGCCGTCGAGCTTCGGGGCCGGCTGCGCGGCGGGCCGCCAGGACTTGAAGGAGTCGTCGAACGCGGTCGAGCGTCGTAGCTGTTCGACGTGTTCCGGCGTGTCCTGGCTGGAGAGGATGCGGGTGCCGACGATCTGATCGCGCAGGTCGAGCGCCACGAGCACGTTGCTCGGTCCGGCGTAGCCGAGGATCGCGTCGGCGTCCGGCGAAGTGGTCAGCAGCCGTCCGAGCCGGTTGCCGGACTGGTCCTCGACGAGCAGCGTCTGGCTCGGGCCGGACTTCAGCCGCCGCGCTTCCGGGAAGAAGGCCTTGGCGTCGGCCAGGCCCAGGCGCGACAACGCCGACTCCGTGACCGGGGTCGTGCGTTGCAGCAGCAGCGCGGCGAGCAGCAACGCCCCGAGACGCCAGCCTCTGACCAGCCAGGCGCTGAGGCGGGGCGAAACCATCGCTTACTCGGCGAGGACGAGCTGGAAGGCGTCGGCGTGGACGTTGCCCTTGGCGCCTTCGGAGGAAAGGACGAGGGTGTGGGTGCCGGCCGCGAAGGTGAACTTGCCGAGCGAGACGGGCTTGTCGATCTCGCCGGTCTTCTGGTTGAGGCGGAGCGCGACGGGCTTCTGGCCGGCGCGGTTGATCGTCAGCAGGGAGTTGCCGGAGCGGTTCTCATGGCCTTCCCAGTAGCCGCGCAGCTCGTACTTGCCGGCGGCCTTCACTTCGAAGGTATAGGTCGCGCGGTTGCCGGCGCCGGCGGCGTAGTGGTAGCCCGCGGCGAGGTGGGGGATGCCCTGGCCTTGGGTCCACTTGCCTTCGAACTTCGCCTGGGCGTCGTCGACGACGATGCCGCCGAGCTTGGCGAGTTCCTTGAGGTCGTCGGCGGAGAGCTTGGTGGGCGTGCCCTTGGTCAGGTCGAGGTTCATCCGGCCGACGGGCAGCTCCTTGAAGTCGGCGATCGACGTGTCGAGGAAGAGGTCGGAGCGCAGGTCGCTGCGGCGCATGCGGCCGGGCTGTTCCATGAGCTTGATGAGGTCGGGCAGGTGCTTCGCGTAGACGCCGCGCGGGTCGGTGTCCTCGCGGACGGCGAGGTAGGCGGCCTTGCCGACGACTTCACCCATCATGCCGATGGTGCGCATCACGCGTACGGTGCCGAGGGCTTCGTGCGTGACGGAGATGTGGCGGCCGGCGAAGAAGAGGTTGTTGATGTTCTTGGAATAGAGCAGGCGGTAGGGCAGGGGGTAGCCGTTGCGACGGTCGACGGCGGCGATGTGCTTGCCGCTGGCGTCGACGTAGCCGAAGGCCGCGCGCGAGATGAACGGGTTCTCCGGGAACTTCTTGGCGTACTGCTCCTTGGCGTAGTGGAGGTCGATGTCCCAGGTCGTGGGCACGCAGCCGTCCGGGAAGTCGGTGCGCTGGACGATATGGTCCTTGTTCAGGATGATGTCGCCGTCGAAGAGGCGCGATTCGCGCGGACCGCCGACGTGCGAGGCCCACTTGAGCTCGGCGAGGGCGTACTTGTCCTTCTGCGGTCCGTTCTTCAGGGCGGAGAAGGCGCCGTACATGGCGCGGAAATTCCAGTCGCGGATGTATTCGAGGTCCTTGATCGGATCCTGGTCGAAGCCGGATTCCCAGAACCACTCGGCCTTCATGAAGGGCTTGTCGTCGAGCTTGGACTTGGACTTCTGGAGGAGCGGGAAGTCGCCCATCTCGAGGGGCAGGGCCCACGGGGTGGCGGGCCAGGTCGAGGCCTGCGCTTCGTCCTGGTAGAACCACATGTTGGACATACCCATGCGCTTGTTCGGCTCGACGCGGTAGGTCGCGCCGGCGTAGGCGCCCACCCAGCCGTGGCCGGTGGTGTCGGCCACGAACTTGGCGCGGAAGACCTTCTCGCGGCCGGTCTTGACGTCGATGGCCTTCACGGCGGCGATGCGGTTGCCGGCCATGGTCACGCCGGTGGCGAAGTGGCCGAGGAAGAGGCTGATGTTCTTCTCCCTGCGGACGACCTGTTCCTTGAGCTCGTCGCCGAAGCTGTCCACGCGGCCGGGGCTGTCGGGGGAGCGGTCGCCGATCTCTTCGATCATCTCGCCGAGGTGCGGGTACTTGCCGCGGGTGGTGCCGCCCATCGCCCAGACGCCGATCTCGGAGCTGCCGTTGCCGCCGAGGACGAAGCGGTCCTGGATGAAAGCGACCTTGAGGGACTGACGCGAAGCGGAGAGCGCCGCGCCGAGGCCGCCGTAGCCGCCGCCGACGACGACGAGGTCGAACTCACCCTGATCTTCGGCGCCCTTGGGGCTGTTCCACCGCGAGCGGGCCGCGACGAGCGCGGCGCCTTCGGGCGGGACGAACGAGGCGTCCTTGCTGAAGAGGATGGCGTCGGCGCGACCGGCGAAACCGGTGAGGTCATGCAGCGCGATCTTCACGTCGCCGGCGGGCAGGGTGACCCTGCCGCCTTCCTGCCAATGCCACTCGGCGCCCTTGGAGCCGAACTCGGCGGCGACGGGCTGTCCGTTGACGATCAGCTGGAAGCGGCCGGGGGTGCCGGGGGCGTTCCAGTGGGCGACCCAATCCTTGGTGCGCACCCAGACGCGGTATTCGCCTGCGGCGGGGATCCGGACGGTGCCGGTGGCGTCGGCGACCGGCTTGCCGAGGCCGTGGGCCAGGAGGTAGGGCGAGCCGACGATGTTGGTGAAAGCCGTATCGAGCTTCCAGCCGCCCGGGGAGGCCAGGGATTCGGCTTCGACGAAGACCGTGTCGGCGGATTGGGCGCGGCCGGCGGCGGCGGCAAGCAGGGACAATCCGAGGAGGGAAAGCACGCGGGGGGACATGGGAGTATTAGATGCCGAGGGGGCGGGAGAGTTCCAGAGGAAAAGGGGTGGAAGAAAGGGGGAGGGGTAGGGGCGGGGGTGCTGAGAGTATCGAGTATGGAGTATCGAGTATCGGGGGAGTGCCTGCCTCGGGGTAGGGGCAGCACCGCGTGCTGCCCTAGTTTGCCATGGGTAGGGTCGGGACCGCGTCACGACATAGCGTGCTGAATTGAGGGCTGAATTGAGGACAGATGACAGATGGCTGAATCGATGAGGGAGGACTGAGTAGAGGACTGCGTTGAGGACTGAATGGAGGGCTGAATGGAAATATCCCGCCACCTGCCACCCGGGGCTGCCACCCGAAACGGGGAGATGGCTGCATCGATGACGGATGACAGAGGGCAGATGACGGATGGCGAAGCTAATCGCGGAGGGCTGAATGGAGGGCTGCGTTGAGGACTGAGTGGAGGGCTGAATGGATGATTCCTGCCACCCGCCACCCGGGGCCGCCACCTGCCACCTGAAATGGATGCTATCTGATCCTCCGGTTTCCGGTCTCCCTTTGAGTGGGTATATGCCTCGAGGTAGGGACGTGATCACTATCGCGTCCTCCCCCTTGGGTTGAGATTTCGTTAGGACAGCACGTGGTGCTGTCCCTACCCGAGGCCTGAGTCTGCCCTCGATTCGGTACACGACTCGGTCTTCTATTCTGTCATCCCCATGAGCCTCCGTCTGATTGCTTTGCTTTGCGTCGCTACTTCCTTCGCCGCCGAAATCCCGACCGCCGGGCTGTTGGTCGATCTGGATCCGGCCAAGAATATCACGCTCGATGCGCAGGGTCGCGTGACCGCATGGAAGAGCCAGGCCGGTCCCGCCGAAGCGCGCGACTTCGTCGGTCAGCCGAAGGGACGCACGGAACCGACCTCTGGTCTGCCGTCGGTCGTGAAGGAGCCTCGCGCCGCGCTTTCGTTCCGTCAGCAGGAACTGGTCTGCCACGACGAAGCGGCCTTCGACGGACTCATCCGCGGCTCGGGCTGCACGTGGGTCGCGGTGATCAGGGTCTACCCGCAGCGCGTCGGCCTGAAGGACGTGAACTCCTTCTTCGGCAATCTGCGCAACGGCCAGAAATACGAAGGCCTCTGGGGCTGTCTCGATGACGATAATACCGTCTGGTGGGGCGCACGTAACGGACTCACCTTCGGCCGTTTCGACGTCAATAACCCCAAGCTCGTCGGCCCTAAGCTGGAAGAGGGACGATTCCATTTCCTCGCCGGACGCATGGGCGCCGGACAGGCCGAAGCGAAACTCGAATTCTTCGTCAACGACCTGAAGCCCTGCGCCACGGCGCAATTTCCGATCAATCCCCAGGCCGACGCCTCGAAACTCGCGATCGGCCAGGAGCGGGACGCGATCCAGCATCCCGGCAAGGAATCCTTCGACGGCGAGATCGCCCGCTTCCTCCTGTGGGATCGCCCGCTCACGGATCAGGAGTTGAGGTCGGTGTTTGAGGGAGTGCGTTGAGAATCGATGACTGAATCGATGACAGATGACAGAGGGCTGAATGCTCAGAGTATCGAGTATTGAGTATCGAGTATAGGGGGAGCGCATGTCTTGGGGTAGGGTCAGCACTGCGTGCTGACCTAGCTGCCTCGGTTGACCGCCGAGGGCTGAATGGATGATGCCTGCCACCCGACAAGATGACGGAATCGATGGCAGATGACTGATGACAGATTTCCCGAACCTGCGCCTGAACCTGAACGCCCGAACCAGACACCTGACTGCCGAGACCTGAGACCTGAAAATGGGCACCCCCGCCAATCATCCGGTTTCCGGTCTCCCTTTGAGTGAATGCTTCCTGGCCAACCGGCCAACTGATCAACGGATCAACTTATCCAGCCCTAGCCCTAGCCCAAGCTCTGTCCCTCGCGGCAGCCACGCTGCCGCGCCTCACTTCTTCCCCTTCTGGAAGCCCTGCTGGAGGCGCTGCTTCATGCGCTCTTCGACGGCGTCGAGGACCTTGTCGACGACGTCGGCGGTCAGTTCCTCATCGGCGGCGAGCATGGCCTCCTTGGTCGCCTTGCGGACGTCCTCGGCGGCTTCTTCGAACTGCGGCCGGAGGTTCCGCTTCTCGTCTTCGGAAGCGTATTCGGCCTCCTTGCGGAGTTCGGCCTGCTTGGCGCGGGCGGCCTTGACGCCGTCGTCCTGGAAGGTCTTGAAGAGAACCATCCGGCACTTGTTGAGCTGCTCCGGTGTCACGCCTTCGATCTCTTCGGGCAGGAAGCCGCCGGTCTTGCCGCCGAACTTCGGGGTGCCTTGTTTGCGCGGCACTTCCGGCACATCGCCTTCGGGTGCCTTCGGCTTGGCGGCGAATGGAGCGCCCTCCGCCTTCGGCTGTTGGACCGCGGCCTGGGCGGGCTGGCGGGCTTCCATGACGAAGTAGGTGGAGGCGGAACCGACGGCGGCGGCGAAGAGGAGGGGGAAGAGTTTTTTCATGGGGTTGCTTGATGAACCCCTGAAGGAGGGAAAAGTTGCGGGAAGGAGGGATGACTGAATCGATGACGTAGGGGTGAATCGACCACTGAGGACTGAATGGAGGGCTGCGTTGAGGACTGAATAGAGGGCTGAATTGATAAGTCCCGCCACCTGCCACCCGGAGCTGCCACCTGCCACCCGAAATGGGACGATGACTGAATCGATGACGGATGACAGATGGCAGATTTCCTGCACCTGGATGCCTGAACCAGACACCTGACGGCCGAGACCTGAGACCCGAAAGAAATGCCCGTTAGAAACCTCGTATCCTCTTGTCCACGCGCCCTCGGGCCCTCGACCGACTATTTCTTCTCCCCGAACGGGAAGGGCTTGAGCGGGGTCTTGGTGGCCTTCTTCTTGCCCGCCTTCTCGATGGCTTCGCGGCCGCGCGTCTCGACGGCTTCGTAGATCTTCTCGAGGGTCTCCTTGGAAAGGTCGGGCGCGGCCGCCGCGATGGCGGCGAGGTTGGCTTTGCGGAGGTCGGACTGGAGCTGCTCGAAATCGCCGCGCATGTTCTTCTTCTCCTCCGGCGAGAGGAACTCGGCTTCCTTGCGGAGCTGGGCCTGCTTGGCCTTGATCTCCTTCACTTGCGGGTCGCGTTGCGCCTTGAACGCGGCCATCCGGAATTTGCGCATGTCTTCGGCGGACACGCCTTCGACGTCGGCGAGCAGTTCGGCCGGTCGCATGGGCTTGGCGTCCGCTTCCTTGGCCGTCGTCTCCGCGACGGGCTTGGCTTCTTCTTTCGGCATCTTCGCGGCGGCGGCGCGCTCTTCGGCGGACGCCTTCTCCTGGGCCGCGCGGGCGGCTTCCTGTCCGCGTTTCTTCACTAGCTCCTCGATGGCGTTGAGGGTGAGGACGAGCGGATCCTTCTCGATGGACGGATCGAACTTCTGCACGGCCTCGAGCGTGGCTTTCACCATGGCATCGCGGGCGGCTTCGAATTCGAGGCGCAGGTCTTCGGCCTCGTTGCGTCCCTTCACGAAGCGGCCGCGTTCCTTGAGGTCGGCGAGGCGCTTGCGGGCGGCGGCGACCGCCTTGTCCCCGGAGGTGGCCACGAGCGCCCGGCGGATCTTGGCCAGCTGTTCGTCGGGGACGCCGCTCACGCTCTCGGGAAGCGCGACGCCGGGCCGGGCCGCCTTCTTGGCCGGCTTGGCCGCCGGTTCATCGGCGGCCTGGAGGCAGGGGGCGAGGAGGGCGAGGGCGAGAAGGGGGAAGAGGCGCATGCGAGTGATACACCGAAAAGCGAGAAAGGTTTTAGCGGTTGGCGGTTAGCGGATGGGAATGGTGGAGGACTGAATCGATGACGGATGACAGATGGCTGAGTCGATGACTGATGCCGGAGGACTGAGTGGAGGTCTGCGTTGAGGGCTGAATGGAGGACTGAATAGATGAAGCCTGCCACCCGCCACCCGGGGCTGCGCCCGCCACCTGAGAAGAGGACTGAATCGATGACAGATGACGGATGGCGGAATTCCTGAACCTGCACCCGAGCCCGTGCCTGATTCCTGATGACCGATGCCTGAGGCCTGAAAATGGGCACCTAGCCAATCTGCCCTCCGTCCTCTGTCATCGACTCAGCCATCTTCTCGGCGACAGCTATGCTGCCTTCTCACTTCTTCTTCGGCTTGCCGGCGACGTCGGACTTCTTCTGGTGGGTCGATTCGACGTAGGCGCGGATGACGTCGATCTTGAGGCTAGGCTCGGCCTTCTGCATCGCCTTCACGCGCGCCGCGTCGATGGCTTCGCGGGCTCCTTTGGCGTCGCGGGCGCCGCCTTTCTTCTTCTCGCCTTCGCTCTTCTTCGGCTTCTCGCCGGCGCCGCCGAGCTTGGCCACGGCGGCCTTGAATTCCTCGTCGGTCTCCGCCTTCAGCCAGGCTTCTTGGAGTTTCACGCCATCCACGAGCGAGACGCCGGCCGGGATCTCCGGGGCATCGAGGCCTTTCTTCTTCTTTTTCACCGGAAGCTCCGGCTTTTCGGCCGGCTTGGCCGCGGGCTCCGTGGGCTTCTTCTCGTCGACCGCGAGGAGCGGGAGCGAGGCGAGCAGGGCGAGGAGCAGGGCAGGGAGGCGCATAGGGATGGAACACCGGGAAGTGGAGAAGGTTTTAGCGGTTAGCGGTTGGCGGTTAGCGGATGGGAGTGATGAGAGTATCGAGTATGGAGTATCGAGTATCGGGGGAGTGCCTGCCTCGAGGTAGGGGCAGCACCGCGTGCTGCCCTCGTTGCCTCGGGTAGGGTCGGGACCGCGTCACGACATAGCGGTGACTTGGGCTGAGCAGATGGCTGAATCGATGGCAGATGACAGATGGCAGTGGTAAAATGGGAGGACTGAGTGGAGGACTGCGTTGAGGGCTGAATGGAGGAAGCCGGCCAACTGAGAAGATGGCTGAATCGATGACAGATGACGGATGGCAGAACTCCTGACCTGCACCCGAACCTGAACACCTGAACCAGGCGCCTGATGGCCGAGACCCGAGACCTGAAAATGGGCTCCCCCGCCAATCATCCGGTCTCCGGTTTCCCTTTGAGTGACTGTCTCGAGGTAGGGACGTGATCACTATCACGTCCGTGGGCGGACCGGGGTTGGTATGGTCGATGACTCTGCCCGGTGGCCGCCGTTCGCCAAGGCATTCCCTGCCCCGATACACGATACTCCATACTCGATGCTCTCGGTATCCCCAACCGCTGGCCGCTATCCGCTAACCGCTTCCACCTGTCCTAAACAAAAGACCCCGGCGAACCGGGGTCTTGTTCGAGCCTGTGATCCGAAGATTACTTGGCTTCGGGCTTCTTGCCGCCCTTGTCGCCTTCGCCCTTCTTGCCCTTGCCGCCCTTGTCGCCCTTGCCCTTGCCCTTGCCCTTGGCGCGGGCTTCTTCGAGGGCCTTGAAGACGGATTCGAGGGAGGCGTCAGCCTTGAGGATGGCGGCCTTGACGGCTTCCATCACGGCCTTGCCGGCGGCCTGCTTTTCTTCCGGGGTCTTGGCTTCGCCCGCCTTGGCCTTGGCGGCGATCACCGCTTCGTCTTTCTGGGCGGCCTTCTGGGCTTCCTGGAACTTCTTCCAGGTGGCTTCGTCGACGGATTGCGGGCGCTGGGGCATGCCCTTCTTGCCGCCCTTGTCGCCCTTGCCTTCGCCCTTCTTGGCGGGGGCGTCGCCCTTGGGGGCGTCGGGCTTGGGAGCGTCCTGGGCGAGGAGGCCGGCCGAGGTGACCAGGGCCAGGAGGAGTGCGAGTTTGATCTTCATGATAGGTATGGGGGTGCGATGAGGAAACCCCGCCTCCGGGGGCGAGTTGCAGGATTCTAGATTTAAATATGACACGCCCGCGGGGTGCGGCCGGACCGCCTCCGGGCTTAAGGTAAGGGCCGCCCATGACCCCGCTTCTCGTCCATCTCCCCCACGACGCCAGGGCCATCCCGCCCGACGCGCAGGCCGATTTCCTGCTCTCCCTCGAGGGACTGCGGGCGGAATGCCTCCGGCTCACGGACCGGCATACCGCTGCGCTCTATGCCGATGGGCTCGCGCCGGCCGACCTCATCCGCGCCGAGGTCTCACGCCTCGTCGTGGATACGGAGCGTTTCGCCGACGACGCGCAGGAGCCCTGCGCGAAGGTGGGGATGGGCGCGACGTATGTCCGCACCGCCGATGGCCGGCCGCTGCGCACGCTCACGCCGGAACGGCGCGCTGAGCTGATGGCCCGTCATTACTGGCCGCACCATCGCGCGCTGGATGCGGCGTCCGCCGCCCGCCTGGCCCGCTTCGGTCGCTGCGTGATCCTCGATGCGCATTCCTATCCGACGGGTCCGCTGCCTACGCAGCTCGCCTCCGGGCCGACGCCCGAGATCGGCGTCGGCACGCAGCCGGGCCATACCCCGCCGGACCTGCGCGATCTCGCCGTCGGTTTCTTCCGCGCGCGCGGGTACACGGTCGGCGTCGACGTGCCGTTCAGCGGGGCGATGGTGCCGAACGCCTGCTTCGGCCGCGACCCGCGTCTCTGGTCGGTGATGATCGAAGTACGCCGCGACCTGTACATGGACGAAGCCACGGGCGAGCGGCATGCGGGCTTCGCGCGCACGCAGGCCCTGCTGACGGACTTCCGCGCGGAGCTGCTCCGGCTGGCGGCTACTTGACGCCGGCCTCGCGCGCCGACTGCTCGACCTCGGCGCGGAGCAGAGCCATCGCTTCCGTCCACATCACCTGCATGCGCGGCAGCTGGGCCGACTTCGCGGCCTCGTCCTGCGTCTTCCAGCCGGCTTCGACCTCCTTCCACTCCGCGACGAGGGCCTTCGTCTGCGGGTCTTCGCTCCAGCGCTTGGCGGCGGCGTCGAAGACCTGCGGGTGCATGAACTTCAGTTCCTGCATGGTGCCGAGCCCCTCGCGGATGATGTTCGCGCGCCGCGCGTCCGGCGGGCGGCTGTCGACGGAGATGTCTTCCTGGGCGGAGGGAATGAGCCCGTTGGCGCTACGCGGCGCGCCGACCGGGCGGGCGGCGCCGGGTTTGGTCACGACGGCGGAGCGGACCGGGCGACCCGAAGGCTTGGGCTCGTCGGTCGTCTGGGAGAACCACCATACGCCCGCGAAGGCCAGGAGCGCGAGCGCCCCCGGCAGGATCAGACGGCGCGAGGCGGGGGTCATCACGGCGCGGGGGCCGGCTTATTCGAACGTCACCGGCGCGGCGGGGGCCGGGGCCGGAGCGGCCGCCGGAGCGGTGCCGTTGGTGGGGGTGACGACACCGGGACCGGTGATCGTGACGGTCGGCTGGTTCGCGGCGGGCGCGCCGGCGGCGGCCTGCTTGAGCATGCCGAGGCCGCGGGTGCGGACCGTGGAGAGCTCGTCCATGATGGCCTGCTTCTGGTCGTCGCTGGCGGAGCGATACTGGTTCTCCAGTTCGCGCATGCGGCCGAAGTTGCTGCGGAATTCTTCGTTGGCCATCACCGCGCGGAAGGCGTCGCCGATCTTCTGGCGGTCGCCGCCGAACATGTCCTCCACGGCCTTGCGGCCGTCGTCGCGCCAGGTGGCGAATTTCGCGTCGAGCTCGGCGACGGGCTTGGACTGCTTCACGAGGTCCTTCTCTTCGACCTCGGTGCCGACGTCGTCCTTGCGGCTGAGCTTGAGCGCCTTGGCGGCGCGGGGCTTGCCCGTCTCGGTCGTGAGCTTGGACACCGGAGAGCCGGTGCGCTTGGCGGTGCTCTTCACCACCTGGCCTTCGTCGCCTTGGGTCCACTGGTAGGCGGCATAGGCGCCATAGCCGAGCACGGCCAGGCCGAGGATCGCGTAGAGGGGATTCTTGATCATGGGGATGGGTTACCAGATATAACTCCGGAGAGAAGGCGAAGTTGCTGAGGAGGCGGTTCCGGCCGCGTCCGGCTCAGGAAAACAGCAGCCGCAGCCACGTTTTCGAGTACGGAAGGGCCAGGTGGTCGAGCCGGGCGGCCAGGAAGGCGGCCTCGATCTCTTCCTCGGGATGGCCGTCGAGCAGCTTGGCGCCTTCGAGTTCGCGGCGACCGCGGCGGGCGGCGTCCTGCACGTGCGTGTGCTTCAGCAGATGGCCGGCGGCGAGGAGGATGGCGAGGAGCGCGAAGCCGATGGTGGCCCACATGAAGCGGCCCTTGGTCGCGAGGACGAGCACGAGGAGGAGCACCGGCCAGGCGTTGCCCCAGAGGATCATGAACGAATCCCACGAGGCCAGGCCGCCGAGCTTGCGGTCGCGGTGCTGGAGCGCGTGCCCCGCGAGGCGCGCGGCCCGGGCCACGTCGAAGAGGCGTTTGCCTTCGTAGGTCGCCGGCGAGAGTTTGATCGCGGGTTCGAAGGCCGAATAGAAATCCGTGACGGACACCGCGCTCTCGTCGACGTCGACCTGCGGGATCTCGCCACGGAGGAGGATGATGCGGGCCGCCTGGGCGCCGGAGACGCCCCGGACGAGCAGGATGCGGCCATACTTCTTCTCGAGGCTCCGGGCGCGGCGCCAGGCCCACCAGGGCAGGCCGAGGGCGAAGAGGCCGGCCAGGCCGAAGAGCAGGAGGATCTTGAATTCGGGATTCATGGCCGACCTCGACCCTGCCGATTCCCGGGTCCCCATCAAGGACTACCTAGGTTCCGGCCGCATAAGGGGGATAAGCCGGGGTGGATTCTCCCGGGGCGACGCGGCGCTTCGTTGACCCGCGGGCTCTCCTCCGATTGGCTGGCCGACGATGAATCCCGATCTCGTCAGAAACTACCTGACCGGCCTCCAGGATCGCTTGTGCGCGACCCTCGAGGAAGTGGATGGCCAGGCTAAGTTCATCACCGACGAATGGCAGCGCGCCGAAGGCGGCGGCGGCCGCACGCGCGTCATCGCCGGCGGCGCGGTCATCGAGAAGGGCGGGGTGGCTTTTTCGGACGTCCGCGGCCACGCGCTGCCTCCTTCCGCCACGCTCGCCCGCCCGGAACTCGCCGGCAAAGGCTTTCGCGCCATGGGCGTCTCGGTCGTCCAGCATCCGCTCAATCCCTACTGCCCGACTTCGCACATGAACGTGCGCTTCTTCTGCACCGACGGCCCTGATCCGGTCTGGTGGTTCGGCGGCGGCTTCGACCTGACGCCTTACTACGGCTTCGATGAGGACGCGGCCTCCTGGCATCGCGCCGCGCGCGAAGCCGCGGGCGCGCACCATCCGAAGTTCAAGGCCTGGTGCGACGACTACTTCCTGCTCAAGCACCGCCAGGAGCAACGCGGGGTCGGCGGCGTGTTCTTCGACGACTTCACCGAGGGCGGCTTCGAACCGTCCTTCGCGATGATGCAGAGGGTCGGTGACGCCTTCGGTCCGGCCTACGCCGACATCCTCCGCCGCCGTAAGGACACCCCTTACGGCCAGCGGGAGCGCGACTGGCAGGAGGTCCGCCGCGGGCGCTACGTCGAGTTCAACCTCGTCCTCGACCGCGGGACCATCTTCGGCCTGCAGTCCGGCGGCCGCACCGAATCGATCCTGATGTCCCTCCCGCCCCGCGTGCAGTGGCATTACGGCCATCAGCCCGCCCCCGGCAGCCCGGAAGAACGTCTGCTCTCGCATTATCTGAAACCTCAGGATTGGCTCAAAGGGTCCTGATGAACTCCCGCGACCGCTTCCTCGCCGCCCTTCGCCGCCAGCCCCATGACCGGGCGCCGGTCTGGATCATGCGTCAGGCCGGCCGTTACCTGCCGGAATACCGCGCGCTCAAGGCCAAGTCGGACTTCGTCACGATGGTCCGCACGCCCGACCTCGCGGTCGAGGTCACCCTCCAGCCGCTCCGCCGCTTCCCGCAGCTCGACGCCGCGATCCTGTTCTCGGACATCCTCGTCATCCCCGAAGCCCTGGGCGTCGGCTACCGTTTCCGGGACGAAGGCGGCATCGCCATGGAGCGCGCGCTGAGCTCCCCGGCCGACGTCGCCACGCTGAAGCTCGAAGGCTCGGCCGACCGACTGCAGTATGTCTACGACGCCCTGACGCTCCTGCGTAAGGAGCTCGGCCTGAACAAGACCTTGCTCGGTTTCGCCGGTTCGCCTTGGACGCTCGCCTGCTATCTCGTCGAAGGCGGCGGGTCCGAAGATTTCCCGAAGACCAAGGCGCTCCTGAAGGCCGACCCGAAGATGATGCACCGCATCCTCGAGATCCTGACCGACGCCGTGGCCCAGTATCTCACCCGCCAGTTCGCCGCCGGCGCCGACGCCATCCAGATCTTCGACAGCTGGGCCGCCGCGCTCACCGGCGCCGACTACGAAGAGTTCTCCCTGCGCTACATCCGTGCGGTGCTCGAACGTCTGCCCGCCGGCGCGCCCGTCATCCTTTACGCCAAGGGCAAGTCCCCGCAGGCCGCCGCGCTCGCCCAGACCGGCGTGCCGTGTCTCGGCGTCGACTGGACCATGCCGCTCTCGCAGGTCCGCCAGCTCGCTGGCCGTCCGGTCTGCCTCCAGGGCAATCTCGACCCCGAGTTCATGACCGGCGAGCCCGCCGCCGCGGCCGCCGCGACCCAGGCCGTCCTGGCCGACAACGCCGGCGACCCCGGCCACATCTTCAATCTCGGCCACGGCATCACGCCCCAGGCCCGCATCGAGACCTTCCAAGCGGTGGTGGAGGCGGTCGTGAAGGGCTAGATCGAGGACTGAGTCGAGGACTGAGGGCGAAGCTGACCACGGAGGGCTGAATTGAGGACTGCGTAGAGGACTGAATGGAGGGCTGAATGGATGATGCCTGCCACCTGAGTAGATGGCTGCATCGATGACTGATGGCAGAACTCCTGCCACCCGCCACCCGGGGCTGCCACCTGCCACCTGAATCTGGAAGATGGCTGAATTGAGGGCTGAGTGGAAGCTGCCCCTCCTCAGTAACCTGTGACGGGTAGGGTTAGCGCCCTCACTTTAAATCTCGAAATGGGAACTTGGGGTATGCTGTTACTTAGGCTGATTTATCAATTCAGCCCTCAATTCAGTCCTCTACGCTGACCTCCACTCAGTCCTCTTCTTTGCCTCGCTCAAACGTGATTCGGCTTCCACGCGGCGGCGCGGTCGGCGAGATACTTCACGTAGACGTCCTGGTCGTTGAGGCAGGGGATCTGTTCGAAGGATTCGCCGCCGGCGTGCAGGAAGTCTTCCTTACCTTCTTCGCTGATCTCCTCGATGGTCTCGAGGCAGTCGGCGGTGAAGGCGGGGCACATCACGAGCAGGTTCTTCACGCCTTCGGACGGCAGGGCTTCGAAGCGTTCGTCGGTGTAGGGCGGGACCCACTTCTCCGGTCCGAAGCGCGACTGGAAGGACATCTCGAACTTGTCGGGCGAAAGGCCGGCGCGCTTGGCGAAGAGCAGGGTGGTCTGCACGCACTGGTGCTTGTAGCAGTTGGCGTGCGAGGGGCTGGCCTGGAGGCAGCAGTCCTTGACCTTGGTGCAGTGGGCCTTGGAGGCGTCGCCCTTGCGCAGGTGGCGTTCCGGCACGCCGTGGTAGGAGAACAGGATCTTGTCGAAGGGCTTGCTGAGCCAGGGCTTGGCCGACTCCACGAGGCAGTCGATGTAGGCCGGGTCGTTGAAGTAAGGCTGGAGCACGTGGTACTTCAGGTTCGGCGCGAGGCGGGCGAGCTCTTCCTGGATCTTCACCACGACGGTCTCATAGGAGGACATCGCGTAGTGCGGGTACTGCGGCATCACGAACAGGTCGTCGATGCCGTGCTTGAGGACTTCCTGGACGGCTTCGGCGCAGGAGGGCGTGCCGTAGCGCATGCCGGTGATGACCGGCAGGCCGGTGGCGACTTCGAGCTTCGAGCGGAGCTTCTCGGTCGTGACGAGGAGCGGAGCGCCTTCGGGGGTCCAGACGGTCGCGTAGGCGGCGGCGGACTTCTTCGGGCGGGTGCGCAGGACGATGCCTTCGAGGAGCGCGAAGCGGAAGACGGCCGGATAATCGATCACGCGCTCGTCGCCGAGGAACTCGCGGAGATACTCGCGGACGTGGGGCACCGAGGTGCTTTTCGGCGAACCGAGGTTGAGGAGCAGGATGCCTTTGCGAGCCATGGGGATAGGAGGAAGAGATAACGGGGGGATGTCAATTTGCACAGGAAGCACCACAGGTATTGGCGGTTAGCGGTTGGCGGTTGGGCGCGCACAGGTGAAGCCAAGGGTAAACCGGAGACCGGATGATTGGCCGGAGGTCATTTCAGGTGGCGGGTGGCGGCGCCGGGTGGCAGGTGGCGGGGATTCCGCCCTCTGTCATCCGTCATCGATTCAGGCCTCTTTTATGCCCAACCGCTATCCGCCAACCGCTAACCGCCTACACCTATTTGTTTAAAACAACCTCGCGATCGGGACGCCGCCGTCGGTCACGGGGACGGGACGGGAGCCGGCCATGAGGTCGCGGGAGGTATCGACGTTCAGGGCCGCGAGGATCGTGGCGTGGAAGTCCGGGATGCTGATGGGGTTCTCCACGACCTTCTTCGAGAGGTCGTCGGTCTGGCCGTAGGCGCCGCAGTGCTTCAGGCCGCCGCCGGCGAGGATCATCGAGAAGGCCGTGCCCTGGTGGCCGCGGCCGCCCTTGCCGTCGAATTCCGGCGGACGTCCGAACTCGGTGCCGATGACGACGAGCGTCTTGTCGAGCATGCCGGTGCGCTTGAGGTCCTCGATCAGGCCGGCGAGGGCGTGGTCGAGCTCGCGGATGAGGATGTGCTGGTTGTCGATGCCTTCGTTATGCACGTCCCAGCCAGAGCCGTTGATGAAGTTGAGGTTGTGCGAGACTTCGACGAAGCGTACGCCGCCCTGGACGAGGCGACGGGCGAGCAGGCAGCGCTGGCCGAACTCGCCTCCGTAGGAAGCGCGCACGGCGGGCGACTCCTGCTTGAGGTCGAAGTGTCGCATGAACGAAGGGCCGGCCAGACGGAAGGCCTCCTGCTGCGCGGCCGCGTATTCCTCGACGGCCGAGCCGCCGGGGGCGCGCTCACCGAGGGCTTCGAGCAAGGCCAGGCGGGCGTCTTTACGTTCGGGCGAGACTTCGCCCGGGGTCGTGAAACCGTTCGGGCCGGTCTCGGTGTCGACGAGGTAGATGTAGCCGTCCTTGATGCCGAGGAAGCCCGGTCCACGGCTCACGTTCGGATAACCGATGAGCATGTAGGCGGGGACGGACGGGTCGGCGGCGCCGCGGCGGTGCGCGACGATCGAGCCGATGGATGGGTAGACGGCGTTGCCGCTGATCATGCGGCCGGTGTGCACGAGGTTCGTGGCGAACGCATGCTCGTCGATGACCTTGTGGTTCACCGAGCGGACCGCGGTCACGTGTTCCATCAGCTTCGCCGTGCGGGGGAGGTGCTCGCAGAGGCGTACGCCGGGGACGGAGGTCTCGATGGAAGGGTAGAGCGAGCCGGGCTTCTTCTTCGTGGCCTTGTTGTCGCCGACGGCCTTCGGGTCGAACGTGTCGGCCTGGCCCATGCCGCCGCCGAGCCAGATGAAGATGCAATGCTCGGCCTTGCCCTTGGGTCCGGCCGTGCCGGTGTTGGCCAGGAGCGGCGAAGCGGCGAACGGCGCGAGGCCGAGGGCGGTGACGAAGGAGCGGCGGTCCATGGGATCAGTAGTAGAGGAATTCGGGGGAGTTGACGAGCGCCCAGACCACGTCTTCGGCGCGACGACGCCAGGCGTCCGTCAGGCGGGGCGTGGCCGGGTCGCCTTTGCGGGCGGCGGCTTCCTCCTGCATGCGGACGGTGGTGGCCAAATCGTTCAGGTGGTTGGACCAAGACACGTAATAGGCCGGCTTGCGCTTGCCGGGCGGGGCGTAGAGCGGCGGGGGTAGGACGCGGCCGGCGAAGCCGTCGGCGAGGTAGGCCTCATACTTGGCCTTCTCGGCGGCGGTCGGGTGGCGCGTGAGCACGCTTAGGAACAGGGCGTCGATGAAGTCCGCCGGAGCACGGGCCTTGAAGGCGAGGGCGGTGACGCCGTGGTCGTCGCTCAGGCGCGTGATCCAGGTGCCCATCGTGCCGTTGCTGAGGATCGCGGGCTGCAGTGAGTTCGCGGAGGACTCGCGGTCGGTCACGGGATCCGGCCGGCTGGCGCGCCAGCCGAAGGCCGCCATGACGTCGCACACCGCCTGGATGCGGGGCAGGGCGAGGGCGGGTCGGTCGCGTTCGTTGGAGGTCGAGGTCAGCATCCAGGCGCGTCGCGGCTGGCCGAGCGTGACGGAGTTCGCCTGTTCGCGGATGCTGTCGATGTCGAGGCTGGCCTCCTCGGTGCGGAAGGGCTTGCCGGTCGTCGCGAACATCGAGTCCACGACCTGCTCGGCGGAGAGCCGGCGCGGGGCGGGCGCGACGTAGAGCGGGTTGGTCAGCTTCTGCGTGAGGTCCGTCGCGCGCTGGTAGGCGTGCGAGTTCAGGATGAGCCGACGCACGTGGTCGGCATCATAGCCGCTGCGCACGAGTTCACGGCCGAGCCAGCGGAGGAGCGCGGGGTGGGAGTTCTTGGAGCGTTCCCAGTCCCAAGGCTGGTCGACGATTCCGCGGCCCATCAGGCGGGCCCAGAGGCGATTGGCCATCACCTGCGCGAAGCGTTCGTTCTGCGGGGCGGTGACGAGCGTGGCGAGACGGTCGCGCGGATCCTTGGGGTCGAGGGCGAGTTCGTCGGCGACGCTTTCCTGCGAGAGTTCCGGGAAGGGCCAGTGGGGTTCGACGGAGGTGCCTGGCTCGAGGGTGACCTCGATCAGGGGCTTGCGACCGCCTTCGCGGAGCTTGGCCATCGAGACGCTACTGGTGGCGGGCACTTTGACGGCCTTGGTCTCGAGCAGGGCGGCGAGCGCGAAGACCTGTTCTTGTTTCGAAGTATGGGCGGGTGAGTCGTGGCAGCGCGCGCACTTGGTCTCCACGCCGAGGAAGGCGGTCGTCACGATGGTGGCCTTGGCGGCCATCGGGACGTCGTTCTGCGACGCGAGCCCGAAACCCGCGGGACCGCCGACAGTGGACGAACCCTTGAGGCGTAGGAGTTCGGTGACCATCAGGTCGAGCGGCTTGCGGTCCACGAGCGATTCATGGATCCACCAGCGGAAGGGTCCGGAATTATTGAGGGTCGGATTAAGGATGTTCGGGTTCTCGGCGAGGACGTCCTGCCAGTAGCCCATGCCGTGGTCGGCGGCGCGCGGGTCGGCGAGCAGGCGGTCGATGGCCTTGGCGCGTTTATCGGAGGAAGCATCGGCGGCGAAGGCGGCGATCTCGGCGGCCGAGGGCGGCACGCCGACGGTATCGAGCGTCACGCGGCGCAGGAAGGCGAGGTCGTCGGTCAGCGGCGTGAGGCGCGTCGAGAGCGGGCGGTATTCCGCCCAGGCGGCACCTTCCTTGATCCACTGTTCGATGAGCGCGACGTCGGCGGCGGCGAGGCGATGGCCTTTCGGCGGCATCATCTCATCAGGGTCGTCGGAGCGGATGCGGGCGAGCAGCGAGCTCTTGGCGGGGTCGCCGGGTACGATGGCCGCGCCGTCGCTCTTGCCGCCCTTGAGCGCTCCCGCGAGGGTGTCGAGGTGCAGGCCGCCCTTGGGCTTGCCGCCTTGGTGGCACTCGAGGCAGCTGGCCTCGAGGATGGGCTGGATCTGGGCGTAGAATTCGACGCCGCCTTTTTTCACGGCCTTCACCTGGCCTTGGTAGGCGACGATCTTTTCGGCGAGGAAATGGTCGATCGGATTGTTCGCGGGGAAGCCGGCGGCCAGAGCAGGCACCGCGGTCTCAGGCGTGCTCGCGAGCCACTGCTTCGCGGCCTCGCGGCGCTTCTGCCAATACTCGCCCTGGCTGGCGCGGGCGGCGGCGCGGGCAGCGGCGTCGATCTTGCTCAGGCGGGTCTCTTCCCGCGCGGCGTAGGCGGCCCAGCCGGCGTCATTGTAAGCCGGGGTTTCGCCGGACGGAGAAAGCAGCTGCCAATCCGAACGCCCCGAGAGAGAGATCGCGGCGATGGTCTCGCCGAGTTCGGGTCGACGGCGGGCGCCCTTTTTGTTGATGACGTAACCGACGATCGATTCCAGAATCACGCGGTGTTCGCCGCCCTTGGTCTCGAATTCCGCCCAAGCGTCACGGTTGCCAGGCGGGGCGAAACGAAAGTCGCCGCCGAGGTCGAGATAGTCGTCCTGCGCCTTGATAGGTTTGTTGTCGGTGCCGGGCGGAGGGAAGGGCGTCTTCGTGATGAGCTGGCCGTCGATGAAGAGCGCCGAGGCGCCGCGGCCTCGGAGCAGGAGGCGGTGCTTGCCGGCGGGGAGGTTCACCACGCCGAGGGCGCGGAAGAAATACGGATGTCCGCGTAAGGCGCGCACGCCGGTGTCGACGTATTTCTCGGGCACGCGGGCGAAGCCGAAGGCCGGGGCGAAGTACTTGTCGGTCACGGCGAGCGGCTGGCTGGGCCAGACGTTGGTGGTAGGCCTCCAAGCTTCGCAGAGCTCGACGCGCACCTGGCCGTTCGTGACGGTGGTCCAGTCGACCTTCGGCGCCGTGCGGGCGACTTCCGGCGTCTTGGCGGCCTTCACGCCGCTGGCGCTGTCATTGCCGGCGTTAGGGCTCGGGCCGACCTTGGCGACTTCGGCCTTCGCGACCGGGGGGAGGGTGGTGGCGAAACGTCCGGCGATTTCCGGCGAAGGGACGAGCGCACGGTACAGGCGGATCTCGTCGACCGCGCCGCGGAAGCTGCTGTTGGCGAGGCCGCCCTGCGAAGAGCCGATCCAGATGGGGGCATCGTCGACCACCGGTGCCTCGGTCGTCGCGCCGTCCATGTCCCACGAGCCTTTGATTTCCTTGCCGTCGATCCAGCCGCGGATGCTCTCCGGCTTCCCGAATTCATAGCGGACCGCGACGTGGTGCCAGCGGCCGTCGTTGGGGAAGCCGGTCGGGGTCGTCCAGCGATGCCACTTCACGCCTTTCTCGGTCGGTGAAGCGAAGAGGAAGTTGAGGCAGGCGGTGTCGTAGAGCACGCGCAGGCGCACGGCCCAGTTCTGGTTGCTCGGGTTGGGCGCCTTCGGGTCCGTGCGGCCCTTGCCGATGATCGTGGCGTTCTCGCCCTTACGCAGGCCGTCCGGGCGAACCCAGGCCTCGACCGTGAAGGCATCGCCGTTCTTGAAATCAAAGACGCTGTCCGCGCCGGGGTCTTTGATCACCAGACGGGCGCCTTGGCCGTCGAAAGTCGGCGCGACGTTCTGGGTGTCGAAGCGGGGATAATCCGGGCGACGCGGACCGGGCTGCTTGAGGCGGACATTGCCGACGGCTGAAAGCTCCGGGCCGGGCTGGCCGTCGAAGGTCCAAGTCGGGACCGTCTCAGCGGCGACGAGGGCGGTGAGGCTCAGGAAAAGAGGCAGAAGACGACGCATCTGATAAAGGGGACAGGGGAGGGGCGAAGGGGGTTCCGCCCGTTCTCCAGAATGAGTCGAATCAGGGTCATCGGTCAACCGTCCCGCTGTATCCTTTTAGGTCAGGTTTCCTGTCCGATTCCTCTCGGGATTGCCTGAAGCTGTCCCGGGAGCCTAAGGTCTGGTCATGCCTTCGACCGCCCGCCGCCTCGCCGGTTTCACCGAGTCCGTCATCCGCGGGATGACCCGTCTGGCGAACCAGCACGGGGCGATCAACCTCTCCCAGGGCTTTCCGGACTTCTCCCCGCCCGAAGAGCTCCTCGCCGCCTTGGAGCGCGCCACCCGGGGGCCGCATCACCAATACGCCGTCACCTGGGGCGCCCCGCGTTTCCGTCAGGCGTTGGCCAAGAAGATCCACCGCTTCAGCGGCCTGGCCATCGATCCGGATCAGCACCTCGTCGTCACCTGCGGCAGCACCGAAGCGATGATGGTCGCGATGATGACCGCCTGTAATCCGGGCGACAAGGTGATCGTCTTCTCCCCCTTCTACGAGAACTACGCCGCCGACGCGATCCTCTCGGGCGCCGAACCGATCTACGTCCCGCTCCGCGCACCGGATTTCGCCTTCGATCCCGATGAGCTCGCCAAGGCCTTCGCGCAGAAGCCCAAGGCGATCATCGTCTGCAACCCCTCCAACCCCTGCGGCAAGGTCTTCACGCGCGACGAGCTCCTGACCATCCTGCGTCTCGCCGAAGAGCATGACGCGTTCGTCATCACCGATGAGCCTTACGAGCACATCGTCTACGCCCCGCACGAACATGTGTATTTCGCCGCGCTGCCGGGCGCGTTCGAGCGCACCATCACCTGCAACTCGCTCTCGAAGACTTACTCCATCACCGGCTGGCGTCTCGGTTACGTGCAGGCCGCCCCGCACGTCATCGCTCAGGCCCGCAAGGTGCATGACTTCCTGACCGTCGGCGCCGCCGCGCCGTTGCAGGAAGCCGCCGTCGCGGGCCTCGAACTGCCGGATTCGTATTACGCCGGCCTCGGCGAACTCTATGCCGCCAAGCGGAAGCTATTTACGTCGATCCTCGCCACGACCGGACTGAAGTTCACCGAGCCGCAGGGTGCTTATTATTCGTTGCTCGACGTCTCGCCGCTCGGTTTCAAGAACGACACCGAAGCCGCCGAATGGCTCATCAAGGAGATCGGCGTCGCCGGCGTGCCTGGCTCTTCGTTCTTCCGCGAGCCCGAGCATCGCTACGTCCGCTTCCACTTCGCCAAGAAGGAGGAGACCCTGCGGGCGGCGGGGGAGAAGTTGGGACGGATCAAAGGGTAGGCGGAAGCGGTTGGCGGTTGGGAATCTGGGTCATTCTTAGTTCTTGGTTCGTCGTTTTTCGTTATTTCAGGACACTGCCTCGAGGTAGGGTCAGCACTGCGTGCTGACCTAGTTTGCTGCGGGTAGGGTCGGGACCGCGTCACGACATAGCGGCGCTGAATTGATGACTGAATCGATGACAGATGACGGATGACAGGGGTGAAATGGGAGGACTGAATTGAGGACTGCGTTGAGGACTGCGTGGAGGACTGAATGGATAAGTCCCGCCACCTGCCACCCGAAACGGATGCTATCTGATCATCCGGTCTCCGGTTTCCCTTTGAGTTAAGCTTCGCTGCCTTGGGGTAGGGACGTGATCACTATCACGTCCGTGGGCGGACGGACTTTGGTATGGTCGAAGAGCCTGCCCGGTGGTCGAACGCGCCCCGACGAACGGCGGCCAATGGCCGCCCTACCTTCAGCCGACGATCTTCTTATACGGCTCGCCTTCGTTCTGCGTCGGGCGTTCCGGTCGGCCTTTGTAGCGATACGTCAGGCCCATGTTGTCGATGCCGAGCAGCCAGAGGATGGTCGCGTGGAGGTCGTGGACGTGCAGAGGGGTCTCTTGGGCGCGCAGGCCGAGGTCGTCGGTGCTGCCGATGGTCTGGCCGCCTTTGACGCCGCCGCCGGCCATCCACATCGAGAAGCCGGTGGGGTTGTGGTCGCGGCCATCGCCTTTCTCGGACATCGGGGTGCGGCCGAATTCACCGCCCCAGACGACGAGGGTATCTTCGAGCAGGCCGCGGGCCTTCAGGTCCTTGAGCAGGCCCGCGACGGGCTTGTCCATCGAGGCGCAGAGGCCGGCGTGGTTGCTTTCGATCTTCGTGTGGGCGTCCCACTTCGAGCCGGCGCCGTGGTAGATCTGGACGAAGCGCACGCCGCGTTCGACCATGCGGCGGGAGAGGAGGCAGAGGCGGCCCATGCTCTCGGTGTTCTTGTCGTCGAGGCCGTAGAGCTTGCGCGTGGCTTCGGTCTCGCCGGTGAGGTCGACGACGCCGGGGGCTTCGGCCTGCATGCGCGCGGCCATCTCGTAGCCCGCCAGGCGGGCGCCGAGCTCGGAGCGGTCCGGGTAGCGGGCGGCGAACTCCTTGTTCACGCTGTTGATCAGGCGGAGCTTGCTGGCCTGCAGGTCGGCCGCGACCGCTTCGGGCGTGTTGAGGTTCGGGATCGGCTCGGCGCCGCCCTGGATGCGCACGCCCTGGTAGCCCGCGGGCATGAACCCGGCGCCCCAGTTGCGCGGTCCGTTGATGACCGTGCTCTGGTTGTCCTGCATCACGATGAACGCGGGCAGGTTGCTGTTCTCGGAGCCGATGCCGTAGTTGATCCAGGAGCCCAGCGAGGGCTTGCCCGCGAGGATCGAGCCGGTGTTCATCTGGCAGACGCCGGCGGAGTGGTTGATGCCGTCGGCCTTGCAGGAACGGATGACCGCGAGGTCGTCGGCGCAGGAGGCGATGTGCGGGATCCAGTCGGAGAACCACTGGCCGGACTGGCCGTGCTGCTTCCACTCGCGCTTGGAGGCGAGGAGCGGGGCCTTGGCCTCGCCCATCGCGGTGATGACCGTGCCGAAGCTGTCGGGCAGGCGCTGGCCGGCCAGCTGGTTCAGGAGCGGCTTGGGGTCGAGGAGGTCCATCTGCGACGGACCGCCTTCCATGAAGAGGAAGATGACGCTCTTGGCGCGGGGCTTGATCTGACCGACGCCGGGCTGCAGGGGCGTACCCGGCGCGGGGACGACGATCTCCTTGGCGAGCAGGTCGCTGAAGGCCATGGCGCCGAGGCCGAGGCCGGCGTTGAAGAGGAAGTCGCGGCGCGACGTCGAGGCTTCGAAGCGGTGGCAGCGTGGGTCGTTCATTCGACGTAGAGGAATTCGGAGGAGTTGAGGAGGGCGTGGCAGAGCGCGGCCATCGGGATGTCCTCGGCCTTGGGCGCGGCTTCCGCCTTGAGGGCGCCGACGGACAGCTCGCGTCCGCGGCCGGAGGAATCGCTCATCGTGCCGGTCTTGGCTTCGAAGCGCCAGAAGCCCAGCGTGGAGGGGCGGACTTCTTCGGTGGAATAGAGGAGCTGGTCTTCGGGCAGGGCGCCGGAGCTGAAGCGCACTTCGTCGACGACGCCGTGGAAGGAACCGTCGGTGTCGGCGTTCTTGCCGCCGAGTTGCAACGGCGCCGTCGCGGTCTTCACGCCGGTGAGGCTGATCTTCACGCTGTCGTGCAGCAGGGGCTCGTCGTCGTTGGCCAGGTCCTTGAGCGTGAAGGCGACCTCGCCCGGCCGTCCCGGCGTGGCGTAGCGGACGGCGGCGGCGACGTAGTAGGGTTTGTTGAGGTCGATGCGCAGGTTGGAGAACGCGACCGACTCGCCGAAGGTCCCGCCGAGCAGCGGTCCGTAGGCCTGGAGCACGAGGACTTTCGGGGCGCGGCGGGACTTCTGGCCCGTGACGCCGAACTGCCAGTAGCCTTCACCCTTGCCCTTGCCGGCCTGCGCGGCGATCACGCGGACGGAGCCGCCTTCGCTGATCGACCGGGGGACGACGACCGCTTCGATGGTGAAGCCGGCGGCGAGGTCGGCCTCCTTGGCGCCCGGCGCGAAGAAGGGGCGGCGGTGGCCGGCGGCGAATTGCGCGCCCTGGCCGTCGCGGAAGGGGACCTTCTCCGGCTGGAAGTCGCGGGCGATGGCCGCGGTGACGACGGCGGAGGTCCGCTGGGCGCGGACTTCCCGGAGGAAGGCGTCGGCGCGCTTGGCTTCGGCGGCGGAAGGCGCGCGGGCGAAGAGGAGCTGGTAGAGGCGGCGGACCTGCGCGGCCTCGTCGCCGGGGGCGTCGGCGATCACGCGGCGGGCGAGGGTCTCGCCACGCTTCAGCATGAACGGGCTGTTGAGCAGCAGGAGCGACTGGATCGGCGTGGTGGTCACATCGCGCGAGGAGGCGCTGCTGAACCACTGCGGGGCGTCGAAGATGTCGGCCAGCGGATCGCGGTTATTGCGCATGATGCGCGTGAAGATGCTGCGCACGGGCTCGCCGTAGATCACGCTGGGTCCGGCCTGCTTCTCGGTCTTGAGGTCGCCGCAGGCCACGTAGAGCGCGTCGCGGATCTGCTCGGCTTCGAGACGCTGCGGCTGGAAGCGCCACAGCAGGGTGTTCTGCGGGTCCTTGAGCTGGCCGCGCGCGACGTCGGCGTGCTGGCTGGAGCGACGATAGGCGGCGCTCGTCACGAGCAGGCGCGTCATCGCCTTCTGGTCCCAGCCCTTGGCCATGAACTCATCGGCGAGCCAGTCGAGGAGCTCGGGGTGCGTGGGCGCTTCGCCGAGGTTGCCGAAGTCGCTGGCGTAGGGGGTCAGGCCGCGGCGGAAGCAGAGCTGCCACAGGCGGTTCATCGCCAGGCGGGCGGTGAAGGGGTTGGTCTTGTCGGTCAGCCAGCGGGCGAGCGTGGCGCGGCGGCCGGTGGAGCGGCCGTCGGCGACGGCCGTGATCGCGGCGGGCGGGGCGGGGTACTGAGAGCTGAGGACGGTGAGGAAGGCTGGCGGGACGACGGTGTTCTTCTTGGGGATGACGGCGTCGAAGCCCTGGGCGCCGGTCTCGCGGACGGTCAGGACGTAGGGCGGCTCGGCCGGCTTGAGCTTGTCGTGTTCGGCGAGCTTACGCTTCAGGTCGGCGTGCTTGACGCTCGCGTCGCCTTTGATCGAGCGGTCGAGGCGTCCGTATTCGTAGTCCACCTGGCGCCAGGCGAGGGCGGCGACCTGCTTCTCGTAAGGCGTGCGCTGGGCCTCGGGCTTGTTGATCATCGCCTGGACGTCGTCCGGGAACATCTCCACGGCCTTGCGGGTCGCGTTCTCGCGGTACTTCAGTTCGAGGGCGGCGATCTCGTCGCGGATGGCCTTGGTCTCCGCTTCCCACTTCGCCCGCTGGCGGGCGTATTCGGCGGCTTGGGCTTCGGTCCAGGCGGCGCGGTCTTCGACCGGGACGATGTTGTTGAAGAAGCTGCGGAGGGCGTAGTAGTCGCGTTGCAGGATCGGGTCGAACTTATGGTCGTGGCAACGGGCGCACTGCATGCCGGCGCCGAGGAAGACGTCGCCGGTGGTGTCGGTGACGTCGTTCAGGATGTTCTCCCACTGGCCGCGGGCGTCGCGGTTGTTGTATTCGTAGATCCAGTGGCGGAGGTAGCCGAGGGCCGTGAGCGCGTCGGGGTCGCCGGGGAAGAGTTCGTCGCCGGCGATCTGCTCCTGCACGAAGCGGTCGTAGGGTTTGTTCTCGTTGTAGGCCTTGATGACGTAATCGCGGTAGCGCCAGGCGGTGGGGCGGAAGTCGTCGATGCGGTAGCCGTCGCTGTCGGCGTAGCGCACGAGGTCGAGCCAGGCGCGGGCCATGCGCTGACCGTAGGCCGGGGAGGCGAGCAGGCGGTCGACGAGCTTATCGTAGGCCGCGGGGTCCTGGTCTTGGACGAAGGCGGCGACCTCTTCGGGCGAGGGCGGGAGGCCGGTCAGGTCGAAGGTCACGCGGCGGATGAGCACGGCGCGGTCGGCTTCGCCGGAGGGCGTGAGGCCTTCCTTGGCGAGGCGGGCGTCGACGAAACGGTCGACCGGATGCGCGGCGGCGCCGGCGGGGAGTTCGGCGCGCTTGATCGGCTGGTAGGCCCACCAAGATTTCTCCTTCGCGCCGATGGTGCCGGGCAGATAGCGTCCGGCGGCGACGACCTTCGTCCGGCTCTTGGGCCAGACGGCGCCGGACTTCACCCAGGACTGGAGCAGGGCGACTTCCTCCTTGGTCAGACGATCGCCTTTCGGGGGCATCATCACGTCCGGGTCGGTCGACAGGATATTCTTCAGGAACAGGCTGGCGTCCGGGTCGCCGGGGACGAGGGCCGCGCCGGCGTCGCCGCCCGTCGTCAGGCCGGCGAGGCTGTCCATGACCAGGCCGCCCTTGTTCTTGCCGGCGGAGTGGCTGTGGCACTTGAAGCAACGCTCATCAAGCAGGGTCACGGCCTTCTCGGCCAGGTCGTCGGACGCGGCCGAGAGGGCGGCGCCGGACGAGGCCAAGAGGCAGGCAGACAGGCTGAGCAGTCGCAAAGACATCGGGGGAGCCCTCTTTATGAGGGCTTTCGATTGAGACTGCAAGCCGAGGTGGGAAGTTCCCCTTCGGAAGACGGTAATGGACTTTACTTCGCCTTTTTCTTCCAAGCCGGGTAGTCCTTGGCCAGCAGGTCCCGGGCATACTCGCCGAACCAGCTGTAACCATTGCGACGCTCATGGCCGATATCGGCCAGTTTGGCCTTCGGGATGCCGTCACGGTCGCACACGTAAGGGGCGCCGGTCTTGAGGTCGTAGAAGCGCGCCCACAGGTCGGGTGCCTTCGAGTCGGGCACCATCAACAGGTCCTTGCCGACGAGGGTCTGGGTGGTCTCGAGGCGCTGGCCCTTGATGCGATGCGCGTCGAACCAAGCGACGGCGCCCTCGATCGAGGCGCGGATCTCGGCCGACGGATTCTCGAGGCTCATCAGCAGACGTAAGATGCCGACCGATTCGCTGCCGCTGAAGGAGGGGAGTTCGTAAGAGCGGGCCTTGGCCGGCGCGAACGTCCTTTCGTCGTGCTGGGCGCACCACACGGTCGGCTGGCCGTCGACGACGATCTGACACTTCAGGATGCAGGCGATGCCGCGGTCGAAGGCTTGGCGGTAGGCGGCGCGATTCTTGTCGTCGAGGAAGGCGTAGCGGTCATCACGGCCGACCTCGCGGACGAATTCCAGCACGCGCACCATGGCGCCGTCATTGAAGGTGATGCGGTCGTAGTAGCCTTTGCGCAATGGGAAGAACTGCGGCCAGCCGCCGTTGGCGTATTGGGCCTTGAGCACGTAGGCCAAGCCGCGGTCGAAGGATTTACGATAAGCCTCGGCCTTCGTCGCGTTGACCATGCGCGCCATGAAGCGGAGTTCGTCGACGGTGCCTTTGTTGTCGAACGTCGGCTGGAGCTTGGTCCGGTCGCCGACGTAGGGCTGGCTGATCGTGTCGGTGTTCTTCGGCCAGCCGCCCGCGTCGGCCTGATAGCTCAGGATGATGTCGGCGACCTTCTTGGCTTCCGCGGAGGCGAACCACGCGTCGGCTTTGCCCAAGTAGCGTCGCGCGCTGTCGTCGGCCGCCAGGCGAGGCAGCATGGCCAGGAGCGCGAAGAGGAGCAGGGTGGGGCGCATGGAGTAGTCGCGGTGTCAGCGGTTAGCGGATGGCGGTTGGCGGATGGGAAAGTCAGAGGAAAGAATTGAAGAAGGCCGCCAACCGCCACCTGAGGCTGCCACCTGCCACTTTGAATGGGTGCGGGGTAATTGGAATATCGTTAACCAGAGGTTAAATAAGAGTAAATGACGGAAAGCGGAGGAACGCCTCTGAAACAAAGCAACGGCTGTTGCGATTGTCTTCTGTGGGTTGATCCGTCAGCTTGGTCAGGTGCCTTCCCCGCTTCCGTTCATCCTCGCTTCCGCTTCGCCGCGTCGCACCGAACTGCTGCGTGAAGCCGGCTTGCCGCATCGCATCGTCGTGGCCGCGGTGACCGAGCATGAGGATCCGTCGACCGACCCCGCCCATATGGTCCTGCATAACGCCCGGCTGAAGGCCGCGGCGGTCTCCCGCCTGCACCCCGAAGCCTTGGTGCTCGGTGCGGACACCACGGTGGCCCTCGGCGACCGCGCGTTGAACAAACCGGCCGACCTCGCGGAATCCCGCGCGATGCTCCGCAGCCTTTCAGGACGGGAACATGCCGTGCATACTGGCGTCTGCCTGCTCTGCCCCGCGCTCGGGATCGACGAAGCGCACGACGTGACCGCCTGGGTGCGGTTCCGTCCGCTCACCGACGACGACATCACCCGCTATCAAGGACTGGTGAACACTTTGGACAAGGCCGGCGCTTACGGCATCCAGGAAGGACGGGAGATCATCATCGACGATTACCAGCGGCCGATCTCGACGATCATGGGCCTGCCGGTCGAATTCGTGAAGGCCCGCCTCGCCGCCCTTGGTATCTTGGAAAGATTGACCGCATGAAAGCCTGGCTGCTTCTCCTGGCCGCGACGGCCAGCGCGCAGACGGCTGTCGTCAGCGGCGACGCCGAGCTGACCGGCCTCATCGGAGGAAAGCCGCTCGTCATCCGTACGACGAGCCGCCTCGCCGGCGCCATCGATTCGGTGAAGTGGGACGGCGTCGAGTTCATCGATTCGCATGACCACGGACGCCAGCTGCAGTCGGCGATCAACGCCGACGTCGACGGCGTCTTTCATGTCGAGTGCTACAATCCGACCGAAGCCGGTTCGGTCGTCGACGCGCTCGGCCCGAAGTCGACCAGCCGCCTTGAGGCCATCTCGGTCCGGGATGGGGCGTTAAGGACGCGCACGCGGATGGCTTTCTGGCTCGCGCCGGGCATGTCATCCCACGGACATGTCGCGCAGAACACCAAGCTGCTCTCGGATTTCATCCACCACAAGGAGGTGCGCATCGGCCGGCCAGGCATGGATCACGTGCTCGATTACGTGGTCCAATTCTCGGTTCCGAACGATCGTCCGCACCGGTATCTGCAGGTCGAGGCCCTGACGGGCTACATGCCTTCGGCTTTCAGTGAGGAACTCCGCTTCGACGCGAAGACGGCGACCCTCGTCCCCTTGCCCCGCCAGAACGGCGAGCAACCCGATCCGGTGGTCCTTTCGACCCCCTCCGGCTCGCATGCCATGGGGGTCTTCACGACGACGAGATCTTCGTCGCTTAATCCCGCCCCGGGCTACGGGCGGTTCAAGTTCGAGCACGAGCAGGTCGTGAAGTGGAACTGCGTCATCCGGCCCCGGCCGTACTCGCCGATGCATACCCATTTTAGCTACCAGCTCTACGTGGTCATCGGCACGCGTGAGGACTGCCGGCGGACGCTCGCGGCGCTGACGCAGGAGTTCGGCGGCCGATAATCCCGCCGTCCTACGCTTGAAGTCGTCCGGGTCGTCCCTAACTTCGGGGCGTGCGTCCCGATGATCCCATCGACCTGCGCGCCGCGGCTTTCGCGGCGGTGGCGTCGCTCGGCCTGCACCTTCTCCTCCTCTGGCTTCTGCCGGATACTTTCCGTCAGGTCGTCGCCATCGTCCGTCCGGTCGAGGTCCTGACCGCCCCGGTGAAGATCGACGAGGCCCGTCTGCCGGCGAAGTTGCGATTCGCCGAGACCAATCCGGTGGCCAATCAGGCCGTGCCGAAGGCGGCGCCGTTCACTTCCTCTCGCAATCAGACCGCGGCCCAGCCGGTGCCCGAGAAGATGCCGTCCAATTCCGCCTTGCCGAAGTCCGCCGGGACCTCTCCCGAGATCCGCCTCGCCCAGGGTAAGCCTCGTTCGATCGATCAATCGCAGGTCCAGCCGACGCCGGCCCCGGCGATCTCCATGGCGGGTCCGCAGACCGCTCCGCCGCCCGGTCCCGGCAAGGCCGCCGCCCGCCCCGTCCCGAAGGCCGAGCCGGCGCCCGCTCCGGCCAATCCGGACCGGCCCCGCGCTTCGATCCCTTCCGGCACCGCCGGCCTGCTCCTGCGTAATTCCGTGGGCGTGAACCGCGCCGGCGCGGTCGCCATCGACGCCCGTTTCAGCCAATACGGCGACTACACCCAGCGGATGCTCGAGGCCATCCAGTCGAGCTGGTGGAGCATCATCGAGCGTTCCCAGTTCGAAGGGGTCCAGCGCGGGCGCGTCACGGTACGTTTCCGCCTGCATCGCGACGGGACGGTCACCGATGCCACGATCCTCAGCAACGAGGTCACCCGCGTGATGTCCCTGGCCTGCAAGGACGCCGTGATGGCCCCGGCGCCTTACGACGCCTGGCGGGCGGATATGGTCGCCTTGTACGGCGAGAGCGACATCGTCACGATCAACTTCTATTACCGCTGATGACGCTCCCGACAGATTGGATCCCCTTCGGACGCGGCGTGCGCGCGGTCGCCACCCATCCCTGCGGGCTGATCGCGGTCTCCAAGCCGGACGGCATCCTCTCGCATCCCAACCCCGGCGAGGTCGCCGAGAAGGGCACGATCCTCATCACGGGTAACTACTCCCTCGAGGAGGAGGCGTTCCATGTCCGTGACGGCCAGGGCGGCATCCGCCGCGTCTACCTGCTCAACCGGCTCGATTCGCCGACGAGCGGCGTGCTGCTGCTCTCGCTCGACGTCGGCGTGGCCGACGTCGTCCGTAAGATGTTCGCGCGTTCGCAGGTCTCGAAGCAATACGTGGCCCTGATCCGCGGCCGCGGCCTGCGCACGCCGCGCGGCACCTGGCAGGACCAGCTTTCGAAATCCAAGGGACCCGGCGGCGGCGTGCGCTCCGAGACGGGCGCGGGCGCCCCGGCGGTGACGGTCTACCAGTGGCAACGCGCCGCCGGCGGCACGCTCCCGCTTTCCCTGATCCGCCTCGAGCCGCGCACCGGCCGCACGCACCAGCTGCGCGTGCAGACCGCCGCGCACGGCCACCCGATCCTCGGCGACCGTACCTACGGCGACTTCGAGTTCAACAAGGCCGTCGGCACGGCCCGCGGTTTCAAACGGCTCTTCCTGCACGCCGAGACGACTCAGCTCTCATTCGACTGGCAGGGCGCCAAGGTGGATTTCAAGGCCGCCGCGCCGCTGCCCGAGGAATTCACGGAGGCCCTGGCCGCCGACGATGAAGAGACGCCGGGCAAGGGGCCGAAGGCGCCGCGTCGCGACGCCGGCACGCCGATCTCGCCCCGTCTGCGCATCCGGCTCTGAACCCCGTCATGCCGTCCGCGTTCCAACTCATCGAAGTCCGCGGGCCTGAACTGGAGCCGTGGATCGATACGCTGGGCGGACTGCGGATCGCCGTCTTCCGCGAGTTTCCTTATCTCTACGAAGGCGACCTCGCGCATGAGCGTGAATACCTCCGCATCTACCTCGCCTGTCCGCGCAGCCTCGTGGTCTTCGCCCAGGACGGCGCCGGTCGCACGATCGGGGCGACGACCTGCATGCCGATGGCCGATGAGACCGAAGGCTTCCGTGGTCCGTTCGAACGCGCCGGGGTGCCGACGGACGACGTCCTGTATCTGGGCGAGAGCATCGTGCTGCCCGAGTTTCGCGGCGGCGGCCTCGGCGGAGAGTTCTTCGTCCGCCGTGAAGCCCATGCGCGCCGGCTCGGCCTGCGCACGACGGCCTTCTGCGCGGTCGACCGACCGGCCGATCATCCGGCCCGGCCCGCGGGCCATCGGGCGTTGGACGCCTTCTGGACGCGCCAAGGCTATCGTCGCCGTCCGGAGCTGCAGGCGGTTTTCCCTTGGAAGGAAGTCGGGGAAGAGCAGGAATCTCCCAAGACCCTCACCTTCTGGACGAAGACATGGACCGCCTGACGCTCGCCTTGCTGACCTTCGACGTCGGCGTCCCTGCGGCCTCGCCTGACGCCTTCGCTGATCGGGTCTGCGCGCAGGTCCGCGAAGCCTGGGATGACGGCGCGGATCTCGTGGTGCTGCCGGAATTCCTCTGGATGGGCCTCGAGCCTTTCGTCGCCGGCGAAGACAAGCTCCGCGGCGTCGCGCAGCTCTTCTGGACCGATCTCTGGCCGCGCTTTTCTCCCCGTCTGGCGCAGGCCGACAAGGGCGTCGTCCTGGGCACCGTGCCGTTCGTCGGCGCGGACGGCCAGCTCCGCAACCGGGCGCCGATCTGGGACGGCGGCGCTTTCCGGCATCAGGACAAACTACATCTCACGCCGTGGGAATCCGCCTTCGTCGGCGGCGACGGCGTCGGCCTCTGGTCCTTCCGCGGCGTCCGTTGCGTCGTCGTGATCTGCCTCGACGTCGAAATCCCCGAACTGGCCGCCGTCCTGCGCGGAAAGGGCGTCGAACTCATGCTCGTGCCCAGCGCGACCGAGACGATCCTCGGCGTCGAAAGGGTAGGGCGTTGCGCCGATGCGCGCTCCGTCGAACTCGGCTGCCACGTCGGCGTATGTCACCTCGTCGGCCGGACGAACTCCGTGCTCATCGACGAGAACGTCGGCCGCGCCGCGGCTTTCGCGCCCTCGCAGGCCGCGTTCCGCGACGAACCCCGGCACCTCGCCACGCCGGTCTGCGCCGAAGGCGACCATGCCCTCACCGTCGACGTCGACCTCGCGCTCCTGCGCCGCCATCGCGCGACGCCCGGTGAGACCGACCCGTCCAAACTCGGCGCTCGTCCGCTCCGCCTCCTTTCCTGAACCCCATGCACCCGCTTATCCGTCAGTATTATCAGGCCTTCAATTCCGGTGACCGCGAAGCCCTCCTCGCGCTCCTGCACCCCGAGATCGTCCACGAGATCAATGAAGGCGGCGTCGAGGTCGGCATCCCGGCTTTCCGCGCCTTCCTCGGCCGCATGGACCGTTCTTACCGCGAGCAGGTGGAGGACCTTGTCGTCTTCGCCGGCCCGGACACCTCCCGCGCCGCCGCCGAGTTCTATATCCGCGGCGAGTATCTCCAGACGGACGAGGGGCTGCCGCCCGCCACCGGCCAGAAGTATCACCTCCGCGTCGGGGCCTTCTTCGAGATCAAGGACGGCAAGGTGGCCCGCGTCTCAAACTATTATAACCTCAGCGCCTGGCTGCGGATGGTCGGCGCCTGAGGAGGCGCTTACTTCATCATCATCAGACCGCGGAGGGCGAAGGCCAGGCCGAGGGCGATGAGGAGATAGGAAGAGACGTAAGGGGCGCGGGCGGCGATGCGGCTGAACCAGCCGGACTTCTCCGCGAGCTTCTTGAAGCCCCAGGAGGCGAGCACGCCGACGGAGATCATCGTCAGGGCGAGACCCAGGCTGAAGGCCGCCACGATGCCGAAGCCGAGGGAGAATTCCTTGAGCTGGAGACACACGATCAGGATCGAGACCGCGGCGGGGCAGGGCATGAGTCCGCCGGTGAGCCCGAAGATCACGATCTGACCGGTGGTCACATGACGGCCGGCGAAACGCTTCTCGATCTCCGCCGCATGGGCGCGGGCGTGGGCGTCCTCCGCGTCGAGGCCGTCATGGGAATGGTCGTGGCCGTGCGCATGGCCGCCTTCGCCGTGGTGATGGTGATGATGGCCGTGTTCTTCGCGCAGGCGCATGATCGTCCAGACCGCCATGCCGACGACGATCAGGCCGCTGATGAGCAGGAAGTAGGGCTCGGTTTCTTCGACGTTCCAGTGCGAGCCGTAGTGCAGGGCCAGGCCGGCGAGGACCCAGATGATGAGCGTGTGGGAGAGGGCGGCGCAGAAGCCGAGCAGGGCGGCCTGCCAGGCGGTGCCGCGGATCGCGATGATGAAGGCCGCCATCATCGTCTTGGAGTGGCCGGGTTCGAGGCCATGCAGGGCGCCGAGCAGGATGGCGACGGGGATGTAAAGCCAGGCATGGGCGGTGCCCTGTTGCAGCAGCTGGGAGAAGTCCATGGCCCGACCTTAGCTACCTAGCTCAGGCTGTCGACCTTGGGGATAGGCTTGCGGCAGGGCAGGGGCTTTACTTGCTGAAGGGCGTATGAAGACCGTCACCCTCGGCCTGAGCCCGCTCACCTCCAGTCGTCTCGCTTATGGCTGCTGGCGTATCGCCACCAAGGGCGACGCCGCCGCGGATTACGCGACGGCCAAGGCTGCGGTCTTCGCGGCGGTCGACGCGGGTTATACGCTTTTCGACCACGCCGACATCTATTGCGACGGCGAGGCCGAGCGCGTCTTCGGCCGTATCTTGAAGGAGAACCCCGGCCTACGCGCCAAGATGACCATCGCGACCAAAGGTGGTATTCGTTTCAAGAACCGTCCCGTCGGCGCCCCGGTACGTTACGACTTCTCCCGTGCCCATCTGCTCGCCCAGTGCGAACTCTCGCTCAAGCAGCTCGGCGTCGAGACCATCGACCTGCTGCATCTCCATCGTCCGGATTACCTCATGGATGCGGCCGAGGTCGCCGGCGTGTTCACGGAGCTCCGTCAGGCCGGCAAGGTGCGCGAGTTCGGCGTCAGCAATTTCAGCCCCTCGCAGTTCTCGCTTCTCCAGAACGCGCTGTCCTTCCCGCTGGTCACGAACCAGGTCGAAGTCAGCCTCCTCCAGCTCTACGCCCTGCACGACGGCACGCTCGATCAGTGTCAGGAGAAGAAGGTCACCCCGCTGGCCTGGAGTCCGCTCGGCGCCGGCCTGCTCGGTTCGGGCGGCGTGGATCTCCTGCCTGGACAGCGCCATTATGACCCGACCGCCGTGTTGGCCGTCCTCGATCGTATCGCCCAGGAGCGTGGCGTCGCCCGCGAACTCATCGCCCTATCTTGGATCCTGAAGCATCCGGCCAAGATCGTCCCCATCGTGGGCAGCACCCGGCCGGAGCGCATCAAACAGCTGGCCACCGCCGCGGACCTCGAACTGACCCGCGAAGAGTGGTATCACCTCGTCACCGCGGCCCGCGGCGCGGAGATGCCCTGACCCCTAGGGGACATGGGGACACGGGGAGGGTTGGGGTTGCGGGGGAGTGTGGATGGCTTAAAAAACAGGAATGAATCCCGCCCCTGGTTCGTGCCTCCGTCATTTCTGGCCTTTGCTCATGGTCGCCGCGCTCGGCGCCCAGACCGCGCAGGTCCTTGAGACGAAGACCATCACCCCGCCGGAAGAACCCTATGCCGGCTGGTCGACGCTCGTGCGTCGCGCCAACGGCGAACTCTGGGTCACCTGGTCGGGCGGTCGCGACGGCCATGTCTGTCCGATGGGGCAGGTGCGCGCGATGACCTCGAAGGATGACGGAGCCACCTGGACCTATCCGCGCGTGCTGCTCGACAGCCCGATCGACGACCGGGACAGCGGCGTGATGGAGACCGCCAAAGGCACTCTGCTCGTCACGACGTTCACGTCGCTGGCCTATGAGGCCGATCTGGCCAAGTCCCTGATGTACCTGCCTGACGGCAAGGGGCCCTCCATGCGGCCCATGAAGCCGGAGGTCGTCGCCCGTTGGCAGGCGGCGCAGAATCGCCTGACGGCAGAGGGGCGGAAGGCGGAACTGGGCGAGTGGGTCCTCCGCTCGACGGACGGCGGCCTGAATTTCTCCGCGCGTATCCCCACGATCGTCAACAGTCCCCACGGTCCGCTCCAATTAAAGGACGGCCGCCTGCTTTACGTGGGCAAGCAGCTCTGGACTAAGGAGGGTAAGATCGGCGCCGCCGAATCAAAGGACGACGGCCTCACCTGGACCTGGCTGAGCGAGATCCCGACCCGCCCCGGCGACGAGGTGAAGAAGGGCTATCACGAGCTCTTCGCGATCGAGACCGATGACGGGCGCATCGTCGCCCAGATCCGAAACCACAATAAGCCCGACAATGGCTCGACCCTGCAGTGCGAATCAACCGATGGCGGCCGGACCTGGACCGTGCCGAAGTCGATCGGCGTCTGGGGCCTGCCTTCGCATCTGCTCAAGCTCAAGGATGGCCGGCTGCTCATGACTTACGGCCATCGTCGCAAGCCTTTCGGCAATCAGGCCCGCCTGAGCACGGATCACGGGCGCACGTGGAGCGAACCCATGGTCGTCTCCGGGGACGGCACCACCGGCGACCTCGGCTATCCCTCGACCGTCGAGCTGGCCGACGGCAAGCTGCTCACCGTATGGTATGAGAACGTGAAAGACCTCGGCAAAGCCGTCCTCCGCCAGGCGAAGTGGAAGATCGGTCAATGAGCGAGGGCCGGTTGACCCGTTGACCGGAGGGCCGGAGGGATGCCCATCATGACTGGCTTGCATGGGCCTTCTTCAGGCCAACGGGCCAACCGTTCAACCGATCAACTATCTCAGAGCCCGAAGCCTTGGGACTTACGGACGTCGCCGACATACCAGTTCTCGAGCTTCTCGCGGGCCCAAGGGGTCTTACGCAGGAAGGTGAGGGACGACTTGATCGTCGGGTCGAACATGAAGCAGCGGATCGGGATGCGGTAGGCCATTTCCTGCCAGCCGTATTTGGCGACCATGGTCTCAAGCAGCTTCTGCAGGGTCACGCCGTGCAGCGGGTCGCGGTGAGGACGGCGTTCTTCGTTCATGGCGTTCAGACGGCGCAGCGCTTCAGGAAGACCAGGCGGTCGATCGCCACGATCTTCGGAGGCAGCAGGCGCGGGCGGATGACATTCGGGTCGGTCGTGTGGCTGGTCACTTCGTAGAGGCCGTTGTAGAACCACTTGCCGCCTTCGGTGCGACGGACATAGACCGGCAGCGGGCCGCGGGTCTCGGCGAGCTTGATGCCCCACTTGGGTTGGTCGCCTTTGCGGCCGACCCAGACTTCGCACGGTTCGCCGTCGGCGCGCGGATTCCAGCCGAGTCCGAGGCAGACGCCGATGACCGCTCCGGCCTGGTGGATGACGAAGTTCGGCGGCTTCGGGTCGCCACCGAGGAAGGCGCGCACCTCGTCGAACTCATAGCCCTGGCCCACGACGTGGGGAGCGGGTTCAGGAGAGGGCGAAGCGTCGGACATGGCTGAAGGGAATAGGCCGACCCACCTTGCGGGGGAAGGCTAAATCCCCGCCAAAGAAAAAGGCGCGCTTGCGCGTGCCTTTCGTCGGAGAGCCGGGAGGGCCTTAGGCCTTCGGCTTCGGCTCGTCTTCCACGAGGCGGATGCGCAGGTCGCGCAGCTGCTTCGGGGCGACCGGGCTCGGGCAGTCGGCCATCAGGTCGCGGCCGTTCTGGTTCTTCGGGAAGGCGAGGATATCGCGGATCGAAGAGCGGCCGGCGAGCATGGCGACCACGCGGTCGAAGCCGAGCGCGATGCCGCCGTGGGGCGGGGCGCCGTAGGAGAAGGCCTTGAGCATGTAGCCGAAGCGGCTGTCGACGAGGTCCTGCGGGATCTTGAGGATGTCCTCGAAGACGCGCTTCTGGACGGCCGGGTTATGGATGCGGATCGAGCCGCCGCCGAGTTCGACGCCGTTGAGGACGATGTCGTAGTGCTGGCCGCGCACCTTGGCGGGGTCGGTGGCGAGCAGGGGCTCGTCTTCGACGACCGGGGCGGTGAACGGGTGGTGGGCCGAGAGGTAGCGCTTCTCTTCTTCGTCCCAGAGCATCAGCGGGAATTCGATGACCCAGAGGAAGTTATACTGGTCGGCCGGGAGGGTCAGGCGACCACGTGCCTTGAGGAGGTAGGAGGACTCGAGGCGGATGCGGCCGAGGATGGTCGAGGCCTGCTCCCACGGGGCGGCGGCGAAGAAGACGATGTCGCCGTCCTCGATGTTGAGCTGCTGCTTGAGGGCGGCCTTCTCTTCGTCGGAGAAGAACTTCACGATCGGGGACTTCCATTCGCCCGCTTCGCACTTGATGAACGCGAGGCCCTTGGCGCCGGCGCTCTTGGCGATGTTCTCGAAGTTGGTCAGCTCGCCCTGGGTGATGTCGGCGAGGCCCTTGGCGTTGATCGCGCGGACCACGGAGCCCGGGGTGTTGGCGGCGCCGTTGAAGACCTTGAAGGAGGAGTTCTTGAACAGGGCCGTCAGGTCCTGGATCTCCATGCCGAAGCGGGTGTCCGGCTTGTCGATGCCGAAGCGGTCCATCGCTTCCTGGTAGGCCATGCGGGGGAAGGGCGTCGGGATGTCGATGCCGAGGGTCTCCTTCCAGGTGCGCTTCAGGATGCCTTCGATCAGCTTGTACATGTCCTCGCGGTCGATGAAGGACATCTCCAGGTCGACCTGCGTGAACTCCGGCTGGCGGTCGGCGCGGAGGTCTTCGTCGCGGTAGCAACGGGCCATCTGATAGTAGCGTTCGACGCCGGCCACCATGAGCATCTGCTTGTACTGCTGCGGGGACTGCGTGAGCGCGTAGAATTCGCCGGGGTTGGTGCGGCTCGGCACGAGGAACTCGCGGGCGCCTTCCGGGGTGCTCTTGAAGAGGGTCGGGGTCTCGATCTCGAGGAAGTCCTGGCTGTCGAGTTCGGCGCGGATGGCGCGGGCGGCCTTGGCGCGGAGCTTGAGGAGGCCGATGTTACGCGGGCGACGGAGGTCGAGGAAGCGGTATTCGAGGCGGAGGTCTTCGTTCACCTTGTCGGCCTTGTCGTCGTCCATCGGGAACGGCAGGTCGGCGCAGACGTTGTGGACGACGAGGGTCCCGGCGGAGATCTCGATGCTGCCGGTGGCGAGCTTGGCGTTGACCGTGTCGGCCGAGCGGGCGCGGACCTTGCCGGTGATCTCGATGACGGATTCCGTCTTCAGGCGCTGGGCGATCTCCTGGATGCCGTTGGCGCCCGGATTGAAGACCACCTGGGTCATGCCTTCGCGGTCGCGGAGGTCGACGAAGGTCACGCCGCCGAGGTCGCGCTTGGTGTCGACCCAACCCACGAGGGTCACGGTCTGGCCGGCGTCGGCGGGGCGGAGGGCGTTGCAGGTATGGGTGCGTTTCATGAGGTCGGGACGGACGGAATCGAGGGGTATGGTTAACGGACGGGGAAAACCCTAGTCAAAGCCCAATTGGCAGGGGTCGGGTTAGGGGTAGGGATAGGGCCATCGTTTCGGGTGGGCAGGGGGCCGTCTCGAGGCTTAAGTCTCCGCATGCGCACCCCCGCACTCCTGACCGCCTGCCTGCTCGCGGCCGTCGCTTCCGCCGCCCCGCAGAAGGTCGAGATGGCCGGCTACCTCATCGTCCCGACCGAGCGCGTGACGGAGCCCTACGATGCCGGCTTCTCGATCTACGCCGCCGCCTGGCCGCTGCTGAGCGAATATCCGGGCCATCGTTTCCAGACCGGCCTCTTCGGCACCTGGATGCATCCGCAGTATCCTAAGGACGAGAAACCCAAGGACCTCTATAACGACATCGAAGGCGGCCTCGGCTGGTGGCGGGACACGCGCTTCCCGTCCGTGACCCCGAAGTTCATCATGGGCGGCGTCGGCGTGAATTTCTACGACATCGCCAACGGCCCGGGCTACGGACGCGGCACCTGGGAAGATCCGCGCGGACTCTACGGCGTCGCCCAGCTCACGCCGTGGCTGCTGTTCCCGCTCGACGGCCTGAACCTCAAGCAGGGCGTCAACGGCGAGCTCTTCGGTTACGGTTACCTGCCGATGCCGTTCGCCGAGGCCAAGACGAAGACCGAAGGCAAGGACGTCCCCACGGGCGCCAACTGCTGGACGCTCTTCCTGAACGCTTCGAACTTCAAGGGCCCGGTCTGTTTCTTCACGCCGAACTTCTGGTCGCGCGCGGCGCTCCGTAATCCGGCCGTCGCCGGACAGATGCTGGATTCGCGTGGTTCCGACCCGAACAAGCATTTCCAGATGGAGACCCAGTATGTCCCCGCGGCGATGGCCAAGGACGAGAAGGGCGACGCCTACGCGCGCGTGGCTCCGACCTCCTTCCCGGTCGGCGCCGACGGCACGACGGTCGTCCTGCATCGCCTGACCTGCTACGACCGTCGCGCCCTCTATGACGGCGTGAAGGCCTGGTTCGACGGCGGCCCCGTCGCCTCCGGCGCGATCAATCCCGCCGGCGAGCTGGTCCAGAGTTTCCGGACGGGCGGTGGTTCGACCTGGAGCATCTACCCGCAGGGCACGAAGCGCGAAGCGAAGCCCGGCCTCGATTGGAAGGCCTTCGCGACGCCCCATTCGCCCGACCCGCATACCTATGGCTATAAATGGAACGCCGACCTGGTGACCCGCACCCGTCCGGGGCTCGTGACCTTGCCGGAATATTACCGTCTTGGTTCTTTCGGGAAGAACGGTCGCTGGAGCGCGGTGACGGCGAAGGACGTCCCGGCCGCCACCGGCCTGACGCAGATGACCTTCGATCCGCCGAAGGAAAAGCCGCAGGCGCCGCGCGAGACCCAGCCCGGTGAAAAGACGACCTGGAAGATTCCTGGCCCCAAGGCCGGTCCGTTCCAGGCCTTCCTCGGAGACGGGAGCGTCGTCACCTACTACTGGTACCGCTTCGCCGATCAGCCGGCCATCCTCAACGCCGACCTGACCCCGGCCGAGCGCGAGGCCCTGCAGGTCAAGGTCGAGAAGCTGCATCGCACCTGGACCAAGGATCGCGAGTATCTCGCGCCGCCCACCGTCGGCAAGCTCGCCGCGCTCGACCCCGCGCAGGTCCTCACGCCGCCGAAGGGGCTGGAGATCGGCTACGTGCCCATCGCCACGCGGCAGGAACTCGCCCCGGCGAAGAAGTAAGCCGGCTCAGCGGCGATCCGGATCCTTGGCCTCGACCGGCTCGACGTGGGCGAGGTGATCGGGGTTCTTCTTGCCCGTGAGCACCTTGACGAGGCACCAGGTGAGAAGCGAGGCGACCGCGCCCACCGAGATGAGCATGAAGAGGAGTCCGGCGGTAGTCATGGTCGTAAAGTCGGAGGCTTAGCGGGCGTCCCAGCGTTTGCCCGCTCGTTGGATCATCAGCGCCGAGAAGCCGGCGAAGAGGAGCAGGAAGAAGGCCGTCAGGCGGGCGACGCCGCTGGCGGGGTGGCCCGGCCCGCCGACGATGTCGAGGATCGGATCGGTCGGCGTGAAGGCGGCCGCGGTGAACGAGAGATTCCAGCCGGCGACGTTCTTCAGGACGAACATCGCGAAGATCGCGGTCAGGTAGGCCGGCGAGACCCAGCGGAGGATGAACTTGAAGACCCGGGGGATGCGGATCTCCGCGCCTTGATGCGCTTCGGTCCAGCCGCGTTCGGTGCCGAAGGCGAAGTTGAAGATGTAGATCAGCAACGTGCCCTGCAGGAAGATGCCGATGTCGCCGATCCAGAAGTCGACCGTCGAGAGCGCCTTCAGGCCTTCGCTGAACCAGACGACGAGCGTGCAGCCGACCGCGGTGATCAGGCCGAGCAGCGTGACCGAGCCGCGGCGGTCGAGGCCGAGCCCTTCCTCGAGGAAGGCGATGCCGGGCTGCAGCATCGAGAGCGAGGACGTCACCGCGGCGATGAAGAGCAGGGTGAAGAACAGGCCGCCGAAGAGATGGCCGTAGGGCATGCCGGCGAAGACCTGCGGCAGGACGTTGAAGCCGAGGGCGAAGGTGCCGCCCGCGACGGCCGAGGCGCCGAGGAAGGCGAAGGCCGCGGGTACGGTGATCATCCCGCCCAGGCCGACTTCGCAGAACTCGTTGGCGGCGGTGGCGGTGAGGCCGCTCAGGACCACGTCATCGTTCTTCTTGAGGTAGCTGGCGTAGGTGATGATCACGCCGAAGCCGACGGAGAGCGTGAAGAACACCTGGGAGGCCGCCTTGAGCCAGACGGCCGGATTAGAAAGGCCTTGGCCGATGTCGTGGGGATTCCACATGTAGCCGAGGCCGTTCCACACGCTGAGCTCCGGCTTCGTCGGATCGGGCGTGCCGAGGGTCATGACGCGCACGAGCAGGATGAGCGCGATGAGGATGAGCACGGGCATGCCCCATTTGCAGATGAACTCGATGCCCCGGGAGATGCCGCGGTAGATGATGACGAAGTTCAGGACGAACACGCCGACGAAGAAGAGGAAGGGCCCGCCGAAGCCGAGGATCGCGCCGTCGGCCTTGAGGCCGGTGAACGCGGCGAAGGCGGTGGCGTAGGCGGCCGGGTCCTTGCCGAGGTCTAGTCCCCCGCTGAAACTGTTCCAAGCGTAGCCGAGGCACCAGGACTCGATGACGACGTAATAGAAGTAGACGCCGACCGGGATGATGAAGCCGAGGAGGCCGACGTATTTGCCCCACGGCTTGCGGACGATGGCATGGAAGATGCCGGGCGAGGAGTTGTAGCCCTGCGTGCCGCCGAAACGTCCGAGCGTCCACTCGACCCAGCAGATCGGGAGGCCGACGATCAGGAGGGAGATGAAGTAGGCGATGAGGAAGGCGCCGCCGCCGGTCTCCTTGTCGGCCGCGAGGCCGGGGAAGCGGAGGAAGTTGCCCAGGCCGACGGCGCTGCCGGCGACGGCCATGATCACGCCCAGTTTGGAGCTCCAGCCGTCAGGTTGCTTGGTCGTCATCGTCAGGGGTTACCGAGTTGTCTAGGAAAGGGCAGGGGGAGTGCAATGCTGGGACGCAGTCCCAGTGAAGGTGGAGGCGGTTGGCGGATGGCGGTTAGCGGTTAGATGAGCTACGAAGTCGTGCTTTGACTGAATCGATAGCCTTTTGGCGGGTGGTGTGTGGCCCAACCGCCAACCGCTAACCGCCAACCCCTTATGCCCGTTATCCCCCCTATTCTTCTCGCCCTTTCCATTTCCTCTACTCACTTTGCCTCAATGTCGTTTGATTCCCTAGGCCTCGATGCCTCCATTCTCAAAGCCGTGGCCGACCAGGGCTACACCGAGCCGACGCCCATCCAGAAGGCCTCGATCCCGGTGATCATCGAGGGGCATGACGTCATCGGCGTCGCCCAGACCGGTACCGGCAAGACCGCCGCGTTCACCCTCCCGCTGCTGACCAAGCTGGTCCAGACCAAGTCCGGCGCCCACCAGGGCCGCGTCCGCTGCCTGATCCTGGCCCCGACCCGCGAACTGGTCGTCCAGATCGCCGAGAACGTCGCCGCCTATTCCCGTTACTCCGGCGCCACCGTCGCCACCTGCTACGGCGGCGTCTCCGAACGCCCCCAGATCGCCGCCCTCCGTCGCGGCTGTGACTTCCTCATCGCCACCCCGGGCCGTCTCCTCGACCTCGGCGGCCAGGGCCACGGCGACTTCTCCGCCGTCGAATACCTCGTCCTCGACGAAGCCGACCGCATGCTGGACATGGGCTTCCTGCCCGCGATCAACACCATCGTCCGCGCCCTCCCGAAGGAACGCCAGACCCTGATGTTCTCCGCCACGCTCTCCCGCGAGATCGAGACCCTCACGAAGCAGTATCAGCGCGAGCCGAAGCTGATCGAGGTCGGCCGCCGCTCCAACCCTGCCGAGACCGTCACCCAGCTCCTCTATGAGTGCCCGGGCGCGCTCAAGCAGGTCATGCTGCACCACCTCCTCAAGGACGAGTCCCTGAAGATGGTCCTCGTCTTCGCGCGCACCAAGCACGGCGCCGACCGCATCTGCCGCAAGCTCCAGGGCGAAGACATCAGCTGCGCCGCCATCCACGCCAACCGTTCGCAGAGCCAGCGTCAGCGCGCCCTGCAGGCCTTCAAGAACAACGAGATCCGCGTGCTCGTCGCGACCGACATCGCCTCGCGCGGCATCGACGTCGACGGCATCTCCCACGTCTTCAACTTCGACTTCCCTGACCAGCTCGAAGACTACGTCCACCGCATCGGCCGTACCGGCCGCGCGCTCGCGACCGGCACCGCCATCACCTTCGTCACGCGCGAGGACCTCGGCGAACTCCGCCGCCTCGAGCGCATCGTCGGCAAGCACCTCCATTGCGGTAAGCTGCAGGGCTTCGATTACACCCAGCAGGCTCCGCCCCGCACCCCGGAAGATTTCCAGCGTCACCAGGATCCCCGCGCCGGCGCGCACAATAGCGAACGCGAAGGCCGCCCTCAGGGGGGTCGTCACGGCGGCTACCGCGCTTCCCAGGGCAACTACCGCCCCTTCGGTCGTCCGGGCACCCGTCGCCAGGGCGGACCTAAGTAAGCGAGGACACGAGGACTTGAGGGCCGGTGGGCCCGAGGTTTCGATCAGCCCGGAGACCCGGGCTTTTTTGTGCCTTCCCGCGCGGGGTCCCCTTGCGGCAGGCGTCGCTGCAGAAGCGGACCTCATCCCAGCAGCGGGCCCACTTCTTCCGCCAGAGGAAGGGGCGTCGGCAGGTCGGACAGGTCTTGACCGGGAGGTTCTCTTTTTTGACGCCGCGCATGCCGACTTTGTGTGCGGATTCGTCAATCCCGCAAACGGGCAAGCGGAATCCGGCTTCCGGGGTTGGAATCAGACCGTTGGCCCCTTAGTCATGGGCATGCGTCGCATCCTGCCCCTGGTCGGTTCCTGTCTCGTCACGTTGGCCTCCGCGGAGGAGCCTAAGTGGCACTCCTTGTTCAACGGCAAGGACCTGTCGGGGTGGACGCCCAAGATCGCCAAGCATCCCCTCGGCGAGAATTACGCCGACACCTTCCGGGTCGAGGACGGCATGATCAAGGTGGCCTATGACCGCTATGCGAAGTTCGACCAGCAGTATGGGCATCTCTTCACCAACCTCGCGTATTCGCGTTATGTCCTGCGGATGGAGTATCGCTTCGCCGGGAAGATGATGGCCGACGCCCCGAAGTACGTGAACCTCAACAGCGGCGTCATGCTCCACGCCCAGCCCCCGCAGAGCATGGGGGTGGAACAGGGTTTTCCTTCCAGCCTGGAGTTCCAATTCCTGGCCGACGAAGGGAAGGGGGCCCGCCCGACCGGCAACGTCTGCACCCCCGGCACCAATCTCGAGATGGACGGCAGGCTGGTCACCCAGCACATCGTCACCTCGAAGGCGCCGACCTTTCCGCCCGAGCAATGGGTGGCCATCGAGGTCGAAGTGCGCGGGGACGAAGAAATCGTCCATCGCGTGAACGGCGCGGAGGTGCTCCGCTACCAACGTCCGCAGCTCGACCCGCGTAACCATGTCTCCCCGGCGACCGACCAGCTGGACGCCGGCGCCGAACTGCTGCTCTCCCACGGCCACATCGCCCTCCAGGCGGAAGGTCAGCCGGTCTGGTTCCGCCGCATCGAACTCCGCCGACTGGCGCGATAACGGCGGCGACGGTTTGCGTCGGGCGGGGTTCGTCCTTCTTTGCGGGCGTGCCCTCCACCGTCCGTCTCATCCTCGGCGACCAGCTGAACCCGGAGCATTCTTGGTTCGGCAAGAAGGACCCGTCCGTGACGTATGTCTTCATGGAGATCCGCTCCGAGACGGACTATGTCGTGCATCACGCCCAGAAGGTCATCGCGATCTTTGCCGGGATGCGTCGCATGGCGGAGCTCCTGACCAAGCAAGGCCATCAGGTCCGTTACTTCCGGTTGGGCGATAAGGATAATCAGCAGTCTTTCGCGGAAAACCTGCGACGAGTCTTCAAGGCGACCAAGGCCGCGCGTTTCGAATACCAGGAGCCGGATGAGTGGCGACTCGACCAGGACCTGCGGGCCTTCGCTGCCGGTTGCGGTCTCGTCACGGCCTGCGTCAGCTCCGAGCACTTCCTTGACGGCCGCGGCGGCGTCGCGGCGCATTTCCAGAAGGACGCCAAGCGCTGGTTGATGGAGTCTTATTATCGCAAGATGCGCGTCCGGACGCGCCTGCTGATGGAGGAGGACGGCACGCCGGCCGGCGGCGAATGGAATTACGACAAGGAGAACCGCAAGCCCTGGAAGGGCACGCCGCCTCCGCCCAAGACCTGGGACCTCTCCCACGACCACTCCGCCATCTGGGCGGAGATCCAGGCCGCCGGGGTGAAGACCATGGGCAAGCCTTCGGAGAAGGACTTCCCTTGGCCTGCCGACCGTAAGGAGGCGCTCAAGCAGTTGGATGCCTTCATCGAGCGAGGGCTGCCTGATTTCGGTGACTACGAGGACGCGATGCATACGTCCTCGGACCGGCTCTTCCATTCGAGGCTGTCCTTCGCCCTGAACGTGAAGCTGCTGGCGCCGGCCGAAGTCGCCGCCGCCGCGGCCGACGCCCATGCGCGCGATCCGAAGCGGTATCCTTTGGCAGCCACGGAAGGCTTCGTCCGGCAGATCATCGGCTGGCGCGAATACATCCGTGGGGTCTATTGGGCCAAGATGCCCGGCTACGCCGAAGCCAACGGACTCGGCCACACGCTCTCGCTGCCGTCCTGGTTCTGGACCGGCAAGGTGAAGATGAACTGCATGCGCCACTCCGTGGGCCAGTCGCTCGACACCGCTTATGCCCATCACATCCAGCGCCTGATGGTCATCGGATCCTTCTGTCTGACCGCGGGCGTCGATCCCGCGGAAGTCGAGCGCTGGTATCTCGGCGTCTACATCGACGCCTTCCAGTGGGTCGAGCTCCCGAACGTCGTCGGCATGAGTCAGCACGCCGACGGCGGCTTCCTCGCCAGCAAGCCGTATTGCTGCGCCGCGAGCTACGTCTCCAAGATGTCGAATTATTGCGGCGGTTGTCCGTATGATCCCAAGGATCGCACCGGGCCGCTGGCCTGTCCGCTGAACGCGCTCTACTGGGATTTCTGGCTGCGCCATCAGGACCGCTTCCTCAATAACCCGCGCATCGGCATGGCCGTACGTCAGGCCGCGAACATGTCGCCGGCGGAGAAAGCCGCCGTGAAGAAGAAAGCGGCGGAGCTAAGGGCCGGGATCGAGGAGCTTTGAAGACTAGAGGACTGAGTGGAGCGCTGCGTTAAGGACTGAATGGAGGGCTGAATTGATTCGGGGCCCCAGCCAGCCATCCGGTCTCCGGTTTCCCTTTGAGTTTAAGTAATTCCGCCACCCGCCACCCGGGGCTGCCACCCGCCACCTGAAGTTGTCTCTCCGTCTCTTTACTTCTTCGCCGCCTTCTTTTTGCCTTTGCCGGCGGGCAGCGGGTCGACGCCGGGAAGCGGGAAGTCGGGATTAGGCACGCGGGCCGCGGCCATCTTGGCTTCGAGTCCTTTCACGATGTCCGGGAATTTCGCGGCGAGGTCAGTCGTCTCGTTGGGGTCGGCGTCGAGGTCGTAGAGCTGGGTGACGATCGGCTGGCCGGCCTTGGCCTTCTTCGCCATGTCCGTGCGGATCGCCTTCCACTTGCCTTCCCAGATCGCCTGCTGCGAGCCATAGCCCGGGAACTCGCGATAGAGCGGGGCGGCGCGCGGCGCGTCCGTGCCCTTGAGCGCCAGGACGAGGCTCTCGCTGGCGATGGCCGCGCTGCGTTCCGGTTTCACGCCGGCCAGTTCGGAGAAGGTGGCGAACCAGTCTTCGAAACCGGAGAGGCGGTGCGAGCGCGTGCCCGCCTTGATGCCGGCGGGCCAGCGGACGACCGTGGGTTCGCGGACGCCACCTTCATGGAGCGAGCCCTTGAGGCCTCTGAGGCCGCCCGCGGAGTCGAAGTATTTCGTATCGGCCCCGCCCACGTCGTGCGTGGCGCCGTTGTCGCCGGAGAAGACGATGATCGTGTTATCCGCCACGCCGGCTTTCTCGAGGGCGGCGAGGATGCGGCCGACTTCCTTGTCCAGGCGCGAGATCATCGCGGCGTAAGTCGTGCGCGGGGTGCGGTTGGGACTGTAGCCGCCCTTCTTCGGGGCGTAGGGGCCGGCCTCGGTGATCACGCCTTCATACTGTTTCAGCTCTTCGGCGGGGACCTGCAGGGCCACATGCGGCAGCGGCGAGGCGTAGTAGAGGAAGAAGGGCTTGTCCTTATGGGCCGCGATGAAGGCTTCGGCGCCCACGATGGTACGCTCGCTCAGGAAGTCCTTGCCGATGAACGGCGCGTAGGCCTTGGGGTCCTGCGGGTCGGCGTCGGCCGGGAAGACGCCGTGGCCGGGCGCGCCGTCGGGGCCGTTGTCGAGCGGCACTTTCTTGCCGTCATCCTGGATGAAGGGAGGGTAGTGGCTGTGCGCGACCCACTGGCTGGTCACGCCGAGGAAGCGGTCGAAGCCCTGCTTCAGCGGACTGCCGGTGGACTCGAAACTGCCCATGCCCCATTTGCCGAACGCGGCGGTCGCATAGCCGGCTTGCTTGAGCGTGCCCGGCAGCGTGGCGATGCCGGCGGGCAGGGGGAACTGCTCGCGGTCGCCGACGTCGCCGTTGTCGCGGGCCGTGGCGTGGCCGGGGTTGCGGCCGGTCATCAGCACCGTGCGCGAAGGGGCGCAGACCGCGTTGCCGCAGTAGTGCCGGGTGAGGATCATCCCTTCGCGGGCGAGGCGGTCGACGTTCGGGGTGCGGATGATCTTCTGGCCGTTGAAGCCGACTTCGCCGTAGCCGAGGTCGTCCGCCAGGATGAAGACGATGTTCGGACGGGTCTCCGCGCCGAGGACGGCGGCCAACAGGGCTAGCAGGAGCAGGGGGGTGCGGCTCATGCCTTATTCCTAGGGTTAGCCCTTGGTTCTGTCGAGAAACCACGGGGGTGGGTTTGTCGGATTGACATCCCTGCCGGGCTGGGGCTTAACCCAATCTTTCCTCTCTCGGGCTGTAGCGTAGTCTGGTAGCGCGCTTGCATGGGGTGCAAGAGGTCGTGAGTTCGAATCTCACCAGCCCGACCAGAGGAAAAGCCGCCGAAACCCAGCCAGATGGGGCTAAGGGCCTATTTCTTCGCCTTCTTGGCAGCGGGCTTGCCGCCCTTGGGGCTCTGGAAGAGCGGGGCGACCAGCTCCTTGTCCCAGTCCGACAGGTCGGCGGAAAGCTTGGCGACGACTTCGGGTCGGGCGGCCGCCAGATCCTTGGTTTCGCCGATGTCGGTCGAAAGGTCGTAGAGTTCGGCGGGCTGCTTGCCGTGGCGGACCAGCTTCCAGTCGCCGGAGCGGACGGCGTGGCTTTGCCCGCCGCCGGTGCGCCAGAAGAGGTTCGCATGCGGTGCGGCTTGGCTCTCGCCTCGCAGGAAGGGGATGAGGTTGACGCCGTCGAGTCTGCGCTCGGAGGGGAAGGTGACGCCGGCCAGCGACAACGCCGTGGCCGTGACGTCGAGGGACGACACCGGGCGGTCGTAGGTCGAGCCCGCCTTGAGCCGGGCCGGCCAGCTGACGACGAAAGGCACGCGGACGCCGCCTTCGTAGGTCGTGCCTTTGTGGCCGCGCAGCGGCGTGTTGTCGGCGCCGAGCGAGGGTGGCGTGCCGCCGTTGTCGCTGAAGAAGAAGATCAGCGTGTCCTGCGTCTGTCCGCTGGCCGCGAGCGCCCGGGTGACCTCGCCGACGGCGTCGTCCAGCAGGCTGATCTGCGCGAGACACTTGCGGCGGGTCGGGTCTTTCACGTCGGCGAACAGCTTCTCCCGCTCAGGCGTGGGCATGTGCGGGGTGTGCGGGGCGTTGAACGCCAGGTAAAGCATCCAAGGGGCGCCGGCGTGGCGCGTGACGAACGCGGCGGCTTCCTGGCCGAAGGCCGCGGTCAGGTGGGCGGGGACTTCCGTCGTGGCCTGGCCGTCGCGGGTCAGCGGGACGTTGTATTCTTTCTTCACGTCGATCGCCCAGCCGGAGAAGGAATGGCCGCCGCCGATGAAGCCATAGGTCTGTTGGAAACCGCGGGCCCAGGGCGTGTGCGCCGGCGTCGCGCCGAGGTGCCACTTGCCGATCCAGCCCGTCCGGTAGCCGGCTTCCTGCAGGAACTGCGGCAGAAGCTTCTCGGTGAGCGGCAGGCCCGCCACGGCGTCGGCCGGATTATAGGCCGGATTATTCTCGTGCCCGAAGCGTTGTTGGTAGCGGCCCGTGAGCAGGCCGGCGCGCGTGGGCGAACAGAAGGGGTGGGAGACGTAGCCGCTGGTGCAGCGCACGCCGGAGGCGGCGAGCGCGTCCAGGTGGGGTGTCGGCACGGCTTTGCCGCCGTTGAAGCCGACGTCGGCGTAGCCTTGGTCGTCGCTGACGATGACGAGGATGTTGGGCTTGCGGTCGGCGGCGAAAGCCAATGCGCAGGCGCAGGTGGCGAGGAGCAGTCGGAGGGTGTTCATGATAAGGCTATTTTGAGACCTCGGTCGCGGCGCCGGCTTGGCTGGGGTTGGCGCCGAGACTGAAGTCCGCGGGCTGGCCCTTGCGTTGACGCGAGAGCCACAGCACGCCGGCCGAGGATTCGGATTCGTGGCCACCTTCGAAGACCGTCACGCGGGCATTGCCGGACGAGCGACGGAAGAGCACGGCCTTCTGGCGTTCGGGGTCGGCTTGGGTCTCGGCAGCAAGTTTGGCGGGGACCTTCCGCTCCCGGACCATGGAGTCGATGTCACCGACAGGGATCTGCTTGTCCTGCGCAGCCAGGACATTGAAGGCGTGGAGCGAGTGGCTGACGGGCACGGAGCCGGTGTGGCCGTCGTGGATGCCGGTATTGATGTCGAGCGGCACGCCTTTGGCGGCGGCGAGGTGGAAGAGGGGGGAGCGGTAACGGTACTCGGCTTCGGTGGCGGGGCCGGGCGGGCCGCCACAGGACTGCTCGAGCATCTTGGCGTAGTTGTTCTTGCGGGTCTTGCTCTCGGCGTGCCACGCCGCGAGGTCGGAGATCGGCACCCAGGCGCTCACGCCGGCCCAAAGGTCGGGCGCTCGGGCGGCCATGACGAGGGACATATGGCCGCCGCCGGAGCCGCCGATGAGGTAGATGCGGGAAGCATCGATACGTGCGTCGCGACGGGCGTAGGCGACGGCGTCGAGGATGTCCTGCGAGGCCAGGTCCGAGGCGCAGGCTTCAGGCCGGCTGTTCGGGCCGCGGAAATCGGGAGCGACGAGCACCCAGCCCATCTTCTTGGCCTGGGCGATCCACGGCGGGCCCTGCTCGAAGCCGCCGCTCCAAGAGTGCAGGAAGACGATGAGCGGCACCGCGGGGCCGGAGGCGTCATGTGCCGCGGACTCCGGTCGCCAATAGATGACTTTCTGCAGGGTGCCATCCTTCGTGCTCGGGATATCGATGGCCAGCTTCATCGCGGCGGCACGGGTCTCCGCGGCGGACGGACGTTTCGCCGCGACCTTGGGTTCGGCGGCGAAGGCGACGACGGAGAGGAGGAGCGCGAGGAGTCTCACTTCAGTTCGGGGCGCAGGGCGGCCTTGACGTAAGCGATGTCGGTCGCGTGGACGACGTTCGGGGCGCCGGGGTAGACGAATTCGCAGCGGACGCCGTTGGCGTCGCAGTGTTCCTTGAGCTTCACCCCGAAGTTGGCCGTGTGGGTCGGGTCCTTCTCGTCTTTGCCGAGATTCGGGGCCGCGGAGTAGAAGAGCCCGACGGGTGGATCGTCGCGGCTGACGAGTTCATAAGGCGAGTACTGCTTGATCCAGGGCAGGATGCGTTCGCGCTCGGCGTAGAACATGTCGAAGGAAGAGACCTTCTTTTTGGCATCCCAGCTGATGCCGAAGGCGTGGGCGCCGTATTTGCTGTTGGGCGTCCAGGCGCGCATCTGATGCGGGTCGAGGGTCGTCTGGGCGCCGCTGACCGCGGCGCAGGTCACGCGGGTGGATTCGCGGGCGATGGGGTCGGTGCTCTGCGGGTCGGCGAGGTCGTCATGGAAGGCCAGCCAGAGGCTCGTGCAGGCGCCGGCGGAACCGCCGGCCAGGGCGACCTTGGTCTTGTCGAGATTCCATTCCTTCGCCTTGCTGCGGGTGAACTGCAGGGCGCGCGCGCAGTCGAACATCGGGCCTTTGACCGGCGGGACGAGCCCGTCGGCGGTGGAGTCCTTGATGGTGCGGTATTCTACGGAGACCACGGAGATGCCGGCTTCGAGGGCTGGCTTGATCATGCTGCGGACCACGGAGCGGTCCCCGCCGGACCAGCCGCCGCCGTGGATGTAAAAGAGCAGGGGCGTGGGCTGGTCGGACTTCGCGCGCCAGAAGTAGATCCGCTGCATGCGGTGCGGACCATAGGCGACGTTCTCGTCCGGCTCGACCGGCAAGGGATATTTACGGAACTCAGGGTCGCCGGCTTTTGGCGCCGCCGGCGTCTTGGTCGCCGGGTCGGCGGCGAAGAGCGATGCCGCGCCCAAGGTCAGGGCGACGACGGAAGCGAGCAGGGGTGTGCGCATGAAGGTAAGATGGACGATGAAGGATGAAAGATGAAGGATGAAACGGAGGCAGGACACCTGATGGACGATGTAAGATGGGTAATCGTCGTCTCAAGGGCCGGAAGAAAGGGCGCGGTTTATGGCCACTTATCTTCCATCGCCCATCCTCCATCTTTCATCTTACTTAGCCGCCGGCGGGATCTTGCAGGACTGCCAGGCGAGGAACTTCCATTCGCCCTTTTCGAGCCGCCAGACTGCCAGATATCCGATGGTGCTCTCCGCGGCGTTGCCCTTCACGACGGCCTTTACGTCGAAGCGGCCGGTCATCAGCGCAAGTCCCGGGGCCGGGAACGTGAAGCTGCGGTCCTGGTAGGCGTATTTCGAATAGGTGGCGGAGCCGTCCGTCAGCGAGGCGATGAGCGCGTCCTTCGAGTCGACCTGGCCGTTGGAGTGCGCGTAGCGCAGCTCGGGCGACAGCACGGCGGCGAGCTTTTCGCGGGTCGGAGCCAGCATGGCCGCGACGCGGGCGTCGTCCGCGGCGGACACGCGGGCGAGCTCGGGATGTTCGGCGGCCGAGCAAGTGAGCGTGAAGAGGAAGGCGAGGAGGAGGCGCATGGGAAGAGATGTGAGATGGAAGATGAACGATGGACGATGGAGAGTCGAAGATTACGGAGGGCGGATGATGGATGAATGATGTTGGCGGCTGATATGGCCTGTTGGTCATCAAGCATCATCCATCATCCATCATTCATCGTTCATCCGTTTCTCACCGCAGTGACAATGCTCCGATCGCACGCCGTGTCTTGGTGGCGGATGTCGCCGAAGCCGGCTTCGGTCAGGAGTTCGCGCATCTCGCCGGTGCCGTAGCAACGCCCTTCGGTGACGCTCATCAGCAGGGCGGAGTAGGCCGCCACGGGCGCCGGGCCGGTCTTGTCGTCGTTGAGGTGGGCGTCGTGCACGATCAGCAGGCCGCCCTTGGGCAAGGCCTTGGCCGAGGCGGCGAGCAGGAAACGGACTTTGTCGGTATCCCAGTCGTGCAGCACGTTGGAGAACAGGTGGACGTCATAGCCGGCCGGCAGGGCCTCGGTGAACATGTCGCCGGCCGTGACGTCGACCCGATCCTGGAAGCCGCGCTTGGCGATCATCTTGCGCGTGATGCCGTCGACCGGCGCCCGTTCGAAGACCGTGGCGGAGAGCTTAGGGTGATTGGCGACGAGCGCGCAGGCGTAGATGCCCGAACCGCCGGCGATATCGAGCAGACGCGTGCGGGCTCCGATGGGGGAGGCCTTGGCCATCGCGGGTCCGAGGGTGAAGCCACGGGAATCCATCGCCGCGGTGAAGCTGGTGGCGAAAGCGTCGGTGAGCATCGCTTCGCTCCACGGCTTCTCGTCCTTGTAGCTGCCCCAATTGGCGGGCTTATCGGTCTTCAGGATGACGATGAAGTCTTTCACGACCGGACGGTCCTTCAACGAGGCGTAGTAGGGGCCGAGGAAAGTGGCGGACGTGCTGACGAGGTGCTCCTGGCCAAGCGGGGTGACGGAGTAGGCTCCGTTCTTCAGCGCGAGGAAGCCGTTGGCCGCGAAGAGCGTCAGCATCACGTCGGTGGGCCGGCGGTGCGTGCCGAGGTCGCGGCAGACCGTGTCGAGGTCGGACGGCTTGGTGGCGAGCTTGGTGAAGAGATCGAACTCCGTGATCGCGGCGGCGATCAGGTCGACGGCGTAAAGCCCGTCACGGAAGCGGTAGATTTCCAGCGGGTCGTGCGCGGGCGCACGGGTGAGGTCAAGCGGGGCGGACATGAGCAAGGGCTGCACGATGACAGCCCTTGCGGAGAAAACCACCCGTTTTCTTCGGCTTACTTGGCCTTTTTCTTTTTGCCGGGCTTCTTCTTGGGGCCTTCGTTCGCTTCACCAGGCTTGTCTGCGAAATCAGGGATCTTGAAGTCGATGGCCTTGGCCTGCTTGGCGTATTCCGCTTCCAGCTGCTTGCGCAGGTCGGCGTAGGCGGGGTCGGCGGCGAGGTTCTTCAGCTCATAGGGGTCGGCCTTGAGGTCGAAGACCTCGGTCCACTCGTCATGCCCCGGATACTTGATCAGTTTGGCGTCGGAGGTACGGACGGCGGTCGTGAGGGGCGCGTTGAAACCCTTCTCATGGAAGTAGCAGTAGAAGAAGCTCTCGCGCCAGTCGGCGGACTTCTCTTCCAGGAGGGGCTTCCAGCTGCGTCCGTGCATGGCGGCGGGCACCGGCTGTCCGGCGAGGTCGAGGAAGGTCGCGGCGGGGTCGATGTTGAGGACCATGCGATCATCGGTCCGTCCGGCCTTCACGGCGCGAGGGTAACGGACCAGCATCGGGATGCGGAGGGATTCTTCGTAGGCCGTCCGCTTGTCGCCGAGGTTATGTTCCCCGAGGTAGTAGCCGTTGTCGCTCGAGAAGACGAAGACCGTATCCTCGGTCAGTCCGAGTTCGTCCAGCGTCCGGAGCAATTTGCCGACGTTGTCATCGACCGCGTTGATGCCGCGGAACATGCCCAGTTTGGTCGGGACTTCCTTGGCGTCGGTCCGCTTGCCCCTCGCGCCGTTCGGGCCGACGGGCGCGTAGATCGCAGGCACGCCGAAGTTAGGCACATTGCGGGCCAGCGCGCCTTCGTAGGCCTTTTCGTGGCGGGGCGGCGGCGTGAACGGACCGTGGCAGGTCTTCAGGCCGAGGATCATCAGGAAGGGCTTGTCCTTGTTCGCCTTGATGAAGTTCGCCGCATACTCCGTGGTCACATCGTCGACGAAGCCTTGGCTCGGGGTCTTGACGCCGTCGACCTCGATGGGGCAGTCGAAGTAGATGCCTTGGCCGACGAAGCTGGCGGAAGTGTCGAAGCCCGGACGCTTGCCGGACTGGCTGCCATGGTGCCATTTGCCGAAGTAGCCTGAGACATAGCCGGCGGGACGGAGCAGGGCGGCGACGGAGAGGTTGCCTTCGGGGTGGGGCGTGTGGTTGTTGGTCACGCCGTTGACGTGGCCGTATTGGCCGGTGACGAGCGAGGCGCGCGACGGTGCGCAAAGCGAATTCACGACGAAGGCGTTGCGGAAACGGAGCCCCTCATTGGCGAGGCGGTCGAGGTGCGGCGTCTTGAGCCAGGGGAAGCGCCCTTTCTCTCCCTGTTCCTGCTGGACGACCCCGAGCGCGTCCCAGCGCTGGTCGTCGGTGTAGACGTAGACGAAGTTCGGCTTGCGATCGGCGGCGGCGAGCGACGCGAAGGCCAGGCAGAGCAGGGCGAGCAGGGGGATGCGCGGGGTAGGCATGCTTATTTAACAACTCCAATGGGCGGGAGTTGCGAGCAATCTCCGCCGGAGGGTCACTTCAGCGTCCGGATGTAAAGGACCAGCGAGTCGACCTGGGCGTCGGTGAGGACACCGGCGAAGCTGGGCATGGCGAACTCGGACTTCACGAAGGAAGCGTGCTTCTTGGCGTTGGGTTCGAGGATCGATTCGCGCAGGTAAGCCGCGTCCACGGTCGTCGAACCTTTCTTGCCCTTGTCGGTGACGTAGTCGCGCTTCGATCCGAAGAGGCCCTTCCACTTCGGCCCGACATTGCTCATGGCGGTGTCGGTGACGGAGTGGCAGGCGACGCAGCCGAACATGGTGGCGAGGCGCTGGCCCTCCTTCGCAGAGACGACCTCGGCTTTCTTCGCGACCGCGGCGCGAGGGGTGAGGTCGACTTCGATCGGACCGAAGCCTTCGGCGACGGGGTCGAATTTCGTGAGCTCATAGGGCGTGGTGTAGGCGTTCTGGCGCATCTCGGCGCCGGCGGCGGACGCGAGGTCCCAGCCGAGGCGGAGCTGCTCGACCGGCTTGAGGCCGGGGACGCCGATGAAGACGCTCTTGCCGTCCAAACTCACGTAGGCGCTGCTGGCGGTCAGCCAGTCATTGCCGGTCTTGCCGTCCGCCTTGTATTGGGCCGAACCATAGGAAGGGGCGCGCTTGTAGCGCCAGGTCGCGAGCGAGTAGCTCTCGGGGTTGGCCGCCTTGGCCGGATCGAGCGCGACGTCGAAGCGCAGCAGGATGCCGCGGTCGGTCGGGATGATCTCGCGCGGGGTCAGCGACGGAGCGCCGGTGTAGCGGACGCGTTCAATGCCGGTGAGGGTGTCGAGGGTGTTGCCCCAGCCGGCGATCTGGAAGCCGGCGACATAGAGCTGACCGTCGACGGGATTGACGGAGCCGTTGAGCGGCGGGGTGGCGAAGCCTTTGGCGACGCTGACGACGCTGGCCTGGGGCTTGGCGCCACGGTGGTTCCAGAGCACGCGCAGGAGGTCCGGCTGGTTGAAACAGATCTGGACCATCTGGTCGTTGAGCGGCCCCATCTGCGCGTCGACCAGCCAGACCTGCGAGAGGGCGGAGGCGTTGACCGCATGCGGAATCCAGGTGAGCGGGGTGGCGATCGGCGCCGGGTAGCTTTCTTTCGGGAGTTTATCGCTGAGGAAGCCGTAGAACTGATCGCCCTCGATGATGTGCAGGGGCGTGCTCGGGATGTAGTGGCCCTGTTGGTCGCTCGAGACGACGAGACCGGTGCGCGGATGGACGGAGATATTCGGCTGGCGGAGGCCATAGCCGAGGCGGGTGGCGGTGTGGCCGTCGGCGGAAAGTCGCAGGACGCTGCCGTTGTGCTTGCCGATGGTCGTCGCTTCCTGGCCACCCTTGGCGATCACGAACTCGCCTTTGGGTCCGAGGCGGAGGGTGCTGGGGAACTCGCGCATGTCGGCCGTCTGCGCGAAGGCGTTGGAGAAGAGGTCATGGACGTCGGCCTCGCCGTCGCCGTCCGTATCGCGCAGGCGCCAGACGCCGTTGCGGTCGAAGACGAAGATCTCGTCATCGCGGACGGCGCAGGTCATCGGCTCATGCAGGCCGGAGGCGAAGCGTCGCCAGGTGACGTCGGTCCCGCCGACCTTCAGGCCGCGGGCCAGCCAGACGTCGCCGTCGAGCGTGACGACGACCGCGGTGCCGTCCTTGCGGAACTGGATGTCGCCCGTGCGGACAGCGCGTTTCCAGGGATTATCGACCGGCAGGGCGACATGATCGATGGCGTAGGTTTCGGCGCTTTCGGTCACGCTGACCCGGGTCTTCACTTCCGCGTTCCAGCGACGGGCCGAAGGGCCGGTCGGGATGGGCTGCGCGGCCACCGCCGGCGCGGCTTGCTCGTCGGAGAGCGTGACGCAGAGGGCGGCGGGCGCGGTGTTGGCCGGCACCTTCACCACGAAGAAATCATCATCGGCGGCGAGTTCAGCCGGTCCGGAGACGGCGACGCCGGTCTCGAGTTCCTGCGAAGGGCCTTGGCTCCGGGTGCCGACGATGAGCAGGAGGTCCTTCGCGTGGGCGGAGACGGCGAGGTGGCGCTCGACGACGATGTGGCCGTCGCGCTCGCTGGCTTTCCAGAGTTCGCGGATGGTGGCGTCGGCGACGCGATAGGTCAGGACGACGTCCGGGCCGACGAGTTCGACCGATTCAAATCGTCCGAGGGCTTCCGGCAGCGGTCCGCGGCCGACTTCCTGGGGCGACGGAGCCGGCGTGCGCGGATCGGTCAGGTCGACCTTCGTGCCGGTCTGCCAGCCGGGAATGATCGCGTGGCCCAGCCAGAGCTTGCCTTCCGGTTGCGGGGCGGGGAATTGGCCGCCGAGCGTCTTGCGGCCCGGATCATGGTAAGAGCCGGGCGCGAGGGCCTTATCGCTGACGCCCTTGCCGCGCCAGACCGCAGAGACACGGAGCAGGTCGGTGTCGAAGCAGGCCCAGGTATCGTGCGGGAGTTTGATGATCAGCCCGCGGGGCGTGAGGTTGTCCTTGCCGGTTCCTTCGCGACGGGCGTCGAGGATCGAAGAGAAGAACGGGAAATCGGCCTCGACCCAGCTGCCCCATGGCTGCGGGGCGAAGGTCTTCGTCTTCCGGCCTTCCCGTGTCGTCGGCTTCTTCACCGGCTCCGCCGCGAGGCAGGTCAGCGCTCCGCAAAGCAGGGCAAGGACAAGACGATCTGGACGCATTAATTTAAGAGGTCGGGGCTTCTGACGGATACTGGGTCGGAGCTTTTCGGGCAATCACATCCTCCATCTTCCATCGTCTATCCTTGGTCTTTTCGATCACAGCCCCTGCAGCCAGCGGAGGAAGCTGCCTTCCTGCGAGGACAGGATCGAGAGGAGGTCGCTCCGTTCGTCGGTCCAGTACATGATGCGGGCCGGGAATTCGACGGCCTCGGCGGTCACGTCCCGGATCAGCGGCTGCTGGAGCAGGACCTGGTTGCGGGTCATGATGATCCAGTCCGAGCCGTAGAAGCCGGCCTCCTCGTAGGCCGTGTCGTTGTCGTCGATGGTGATGGCGGGGAAGCCGATCTTGTCGGCGATACGGTAGACCACCGGGTGGAGGTCGAGGTAGCGGTTCGAGACGTGGACGACGATCGCGCCGTCAGGCTTGAGGTGGCGCTTGTAGTGGTCGAACGCCTCGAGGGTGAGGAGGTGCACCGGGATGGCGTCGCTGCTGAAGGCGTCGAGCACGATGACGTCGTATTGCTGGTCTGCTTCGCGTTCCATCGAGAGGCGCGCGTCGCCCATCACGAGCTCGGTCTTCGCCTTCGAATCCTTGAGGTAGGTGAAGGTGCTCGTCGCGAGGCGGGCCACGTCGTCGTTGATCTCGTAGAAGCGGAAGGTGTCGCCGGCGCGGCCCCAGGCGGCGAGCGTGCCGCAGCCGAGGCCGATCGCGCCGACGCGGCGTCCGCCACCCGGCTTGTGCGCGCGGAGGAGGCGGCCGATGCCGCTGGTCGAGGTGTAGTAGCTGCTCGGGTCGGTCCGCTTCTCCGGATCGACGTATTGCAGGCCGTGGATGGTCGCGCCGTGCTGCAGGGTCAGGTGGTGCGCGCCGGCGATGTCCGCGTCGTTGTCATTGACCTTGAGCACGCCGTAGAAACCGCGCGTGGTCGAGAGCGAGCCGCGGAGCGAGGTCGTCGCGACGTCGACGAGTCCATAACCCAGCGCCGCCAAGGCGACGAACGGAACGGCCCAGGCCCAGCGGGCCCGGCCTTCGCGGAGGGGGAGGGTCGGATCCTGGCGCAGCACGAGGAGCACGAGCGCGGCGGTGAGGAAGAGCGCGAGGTGCAGTTCGAAGTAGTCGGGGAAGACGAAGGGCGCGACGAGCGCGACGAACAGCCCGCCGGCGGCGCCGCCTGCGGAGAGCGAGAGGTAGAAGCCGGTCAGGCGGCTCGCGCCGGGCCGTAGGCGGTAGACTTCGCCGTGGCAGACCATGCAGGCGACGAACAACGTGCCGAGATAGAGCGTGGCGAGCGGGGTGATGTCGGGGTGGGATTCCGCCTGATAGAGGTTCCAGAGCGCCATGCCGAGCAGCGCGGCGAGCAGCGGGAGCCAGAAGGCCCGATGATACCAGCGGGGGCTGTCGAAGCTGATGATGAAGGAGAGCAGGTAGAGGCTCAGCGGCAGCACCCATAGGAAAGGCACCACGGCGATGTCCTGGCAGAGCTTGTTGGTGATCGCGAGCAGCAGCATCACCCCGCAGGCGGGCAGGGCGAACCACAACAGCTTGCGCCAGGCCGAGGCGGGCGCTTCGACCTCCGCTGTCCTGGCCGTCTCATCGTCCGTCGCGGAGGATTTCCAGACCTTCAGCCCGCACCAGGCCGTGAGGCCGGCGTAGATCGCCAGGCCCCAGGACCAACCGTCGGCCTGCGCCTGGCGGCTCAGCTGGGGTTCGAGGTAGAAGGGGTAGATCAGCAGGGCGAGCAGTGAGCCGACGTTGGACAGGGCGTAGAGACGATACGGGGAGACGCCCGGATTGGCCTTGCTGAACCAAGCCTGCAGGAGCGGCCCGGTGGCGGACAGGACGAGGTAGGGGAGGCCGAGGCAGCCGAGGAGCAGGAGCAGGATATGGCCGGCGGCGTGCGAGCCGTCGGTCGGCTTCCAGGCGTCGCCCGGCGTGATCGGCAGCAGCGCCACGGCCAAGGCCAGCAGGACGAGGTGGGTGATGACCTGCCGGCGGGGCGTCAGCCGGCTGATGCTGAAGTGCGCGTAGGCGTAGCCGCCCAGGAGGAGCAGCTGGAAGAAGAGCATGCAGGTCGTCCAGACGGCCGGGCCGCCGCCGAACCAAGGCAAAATGAAGCGCGCGATCAGCGGCTGGACGAGGAAGAGCAGGAAGGCTCCCCAGAAGATGGTCAGGCTGAAGGCGAACATGGCGGGGTAGGCCTTTGTAACCCCGCCGGGAGGCGAAGGTTGGGGCCAGGGAGACGTAGCCCGACCGCCGGACGCTGGCAATCCCGTTCAGGCCCGGGGCCGGAACCTGAGCACCAGCGATTCATACCCTAGCTTACGCTCGTAGGAGTGCTCGGTCTCGGTGCGTTCCTCGGCCGAAACGACCTCCATGCCCTCCACGAGTTCGACGCACTTCTGGAGCAGCGTGCGCAGGAGCAGGCGGGCGTGCGGGGCGCCGAGGCAGAGGTGTTCGCCGAAGCCGAACGAGAGGTGCGGGTTCGGCTTGCGGTCGATCCTGAAGACGTCGGCTTCCGGGAAGACCGACTCGTCGCGATTGGCCGAAGCCCAGCCGAGCGAGACGCGGCCGCCGGCGGGGACCTGTTCGCCGTGCACGGACGTGGCGACGGGGCAGACGCGGCCGATGTGCGTCAACGGCATGAAGAAGCGGAAGAACTCCTCGCTCGCATGGATGATGCGCTTCGGGTCTGCGCGCAGGTAGGCCAGGGCGTCCGGGTTGGCGGCGAGATGTCCGAGCGCGCAGGCGATGGTATGGATGACCGTGTCGCGGCCGCCGGCGAAGGTCAGGTTGGCGAAGCCCATCATCTCTTCGCGCGTGAGCGGGCGGCCTTGGAAGCGGGCCTGCGTGAGCGCGCTGAAGAAGCAGCGGCCGGGCGCCTGGCTGACGGCGTCGAACTTACGCGTGAGGTAGTCCTCGAGCTCCACGCCTTTCTTCAGGCCGCCGCGGACGCGGAAGACGTGGACGCCCCAGCCGATCCAGGTGTCGGCCTCGCGTTCGTCGGTGTCGAGCAGGTAGGTGAGGGCGCGGGCCTGGATGGGCAGGGCGAAGCCGTGCACGATCTCGGTCGTCTCGCGGGCGAGGGCCGCGCGCAGGAGCTCGTCGATCAGCGACTCGACCTTCGCGACCATCTCCGGAAGCTTCGGGCGCTGGAAGTAGGGCTCCGCGATGGCGCGGTATTCGCCGTGTACGGGCGGATCCGTCTCGATGGGCAGCTGACGCATCGAGCGGGCTTCCTCTTCCGAGGGGATCGGCACCCGGAAGGGCGCGTCCGAACTGTAAGTCTGCCAATCCTTGGCCGCTTGGCGGACTTCGGCGTGACGCAGGATCATCGGGATCTGCTCGCCTTGGAATTCAAAGCGCGCGACCGGTCCCGCCTCCCGCTTGTCCTTGAAGGGGTCGGACGGCTTGTGGCCGAAGGGGCATTTTCCGCCGAACATGGGCTTACTTTTGGCCGAGTTGTTGTCCGAGCCAAGGCGTAATCTTTTCGGCCCAGCCGGCGGCATGCCTGCGGAGGCCCGGGCCGCTGAAGTGCACGCCCTTGCCGCCGCGTTCGCGGAGGTCGCCTTTGAGGGCGTCGCTATCCGGGCCGGCGAGCGCGAGGCCGGCTTTCCAGAGCGCGGCTTGGGCGGCGCGGATGTCTTCGGAGGCTTCGTCGCCGGGCACATGGTAACTGACCTGCGCGACGAACCATGGCGCCTCCCAGCCGGCGGCCTGGCGGGAGTCGCGGATGATGCGACCGAGGTGGTCTTGGTAGAGCGAGCCGGGTAAGGTGCGGGTCGGATCCTTCTGATTGGCGTCGCTTTCGCCCTGATGCCAGAGCACCGCCCGGAAGCCGCGCGGGCCGAAGTGCTTCAGACGAGAGACGAGCGTGCCGAAGGCGGCGCCGTTGCTTTCCCAGCTGCCGTCAGGGCGTTTCGTCACCCGGGAAAGAATCGTCGGCGGGGAAGGGAAGGTGACTCCGGCCGGCAGCCACTCGCGGACGCTGGTGGCGCCGATGCCGATCGGGATGAAGCCGATGGGCACGCCGAACTTCGAGGCCAAGGCGTCGCCCAGAGGAGGCAGGAAGCTTCCGCCTTTGCCGGAGGCGCCGCGTTGCGGATCGTGGGCGACCTGCCAGGCTTGCCCGTCGAAGGAGGCGACCAGGCCGGACTTCACGGTCTGCTTCTCTTCGCCGTGGTTGGCGGAGTTGGATTGGCCGGCGACGAGGAAGACCTCGCCGATGCCGACATGCGCGACCGAGGTCTCGGCCACGGCCTTGCCGTCCTGGGTCAGGCGGGCCTCGAGGCGATGCCATCCGCCGGAAGGGGCGGTGATTGCGCCGCTAAAAGCATCCTCGCTGCCCGTGTCGAGCTGACGCCATGCGCCTTGACCTTGCGCGTCGAGCAGGCGGAATTCGAGCTGAGTGCCGCGAGCGTCCTTCCGCACGCCTGAGATCGTGAGCCGGCCTTCGGCTCGCGAATGACGTTGGACCACCTGATGGTCGGTCGGTGACATCAGCTTGATCTCCGGAATGCCCCAGAGGGAGGGCGGCGCGAGTGCGACGAGGGCGCAGAGAAAGCGCCTCATTTCTTCTTCATCTTCTTCTTGCCGCCCTTGGCGCTTGGTGCGGGGAGGACTTGCGCCCGCTCGGCCCAAGCCTGCCACAGCGCGGCGAGTTCCTTGGCCTTCTCGGGCTGACTCTGGGCGAGGTCGTGCAGTTCGGTGCGGTCGACCTTGAGGTCGTAGAGTTCCCACGGCCCACTACGTCCTTTGCGGACGAGTTTGAGGTCCCCTTGGCGGACGGCGGCGTTGCCCTCGTGTTCCCAATAGATCGCTTCGCGGGCGATGGGCTTGTCGGCGAAGGCCGGCACGAGGCTGCGTCCTTCCATCGGCCGGATCGCCTTACCGTTGAATTCCTGCGGATAGACGGCGCCGGCGACGTCGACCACCGTGGCCATCACGTCGATCACGTGCCCCGGCTGGCGGCGGAATTCATTCTTCGCCGCGATGCCTGCCGGCCAGTGGGCGATGAGCGGCGTGCTGATGCCTCCCTCGTGATTGAAGTGCTTGTAGAGTCGGAAGGGGGTGTTCTGGGCGTAGGCCCAGCTCTCGCCGCAGAACCACTGAGATGCGCTGTCACTGGGATCGCCTTCGGTCCTGCCTCGGGCGCTTCCCTCGGCATTGCCGCCGTTGTCGCTCATGAACAGGATGAGGGTATCGTCGAGCACGCCGCGCTTCCGGAGCCCGTCCACGAGGTCGCCGACGGCTTTGTCCATCCGGGACATCACGGCCGCGTAAGTGGCCATGAGGTGGTCGAAGCGTTTCTGCTCCTCGGCGGGAACCTCTTTCCAAGCCTTGATGGCGGAGGGCCTCGGCGCGTTGGTCCACTGCTTGTCGATCAGCCCCATTTCAAGCTGGCGGGCGTAACGACGGGCCCGGACCTCTTCCCAGCCGATACGGTATTGGCCGAGGAATTTGTCGATCTCGGCCTTGGGCGCCTGGAGCGGGAAGTGCGGGGCGTTATGGCAGAGGTGAAGGTAGAAAGGCTTCTTCGCGGCCAGCGCATCATCGACGAATTTCAAGCCGAAGGTCGTCCAAAGGTCGGTGGAATACCAGCCTTGGGGCAGGCGGGGGTCGTCCTTGGCGAGTTTCTCGCCGTCGAGGAAGAGTTCGGCTCGCGGGCTGTCGGCGAAGAAGAAACCGCCGGCAGCGGCGTTCAGGCTACGGTCGAAGCCGCGGGATTTCGGGGTGACACCGTGGTTCTGGCCGACGTGCCACTTGCCGGTCATCGCAGTGAGGTAGCCGGCGGGGCGCAGGACTTCGGCCATGGTGACGCAACGGTCGTTGAGGCGTCCTTCGTAACCGGGCAGCTTCTGGTCGTCGGTCATCCAGCCGACCCCGGTCTGGTGGGGGTAGAGTCCCGTCAGCAGCGCGGCGCGCGTCGGGCAGCACCGCGCGGTGTTGTAGAACTGGGTGAACCGCAGCCCGTTCTTCGCGAGGGCGTCGAGGTTCGGGGTGGGGATTTCGCCGCCATAGCAGCCGAGATCCGAGAAGCCCATGTCATCGACGAGGATGACGATGATGTTAGGCTTGGGCGCCGCGACGGCCGACGCACACAGGGCGAGCAGGGCGAGGAGCGAACGGAAAGCGCGCACCGGAGTCATTTGGCGGCTTTCGCCTGCGCCGTCTTCTTGGACGGCGGGCGGAGTTCGTCGGCGGTCCAGGAATTGGGATGGTCGGCGCTCTGCTTGCGTACGCCGGCGACGAACTTGGCGTCGACGGGCGAGGCGTTATGCTCCCACTCGCGGCGGATGTAGGTGAGCACGCTGGCGACGTCTTCGTCGCTGAGCATGCCCATCGGCGGCATGGAAAGGTCCCAGGTGCGGTTGCCGACCTTGATCGGGCCGCCGAGTCCGTTGAGGACGATCTTGGCGGTGACGTCGGGCTTGCCGAGCACCCAGTCGCTGTCGACGAGGGGCGGGGCGAGGCCGTCGAGGCCGTAGCCGTGCGGCTGGTGGCAGGGGGCGCAGAGCGTGGTGAAGACGGCCTTGCCCTTTTCGAAGCGGGCGAGCTCGGCCTTGGTGAGGGCCGTGACCTTAGGCGCGGCCGGGGCGCCGGGCTTGCCCTTCCACGCAAGGCGGGAGGAGAGCGAAGTCAGGTTCGTGAGACCACCGGAGGACTTCACGGTGGCGCGCAGTTTGGCGAGCGACGCGGGTTCGGAGCCCAGCCAGATGGTCTTCAGAGGCGAGGTCTTCTTGGTCTTCGCGTCACGGATGGTCTGGTCGAGGCCGCGGAGCACCGCATCGCGGAGGTTGGTCCGGTCATCGAGCGTGACCGCGACGGCGAGCATTTGTTCGAACGGGCCGCCTTTGCCGGCCTGCGAGACGAGCGCGGCCAAGGCTTCGAGCACCGGACCGGTCTCGGCCAGGTTGGCGCGCGTGGCCACCGTGGCGACGGCCTGCGCCAGGGCGACCTCACGGCCGCGTACGCCGGAGAGGGCGGCTTCGCGGATGAGTGGGTTCTTCCCGTGACGGGTGAGGAGTTCGGCGAGGGTGCGGTCCGCGGCCGGCTGGTTGACGGCCGAGAGGCGGATCGCGAGGTGGGCGAGCACGAGCGGGGCGGAGTCATCCTTCACCGCGAGCAGGTCGGGAAGGAGTTCCGCCGAGGCGAGGCGCACGGCCGCGGCGCGGACTTGCGCGTCGGCGTCCTTGAGGGCGGCGCGCGCGTCGGCCGGCGTGATGGCCCCGAGGCCGTCCAAGGTCCAGAGCGCATGCAGGCGCGTCACGGCGGGAGCGGCGGCGTCGGCCAGCAGGGCGCGCAAGGCGGGGGCTGCGGCGGCGTCGCCGCTTTCGACGAGCAGGCGCTGGGCGGTGTCGCGGACCCAGCCGTTGGGATGGGACAGACGAGCCACGCGTTCGGCAACGCCGGTAGGTAAGGTCGTCTTGGTCGGAGCGGCCTTATCGTCGCGTACGATGCGCCAGATGCGGCCTTGGTTGACAGGCGTCTCGAGCTTGCGCGCCTTGATGTTGGCCAACAGGTAATGCGTCAGGAAGCCCGGGTGCTGGAGCATGCCGCGATACATGTCCACGACGTAGAGGGCGCCGTCCGGTCCGTTGGCCATCATCACCGGGCGGAAGCGCTCGTCGGTGGACGTCAGGAACTCCGTGCCGGGATGGGCGTCCTCGGCGGTGATCACGCCGTCCTTCTCCGTGAGCTTGAGGCGCTTCACGAGATTGGAGGACGGTTCGGGGACGAACGCGTCGCCGCGGTACTCGGCCGGAAAGGCGTCGCCACGGTAGACCACGGCGCCACAGGTGGAGGTCGCGCGGGCCAAGGTGCCGTCTTCGCGCAGGGTCTTCGGGTCGTAGCCACGGTTGACGCCGGGCGTCGGGTGCGAGGGGAAGACCGCCTGGTCCTTCATCACCTGGAAGTTGACCGAGGAGGCCGTGCGCAGGAGCGGATTGCGCGAGAAGGCCGCGGCGGGCAGGAGGTCGGCGCGGAGGAGGTCGGAGTTGTAGTTGAAGAACAGTCGGCCGGCGTCGTCCTGGCAGAGGCCCCACTGGCCGCGACCGAGACCGGGGCCGCGCTGCCACGCGTCGCCCTGCGCGCGGAAGCTCACGCCATAGCCCGCGGAATAGATGCGGTTGTCCATCGCCCAGGTCGGCGTGTTGGCCATGTGTTCGGGCTGGCCGCCGAAGGTGCCGTAGTCGGAGGCCACGATCGAGCGGGTCTCGGCCTTGCCGTCGCCGTCGAGGTCACGGCAGAAGAAGAGGTTCGGCGGTTCGGCGATGAGCGCGCCGCCTTTGACCGGCATCACCCCGCGCGGCATGACCATATTATCAGCAAAGGCCGTCGCGCGGTCCATGCGGCCGTCGCCGTCCGTGTCGGTGAGCAGGGAGACCCGGCCGATCGGTTCTTTCTCCGTGGTGCCGTCGACGTCGCGCATGTAGCCCCGCATTTCGACCACGAACATCCGGCCCTGGTCGTCGAAGCTGATCGCGACGGGCGTCTCGATCATCGGTTCGGCGGCGACGAGTTCGATGCGGAAACCGGGCGGCAGGCGGAAGGACTTCACGGCTTCCTCCGGTGAGAGGGGCGCCGGGGCGGGCAGGTTGAATTTGAGGGTGACGTCCTTCGGGCCGGCATTGCCCTTGTTGAGGGCGAAAGCGGACGTGGCTCCGACGAGCAGAGCCAGGACGGCAAGCGGGGTCTTCATGCTGGCTTTTAAGACAGGCCAAAAGGGTGGGGGTTGCAAGGCGAACCCCCTCTTTTCCCCTAGGGAAAGCCGAGGCCGAGGGCTTACTTCTTGCCCTTAGGCGCGGCGGCCGTCACGGCCGGCCAGTCGTCGGTCCGGAAGGGGGAGGCGGGCAGGCCGGCGCCGTTGGCGAGGCTGTATTCCGGCCAATCCTTCCAGGCATAGCGGACGGCGGCAGGCTTGGCGACTTCCGCGCTGCGGACGACGACGGTCTCGCCGACGATCTTCGCCTCAGCGGCCTTCCACTGCTTGTCTTCGCCGGCGATCTGGAAGCCCGTGAGGGCGCCGCCGTTCATGGACTTAAGTCCGCCGTTCGCATGCTTGAAGGAGACCGTGATCGCGTCGCCGCCGATCGTGGAGCCGGCCGGGAGCGGACCGCTGATCGCGGCGACGTCCTTGCCGTAGACCGTTCCGAGGGCCCAGAAGGAGAGGCGCTTGCCGACGTCCTGCTTGTTCTTCGGGTGGATGTCCTTGGCGTCGCCGATGTCGATCGTGATGGCCATGCCGGTCTTCGGGAGTTCCAGCGTCTTCATCATCGATTCGCGGACACGGGGCCAGCCTTCGCCGCGCGAGGTGAAGTTCGGAAGCTGCACCCAGGCGAAGGGAACTTCATCGTTCCAGAGCGTGCGCCAGCTCGTGACGAGTTGGGAGAGCTGCTTGTGATAGAGGCCCGGGTTGCCGGCGTTGCCTTCGCCCTGATACCAGAGCATGCCGCGGAGCGTGTAGGGCACGAGGTTGACGACCTTGCCGTTGAAGAGACCGGCGGGTCCGCCCTTGAGCTTGCGCATGGCCAGCGGATTCCGCGGGGCCGGCGTCACGAAGGGGGTGCCGTTGGCCTTGGCTTTGGCGACGGCGGCTTTCCAAGTGGCCATCTGCCTGGCATGCAGTTCGCCGGACTTGCTTTCATCGAAGGCCAGGTAGTCCTTCATCTTGGCGTCGAAGTTAGCCTTCGTCTCGGGGTCGGAAGATTGGGCCTCGGCGGAGACCCAGGATTCGATGGGCGTACCGCCGACGGAGGTGTTGATCAGGCCGACCGGGACGCCGACTTCGCGGTGGATCTCGCGGCCGAAGAAGTAGAGCACCGCGGAGAAGCGGCCGACGGTATCCGGCGTGCAGGCGCTCCACGCGCCTTTGCCTTCGGCGGCAGGGGAGGCTGAGTGGGTCGAGGATTCCTGATAATGACGGATGAGCGGGAAGTTCGCGGCGGCCTTCTCGGCTTCGAAGCGGTTCGAGGACTGGACGGTCATCGCCATGTTCGACTGGCCGGAGCCGAGCCAGACTTCGCCGACAAGCACGTCCTGTACTTCGAGCTTATGGCCGTCCTTGCCCGTGACGGAAAGCGTGCGCGGTTCGGCGGAGGCCTTGAGGGCGTCGAGTTTCAGCATCCACTTGCCGTCGGCGTCCGCGGTGGCGGACTTGGACTGGCCGGCGAAGGCCACGGTCACCGTCTCGCCGGCGTCGGCCCAACCCCAGACGGCCACGGGCTTCTCGCGCTGGAGGACCATGTGGTCCGCGATCGGCGCGGCCAGGCGGAAGCCGGCGGCGAAGAGGGAGGTGGCTCCGGCCAGGATGGCCAGGAGGGTGCAGAGCAGGCGAGGGGCGCGCATGCTTATCTAACATCTGAAATCCGCCTAGGTTCCGAGAATAGACCCGAGAACAAGGGGTAGGGGCAGGGGTAGGGGTAGGGGTAGTAATTACCCACCGCATAGCCTCAGCGATCTAGATAGGCGGGTCTGATATCCTGATGTGGACGTAATCTTTAGAACTACCCCAACCCCGACCCCTGCCCCTACCCCTAAGTCGTGTCCACTACGCCAACAACTTCTTCACGACATGACAGGGCTCGACGCCGGTGAGGCGGAAGTCCAGGCCGGCGTTGCGGAAGGTGAGGCGCTCGTGGTCGACGCCCAAGCAGTGCAGGATGGTCGCCTGCAGGTCAGGCACGCGGACCTCGTCCTTGACGATATTGAAGCCCATCTCGTCGGTCTCGCCGATCGTCTGGCCGCCCTTGATGCCGCCGCCGGCCATCCACATGGAGAACGCCTGCGGGTGGTGGTCGCGGCCTTGGCTGCGGCCGAGCGAGACGCTGGATTCGACCATCGGGGTGCGGCCGAATTCGCCGCCCCAGACGACGAGCGTGCTGTCGAGCAGGCCGCGACGCTTGAGGTCCTTGACGAGCGCGGCGGAGGCCTTGTCGGTCTTGGCGCAGTTGTTGCGCACGTTGCCGGCGACGTCGCTGTGCGCGTCCCAGCCTTCGTTGTAGATGTTGATGAAGCGGACCCCGCGCTCGACCATGCGGCGGGCGAGCAGGCAGGCGCGCGCGAAGGACGGCACCTTCGGATCGCAGCCGTAGAGCTCGAGGGTCTCCTTGGTCTCGGAGGAGAGGTCCATCAGGTCCGGCGCCGAGGTCTGCAGGCGGTAGGCCATCTCGTAGTTGGCGATGCGCGTGGCGATCTCGCTGTCGCCGTCGAGGCGGAGACGGCGGTCGTTCATCGCGTTGATGAGTCCGATGGTGTCCTTCTGCGTCGCCGGGTCGATGCCCGCGGGCGTGGCGGTATTGAGGATCGCATCGCCGGTATTGCGGAAGCGGGTGCCGGCGTAGGAGCTCGGCAGGAAACCGCTGCTCCAGCAGGCCGCGCCGCCGCTGATGCCGGCGCCGGTGCTCATGACGACGAACGAAGGGAGGTCCTTGGCTTCCGAACCGAGGCCGTAAGTGATCCAGGAGCCCATGCTCGGCCGGCCCGGCTGAGAGAAGCCGGTGTTCATGTAGATCTGGGCCGGAGCGTGGTTGAACTGCGTCGTGCGGCAGGACTTCACGATGGCGATGTCGTCCGCGATCGAAGCGATGTGCGGGATCATCTCGGAGAGCTCGGCGCCGGACTGGCCGTGGCGGGCGAACTTGTAGCGCGGGCCGAGGACGGCGGCGTCGGGGCGGATGAACGCGTAGCGCTGGCCGTTGATGATCGAGGGCGGGAGCGGCTTGCCTTCCAGCTTGGCCAGCTCGGGCTTGTAGTCGAAGAGCTCGAGCTGCGACGGTGCGCCGGCCATGAAAAGGTGGATGACCGCCTTGGCTTTGGGCGGGTGGTGCGGCAGGCCGGACATCTGGCCCGAACCGGCGGCGGCGAGGCGGCCCATGGCGCCGTCGGCCACGAGGGAGGCGAGGGCGATCTTACCGACGCCGAGGGCGCATTCCTGGAAGAAGTACCGGCGGGTGACGTTGGGGCGGGACATGGAAGGGGGAGATGAACGATGAAGGATGAACGATGGAGGATGAAACAGTGGCTCAGGATCTGTGGTGTAGTTCTACGCCGTGCATGAAGGTGCGTAGCTTGGCGATAAGTAGGCGAGTGTGATCCGCGAGTTCTGCGTGTCGTTGCTGTGAGACTAGGGACCCGGTCTCGCGAAGGGTGTCCAGATGATCCAGGGTTTCTTGGGCCGAGCCCAGCGCGTAGGTGAGATGGCGGAGGAACTCCATTTTGTAGCGGCGCTTACCGTATCCTTCGACGATGTTGGCGCGAATGGACTTGGAGGAGCGTCTGACTTGAGAGCCGACTTCATGCATCTCAAATCGCGGAAGCTCTTCCAGGGTCATCCGATGCACCTCCACGGAGAGATCGCGAGCCAGCTGCCATACCTCCAATCGCTGATAGCCGGATGCGGTTTCCTGGGGCTCCTCCATTACTGCTCCCATATCATTCATCATCCATCCCTCATCGTTCATCGTGTTTCTCATCTGCATTACGGATGCACGATGCTTTCGTCGAGGTTGAGCACGGCGCGGGCGAGGGCGGTCCAGAGGTCCTTGTCGGCGACCTTGCGGGCGCGCTGCGCGTCGACGAAGGCCTGCATGGTCTTCGTCTCATCGGGCGCCGGCGGACGCGTGACGCAACGGCGGAGGATGAAGGCGATGCGGCCCGCGTCATCGGAGGCCGCCGTCATGGCCTTCGCGCCGAGGGCGCGGGCCGCTTCCATGAACATCTCGTCGTTGAGCAGGGTGAGGGCCTGGAGCGGGCTGTTCGAGACGTCGCGGCGGGCGATGCAGGCCTCGCCGGTGGGCGCGTCGAAGGTCGTGGCCATCGCGAACGGGGCGGTGCGCTTGATGAACGTGTAGAGCGAACGGCGGTAGCGGTCTTCGCCTTCGCTGGGCTTCCACTCGATCCGGCCGTACGTGCCTTCGCTGGTCACGCTCGCGGGCTGGGGCGGGAAGACGCCTGGTCCGCCCATCTTGAACGAGATCAGGCCGGCGGCCTGCAGCGCGCCGTCGCGGATGACTTCGGCGTCGAGGCGGAAGCGGCTGCCACGGGCGAGCAGCAGGTTCTCGCGGTCCTTTTCGGCGAGCTCGGGCGTGACGCGCGAGGACTGGCGGTAAGTGGCGCTGGTCACGATCAGCCGGTGCAGCTTCTTCATCGACCAGCCGGTGCGCTGGAATTCGACGGCGAGCCAGTCAAGCAGCTCAGGGTGCGTCGGGGCTTCGCTCTGGTAGCCGAAGTCCTCGAGCGAGGCGACGAAGCCGCGACCGAAGAAGGCCTGCCACTGGCGGTTCACGGCCACGCGGGCGGTCAGGGGATTCTCGGGCGCGAAGAGCCAGCGGGCGAAGGTCAGGCGGTTGGCCGGGGCGTCCTTGGGCAGGCCGGGCAGGAAGGCGGGCACGCCGGGCTTCACTTCTTCGCGCGGGTTCAGGTATTCGCCGCGGTGGTAACGCACGGTCGTCCGAGGATTGGAGGCGGGGCGCTCGCGCATGACGAGCGTGGGCTGGCCGCGCGGGATGCGCTTGCGCAGGGCGGCGAGGGCCTTGGCGTGCACGGCGACTTCGGGCGCGGTCTCGAGGAAGCGCATGCGCAGGGCGTCGCGATCCTGCGGGGCGGCGCCGGCGAGCATGGCCTCGATCGCCGCGGGGTGACCGGTGGCGGTGGCCTGCTCGTCGGTGGTGACGGAGAGGCGGAAGTGGCCGAGCGAGCAGGAGAAGTGCTTTTCGAAGAGCATCTTCAGCGTCCAGCCGGCGGGGAGGTCGGTGGGCTTGGCGAAGCGGAAGACGGCCGTCTGACGCTGACCGTAGCCGCCCAGCACCTGCCAGCCGCTCGACATCTCGCCGTCGAGCGCGGCGGACGCGTTGTTCTTCTTCCGGGCGGCCTTGCCCTTGGCCTTGGCTTTGGCCTTCGGCGCGGCGGCGGCGTCACTGATACGGTCTTCCTCTTCGTCGTTGGTCGCGAAGGCTTCGCCGAATTCGAGACGCCGGCTGCCGTGCCAGGCTTGGAGTTCGCTGAGGAAGAAGCCGCCGAGCGGTCCTTCGTAGTTGGTCAGGCCGGGGCCGTCGTTGGGCAGGGAAGGGTGGTCGGCGACTTCGAGCCGGAGGGCGGTGACGCCTTTGTGGGCGCGATCGAAGGTGAGGTCATAGACGTCGCTCTTGCTGCTGTCGCCGCCGCCGAGGATGAAGCCGTCGGGCTGGACCTCGAGCTTCGGCATGGTGGTCTGGAGCTTGGCCGGGCGGAGCACTTCCCACTTGGAGGCCTTGGGGGCTTCGGCGGCGATCCAGGCGTCGACCTTGGGGTCGAGGGCGGCGACGCCGCCGGGGAACTTGCCGGGCAGGGACTCTTCAGCGGCGGCGATCTTGCGCGCGTGCTCGGCGACCTGCGCGGCGAGGTCGGCGGGCGGGATGTGGTAGGTCGGTTCGTCGGCGTTGTTCAGCAACGCCATGACGCCGAAGTAATCCGTGTGCAGGATCGGGTCATACTTGTGGGTGTGGCACTGCGCGCAGTTCATCGTCAGGCCCATCCAGGCCGCGCCGGTGGCGCCGACGCGGTCGACCATCGCGTAGAAGCGGTATTCGTTAGGGTCGATGCCGCCTTCCTCGTTGAGCATCGTGTTGCGGTGGAAGCCGGTGGCGACATGGTCGTCGGGCGTGGCCCCGGGGAGGAGGTCGCCGGCGAGCTGCTTGATGCCGAACTGGTCGTAGGGCATGTCGGCGTTGAGCGCTTTCACGACCCAGTCGCGGTAAGCCCAGATCGTGCGCGGGCGGTCCTTCTCGAAGCCGTTGGTGTCGGCGTAGCGGGCGAGGTCGAGCCACCGGCGGGCCCAGCGTTCGCCATAGCGCGGTGAGGCGAGCAGGCGGTCGACGAGTTTCTCGTAGGCGTCGGGCGACTTATCTTGGACGAAGGCGTCGGCCTCCTCGGGCGTGGGCGGCACGCCAGTGAGATCCAGCGTCACGCGACGCACGAGGGCGTAGCGGTCGGCCTCGGGCGAAGGCTTCAGGCCGGCTTTCGCGAGGCGGTCGCGCACGAAGGCGTCGATCGGATGGACGCCGGCCTGCGGCACGGGCGCCTGCTTGGGGGCGGAGAAGGCCCAGTGAGGTTGATAGACGCCGCCTTCGGCGATCCAGGCGCGCAGGGTCGCCTTGTCTTTCGCGGACATCGGCTTCTTCGCCTCTGGCGGCGGCATGATGTCGTCCGGATCGTCGGAGAAGATGCGATGGATGACTTCGCTTTTGTCGGGCTGACCCGGGACGATCGCGACTTCGCCGGACTTCCCTTTGCCGTAGGCGGATTCGACGAGGTCGAGGCGGAGTTTTCCTTTGCGTGAATGCTCGTCCATGCCGTGGCACGCGAAGCAGTGCTGGGCCAGGATCGGCCGGACCTCGCGGTTGAAGTCGACGGCGGACGCGGTGGCGGCGGACGCCAGAAGCAGGAATGCGGACGGAAAGCGCGGCATGGGGGCGGGGGTGAACGGCCGGGGGTGTGACCGACCAAGATAAGACACTCTAGACCGTCCGGGGTTGCGAGCAATTAGCAGGCGGGGTTTGGCGGTTGCGGGCCCATGACAGGCGGCTAATCTCGCGATTTCGTGCCCCGCTTCTCCCTCATTTTCTGTCTTATCGCCATAGGGGTGTCCGGCGCCGACGGCCCGACGTCGGGCGATGGTTCGCAGCAGAAATGGCGGCTGGCGCTGGGCTCCCCGAGGTCGACTTTCGGTCAGGCTGGTCCGGCAGAGCGGGTCGAGTCCTTCGACACTCCGGATTTCCGGGCGCAGCTGTTTCGCCAGCGTACCGGTCCGGAGACCTGGCAGCGGATTCTCATCCTGAAGCCTCTGCGGCTCGAGGGCCGGACCGCCGGAGTCGTCGTGCCGTTCTACGACCCCGATCGGATGTGCGGTTACGATCTGCGGACGAAGCAACGGCTCGGACCGGAGCGGAATACGGCTTTCTTCGGTCTGCATCTCGTGCGGCAGGGCTACGTCGTCGCCGCGGTCGAAGCTTATCCGTTCAACCTGCTGACGCCGGAGGAGCAGAAGGCGAGCAAGGGCGGGATGGGCGTCTGGCGTGACGCCGCGGCCAAACTCGCCCGACAGGAGCCCGGATGGACGGGCATGGGTAAGCTCACCCATGACACGCTCTTGGCGGCCGATCTCCTGGCGGCGGATGCGCAGGTCGACTCGGCTCGTCTCGCGGTGATGGGGCATTCGCTCGGCGGCAAGATGGCCTTCTACGCCGGCTGCCTGGATCCGCGCTTCAAGGCGATCATCGCGAGTGATTTCGGCCTGGCGTGGGATTCTTCCAATTGGGGCGACGCTTGGTATTTCGGTGACAAGCTGAAGGCCATGCGCGCGGACGGTCTTTCCCAGGAACAGCTGCTCGCCTTCTATGCTCCGCCGTTCTTCCTGATTGCCGGACAATACGACAGCGAGGCGACGTGCGGCCCTTTGTTGGACGCGGCCCGCAAGACACGGGAGCTCACGGGTCGGGCGGGCGGTATCGAGATCTTCGACCACCATTCCGGACACCAGCCGACGTGGCCCTCGTTGAAGGCCGCCTATGTCTGGCTGGCTCGGCGGATGGACATGCCTGCTCCCGACTTCGGGCACCTCGACGCGCTCGCCCGCGACCAAGCGAAGGCCGCCAAGTAGGCGCTCACTTCTTTTTCTTCTTCGCGCCGGCTTTGCCGGATGCCGCGCCGAGCGCGGGGCCGTTGTCGGCCGGCAGGGAGCGATGCCAGGCGAGCACCGCGGACGTGAGGCGCGCGACGACGGCCGGTTCGCGGGCCGCGAGGTCGGTCGTTTCGCCCTGATCCTTGGCCAGGTCGTACAGGAGCGGCTTCGAGCCATCGTACTCACAGAGGAGTTTCCAATCGCCCTCGCGGATCGCGAGGTCGGGCTGAGGGGTCGCCAGCGCGGGCGCCCATGTCTTCCGGTCGGGTGGGCGCCGCCAGCAGAGCGACCTTGGGGGGACGGGGGAAGTGCCGCCCAGCAGGGTCGCCGATAGGTCGACGCCGTCGAGTCCATCGGGGGCAGGCAGCCCGGCCATTCGGGTCAGCGAGGGAGCCAGGTCCATGGCGGCGAAGACCGAGGCAGCGTCGGTGCCGCCGATCCGTTCCTTAGCCATGCGCCCAGGAGCCCAGACGATGAGCGAAGAACGGAGGCCGCCTTCGAAGATCTGCGTCTTGCTGCCGCGGAATGGCCCGGCGCTGCCGGCGCCGGGTTCGGGTCCGTTATCAGAGCAAATGATGAAGACCGTGTTGGCACGGAGAGCGGGGTCGGCGCGGACGCGTTCGAAAAGTCGGCCGAGTTGGCGATCCATCTCCTCCAGCACGGCGAGGTAGATCCGGTGTTTTTCCGGCGACCATTTCTCCAGCGGAGGGAAGTAGGGGCTGTGGACGTCGTCGGGCCAGAGGTCGACGTAGAAGGGCTGACCTTTCGCCGCGGCGGCGTCGATGAACTTCAGGGCGGCATCCGCGTAGCCGGTCGTGATCTCGGTGCGGTTCATCCAGGTCACCGGGCCGCCGAGGCGTTCGGCGTCGGCCCAGATCTTCTTCGGCTCCTGGTCGCCGGGCTTGCGCGTGAGCGGGAGGAGTTTCGGCCCCATCCCTTCGAAGTTGGTGAGCGATGTATCGTAACCGTAGGCCGTGATCGCGGGGGCGTCGTCGACGTCGCGCTGGCCGCCGAGATGCCATTTGCCGAAGTGTCCGGTGGCGTAGCCGCCGGCCTGCAGGGTACGCGCGAGCGAAGGCGCCCGGGGGTCGAGCCACTGGGCGTTGCCTTTGGCTTCGTTGGCCGCCCGGAACTCGAGATAGGAGTTGATCCGCCAGCGCTGCGGATATTGTCCGGTGACGAAGGCGCACCGCGAAGGGGAGCAGATCGGTGAGTTGACGTAGAACTGCTCGAAGCGCAGGCCCTCGGCGGCCAGCCGGTCGATGTTCGGGGTCTTCGCCTCCGTATTCCCGAAGCAGGAGAAGTCGCCCCAGCCCATGTCGTCGATGAGCACGAAGACGAAGTTGGGCTTCTTCGGTTCCGCGGCGCCCAGGAGCAGGGCGGAGGCGAGCAGGCAGAGGAAGCGCATGGCTTAGCGCACGCCCGAGGGTGCGGCGTCCCGGAGCAGTTCGGCGAGCCGGGCGCGCATGGCTTTGACGCGTTCGGGCTGAGCGTCGGCGAGGTTCTTGGCTTCGCCGGGGTCGGCGGAGAGGTCGTACAAGGCCACAGGCTCGTATTTGCCGACTGTCTTCTTCCCTTTCTTCTTCCCTGGTGGCGCGCCGTCGGCGGCACCGCCGTCGACGATCAGTTTCCAGTCGCCCATCCGGACCGCGGCGCGGGAGGGGCCTTGGGTCGATACCGAGAGGATGGCGTCGTGGGGCGAGGCGGCCTGCTTGGTCAGCATGGGCCAGACGTCGAGTCCGTCGACGGGCAGTTTCTGTTCGAGGGAGCCGCCGGCCTGCTTGATCAGGGTCGGATACCAGTCGACCATGTGCATCGGCTGGCGGATGCGCTGTCCGGCCGGGATGCGGCCCGGCCACGTGGCGAAGGCCGCGGCGCGGACGCCGCCTTCGAAGATCGAGCCTTTGAAGTCACGGAGCGGGGTATTGTCGCCCGGGGGCGGCCCGCCGTTGTCGCTGGAGAAGACGATGAGCGTATTCTCCAGACGGCCGGCCTGCTTGAGCGCCGCTTCGATCTGGCCGATGGCTTCATCGACCGCGGCGAGCATGCCCGCGAGCTTCTGGCGATTACCTTTCAGGTGGGCGTAGGGCTTGAGATAGCTATCCGGGACCTGGAAGGGGCTGTGGACGCCGTTGAAGGGCACGTAGAGAAAGAGGGGTTTGGCTTGGTCTCCTGCCGCGATGACCTTGCAGGCTTCCTTGGCGATCAGGTGCGTCGTGTAGCCCTCTTCCTTGAGCGGCTCGCCGTTGCGATACCAGTCGCGCTTGTTCATCCGTTCGTGGGTGAAGTAATCGAGCATCCCGAAGAAGTGGCCATACTGGTGATCGAACCCGCGGGCGTTGGGCTGGTAGGCTTTCTCGAATTCGCCGAGGTGCCACTTCCCCGTGAGCGCGGTGCGATACCCGGCCGAGCGCAGGGCATCGGCCAGCGTACGTTCGGCGAGAGGCAGGCCCCAGGGCGCTCCGGGTGAGACGATCGTATAGACGCCGGTATGCGTCGGGTAGCGACCGGTCAGCAGGGTGGAGCGAGTCGGCGAGCAGACCGGCTGGACGTAATGGTTCTCGATGATCGTGCCGCCCTGGGCGAGCCGGTCGATATTCGGCGTCTTGATCTCCTTGCCGCCGTTGAAGCCGCAATCGGCATAGCCGAGGTCATCGATCAGGAAGAAGACGATGTCCGGCTGCTTCGTCGTCTGAGCCGAAGCGAGGCCGGCGCAGAGGCAGGCGAGTCCGGTCAGGAGGGCAGGGAGGCTCATGGGGTATCCCTAGTGAACACCCCTCATGCCCAAAGGTTGAGCCTAAAACGCCTTCAGCTCACTTCTTTGCCGGCAGCCACTGCACGGCGTCGACGATCACGTGGCCGTCGGTGCCGGCGTTGCCGATCTCGACCCAGCCGGCCTGACCGGCGCTGAATTCGAAGGTGCCGACGACATGGAAGAGGCCGTCGATGGCGGGCTTGAGCTTCTGGTTGACGAGGACCTTGGCTTCGCCGTTGGCATGACGGATCGTCACGGGGACGTTCGTGGCGCGGTTGCCGTTGATGCTGTAGGAGATGGCGACGCGGTAGGAGCCGGCGGCGGGCAGGGCGGGGACGTAGCGGGCGGTCATCATGCCTTTCTCGGCGTTGCCGTCGTGACGATAGCCGTCGCCGACATAGCGAGGGCTGGTGTGTCCAGTGGCTTCGAAGCCCTTGAGCGCGGCGGCGGTGTCATCCACGACGACACCCGGAAGCTTTGCCTTGTCCACGCCATGGGCGCCGCCCGTCGCGGCGGCTGGAATGAAGTCGAGGACCTGGCCGGCGGCGAGGAGGCGTTCCTTGAGCGCACCGTAGTCAACGGCCTGGACGGTGGTGCCGCGTTCGATGGCGAGGCCGGCGGCGGTGGCGGCGGACTGGCCCATGACCATGAAGACCGGCTCCATGCGGATCGAGCCGTAGGCGATGTGGCTGGCGCTCAGGCAGACCGGCACGAGCAGGTTGGTGCATTCGGAGGCGCGCGGGCGGATGCTGCGGTAGCTGACGGGGTAGGGCTTGCTGCCGACCTGGACGTCGCCTTCGTTGCGCACGAAGCCTTCCTTGGTCACGAAGCGCTGGATGTGGTGCGAGTCCATCTGGTAGGCTCCCATGCCGACGGAATCCTCGATGGTCTCGACCCGGCGGCAGTTCTTCTCGGACATCACGTAATCGGAGACCATGCGGCGGGCTTCGCGGACATAAAGCTGGCGGGGCCAGTTGCCGTTGTCCTTGAACTCATCCTTCGCGAGGCCGAGCTTCTGGAAGGCCAGGCGTATCTTCTCCGGCACGCGCGGGTGATGGGCGTAGGTCCACATCAGGCCTTTCTGCCAGTCTTCGTGGGCCTGCCAGATCTTGGCACGGGTGGCGTAGTCGGCCTCGGCGTAATCCCAGTTCTGGCCGATGAAGTCGGTGCTGATGGCGAAGTTGTTATTGGTGTCCGTCTTGCGGTTGGGCATCCCTACCGGATTCCAGGAGTTGCGGTCTTCGCCGGCCTCGACGTTGCGGAGCGCGAGCTCGTACCAGCGTTCATCGTAGTTGGCCGGCTTCTCCCAGTCGCGGCGGTTCTCCGGGACGTCCGTCGTGCACATGCGGAAGTTGTAGGCCTGCACCTTGCGGTCGCCGGAGCCGTCGGGGCCGGGGATTTCCTTCCCGATGCCGGGCAGCAGGCCGCTGGCGGGGTCGCCTTTCTTCACGTAAGGATCGACTTCGACCTTGAACTGATGGGAGCGCGCATGGCCGACCTGCACGCCGTTGAGCGTCTCGCCGTAGGTGACGTTGGCTTCGCGGCCGACATGAAAGCTGACGCCCGCCTTGGCCATCAGGTCGCCTTCATAGGTCGCGTCGATGAACATCTTGCCCGAGAACTCGCGGCCGCTCTCCATGACGATCTTCACGATGCGCGCGCCGTCCTTGATCACGCCCTTCTTGAGGTCGAGACGTTCGCCGAAGACCACGGTCACCTTGTCGCCGGCGGCCTTGAGCATCCGGTCATAGACCGCGGAGGCCACGTGGGGCTCGAACGTCCACATCGTGCCTTCGTCGGCGATGTTGCCGTTAGGACGCTTGGAGAAGTAAGCCTCGCGCGTCTGATGGACCCACTTGGAGGGGTCGGCGTAATACGTGCCGATGCCCGTGTAGAATTCGCGGGAGATGCCGCCGATGGCCTTCTTGTTGCCGATATCAGTGGCGCCGAGGCCGCCGGTGGTCAGGCCGCCGAGGAACTGCGTCGGCTCGATGAGCACGGCCGTCCGGCCTTCGCGGGCCGCCTGGATGGCCGCGGTGATGCCGCCGGAGGTGCCGCCGTAGATGACGATGTCCTGGGCGGGGAGGGCGGCGGTCAGGCCAAGCAGGGCGAGCAGCAGGGAGCGCATGGGGGTTGGGCTGATGTCAGCCGAATCCCTCGTGCCTGCAATCCCGTTCCGAGGCTTAGCGTGCGAGCGCAAGCTTGAGCAGGGGGGCTAGGCGCTGGGCATAGACATCGTAACCATCCAAGGACAGGTGAATCTTGTCCGGGGCATAGAGCGCGTTCTTGATCGTGCCGTCGGCGTTGAGGAAGTCCTTCGTCAGGTCGAGCACCTTGACCTTCGGGTCGGCGCCGAGGTTCAGTTTGTCGATCTCGGCATTGGTCCGCAGGATGTCCTCGTAGAAGCGGTTCTTGGGCCCGTGGCAGGGCAGAATCTTCGCGACGATGAGTTCGGCGTCCGGGAATTTCTCACGCAGATTGAGGGCGCACGTCTCGACGCCTTTCGCCGCGGCGGCGACGCCGGTCTCGGGCGTGAAGAACATGTTATTGTTACCGATCATCAGCACGATGGTCTTCGGCTGGAGTCCCGCGACGCCGCCGTGGTCGAGGCGCCAGAGCACGTTCTGGGATTTGTCGCCGCCGATGCCGATATTGATCGTCTTCGCCGTCGGGAAGGCCTTGAGCCAGGCGGCGTTCAGGACGCCCTTGTCGAGCGGGCTGCCCCATTGTTGCGTGATCGAATCACCGACGAGCAGCACGTCGCAGGGGCCAGCGTTTTTCTGCACATAGGTGACCAGCCTCGCATGGGTGTCGACCCAGCTAGTGCCGCCCCAGGAGCCGGCGGACGGCACGGCGGGCCAGAGATGCGGGAGGTGCTTATTGATCTCGCGGCCGGGCCGCCGTTCGAACTCAGGCTTCGCGATGAAGGCTTTCTCTTCGGCCGTGAGAGGCCAGCCCGTCGGCTGAGGGTCCGCCGGCTTGTGGGCGTATTCAAGGGCCAGTAAAGGAGCGGCCACCAGCAAGCAGAGGGCGCGGCGCATGGCGAAAGGCCTCAGCGCGGCTGGTAGCCCTGCCAGAGCCACTCGAGGGCGGCGGGCAGGAGCTGGGCGCGGGCGTTGCCGATACCGTGGCCGGAATCCTGGCAGAAATAATACTGATAGGGGTAGCCCTTGGCCTTGAGGACCTTGGCCATGCGGTGGTTGGCCTCGACCCAGTCATGCATGCCGTCGCGCATGACGTTGGGGTTGTAGTTGTCGCGATCGCCGACGGCCATGTAGAGGCGGATGGGCTTACGCTCGCTCTGCGGGATGAGGGTTTCGTGGAAATCCCAGGCGCCGCCCGGGGTCTTGGGGTCGAAGGGCCACTGCTGATTCACGAAGGTTCCGGAGAGGGTGAGCACACGACGGAACCATTCCGGGTGATACCAGGCCATGATCAGCGCGGCGGAACCGCCGGAGCTCGTACCCATCGTGGCGCGGCCTTCGGGGTCGGTGGTGAACTTCACGCCGTAGTTCTTCTCCACGAGCGGGAGGACTTCGTGCTGGATATACTCGGCGTAGAGGCCGGACATCGTGTCGTATTCCTTACCGCGTTCGTGGCCTTGGGCGTCGCCGCCGCCGTTGGCGATCTGCACCATGATGAGGGCGGGGATGCGCTTCTGGGCGATGAGGTTGTCGAGGATGCGCGCCGTGTTGAGGTCCGGTTTGCCGAGGCCGGGGCCGTCGTGCGTGACGAGGAGCGGGGCGGCGGTGCCGGGGACGTATTGGGCGGGGATGTAGACCGTGATGGTGCGCTTGTAGTCGATGGTATGCGTCTTGACGATGAGGGTCTTGGGGTTGTTCGGATCCGGCACGCCGAACTCTTCGCGGGCGATGCCGGGGTTGAAGCGCTGCGTGGTCTTGGAATCGATCTGGAACTGCTGGATCTTGCCCTGCGGAACGCCTTCGACGGCCTTGGTCTCCGGGGCGGCGACGTAGGTCGGGCCGACGAGGTAGTTGCCGTCGGCGAGCGAGGTCTTGGTGCCGAGCTTCACGAAGGCCGGCGCGCCCGGGGCGTCGAAGGCGCGCGTCGGCGGCGTGGGGCGAGCTTGTTTCTTCTGCGCCTGAGGGGCGGCCTTGGGCTTATCAGCCGCGGTGAGCGCCGCCAGCGGAGCTAGCAGCAGGAGGGCGAGGAGGGGGCGCATGATTATGAAATAGGGGTAGGGGTGGGGGTAGGGGTGGGATTATTACATCTGGCCAACCGTTCAACGGATCAACCGGTCAACTCCGTCTCGGACTTACTTCGCCTTCTTCTTGGCGTTGTTCTTGCCGGCTTTGCCTTTCGGCTGTTCGGCAAGCGTGAGCTTGGCGAGGGCGACATGCTCGTCGGTCTGCTTCTGCCAGAGGTCGGCGAGTTCCTTGGCCTTCTCGGGCATCTTGGCGGAGAGGTCGAACTGCTCGGCCCGATCGGTGCTCAGGTCGTAGAGGGCCCAGGCGTCGCCCTTGGCGGCGACGAGCTTGAAGTCGCCGACGCGGATGGCCTTGTTCTGTTCGTGCAGCCACCAGAGGCTCGGGCGTTCGACAGTGACATCGGACTTGAGCGCGGCGACGAGGCTCTTGCCCGGGGCGGCAGGAATGGGCTGTCCTTTCCAATCGGCGGGCTTGGTCACGCCGGCGAGCTCGAGCACGGTCGGGACGACGTCGATGACGTGGGCCGGAGTGCGACGGAGCTCGCCCTTGGCGGCGAGGCCGGCCGGCCAGTGGGCGATGAGGGGCGTGCTGATACCGCCTTCGTGCACCCAGGTCTTGTGACGGCGGTGCGGGGTGTTGGCGGCGTTGGAGAAGCCGGGCCCGAGGCAGAGGTAGGTGGCAGCGCTGCCCATGGCGGCCTGCTGGTCGTGGCCGCCGTCGCGCACCATGATCTCGGCGCTGGCGCCGTTGTCGGAGGCGAAGAGGATGAGGGTGTTCTCGTAGGCGCCCATGGTCTTGAGCTGGGCGATGATACGACCGATCTCCGCGTCCATGCGGTCGACCATCGCGGCGTGGATGGCCATCTTCGTGGCCTGGAAGCGACGCTGCTCGGCGGTGAGGGAATCCCAGGGCAGCGGACGGTTCACTTCGTTCGGCCCAAGCTTCTCCATTGCGACCGGGAAGGCATAGGGCGGGCCGACTTCAGGTTCGACCGCGGAGAGGGTGGTGTTGGTCAGGCCGAGTTCTTTCTGACGGGCGTGACGGGAAGCACGCAGGGCTTCCCAGCCGGCGAGGTACTTGTCGCGATACTTGGCGATGTCTTCGGGCAGGGCGTGGAGAGGGAAGTGCGGGGCGATGAACGGCACGTAATGGAAGAAGGGCTTGTCGGCATGGTTCGCCGCATGGTCCTTGAGGCAGTCGATGGCGTGGTCAGCCGTCGCGATGGTCGCGTAATATCCCTTCTCATCGGCCGGGACCTTCACCGCGACGTCATCGATCGAGTTGCCCTTGGCGCTGAAGAAGTTGCCTTGGTTGCGCATGTCGAGCGAGCGGTCGAAGCCGCTGGCGAGGACGGGGCCATCGATGTGCCACTTGCCACTGTGGTAGCTGCGATAGCCGGCGGGCTTGAGGAAGTCCGGGAGCAGGCGGGCCCAGGACTGACGGACGCCTTGGCCGCCGCCGCCGATGCCGGGGAGGGCGTCGCGGTGGACCTGCTGGGCGTAGTAGCCCGAGAGCAGGGCCGCGCGAGAGGGCCAGCAGCGGGCGGTGTTGTAGAACTGCGTGAAGCGGACGCCGTTCTTCGCGAGCCCGTCGAGGTTCGGGGTCGCGATTTCGCTGCCGTAGCAGCCGAGGTCGGAGTAGCCGAGGTCATCGGCCAGGATCAGGACCACGTTGGGTCGCGACGGGGCCGCGAGGGCCGTCAGGGTGGCGAAGAGCAGGGCGAGCAGGGGACGCATGGGAGTGAGGGCAAATTACGGGCTAAGGGAGGAGGAGGGCAAAGACGGAAATGGGGTCAGACCCCATTAATAGGGTCTGACCCCATTATGGCCGGAGAGTTCGACGCTTACTTCTTGGCCGGGTTGGGGGTCTTCTTCTTCCGGCCACCCTTGGCTTTGGCGTCTTCGGCGGCGAGTTGCTCCTTGCTCGGGGGCGTCCACTCCGCTGGAGCGGGGTTGGCCACGCTGAGCGGGAAGGCGTCGTCGTAGGCTTTCATTTCCGCGCCGAGCCGTGCCTGGAGGCGACGTAAGGTTTCGGCGTGCTCCGGAATTTCGGCTAGGTTGGTCAGTTCGCGCGGATCCTTCTCCAGGTCGAAGAGCTGGGTGCGGTCGACGAGCGGATAGCGGATGAGCTTCCAACGTCCGTCGCTGAAGGAGCGCATGCAGTCACGGTAGGCCAGATATGCCCCGTCGCGGACCGCCGGCTTTTCGCCGCGGAGCACCGGCGTGAGGTCGAGGCCATCGACGCCGTCGGGCGATTTGGCGCCGGCCAGCGAGACGAAGGTCGGGAAGAGGTCCATGAGGTAGGTGAACGCGGCGGTGCGTCCGTGAGGGATGCCGGGTCCGGCGATGACGAGCGGCACGTGCATGCCGCCGAACTCGTAGAGGTTCTGCTTGCCGAAGAGGCCATGCTCGCCGAGCGAGAGGCCATTGTCGCCGGAGAAGACGATGATGGTGTTCTCCCATTGGCCGGTTTCCCTGAGGGCGGCGAAGATCCGGCCGACATGGTGGTCCAGTCCGGTCACGCAGGCGTAGTAATCCGCGGTCTGTTGCCGGGTGTCTTTTTCCGTGCGTGGCCACGGAGCGAGGCGTTCGTCGCGGACGGTCATCTCTCCGTTGTTCCAAGGGTGCTGGGGTAGGAAGGCCGGCGAGAGCGCGATGCGTGCGGGGTCATACATCGCGTGGAAGCGGGGTTCGGCCGAGCGCGGGTCGTGCGGGACGGGCGGGGCGAGGTAGGCGTAGAAAGGCGCGGCGTCCTTGCGGGCGGCATGCTCCTTCAGGAAGCCGATCGTGCGGTCCGCGAGGCGCGCGCTGGCGTGCGCGCGATCGGTGACTGGATCGCCATTTTTCCTGGCATCGTCAATGATGCTGGTCTGGAAGGCGCGAAGTCCCTCGGTGAACGCGTTGCCCCCTTTGCCCATGTGCCAGGTGCGGTAGCCGGCCGCCGCCAGCACGCTGGGGAGGAAGGTGGCGGGGTTGTCGGCCTCAGGCCGGGCCGCCTTGGCGCCGGGGATGCGCTGCCAGGAACGTCCGGTCAGCATCATCGTGCGGCTCGGGGTGCAGACCGCGCCGATCATCGAGCCTTGCGTGTAGGCACGGGTGAACGTCAGGCCGCGGGCGACGAGGGCATCGAGATGCGGGGTGATCAGGCCCGGCGCGCCGAGCGCACCCAGGCCGTCGGCCCGGTGGTCGTCGGCGTGGATGTGCAGGATGTTCGGCCGGGCCGCCGAGAGCTGCGCGGCGAAGCAGGCCGGAGCCTTCTTCTTGGGCGGGTTCTTGCCCTGGGCGCTGACGACCTTGGGCTTGTCGATCTTCTTGGCGCCGGCGGGCAGGGCGGCCTGGTCGAAGGGCAGGATCGCACCGTCTTCGAGCACCTTAAGCAGGACCTGCTTCACGTAGGTCTTATGGGGATTGCCGGCGTGGAGCTGGATGGCGATGAGGCCTTCGAGGGCGCGGCCCTTCTCGTCGTGGTCGATGAAGACCGAGGTCGTCTGGCCGTTGACCTTGTGCTCGAGGCGGTTGCCGCGGGCGATGACCGTGAACTCGTTATACTGGGAGATGTCGGCCTGCACGCGCGGGCGTTCGCCGACCTGCCAGCGCTGGCCGGTCGGGTCCATGACTACGTCGACGCCGTTGTAACCGAAGATGCCGCGGCCGCGTTCTTCGTAGGTCATCGCCGTATGGACGTCGGTCGGATGGACGTCGCACTGGTAGCCAAGGATCGTCCAAGGCGTCACTTCAGGCAGCCGGCGGCTGCGATACTGCAAGCCGGAGTTGTTATCGCCGACGACCTTGACCGTGGCGCGGACCTCGAAGTCCTTCACCTTGCCGTTCCAGATCAGGAACGAATTCGTCTTCGGCTTACCGACTTCGCTCGTGCCGACGATCACGCCGTCCGCGACGGCCCAGAGGCCGGGTTCGCCGTCCCAGCCGGAGAGGTCCTTGCCGTTGAAGAGCGGCGTGAAGCCGTCCTGGGCGAAGACGGGCAGGGTCAGGGTGAGGAGGAGGAGTCTTAGGGTGTTCATGAGAGGGTCAGGCGGTGAGTTCCTTGACGACGCCATTGCTGTCGCCGTGGCTGTCGACCTTCACGCCACTTCCTTGCAGCAGGGTGAGCCAGAGATTGCAGAGCGGGGTGCTCTTGCCTTGGAGGGCGATATGCTGGCCCAATCGGATGCCGGCCCCGCCCCCGGCGATCAGCGTGGGGCAGTTGTCGAGGTAGTGGATCGTGCGGATGTTGCTGCCGTAAGCGATCGTGGTGTGGTCGAAAAGGCTGGAGCCGTCGGCTTCCTTCGTGGCCTTGAGCTTGGCGAAGAGGCCGGCCAGCAGCCTGCTTTGCTCGAGGTCGCGCTTCTGGGAGGCTTCCATGCGTTCGCCGGGGGCGTAATGGCTCATGTCGTGCGAAGCGACCTTCACGCTGAGGCTGGCGAGGAGCGAGCTGACCGGCTGACGGTAGGTGAGCACGCGGGTGCTGTCGGTCTGGAGCGCCGCGACGATGAGGTCGTACATCACCTTGATCTCGTCCTTGCCGGCGAGACCCGGCTTGGGCGGAGGGAAGGGCGCCTTGGCCTTCGGACGGTCCAGCCACTGTTCGTCCTTCGAGAGCCGCAGTTCGATGTCGCGGACGCTCTGGAAGTACTCGTCGAGCTTGTCGGTGTCGGCGCGCGAGAGGCCGCGACGGACGCGGGCGGCGTCTTCGAGCACGGCATCGAGCACGCTGCGTTGCTGGGCGAGCAGCGCCTGGCGCCGGGCGAGCGGCATGGTCTCGTCGGAGAAGAGACGATGGTAGGCGGCGACCGGGTTCTCGTGCCCGACCAGCGGCTTACCTCGCGCATCCCAGGCCATCGAGCCGGGGCCATGTCCGGAATCGCTGGCGTTGGCGCAGTCGAGCCGGATGGAGCCGTAACGCGTGTCCATGCCGAGCTTGGCGGCGGCGACCTGGTCGGCGGAGATGCCGTTGTGGAAGCTCTGCCCCGGCTGCGCGTAGCGGTTGGCCCCCGTGAGCCAGAAGGTGCTCCCCCAGTGGGCTTCATCGCTGAACTTGTTCGAGAGGCCTTGGACGAGCGTGAAGTCTTTCTTGTGTTCGGCGAGCGGGGCGAGTCCGGCCGGCAGCGCGTAGTCGGCTCCGGTGTCCTTGAGGGACGGGAACCAAGTCTCATTGGTCACCCCGTAGCCGAAGCCCAGGAAGACCATCCGCTTCGGCTGCGTGGCAGGTTTCTCGGCGGCGAAGGCCTTGAAGCCCAGCGAGCTCAGCGCGGGCAGGGCGATCAGCGTGCCGGCGGCGCGGAGGAAGTGACGGCGGCTGAGGTCGGTTCGGCTCATTTGGTTTGGAAAGTCTCGGAGCGGACGAGCGCGCGGAGGAAGGCGGCCATCTGATAGTCCTTGGCCTGCGCCTCCGTGAGGATGGCCGTGGCGAGCGGTTCGTCGAGGAAACCGAACGGACGTCCCAGGCCATACTCCACGAGGGCCTCGGTGAAGCCGCGGCCGAACTTCTCCGGATGGGCGGCGATCTGGTCGCGGAGTTCGAAGTAGTCCTTGAAACTCGACCCCTTGTGGAAGGCGCCGGCCGGGCTGATCGGCCAGGTCTTCCGACCGACCCCCCTCTTCTCGTAGGTCTCGGTCGTCCGCCATTTGCCGGTGGCGTCGAAGTTCTCCAGTCCGAAGCCGATGGGGTCGATCTTACGGTGGCACTGGGCGCACTGAGGTTGCTCCTGGTGGGCGGCGAGGCGTTCGCGGGTGGAGAGGAGCTTGTCTTCGAGGCGATTCAGCTGCGGTACGTTCGGCGGGGCAGGGGGCGGTGGTTCGTGCAGCAGCTTGCGCAGGATCCAAGCACCTCGTTCGACCGGGCTGGTGTCGCGGCCGTTGCTGCCCATCGCCAGGATGGCGGCCATGCCGAGCAGGCCGCCGCGAGGCGAATCCTGGGGGAGCGTCACCTTGCGGAAGGCATCCCCGCTCACCTGGCTCAACCCGTAGTAATCGGCGAGCAGGCCGTTGATCACCACGTAGTCGCTCTTGAGCAGGCGGTTGAGGCTGTCGCCATGGCGCAGGATGTGGTCGATGGTCTGATAGACCTCGTTGCGGGCGGCGGCTTTGGTGCTGTAGTCGAAATCCTTGTGCTGCTTGGTGTCGAACTGGAAGAAATCGAGGCGATGCAGGCCGAGCCACTGATGGGTGAATCCGGTCACGAAGGCGGACGACTTCGGGTCGGCGATGAGGCGGTCGACTTGCGCGCTCAGGATGGCGGGCTCGTGCAGGGTGTTTTTTTCGGCAAGGCGCAGGAGCTCGGCGTCGGGCGGGGCGCTCCAAAGGAAGTAGGATAGCCGGGAGGCGAGTTCGAGGTCGTCGAGCCGGCGCGATGCTTTCCCGGGATTGGGTTCGGAGAGATAGAGGAAGCCGGGGGAGGCGAGGACCACGCTGAGCGGTTCGCGCAGGGCGCGCTCGTGGTCGAGCCCGCTCTGACGGCCGGCGCGGTAGATGCCCATGAGCCGGTCGAGGAAAGGCTGCTCGGCGGAACGTCCGCGGAAGGCGCGTTGGGCGAAGTCGGCCAGGCAGGCGCGAGCCTGAGCTTCGTCGGTCGGGCCTTCGCCGCGGGTCAGGATCGGCTTGGTCATGGCGGCCTTCCCTTCGGGCGGCAAGGGGCCTTCCCACTCGACCCAGTCGATCCAGAGCGCCGGAGGCGGACCCATGCCGGTCTGCTTGCGAGCGGACTCATAGCGTTCCAAGTCCAATTTGACCTCACGCTTCTCGCGGAGGATGAATGTCCGCGGGCTGTCCGCCGTGACGTTCACGCGCAATTCCATCACCTGAGGGTCCGTGATGCTACCGGTCACCTCACGGGTCTCGAGGAGCGTGAAGTCCTCCTCGCCGGAAAGGCGCGTACCGACGGCCAGGTAGCGTCGTTCCTTCGGGGCGTCCGGGGTCGCGCCGATGCGGAGCCGTAGGAGGTATTCTCCTGGCGGGACCGCCGGGGTCACATGCTTGGTCTTGAGCCAGCCCGAAGGCTGATCAGGCGGGAGCGTGATGGCTTCCTCCTTGTGGACGTTGTGGATGGTCAGGTAGGCGCCCGTCTTCGTGAGCGGATCTTCCAGGTAGCGCCGGAAGCTCGGGCCGTTCTGCTCGAAGGCCTTGACCCGGAATTTCGCTTCCTGCGCGTCGGGGATGCCTTTCTGCGGTTTGCCCGTGGCGAGAAACGCCTGCGCCGCTTCGTGGCCTCCCTTGAAATAACCGTTGTAGGTCCCGCCGACCATCGCGTTGGCGTGGAGTTCGACTTCGCGCCTTTGCTGGTGGGTGACCCTCTGGCCGTCGACGTTGGTGATCTCAATCCAGTCGATCCAGAGGGCGAATTCCGGTCCGACGCCGTTACGACGGAGGGCCTCGCCGAAGATCTGCAGGGCGCGCTCGTTCGAGTCGAAGGAGCCTCGTTCGCGCAGGAAGAAACCGCGGCTGCCCTTGCTCGTGATTTCCAGCGGGATATCCAGGAGCTGCGGCCGCTCCATCGTGCCCGTCACCTCATGCGTGCTCGCGACCGCGCCCTGCAACGGTCCGAACTCGACGAAATGCCGTGACTTGGGGGTGTCGGCGGTGGCGGCTATCCGGACGCGGACGTTATAGCGGCCGGCGGGCCAGTTCCCGGGGACGTTGAAAGGCTGGTAGGGGTTGGCGAAGACGTCCGCGTAAGTGAGAAAGGAGCCCGTCTTCGTCGCGGGGTTGGCCAGGTAGGCTCGCTGCTGGGGGGCGGAGTGGACCCAATTGCGTCGGCCTTGCTCGTCCGCGTGGATCGCGTCGAGGTAGCCGAATTTCTCCGGGCTGGGTGCGCCCGGGATGCGCTGCCATTGGTAATAGCGGTAGGTAGCGTCACCTTTCTTTTCGGCCGTAAGGGTCGCGATGATGGTACTGTTTTCAGGGCGGGCCGCGGCCTCATCGACCGCCTTGGTCCAGGCGACATAGCGTTCATGGCAGTCGACGCGCTTGGCGTAGGACTTGGTGATGCGCGGATTCGCGTAGGCCTCGGCTTCGGTCCGGATCTTCAGGGCCTTCGTCGGGGCGAAGCGGATGAAATGTTCGTCGATCGCCTGACGTCCGAGCGCCAGATAGCGTTCGAACTGGTCTGACGACATGAAGAGCGAGGCTCCCACGGTGTCGAAGGCCCCGGCGCCGCCGTCGGCGGGCAGTTCATTGACGGGCAGATCGATGCCGAGCAGGTCGCGGAGGGTGTTCTTGTATTCGCGTCGGTTGAGGCGACGCATCGTGATCTGACCGTGGGCGTCGCCGATGGTCTTCCGCGCGGTGACGAGCGTGCCGGAGAGCATCTCGAGGAAATCGGCCTTCGCGACCGGAGCCGGCTGCTTGGAGTCGTCGGGCGGCATCTCCCCCGAGTTGACTTGATTCAGGATCTTCTGCCAACGGTCCGCGAGCTGCACCGTATCAAGCTTCAAGGCGATATCGTCGAGACGGAGCTTTCCTTTCTGCTTATCCGCGTTGTGGCACTCGACGCAGTATTCCTTGAGGAAGGCGCGATGTTTCTCGTCGATGCGCGCCTCCGGAGGCGCGCCGAAAGCCAGCGCGACGAGGAAGGGGAGAAGGGTGAGGCAACGCAGGGGCATCGCTGAGACGCCCGATACTTATCGGGTTGCGGGATAACTCCAGCCCGCTGTACGTCGGGGAGCCCTTTATTTTCTGTCGATTAACCGCGCTGAGCAGGCTTCGCCAGGGCCAGTTGCTGACCCTGGCCCCAGCCCTGTCCTGCCTTAAAGCGCCAGGAAGACCAGCTCGCCCGCTTTGCTGTCCGGGACGATCAGCACGCCGGCCTTCTCGTCGAGGAAGTGGTCGGCGGCGGCCTTGAGGCCCTGGCCGAGTTCCTTGGGAGCGGAGCCGTCGGCTTCGTAGCGGGTGACGCGACCGGTGAAGACTTCGGAGACGTAGAAACGGCCCTTGGAGTCGTGGACGATGCCGTCGCCGGAGCGGTGGCCCTTGGCGAGGGTCTTCCACTTGCCCTTGTTGTATTCGAGGACGTCGCCGGTGAAGAACTCGGCGATGCGGATGCGGCCGTTGGCCATGACGTCGATGCCGTTCGGGTTGAGCATCTTCGGGGTCGGGGCGATGACTTCGGTGACCTTGCCTTCGAGCGTGACCTGGAAGACGCGGGCGATGACCGGAATGGCCTTGTGCTCAGGGCTGCCGATGGCGAAGAGCTTGCCGTCGGCGCCGCGCATCTTGGCGACCGCGCCCATGTCGGTGATGAGGACGCTCTTCTTGTCGGGCGAGACGACGACGTCGTTGAGGAAGGCGGGGGCCGTCGGGAAGGCGGCCGGTCCGGCGAGCAGGGTCTTCTTGCCCTTGGCGTCGATGGACCAGACCTTGTCGAAGTCGGCGGTGATGAGACGTTTCGCGACGAAGACGATGCCCTTCGGGTCGTCGAGTCCTTCCGTGAGGACGGTGACCTTGTCGCCGTCGACCTTGACGATCTTGCCGTCGCCGTCACCGGCCTTGCGGGACGTGCCCATGAGGGTGACGAAATACTTGCCGCCGAAGCCCTTGGTCACGCTCTCGGGCGTGGCGCCCACGGCGAGGTTACGCTGGACGGGCACGTCCTTGGCCGGCGGGGCGACAGGCGCGCTCTTGGCCGGGATGGCAGGGGCGGTTTCCGGGGTCTGGCAGCCGACGAGGGCGAAGCCGGCGAGGAGGGCGAGCAGCGGGGTCTTCATGAGACCCTTATTTCCGCTTTCCCGCCGGGCGGAGTCAAGCGGTCAGCCCACGATCAGCCAGACGGCGGCGAAGGCGGTCAGCCAGGCCAGCACGGACTCAAAGGCGTCCTGCTTGATACGCTTCAGGATCTGCCAGCCGAGCACGATACCCGCGATCACCCCGGGCAGGAGCACCAGATTGGTCATGAGTGACGGTCCGGTGACGAGTCCGAGGTTCCCGCTGAACGGGAGTTTGAAGAGGTTGATGAAAAGGAAGAAGCGGCAGAACACGCCGAGGTGCTCCTTTTTCTCCAGGCGCTGGGCGAGCAGGTAGACCGTCATCACCGGACCGGCGGCGTTGGCGAGCATCGTGGCGACGCCGGCGATGCCGCCCATGCCCCAGGTGAACGTACGGTGGCGGGTGAGGGCCAGGAGCTGCTCGCGGCGATGGTGCAGGACGACGTTGAAGGCGAGCAGGGCGAGGATGAGGACGCCGATGACGATGCGAGCGGAGCCGTTGTCGACCCGGTCGAGTAGGAACCAGCCGGCGAAGACGCCGACGACCGCCGCGGGAATCATCGGTACGATCTGCCGCCAGCTGCCGCCCTGGCGGTTGATCAGGTAGCCCATCAGGTCGGCGACGATGAGCATGGGCAGGACGATGCCCACGGAAGGCTTGGCGTCGAAGATCTTGGCCATGATGACGACGTTGAGCGTCGCGGTACCGGCCAAGCCCGACTTCGAGAGCCCGATGCAGAGGGCCCCGAAGAGCGCGAGCAGCAGGATCCACCCGTCGGCGGGCAGCAGGGTATGGCCTTGGATCCAGTCGAGCATCGGCCGCAGTCAATCAGCGGACGACACGTCGCTCCAGCCTGGTTTTCCTTCCGCCTGGCTTATCGCGGTGTCGCCGAACAGGCGGGGTCCGCCTTGGTGGGCAGCGTCGCGTTCCATTCCAACGCGAGCTGGGTCAGGCGGGCGACGACCTCGGGGTGTTCCTTCGCCTGATTTTTGGCCACATCTTCAGCGCGGTTTGCTGGTAGGTTGTAGAGTTCGGAACGCTTTCCGTCGAAGGTGGTGACCAGTTTCCAGTCTCCCTCGCGCACCGCCAGGTCAGGCCAGTAGTCCGCTTCTCTCTTGTTGCCGCTGATGCGCCAGAAGATGGGCCGCGTGCGCCGAGCCGCTTCGCCCTTCAGGGCCGGCAGCAGGTTATCGCCGTCGATTGCTTCGGGCGGGTTGATTCCGGCGATGGCGCAGAAGGTCGGGAGCAGGTCCACCGCCGTCAGCACGGTGGCGTCGTTTTTCAGACCGGCCGGCGCTCGGCCGGGCCACCGCACGATGAAGGGCACGCGGACGCCGCCTTCGAAGAGGCTGGTTTTCTGGCCACGCAATCCGCCGGTTTCGCCGACGTTATAGTGACCGCGATATTTCCCGGGGACGCCTTGGTCGCCCGCTTTGGGTTTCGCCGGGCCGTTATCGCTGGAAAAGACCACCAAGGTATCCTGGGCGATGCCGCACCGCTCCAGCGCATCGAGGATCAGGCCGACCTTATCGTCGCCATCGGTGATGACCGCGGCGTAGACCTGTTGCCGGGGTTCGAGGTGTTTCCATTGCGCCATGGCGTTGGCCGAAGGGCTGTGGGCCAGGTGGCTTTCGTGCAGCCACACGTTGACATAGAACGGGCGGTCTTTGTTCGCCTCGATGAACTTGATCGCCTGGTTCGGGATGTCATTTCCGTAGGGCCTGACTTTCGGCCCCGGCCCGTGATAGACGGCGGAGTCATCGAAACCATAGTCCGCCATGGTCGGGGTGCCTTCGCCCAGATGCCACTTGCCGAAGTGTCCGGTGCGATAACCCGCAGTCTTGAGCATGCGGGCAATCGTGGGCGCCCGGGGGTCCAGCCAGTCGGGCATCTCCGGCGGCTTGGTGACGCCGAAGACCGTGTTGATGCCGAAGCGACCAGGGAAACGCCCCGTCATGGCCGCCGCTCGGCTGGGGGAGCAGACCGGGCTCAGGACGTTGAACTGCTGGAAGTCGATGCCTTCGCTGGCCAGCTTGTCGAGGTGCGGGGTCTTCAGCCATGAGTTGCCATGACATGACAGGTCTCCCCAGCCCCAATCATCGGCGTAGATGAAGATGATGTTGGGTTTCGTGCGCTTCGTCGACGCGTCGGCCGCCGGCCAGGCGACCAGCGGGGCGAGCAGCAGGGCCGCGAGGAGGGTTAGGATAGGTCTCATGGTCTGGTCCGAGGATTTACTTCTGTTTTTTGGCTCGGCCTTTTCTGAGCGGTTCGGGCTCACCCTGGTCGCCGCCGAGTCGGATCATCGTGGGGTAGAGGGTGTCCCACCATTGGTCGTAAGACGCGGCGAGCTTGGCGGTCAGCTCCGGCCGTTCGGCCGCCAGGTCGTTCCGGCAGACCGGGTCTTTCTTCAGGTCGAACAGCGACCAGCGTCCGGGCGGCGTGACGCCCCAGTGGAACTGCGCGTCGGCTTTGGTGTAAGTCGCCGCGGTGGCGCCCGCTTCGACGGAACGCAGGGTGGTGCACTGGCTGGAGTATTGCTTGCAGGCTGGATCGTCGCACGGACGGCTGCGCACGAGGAGGAGGTCGCCCGTCTGCACGGAGGCCATCGCATATTTATGCGCGGCCGCCAAGCCGCTGGGCCAGCGGCCGACATGATGGAACAGCAGGCGGTCGTCGTGCCAACTGACCGGCGACGCGGACTCAAGCAGCGGCCGGAGGGTGAAGCCTTCGAGTTTCGCGCCAAGTGCGGGCGGGAGGGCCGCGCCGGCGAGGTCGCAGAGCGTCGGGAGGACGTCCAGGTGGGCCGTCAGGTTCGACGACGTGTGTGGCTTCCATTTCCCGGCCCATTTCCAGAGGGAGATGGCGCGGGAGCCACCCTGCCAGATGGTGCATTTGCTGCCCCTCATGCCGGCGTTGAAGACATCCAGTCCGTGGGTCTGACCGTTGTCGTTCATGAAGACGACGATCGTGTTGTCCTCCAGTTTACGCTCCCGGAGATGCTGCATCAGCCGTCCGAGGTTGTAGTCGAGGTTGGCGACCATGCCGAGATAGGCAGCCTCTTCATCGTCCACCTTGCCGCGGAACGGCGCCGTGAATTCCTCGGGGGCGGCCAGGGGCGCATGGGGCGAATAGGTGGCGAGGTAGCAGAAGAAGGGGGCGTCCTTGCGCTCATCGATGAAGGCCATGGCCTCGTCGAAAAAGATGTCCTCCCGGTAGCCTTTCCGCGGCTCGCGCTTGCGGTTGCGGATCATGACCGGATCGAAGTGCACGTTCGGACCGCCGACATTGGTGGAGGACCATTCGAACCCGCGCTTCTCGGGAGCATAGTCGCCATCGCCGCCCAGATGCCACTTGCCGACGAAGCCCGTACGATAGCCTGCGGACCGCAGGAGCTGCGGCAGGAGGACGGCGTCCTTGTTCAGGTGTTCCCTCGGCAGGGTGGTGTGCGTGACGCCGTTGCGGAACTCGTGCATGCCCGTCAGGAGCGCCGCGCGCGTCGGCGAGCAGGACGGGCTCACGTAAAATTGATCGAAGCGCACGCTCTGGTCATGCAGCGCATCGAGGTGCGGGGTCTTGAGCAAGGGGTGCCCGTGGCGCCCCAGGTCGCCGTAGCCCTGATCGTCCGTCAGGATGAAGATGATATTGGGTTTCGGCGCGGTGCCTTCGGCGGCCCGGAGCACGGCCGACGGCGCGAGCAGCAGGGTGGAGAGGAAGAGGAAAATTAGCTTCATGAGGAGAGGGTCGGGAAGATGGCGTGCTGGCTTGGGGGCGATGCGTATGCGCGGATCGCGGGTGCGGGGGTGGAGGCGGCCGGGGGACGTCCGCAGTCAGTCGGAAACCGACTCAGCGGGCGAGCGTCTTCACGCGCAGGCGGCGGTATTCCATCTGGCCGCGGTCGCCTTCGAGGCCGATCGGGCCCGTGGCGGGCAGCTTGAGGGCGGCTTCCAGGACTTCGCCGTTGCAGGTGGCGTGCGCGACGCCGCCCTTCACGACGACGACCAGTTCGTTCCAGTCCTGGGCCTTATACTGCTTCAGGTCCTTGTAAGGTCCGGCGACGAGGAAGTCGCGGCACTGGAGCTGCGGCTTGCGCAGGTAGACGCCGCTGTCGGCGTTAGGCGTGGCGCGGAATTCGAGACGCAGCTCGAAGTCCTCGGGGAATTCGCGGGTGGTCCAGAGCGCCTGGATGCGGCGTCCTTCGGCGGGCGTGGTGATCACGAGGCGTCCGTTGATGGCGCGGTAACGTCCGTCGGCGCTCTCGGTCCGGCCGTCGAAACATTGGTCGGCCTTCACTTCCACGAACAGCGGGGCGCCGGGCTTGGGCGCGCCCTTGCGGGGAGGCGTGGCGCGGTAGCCCCAACCGGTGAGGTCCTTGCCGTTGAAGAGGCTCACGAAGCCTTCCTCCGGCTTGAAGTCGTCGGCCTGGGTATCGAGGTGGCCGAGCGTGGCGAACACCGGACGGAGCGCCGAGGCCCACTTCGCATACCCGGCAGGGTTGAGGTGAAGCAGGTCGGGGAAGAGGGAGGGCAGGGCATCGCCTTCGGCGTTGGCGAAGAGGGCGTAGGTATCGAGCACCGTGAATTGCGGATCGCCCTTCACCGCGCCGGCGAAGTGTTCGTTGACGGCGAGGATGGTCTCCTTCGGGCGCTTCTTCGTGGCCGAGCTCGGGAAGATGCGGCAGACGATGACGGGCATCTTCGGGTCGTGGGCCTTGAGCGCGGCGACGATCTTCTGGAAATTCCGGCCGATGGCGTCGACCGGCACTTCGACCTCGATGTCATTGGTGCCCATCAGGAGCACGACGGCCTTCGGGTTGAGCGCGAGCACGTCCTCCTTGAGCCGGAGGAGCATGCCGCGGGTCGTGTCGCCGCCGATGCCGCGGTTGGCCAGTTTCATGCCTTCGAAGGCTTTCCGGAAATCCGTGCCCCAGCCTTGGGTGATCGAATCACCGAAGAAGACCACCGCGCCTTGGTCCTTGGGGACCTCCGTCGCCCATTGCGGGCGGATCATGTTCCACCGCTTCACATAGCCGTCATAGCGGCGCAGCGCGCCTTCGCCGGGCAGCGTGGCCTCGGCCGAGGGCGCGGGCAGGGCGAACGACGCGGGGTCGGCGGCGGTCAGCGAGAGGACCGAGAGCAGCAGGGCGAGGAGCGGGCGCATGGGGAAGAGTTGGGCGGATTATTTGGCGGCGGGTTTCCTGGCGGCGGGACTCAGGGGCTTAGGAAACTTGGGTTCGAGGCCGAGCCGACGGCAGTCGGCGTCCATTTCATCGCTCCAAGCCGCATAGAGCTTCTTCAGCTCGGCCAGCTTGGCGGGCTCTTCGGTGGCGAGGTCGCGCTGTTCGCTGAGGTCGGTGGCGAGGTTGAAGAGCCGGTCTTGCGCGGGCTTTTGTCTGGGGCCGGGAGCGGCATCCCCTTCGGTGCTGTGGACGTATTTCCAGTCACCCTGACGCGCGGCGTAGTTGTTGCTCATCGTGCGGCTGCGCCAGAACAGGACGTCGTGCGGTGCGCCCGAGCGGACGCCTTTGATGAAGGGGAGCAGGTCCACGCCGTCGATGGCAGAGGCGTCGGCGCCGGCGGCCGCGAGCGCCGTGGCGCTGATGTCGAAGCTGATCGCAGGCTTCGCGTAGGTCGTGCCGGGCGCGATGACGCCGGGCCACTGCATGAGCATGGGCACGCGGATACCGCCTTCGAAAGTCTCGCACTTCGAGCCGCGCAGGGGCGTGTTGCGTGAGCCGTTGACGGCATTGCGCGTCGTCGGGCCGCCATTGTCATTGGTGAAGACGATGAGCGTGCGGTCGAACTCGCCCGTCTGCTCCAGTTTGGCGATCACCAGGCCCACGGCGTCATCCATCGCGCTGAGCATGGCCGCATAGGTCTGGCGTTTGGGTTCGGTGATGCCGGGGAAGCGGGCCTTGTATTTCTCGGTCGCTTGCAAGGGCGTATGCACGGCGTTGAAGGCGAGGTAGAGGAAGAAGGGCTTTGCGTCCTTGGTTCGTGGTTCTTCGTTCTTGGTCGGGGAGCATCGCTCGACGAAGGCCGCCGCCTCTTCGCCGAAGGCGTCGGTCAGGTAGCGCTGTTCTTTCACTGGATCGCGATTGCGCAGGATGGGGGCGTTGTACTCGCCTTTTCCGTTCGGTTGGATGATGTATTGATGCCCGCCTCCGACGAAGCCGAAGAACTCATCGAAACCACGGTCCACCGGCGTGAAGCCCTGGGTCGAGCCGAGGTGCCACTTGCCGACCATGCCCGTCACGTAGCCCGCCGCTTTGAGCCGCTGCGGCAACGTATTGGCCTGCGCCGGCAGCGGCCCGCCGAGGTCTTCGATGCCGTAGCGATGCTGATACCGGCAGCTCAACAAAGCGGCGCGCGTCGGGGTGCAGAACGAACCGTTCGCATACGCATCGGTGAAGCGCACCCCTCGTGACGCCAGACGATCGATGTGCGGCGTCGGAATGTCTTTGCCGCCGTGGGCGCCGATGTCGGCATAGCCCATGTCGTCGGCGAGAATGACGATGATGTTGGGTTTCCGTAGGTCAGCGGCATGGAGCGCGGCCAGAGGCGCGAGGAGGAGAGTGGTGAGGACGACCAGGGGATTTTTCATGGGGTGGCTTACTTCGATCCCTTGGCTTTTTGCTTCGATGCGGCAACGGGCTTTGCCGGAAAGCGTTTCACTTCCACGTCGTTCTTTTGCGGTTCGCCGGGGGTGGAGCGACCGTCGGTGATGAGTTTTTCGAGCAAGGTTTTCATCTCGGCGACCTTCTCCGGCATCGTGGCGGCGAGGTTCTTGGTCTCGCCGAGGTCATCCGCGAGGTCGTAGAGCTGCACGGGCTGCGATGGGTCGCCGCCTTTGCCCCAGCCGCCGGACCCTGGGGCGGGGATGTATTTCCAGTTGCCGCTGCGCAGCGCAGGGACGCCCCCGATGGAGGCGCTCACCGCATTGCCGCGCACGGGTTGGTCGCCGCCCTTGAGCAGGGGCATGAGGCTCACGCTGTCTTCGCCGGCGTTGTCCGGTAGTCGGGTGCCGAGTAGCTCGGCGAAGGTGGCGAGGAAGTCGGACTGCTGCGCCAGTTGGCCGCAGACGCTGCCGGCTCGCACCTTGCCGGGCCAACGCACGATGAAGGGCACCCGATGTCCGCCTTCCCAGGCATCCGCCTTGGCGCCGCGCAGGGGGCCGCTCGGGTAATGACCCATCTTCTCCAGGTCCGAAATGCCGATGTAGGGTGCGCAGCCGTTGTCCGCGCTGAACAGGACGAGCGTATGGTCTGCCGCGCCGCTTTTATCCAGCGCCTCGAGGACGCGGCCCACGAGGGCATCCGTCTCCATGACGAAGTCGGCGTAGAGATTGAGGCCGCTTTTCCCTTTCCACGCCTCATTCACCGAGAGCGGCGTGTGCGGCGAGGTCAGCGGCAGGTAGAGCAGGAAGGGCTCCGGCTTTTTGGCGGATTCGGCGATGAAGGCGGCGGCCCGGTCGCCGAGCGCGGGCAGGATCGGCTCGAGGGTCCAGCCCGCGAGCGCGGGGCCCTGGATGCTGGCCTGGTTGTTGCCGACGAGGCGGGCGGTCAAGAATTCGGAGGGGATGCCGACCGTGCGGTCGTTCTCGATGAAGCAAAACGGCGGGTGATTGGGCACGTCGGTGCCGAAGTAGAGGTCGAACCCGCGCGTGGTCGGTCCGCCGCCGATGGGCCGGGCGAAGGCCTCGCGCCAGACCGCGCGTTGGGCCTCGGTGGCCAAGGTCGCTCCCTTGGGCTTTTCCTTGAACAGGGCGGCGCGGTCCGTAGGGATCGGCCAGTCCCAGCCGAGATGCCATTTGCCGATGGCGGCGGTGCGGTAGCCGTGCTGCTTCGCCAGCGTGCCGATGGTCAGGCGCTCCGGTGCGATGAGCGGAGAGCCCCACAAGGGGACGATGCCGGTCTGCAGGCGGGTGCGCCAGTGGTAGCGGCCCGTCAGCAGGGTATAGCGTGAAGGCGAGCAGACACCGGAGGAGGAATGTCCGTCGGTGAAGCGCATCCCTTGCGAGGCGAGTTTATCGAGGTGGGGGGTGGGGATCTTGCCGCGCGTCGGGTTGTAGCACTGCACGTCGCCGTAACCGAGGTCGTCGGCGAGGATGACGAGGATGTTCGGCTTACGCGCGTCGGCGGCGCAGAGGGCCAGCGGGAGGAGCAGGAGTGCGAGCGTCGGGCGGATCATTTGATTTCCTGGTAGTCAGAGGTGAGCGTCAGCTGGTCAGCGTAGGCGTTGATATACCAGGCGGTCGTGCCGGGGGGCAGAGGGGCGGAGGTCGTCGTGCCGCCGCCGCCGCTGGCGGCCATGGCCGGCGTCTCGACCCACTTGCGCGTGCCGGTGAAGCCCTTGTCGGTCGTCGTCACGAGGACGGCGCGCGTGATGGGCTTGGTGGAATGGAAGACGGCGATGGCCGTGCCGGACTCGGTCTTGGCCGAAGGCGAGCTGCCCCAGGGCTTGCCGGTTTCGACCACGCTCTTCGCGAAGGCGTAGCTATCGGGCGGATTCCAGCCGGCGGGGTGGCTGTGGCCCATCTTCGTGATGAGCGAGACCACGCGCGGGCCGGGCGTCTTGCGGTAGTGCTCGGCCTGACAGCCTAGCGGGAAATGGGCGTCCTGCGGCCAGGAGAGCCAGAGCACGGGCATCTTCACGCGGTCGGCGTAATTCATGCCGTCCCAGATCTGCTGGTAGCCTTCGTTGTCATGCAATGCCCGGCCCCAATGGTTCTCGGCGTCAAAGAGATGGCCGCAGCCGTAAGTCGGGATCCCGAAGGCGAAACGCGCGTCGAGCCCGATGACCGTGCTCGTGATCACGCCGCCCCAGGAGACGCCCATCACGCCGATCTTCGTGGGGTCGACTTCGGGCAGGGAGCGCAGGAGCGAGTTGGCCAGCATCGTGTCAGCGAGGGCGTGGTACATCCATTGCTCCTTCAGCGGGAGCTTCGTGTCGGCGAAGGTGCCGTCGCGGGCTGGGCCGGCGAAGGCGTGACGCGCCCACGCGGGTCGTCCTTTCACTTTGTTCTCGTTCACGTCCGTCTGGCCTTCGACCGCGATGCTGATGGCCGCGAAACCTTGGGCGTTCCATTTCTGGACCCACTCCTTGTAGGCCGTGCCGCCGCCGCCGTGGACGAGCACCATGCCGGGAACCTTGCCCTCATGCTTGGCGGGAACGCCGATCCAGGCGAACACGCGGGTGGGTTTGCCGCCGTAGGGCAGGGCATCGTAGAAGATCGGGCGGACTTGTCCGTCGGCGTTGAAGCCTGTGGCCTCATAGGTCTTGGGGGCTTGGGCGCAGGTGTCGACGAGGCCGAGGACGATCTTGCGGTCGGCGACGGTCTCGGCGTTGAGCGAGACTGCGAGGAGCAGGCTGGTGAGGAGACGCATAGGATTATCGGGCGACGCGGACCTGGCGGAAGCCGGCGGTGGCCCCGAAGACGAGCAGGTCGAGCGAGGTCTTTTCCTTGCCGAGGCTGGGATGCTTGCCCTTGAAGGTCTGGTCGTTGACCTGGACGGTCACCTCGTCGCCTTTGAAGGTCAGCCGGACCGGAATCCATGCGCCGGCCGCGAGTTTCAGGTTCTTCTTGGCGATGTCTTCGGTGGCGGTAGCGGGTTCGCCCTTGGACGGATTCTTGGTCAGGACCGAGGAGGTGCGCGAGATGACGAGACGGAAGCCGGCGTCGCCGGCTCCGAAGCGGAGTGAGACACGGTTCGCGCCCTGCAGGTTCACTTCGCAGTCGAGGACGCCGTCGCCGAAGGCCAGCGGTGCGCGGAGTGACGCCGGTTTGTCCAGACCACCCTTGGGCTGCGCGAAGAGGCCGCCGTCGCGGGCGGTCCATTCGCCGGCGGAGGACAGCGGTGCGAGGGGCGTGGCCGTTCCCGTCAGCGAAGGCAGGGTGACGATTCGCGCATGCGTGGGCTTCACGTCCGCCGGAGGCAGTTCGCGGCTGTAGCCGCCATCGCGATAGCGGCGGAGGAGGTCCTTCATTTCAGCCACGACCTCAGGGTGCTCCCCTGAGACATCCTTGGTCTCGGCCGGGTCGGTCTCGAGATCGTACAGTTGGGAGCGGAACTGGTCTTTACGTGACCTGCGCGCGCCTTCGGCGATCTCATCGACGGGCACGCCCTCGATCCATTTCCAGCGGCCCTTGCGGACCGCGAACGTCCCGTCGGCGCTGTGGACGATCATGTCCTCGCGGCCTTTGGCGTCGGCGGAGCCTAGGAGCACGGGGAGGAAGCTGCGGCTGTCCTCGGCGCCGGTCTCTTTGGCGGGGAGCGGCGTGCCGACGATCTCCGCGGTCGTCGCCAGGATGTCGACCACGCTGACCGTTTGCTTGGCGGTGGAGCCGGCGGCCACCTTGCCGGGCCAGCGCGCGATGAAGGGGACCTTGAAGCCGCCTTCCCAGACGTCGTGCTTGCTGCCGCGGAGCGCGCCGTTGATCTTCAGTCCTGCCTTGGAGGCAGTCGTCTGCAGGAGGCGCTCGTTCTCCGGCCTGCACACGCCGCCGTTGTCGCTGGTGAAGATGACGAGCGTGTCCTGGGTCGCTCCCATCTTGTCGAGCGTGGCAAGGATGCGGGCGACGCTCAGGTCGAGTTCATGGATCCAGTCGCCGTAGGGGCCGGCTGCGCTTTTCCCGGCGAGGTCTTTGTCGGGAGTGATCGGGTTGTGGACGGCGACGGGCGCGAAGTAGAGGAAGAAGGGCTGGTCCTTGGGCTGGGCTTCGAGCCAGCCCGTAGCCTTGTCGGTGAGCACCTTCATGACCCGCTCTTTTTTCCGGCGTGGCGCATCCAGTTCGAGGATCTTCGCCCGCCCGTTCTCCGTATCCTCGGGCCCGTAGGTCGCCTGGTAGTCATCGCTGTCGGCCGCCGGGCCGGCTAGCTTCATGCCGGCGGGGAACGTTCCGGAGCGGAGGCCGTAGACGAAGCGGTCCTCGACATAGACGCCCGTGAGGTCGCCATGGTTGCTGGGCACGCCGAAGTGATAGTCGAAGCCGATGTCAAGCGGACCCGGGGACAGTTCGGCCTGGTAATCCGTGCGCCACTTCGGGTCTTCGTTCTCCCGGCCGTAACCGAGGTGCCATTTGCCCACGGCGGCGGTGCGGTAACCTTTCGCCTTCAGCAGGGAGGCCAGGTTGACGCGGGTCGGCTCGATGTGCAGGGGCGAGAAAGTGCCGAGCACTTCATGCGTCAGCGAGGTCCGCCAGCAGTAGCGGCCGGTGAGCAGCGAGTAGCGGGTGGGGGAGCAGACGGAGGACGTCGTGTTGCCGTCGGTGAAGCGGCGGCCTTCGGCGGCGAGCCGGTCGATCGCGGGGGTGCGGACCAGCTTCGGATCCGCGCCGTAACAGCCGGCGCTCCCGTAGCCGTAGTCGTCGGCGAGGATGACGACGATGTTGGGGCGGTCGGCGGCGACGGCGGTCAGCGCGAGGAGGAGGGCGAGGAGAGGACGCATGAGATTATTTTCCTTCGGCGGCCCAGCGCTTCATCTGCGCGATGTTGCGTTCGACCTCAGGGTTGCCCTTGCCGAGGTACGGCTTCATGTCGCTGTCATACATGGCCATGGATTCCGGGGCGGGGTCCCGGGTCGCGACGAGCTTGGCGTCGAGGCGCTGGCGGTGCTCGGCCAGCACGGCGGCGTAGGCCGGATCGTCCGCCAAGTTGCGGACCTGCCAGCGATCGGCCGAGAGCTCGTAAAGTTCCTCACGAGGGCGGGTGGGGCTGAAGAGGAGTTTCTCGGAGAGTTCCGAGAGCTTGCCGGCGGCGTGCAGGGCGCGGAGCTGTTGCACGATCTGCTTGCCGTCCTTGTAGGCGCAGGGTTGCAGGTGAGGGCGCTGCGGGTGATAGTTGCGGATATAGATGAACTTGTCCGTGCGGAGGCTGCGGAGCTTCTCGGTGGTCTCGTCGCAGCGGTCCCGGGCGGAGAAGGCCTCGTCACGCTGGGCGTAGTTCGGTGCCAGGATGTCCTTGCCCTGCATCCAGGAAGGGACGCCGAGCCCGGCGGCGGCGAGCGAGAGGGCGGCGAGGTCGATGTGTTCGACGAGATCGGGGCGGACCAGGCCGGCGGGGACGCCGGGGCCGCGGATGATGAGCGGGACGTGCGCGCCTTCTTCGTAGAGGAACTGCTTGCCGCGGGCGTGGCTGATGCCGTGGTCGGTCATGAAGACGATCAGCGTGTTCGCCAGCTGGCCTTCCTTCTCGAGGCGGGCGAGCACCCGGCCGACATGCAGGTCAGTCAGGCGGACCGAGTCCAGGTAGTCGGCCCAATCCTGCAGCAGCACCGGGTCGCGGGGGTAGTAGGGAGGCAGGGCGACCTTCGAGGGGTCCGTGCCCGCTCCGAGTTCGCGGACGACCCGCTGGCGGAACTGTTCGCGGGCGGCCTCGGCGCCTTCGCGCAGTTTGCCTCCGTGCAGTTGGACCTGCATGAAGAACGGCTGACCCGGCTTGCGGCCGGCCCAGTCATGCGAGTCGTAGATGGCCTTGTCCCACTCGAAGTTATAGTCCGTCTTGCCGAGGCGATTGCCTGCGCCGGCCTTGGCCTTCTTGCCTTTGCCGGCACCGAAGGGCAGGCCACGGAAGTCCAGGTCAGGCAGACCGCTACCGATGCAGGTGTAGTAGCCGCCCTGCTGGAAGAGCTTCGGCGTGGGCGTGACCTCCTTGGGCAGGTTGATCTTCAGTTCGCCTCGCCCGCTGCGGTGGTGGTGGGCGCCGATGGTCGTCTGATACATCCCCGTCACCAGCGCGGAGCGGCAGGGCGAGCAGACCGGCGCCGTCACGTAGGCCCGGCTGAAGCGGATGCCCTCCTTGGTGAGCCGGTCGACGTGCGGGGTGGCGATGGTGGTCTCGCCGTAGCTGCCGAAGTTCGCGGACATATCATCCACGATGAACCAGAGGATGTTAGGCCGGTCGGCGGCGATGGCCGTCAGGGCGAAGAGCAGGCAGAGGAGAGGGCGCATGGAGGGTTAAGATAAAGGGGTCAGACCCCATTAATAGGGTCTGACCCCTTTATGGGTAATGTGTAGGGGCTTACTTCTGGGTGAAGACGAAGACGCCGTGCTTGTTCGCAATGACGATGTCGGGCTTGGCGTCCTGGTTCACCTTGCCGGCGAAGAACTGGGTGCCGACGCCGCTGTCGGAGTCGATGCGGCGGGGGACGAATGTGGCGGCGCCAGCGGCGTCGCGGCTCAGTTCGAACCAGTAGAGCACCGGGTCGGCGTTGGGCTCGTCGTCGCCCTTGATGCCGTGGGCCCAGCGGCGCTTGCCGCAGATGATGTCGGGCAGGCCGTCGCCGTTCATGTCCATGAGCTCGACCGCGTGGATCTGGCTGAAGCCCTTGCCGTCGGCGTTGTCTTCCTTGGTCTTGCCGAGGATCACGTGCTCCTTGAAGGAGCCGTCGGCGTTCTGTTCGAACCACGAGAGGCCGTAGCTGTGGGCCTTGATGCTGGTGATGACGTCGTTCCGCCCGTCCTTGTTCACGTCGTAGACGTGCATCTGGGCTCCGCCGACGCCGAAGTTGGCGGGGTGGAACTTCCAGTCGGAGTCCTTGGACATGTCGGCGGGCTGTTCATACCAGCCGTTGGCTTCCAAGATGTCCATCCGGCCGTCGCCGTTGACGTCGCCGGCGCCGTAGCCGTGCGTATACTTGAAGATCTTCTGGTCGTTGGCCTTGTTCTTCGGCGTGATCGGACGGAAGCGGGCCTTGCCGAACGGATTCTTCCAGTCGATCTCGGCGAAGCCGAACTGGCCGCCATGACGGCCCTTGTTGTTCTTCGGATCCTTCACGCGATCGCTCGTGTGGCAGAGGAGCTCCGGCTTGCCGTCGCCGTTCATGTCGACGAGCTGGGGGGACTCGCCATCGGCGACATCGAAGATGTTATGGACGGTCCACGGGCCTGCCTTGCCCTTGGGGTTCTCGTAGACGAGGGCGGGGTCGCCGGGGAAACCGAAGACCAGGATGTCCTGCCAGCCGTCGGCGTTGAAGTCGTAGGCGTAGGAGATGAAATAGTCGGAATAGCCCGTCGCGCCGTTGAAGGGCGTCTTGTTCGGTCCCTTGTCATGCGAGGGCTCGACGGCGTAAGCGACCCGCTGCTTGAAGTCGGGGCCTTTCCAGATGAACCAGCCGGCGGCGACATCGACGTGGCCGTCATGGTCGAAGTCGGCGACCGCGCAGCCTTCGGCGACGAAGTCCTTGGTCAGGGTCTGCTTGTCGAAGGACAGTTCACCGGCGACGCAGCCGCTGAACAACGCGGCCAGAAGAAGGGGGGCGAGGGATCGCATGGGGGTAGGAGTAATACACCTCCCGTCCGGATTGGTTGCGAGGAGTTTTTGCCCGAACAGACCTTCCGGACTTACTCCAGCCTTCCGAACATGATCCGTTCCTTCCGGCTGGGGTCGGAGTCCCCCTGGGTCACTGCCAGCCAGACGGACCCCTTGCTTTCGACGAAGCTGGGGTATTGGAAGGATTTGACGGTCTCGAAGCGGTATTTGCGCTCCCAGTTGAGGCCGTCCTTGGAGACGTCGACATTGAAGACGCTCCGGTTGACTCCGTCGATCCGGGTGCGCTCCTGCCACCCTAGGTAGTAGGTGCCGTTGAACTTATCGAACGTCGGCTTGGAGCCGGCGCCTTGCTTGACGAAGGCCTTCTCGCCCCCGGCCGTCCAGGTCCGCCCGTCTTGGCTCTCGCAGAACCAGTAGTTGTGGTCGCCGTTCTCTTGGCGGCAGATGGCCAGCCAGGTGCCGTCGGGCAGACGATTGACCGCGGGTTCGGTCAGGGCCGGGCCGCCGGGTCCGTTGAAATGACCGACGACTTCGAGGGTATCGGCGGCGGCGTTCAACGTGCAGAGCGCCTGCTGGGCGCCGAGGTAGTTGTTGATCGCGACGTAGGTGCGGCCGTCGAATTCCTTGAAGTTGTCGAACAGGTAAAGTCCCGCGTCGACGGGCTTACGCTTGAAGCCCTGCTTGGCGGCGGCGGCATGCAGATATCGCGGTTGGAGATCGAAGACGCCTTCGCTCGTGCGCAGCTTCATGCGATGGATCTCGCGCTCGAAGGTCAGCGTGCCGAGGTCGAAGTCGCGATAGTAAGTCTGCGACTGGCGCTTGCCGGGCTGTTCGCTGGCGAACCAGCAGCGGAGGGTCTTCGGGGCGATCTGCTTGATGCGGGGCACGAAGCAGGCGCCGACGGGCAGCGTCTCATTGGCGAAGGCCTGTTCGGAGCGGGCGAGGGTCATCACGTCGAGCAGGCGCTCGTTGCGCAGGTCGACGATGGAGAGCGTCGCATAGACGAAGGGCCACTGGGCGGCCTCGCCGGCCTGACGGTCGTTGACCTCGGCCACGACGTACGCGCGGTCGCCGACGATCGTGAAATGGGCGTCGTGCGCGCCTTTGACCTCCGGGCCGGTGGCCTTGAAGAGGCTGGCCATGACCTTGTCGCCCGCGGCCTTGGCGTCCCAGCCTGCCGGTAGCAGCGAGGCGGACGGCTTAGGCTCTTCCTTGGGCGTGGAGCAGCCGGCGAGCAGGGCGGCGAGGCAGAGGAGCAGGCGGGTCTTCATAGGCTTACTTTGCCGGAGCGGCGACCGGGAGCAACTGGACGGCGTCGAGGATCACGAAGCCTTTGGTGTCCTCGTTGGATACGGTGAGCGTATAGTCCATGCCCTGACGAAGGCGGAGGAGGCCGACTTGACGGAAGGCCTCACCGGCGGGGAGAGGCTGGGTCTGATCCACGGTGAAGCGATGATCGGCGCCGTCGCCGACGATCGTGACCGGCAGGCGCGTCGTCCGCGTCTCGTGGGCGGAGTAGGCCATGCGCAGCGCGAATTCGCCGTCGGCCGGTCCCTTGAAGCGGAACACCGCGCGCGACTTACCATCGGAGCGCTGTTCGTCGTGCAGGTAGCCCGTGCCGACGTGCGGCTTGAAGTTCGTGGAGCGTTCCCAGTCGCCCGAGAGTTCGGCCTGCGCGTCGTCGAGGATCAGTCCCGGCAGGGACTTCGGATCGATCGACATCGGGCCGGAGGAGCGGGCGGGCTTGGCGGGCAGCGGCGGAAGCACGGGCAGCTCAAGCACGACGTTCTGGGCGATCAAGCGCTTGCGGAGCGCGGGGTAGTCGAGGGCTTGGACGGTGACGTCGGCCTTGGCGGCGAGGGCGGCGGCGACACCGGCGCCTTGACCGATGGCCATCCAAGTCGGCTCGACGCGGACGGATGAATACGCGACGTGCGTGGCCGACAGGGCGACGGGGACGAGCAGGTTGGAGCACTCGGCCGCCGAGGGCGTGATGGCACGATACGGAATATGATAGGCGTAGCCGTGGCGACGTCCCGGCATGCGCACCGGATAGATGGTGCCTTCGTTGATGACGCCGTCGGGCAGGGCCAGTCGGCGGCAGTCGTGCGAATCGATGGGGAAGGAAGAGATCGCGATCGGGTCGTCCTTCTGGGTGTCTTTGAGCACGTCGCTCTGCGTCAGGGTGAAACGGCCATCCATGCGGCGTCCTTCGCGGACGTAGAGCTGCGGCGACCAATGTTGCGTCTCCGGGAATTCGTCACGGCAGAGGCCGAGTTCGGCCATCGTCGCGCGGATCTTCGCCGGGACGGCCGGATCGGTCGTCAGGAACTTGTAGAACTCGAGGGTATACTGCTTATGCTTTTCCCAGAGCTTCGCGCGGCCGACGGGGTCGGAGGCGCACCAGCCGTTGGCTTCGCCGACGAGTCCCATCGAGAACATCTTCCCGATGCCGTTATTGGCGTCGAACTTGTCGCCCGGCAGGGGGTAAAGATCCCAGGGCAGCGGCGCGTTCGGGTATTTCTGGAAATAACGGCGAATGAGCTCGAAGCGGGCCGGGTCGTAGGCCTTCGGCTCCGGGAAGGGCACGCGGTTCGTGGGGTTCTTCGTCAGGCAGAGGCGGAAGCTGTAGACCATGACGGTCTCTTCGCCGGCCTGGTCATCGCCCGGGCGGACGGACGTGATGAAAGGCAGCGGCAGACCGTTGGCGTCGAAGCCGTTGATGGCCATCTTCTCCTTCGGGTATTGGCGGCCGGCGAACGATTCGCCGTATTCGTCGCGGCTCTCTCGACCGATGTGCCAGACCACGCCGGCGCGGGCCATCAGGTCGCCCTCATACGTGGCATCGATGAAGACTTTCGCGGTGTGCATGCCGCCGGACGTCCGCAGGCCGACGATCCGGGCGCCAGCTTTCTCGACGCCTTCTAAAGTCTGTTTCGTCAGCACGCTCACACCGGCTTCCTTGAGCATCGCGTCCGTCACGCGGGCGGCGACGTGCGGTTCGTAGGTCCAGACGGAGTTGTCCTTCACCGCGACGTCGTAAGGGAGCTTCACCCCGCGGCCGGCGTAATCGGCGGCGACGCGCTGGTGCCATTCCTCGAACAGACCCAGCAGGGTTGAGCGGACGGTCTGGTTGGAATCGCTGAAGCTCAGGCCGCCGGTGTTGACGCCGCCGACGTGGGCGGTGGGTTCGAGGAGCACGACTTTGGCGCCTTCGCGGGCGGCGGCGATCGCCGCGCAGAAGCCTCCCGGCGTGGCCCCGTAGACGATGACGTCGGCCTCCGCGGCCTGGGCGGGGCGGGTGAGCAGCAGGAGCCAGAGGGCGAGGAGGAGGCGCATGGGCGGGGAAGAGGCCAACTTAGCCCTCGGCCCTGTTTTGCCAACTTAATCTGCCTTTTGCCCTCTGCTTACTTGGCGGGCAGCGGCGGAAGCTTGGCGCTGTAATGCACGGCCCGGTGGCGGGCGTCATCGTAGGCGAAGTGCAGCCACTGCTTGTCGGCGCTGACGAAGCCGTCCGGATAGTTCAGCGAGCCTTTCATCAGCTTGCCGGGATACTTCGGGTCGGGTCCGGCCTCGGCCACGAGCACGCGCTGGTAGGGCCAGGTCTTGCCGTCGTCGAAGCTGATCCAGAGGGACAGAGGAGCGCGTCGTTTGGAGTTATTGTTATGCAGTAAGGCGACCGCCTTGCCGCCGAGCGGGAAAAGGGTGGCTTTGCTGCCGGGGTTGGGGATGTCGGTGACCGAAGCGAATGCCGGCCAGGTGCGACCACCGTCCCGGGAGATCGCCTGATAGAGCACGCCACCGAGGCCATCGGCGCGGATATACATCAGGATCGAACCGTCGGCGCGTTCATGGATGGTCGGTTCGGCCCAGCCGAAGTATTTGTCATTAGGCGTGAGGCGTACGTTGCCGTGCTCGCTCCAGGTCTTGCCACCGTCCGCGCTCATCAGCACGCCATTGCGCGGGTTGGTGAAGGCGCGTTCGAGCGGGGCCTTGGCTTTTTCGGAATCCGGACCGACGTAGTGTTGGAAGGGCATCAGGATGCGGCCGTCCTTGGTGACGATGGAAGGACGGATGAAGGTACGTTCCTTGAGGCGGCCGGGCAGGGCGGTGGGCTTGCTCCAGGTCTTGAAGGAGTCGTCGCTCGTCAGATACCAAGAACGGAAGTCATTGGCCCAGTGTTTCGAGTGGGTCGAGAAGAAGAGCGTCGCGCGGCCATCGCGGACGAGGACTTCGGTCGGGCCTTGGCCGATGGTCTGGCCTTCGCGCGGGAAACCGACGTCGAACGTCGCCAGCGGCGACCAGGTCCGGCCTTCGTCGATGCTGCGGGTGATGGCGGTATAGTTCAGCGGGGAGGGCTCGGTGTCGCCCCCGGCCAGCATGAAGTAGACCCAGGATCCGTCGGGCATGAGGCGCAGGGTCGTGTCGCAGACCATCCGGTTGGGGGTATAGCCTTCGTAAGGGATGCTGGTGCGGTCCTGCTTGGCGTCGATGAGGCCTTGGGCCGTCCACTTGGCGTCAGCACGCACGCCATGGCCGCCGAGTTCCGGATGCGGGGTCTTGGTCGCCTTGTTCACGAGCGAGCGCGTGACCTTGGTCTGCTTGGCGATGTCCTCTTCGGTGAACTTCGTGAGCAGGATCTCGGCATCGGTGTGGCGGTTCCAGTCGTAGAGGATGTGGATCGTGCCGTCCGGAGCCTGGAAGCCGTCGGGGTAGGAGACCGAGGCGCGGTCGTCGAGGAGGAGGCCTGCGCCCCAGGTCTTACCGTCATCCGTCGAGACGAAAGCCATGAGGCTGGAGCGACGGGGCAGCTGGACGTCGATCGGGCCGTTCTTCACCAGCAGCAGGTTGCCGGAGTTGAGTCGGCGGAGGAAGAAGCGGGCCTTGGGGTTCTTGATCGATGAATCCGTGGGCGTGCTCCAGGTGCGGCCGCCGTCGGTCGAGGTGGCTTCGCTGATGCCTTTGCCGGCGCGGGCCAGCATCCAGAGCGAGCCGTCCTTACGTTCGACGATCATGTGTTCGTCGAAATCGGTACCCGGGAAGGTCACGCCGCCGCGGCGGGTCCAAGTCTTGCCTTGGTCGGAGGACGCGTAGACATTGGCCATGCGGATCGCGTCGAGGTCGCGGTGGTGGTCGCGGAAGGTCGCCACGTCCGGGAAGTCCTTGTTCCAGGGGCCGATGCGATCACGTGTCCAGAGGGAGACCGGCAGGAGCCAATCGCCGTTGGCGAGGACCGTCGGCTTGTTGAGCGTGCAGCCGTCGGCGATGCGCACCGGAGCGGACCACGTCGGGTTCGCGTCATCCGGGTTATCGCAGCGCGTGACCCAGTCGCCGGCGCGTCCGTCGAAGTAGCCCAGGCTCTGATCGAAGAAGCACCAGAGGCGACCCAGCGGGTCGGTCCAGAGATTGCCGACGAGCGTGCGGCGGTTCGGTTTGCCCGGCAGGTCGGTCGGGTCGATGACCAGTCGCGGCTTGGACCAGCTCTTCCCTCCGTTGTCGGAGGACGCCAGCATCAGGAAGCCGTTGGCGCTGTCGCCGTTGCCGATCCAAGCGGCCCAGAGGCGGCCCTTCGGCGTCCGGTCGAGGCCGATGATCATGTTGCCGGGACGATTGGCGTCGGCGTATTCCGGTCCTGGGTTCGTGTTGAGCACCGGCGGCTCGAGGGCGAGGTCGAGCGTCGCCTGATCCAGCGCGGCCATGCTTACGCAAGAAGCCAGCATTAGGAGGAAGGTGCGGTACATAATTTGATTAGGCCTTGCCCGTGAGGGCGGATACGGCCTGGCGGATGACCCAGCCATTCGTCTCCAAAGCCGAGCAGGCGGCAGTTTCGTCGGCGCCGGTCAGGTCGCGCACGATGCGGACCGCGCGACCGCGGAGCTTCGAGTTCGACGGGTGGAGGTCGATCATCAGGTTGCTCATCACCTTGCCCGAACGGGCGAGGGCGAGGGTCGTGATCAGGTTGAGGACGAGCTTCGTCGCCGTGCCGGCCTTGAGGCGGGTCGAGCCGGTAAGCACTTCGGGTCCGGTGTCAGGCAGGATGGAGCAATCGAGCAGGGGGTGGTCGCGGTAGGCCGGATTACAGGCGACGAGGACGGTCTTGGCGCCGCGTCGGCGGGCCTCGGCGAGGCAGCCCCAGATGAACGGCGCATGGCCGCTGGCGGAGATGCCGATCACGACGTCCTGGGCCGTCACCGACCGGGCGACGATGGCCTGGACGCCGGCGGCCTCATCGTCTTCGGCGCCTTCGACGGCGCTCCAGAGCGCCTGGCGGCCGCCGGCGATGATGCCTTGGACGAGCGAGGCCGGGGTGCGGAAGGTCGGCGGGCATTCGCTCGCGTCGAGCACGCCAAGGCGGCCGGACGTGCCGGCGCCGCAATAGATCAGGCGGCCACCGGAGGCGAAGGCCTTCGCGACGGCTTCGACCGCCCAAGCGACGTGGGCGCTTTCGACGAGGATCTTGCCGGGCAGCGTCGCATCTTCGGCGAGCATGAGTTGGATCGCTTCGGCGAGCGGCATCTCCGCGAAGCCGGCGGACTTCGGGTTGCGTCCTTCGGTCGGAGCTTGGGCGACGGGACGCCAGGAGGTGATCGGGGAGGATGTGGACGCAGGTAAGGCTGGCGAGATCGTCGGAGCAGGGCCTTCGAGCCGCCTGGCCATGGCGATCGCGCCCCAGACGCCGGGCCGCGCGAGGCGGACGACCTCGCTGCCGGGCCGGGCGGCGAGGATCTTCGCGGCGACCTCGTCGGCGAACCAAGGATTCTTGAGCAACGTCGAACCATTGAGCACGAAGCGGACTTTCTCGCCCGGACGGGCGACCCGCGCGGCGCAGTGGACCGGGTCCTTGCTGAGCCGCTCGGAGGCGCGGCGCAGGATGGCCACGGCGATCGGGTCCTGACGCGAGGTCGCGGCGGCGAAGACCACCTGCGCCAGCGAGGCGATCTCGGTCTTGTTCGCCGTCATCGACCATTCGATGAGCGACTCGGGGTCGTTCATCTGGAGGAACGCCAGCATGTCGGCGCCGAGGCGCGGCCAGTCGGCGTCGATGTCGGAGATCGTGACCGTAGACTTGAGCGCATGCATCGCGATATCACATGCGCTGCCGCGGTCGCCGATGATGTGTCCGCGGCCGCCGATCTTGACCGTGCGTGCGTCGCGATGGCGACCGAGGCAGCAGGAGCCGGTGCCGCTGAGCTGCAGCACCTGGGCCGCGCAGTCGGCCGGCCAGGGGTCCGCCTCGAGGGCGAGGAGCAGGTCGTCGCCGACCACGACCGGCACGCCGGGCCAGGTCGATCCGACGGCGCGGCGCAGGCGTTCGCGGTCGGCGTCGGTGCGGACGCCGGCCATGCCGACGCCGATGCGGTCCGGCGGGGCGGGCAGCCGTTCGCGGATGGCTGCAAGCAGGGCGGCGAGGTCTTCGGCGCTGAGGAGGCGGAGGTTGCCGGGGCCGACGGCGAAGGAGGCCAGTTCGGCGTCGTTCCCGTCGGCCAGGAGGGCCGTGGTGCGGGTGCCGCCGCCTTCGATGCCGAGGACGCGCATGGGGTCAGCGGACCTTGTAGATCTTCACGTCGTCGATCCAGACCGTGGAGCCCACGAGGAAGCTGAACCAGCGCTTCGGGTCATGGGCGTAGCCTTCGGAGCGGTGTTTCGCGATCAGCTTGCCGTCCAGGGAGAAGCGGAGTTCATCGCCTTCGGTGACGAGGGTGAGCACGTGCCAGGCCATGTCGGTCTTGAAGGGCGTGCTGAGGCTCTTCTTCTTGAGGAGGGCCTCGACTTCGGCCGGGAGTTTCTGCTTGGCCGCCGCGGCGTCGGCACGCTGCTTCCGAAGCGCGAGGTTCATCTCGCCCGTCATGCTGTCCTTGAGGGTCAGCGTCGTGGGCGAGAGGATGGCGTAGCACATGTGGCCGGCGTGGACGCCCTTGAGTTCGCGGTCGACGAAGCCCAGCTGCAGGCCTTCGGCCTTGTTCAGTCCGGGGAACTTGAAGCGGACGATGACGCCGCCGTCGGCGAAGCCGGCCTCGTGATGGATGTGGGCGGCATGGCCGGCCTCCTTCGTCGCGCTGGCTATCTTCATGATCCCGGCGTCCAGGTCGGCCTGCTTGATCTGGGGAACGCGGTCGGCCGTGGCGCTGTTCCAGCCGTTGCCGATGTCCTTGGCCCGGTTGCCCGTCTCTTCGCGCTCGAAGGCGTCATGGAAGATCAGCGTGCCCTTCGTCTGCAACCAGGCGATGTCGTCGGCGGCGGAGAGGGGCAGGGAGAGGAAGCAGGCGAGAAGGGCGAGTCGCATGGGGTGGGGTGGTGAAGATACAGTGCAAAGGTGCAAAAGTGCAAAGGTGGAAGCAAGTAGGGGTTGGGGTAGGGATAGGGGTAGGGGTAGGAATGCTGAGAAATGAAAAGGGCTAGGGGGTTAGCCTAGCCCTGTCTCTGTATTAACTGTCACTTTTGCACCTTTGCACAGGCCGCAGGCCGATTTGCACTTTTGCACATAGGACAGCACGTGGTGCTGTCCCTATCCCTGCTAAGCGACCAACGCCTTGACGACCTTGGTCGGGAGCACCCCGGTGAGCTTCTGGTCCAGTCCCTGGTATTTATAAGTGAAGCGTTCGTGGTCGTAACCGAGCAGGTGGAGGACCGTGGCGTGGAAGTCGTTGATCGGAAGCGGGTCTTTGACGATATTGTAGCTGAATTCGTCGGTCTCGCCGTAGATCTGGCCGCCCTTGGCGCCGCCGCCGGCCATCCACATGGAGAAGCAGCGCGGGTGGTGGTCGCGGCCGTAGTTCTCCTTGGTGAGTCCGCCCTGGCTGTATATCGTGCGTCCGAACTCGCCGCCCCAGACGATGAGCGTGTCGTCGAACATCCCGCGCTGCTTGAGGTCCTCGATGAGGGCGTGGCAGGGTTGGTCGATGTCCTTGCACTGGCTGGGCATGCGGCCGTTGACGTTCGAGTGGTGGTCCCAGTTGTTGTGGTAGATCTGGACGAAGCGGACGCCGCGTTCCACGAGGCGGCGGGCCATCAGCACGCTGTTGGCGAAGCTGCCGCGCTTACGGGCTTCTTCGCCGTAGAGCTTGAAGATATGCTCCGGTTCCTTGGTGAGGTCGGTCAGTTCGGGCACCGAGGCCTGCATGCGGAAGGCCATCTCATACTGCTTGATGCGGGTATGGGTCTCCGGGTCGCCCACGGTCTCGTAATTGAGGCGGTTGAGCTGGTTGATGCCGTCGATGGTCTGCTTACGCAGGTCGTCGGGCACGCCGGGCGGGTTGTTGATGAACAGAATCGGGTCGCCCTTGCTGCGGAACGAGACGCCGGCGTGTTCGCCCGGCAGGTAGCCGCTGGACCACAGGCGGCTGGAGATCGCCTGTTCCTGTTCGCGTTTGGACGGGGTCGCGATGAGCACCACGAAGTTCGGCAGGTTGTCGTTCTCGGAGCCGAGGCCGTAGGAGGCCCAGGAACCCAGGCAAGGACGACCGGTGATCTGGTTGCCCGTCTGCATGGCGCAGATCGCCGGCTCGTGATTGATTGCCTCGGTGTTGAGGGAGCGCATCCAGCAGATCTCGTCGGCGTGCTTGCCGAGGTTCGGCAGCAGGTCGGAGTTGAGCCACATGCCGCACTGGCCGAACTGGGAGAAGTTATACTTCGACGGCGCGATGGGGAAGCGGGCCTGGCCGCTGGTCATCGTCGTCAGGCGCTGGCCGTTGCGGATGCTCGCGGGCAGGTCCTTGTCATACATTTCCTTCATCTTCGGCTTGTAGTCGAAGAGATCCATCTGGGCGGGCCCGCCGACCATGTGGAGGTAGATGACGCGCTTGGCCTTGGGCAGGTGCTGCGTGCTGATCGCGCCCGGCGCGGCGTGGGCCATCGTGCGGCCGAGGAGGCTGGTGAGCGCGGCGGCGCCGAGGGCGTTGGCGCCCGTACCGAGGAAGCGGCGACGGGTCTGGAGGGTGTTCCACTCGTGGAGGATGGACATGGCGATTATTTGTTAAGGACTTCGTCGAGGTTGAGGAGCTGGCTGCAGACCATCGTCCAGGCGGCCAGTTCGGGGCGGGGGAGTTTTTCGTCGGCCTTGGCGTCGCCGACTCCGAGCAGGGCGGCGGCGTCGTCGGGCTTGGCGACGTAGTGGGCGCGCAGTTTGCCGAGGCTGTCGGTCAGGACCGCCGTCTCGGCCGGCTTGAGCGGACGGCAGAGCGTGCGCCGGGCGGCCGCGTTGAGGCGGACGACGTCATCGCCGGCGTCCTGCAGGGTGTGCTGCGCGAGGATGCGCGCGGCTTCGACGTACTGCGGGTCATTGAGCATCACGAGCGCCTGCAACGGGGTGTTGGTGCGATCGCGACGAACGCAGGTGACTTCGCGGGACGGAGCGTTGAAGAGGTCGAGGCTCGCGGGCGGGGCCATGCGGCGCCAGTAGTTGTAGAGCGAACGGCGGTAGAGGTTCTCGCCCTGGTCGGGCTTGTAGACCTGGATGCCCACGCCGACGACTTCCCAGATGTTCTCCGGTTGGTAGGGCTTGGTGCCCGGGCCGCCCATGCGGGGTGAGAGCGTGCCGCTGACCGCGAGGGCCTGGTCACGGAGCATCTCGGCGTCCATGCGGAAGCGGGGGCCGCGGCTGAGGAGGGCGTTGTCGCGGTCCTTCTCGACCTTCTCCTTGGTGGTGAGAGCGGCCTGACGGTAGGTCGCACTGGTGAGGAGCTGCTTGTAGAAACGCTTCACATCCCAGCCATGCGTGCGGAAGTCGATCGCCAGCCAGTCGAGGAGCTCAGGGTGGGAGGGTAGGCTGCCCATGATGCCGAAGTCTTCGGAGGTCTTGACGAGTCCGGTGCCGAAGAGCTCCTGCCACATGCGGTTGACCGTCACGCGGGTGGTCAGCGGATTGGCGGCGCTGACGATCCACTTCGCCAGGCCGAGGCGATTGCGGGGGGCGTCGGCGGGGAGCTTGCCGAGGGCGGCGGGAATCTCCGCGGGGACGGCGTCGCCTTTCTTGTCGTAGGCGCCGCGGATCAGGATGTTGGCCATCGCGGGGCTATCCATCTTCTCTTCCTGGACGTGGGTGAGCGGGCTGCGGCCACGGATGGCCATCTGCTCGGCGGTCAGCTTCGTGACGTTGTTCGCGGCGAGCTTGAACGGCTCGTGGCGGTTGAGGAGGAAGTGTTCGCGCAGCGCGTCTTTCTGCTGGGCGTTGGGCTTGCCGGCCAGCGACTGGCGGAGCGTGGCCAGCTTCGAGAGCGTCGTGACTTCGCTCGGGGCGAGGGCTCGGGAGTAAAGGAAGACGTCCTGGATCGAGCCATGGAACGGTTCGCCCTGGCTGCGCTGACCGATGCGCGTCGGCGTGGCGGCCTGGGTGTCCGTCTTGAGTTTGTCGATCTCCGCGCGGGTCTCGGCGAGGACGCCGTTGACGTAGATCTTCACGCCGGCGGCCTTGCCGCTGCCGTCATACGTCATGAACACATGCTGGTAGGCGGTGTTGATGGCATTGCGTCTGGTCGTGACCTTGATGGCGTCATCGGGCCACTTGCTGATGATGTAGACGCCGAGGTTGCGGCCAGCTTGGAAGAAGTTCCAGCCTTGCGCGCCCTTGGGGTCATCCATGCGCGCGATGATCGCTCCCGTGCCTTCGAGCTTGTCGGCCTTGATCCAGGCGCCGGCCGAGAAGGCCTGCTTGGTGCGGAAGTTGCCCGCCTCGCCGATCACGAGGTGGGAACCCTTCTTGAAGACGGGAGCCGGACCGGTCTTGCCGTTCTTCATCCAGGCGATCGGCTCGCCGGCGGCGGTCGTGCCGGCGGGCAGTCCCTTGCCGTCGTTGAGGGCGAGGCGGGCGACGAGGTCCTTGGCCGGGATGTCGGCGTCGAGGTCGGCGGGCTTGGCCTTGGCGAACCACTGTTCGAAGAGCGGCGTGCCGAGCTTACGGGCCGCGGCGACCTGCTCGTTGCCCTTGGCGATTTCGCCAGGGAGGGCGTTCCAGCGGGGGCGGTCGGCATCGGCAGGCAGGTAGATGACCGGGCCGCGGCCGTCCTTCACGTTGCCGTCGAGTCCGCCCTGGGTCGTGTTCCGGAAGAAGGCGGACATCGCGTAGAAGTCCTTCTGCGAGAACGGGTCGAACTTATGGTCGTGGCACTGGGCGCAGTTGGTGGTCAGGCCGAGGTAGACCCAGCCCATGGTCTGCACGCGGTCGGCGGCGTAGTTGGCGAGGTTCTCTTCGACGATCGTGCCGCCTTCGTTGGTCGTCGGGTTGCAGCGCTGCAGGCCGGTGGCGATGCGCTGTTCCTCGGTCGGGTTGGGGAGCAGGTCGCCGGCGAGCTGTTCGACGGTGAACTGGTCGAAGGGCTGGTTGCGATTGAAGGACTTCACGACCCAGTCGCGGTAAGGCCACATCTCGCGATAGGCGTCGAAGTGCAGGCCGTGCGAGTCGGCGTAGCGGGCGGCGTCGAGCCAGTAGCGGGCGCGGTGTTCGCCGTAGGCCGGCAGGGCCATCAGTTCGTCGATGAGCGCGGAGAGCTGCGCGTCGCTGAGGCGGCTGCCGTCCTTGGGCAGGTGCTTCGTCAGCAGGGCGGGCGAGGGCGGCAGGCCGGTGACGTCGAGGCTGACGCGGCGGATGAGCGTGGCGGCGTCGGCTTCAGGCGCGGGCTTAAGGCCGGCGGCGTCGAGCTTGGCCCGGACGAATTGGTCGATCGGGTTCTTGGCCCAGTTGTCATCGGAAGTCTTCGGTAGCGGCGCCTTCTGCGGGGCGACGAGCGACCAGTGCGGCTGCCACGGCGCGCCCTGTTCGATCCAGCGACGCACCAGCGCGATCTCAGCGGGCTTGAGCTTCTTGTGGGTTTCGGGCGGAGGCATGATCTCATCCTCGTCCGTGGAGAGCATGCGCTGGTAGAGGGTGCTTTGGTCAGCCTTGCCCTTGATGATAGTCGGCGGCTCTTCTTTTCCTTTCTTGTCGACGCGCGCGGCGAAGAAGCCGGCTTCGGTGTCGAGACGCAGGCCGGCCTTGCGGGTGCCGGGATCAGGACCGTGGCAGTGGAAACAGTTTTCGGCGACGATCGGGCGGATGTCGCGGTTGAATTGCACGGTTTCTTCGGCCGCGTGGGCGGCGGACAGGAAGAAGGGCATGAGCGCCAAGAGGGGCTTACGCATGGGAAGGGGTCTGCTAGAATTAAAGAGAGAACCAGCCGGGGGGAAGCCGGATTGGGTGGTAAACGACATAAGACAGGTCGAAGCGGGCGGATGTTCCCCGCCTAGGTATCATTCCTGCCGATCGTCGGCCCCGCAGAGGCCTTAGCGGCTCTTGCCGGCGGCCCCGAGCGACCAGACCCGGACGGCAGGCGCTACGGGCAAAGGCTTCGGTCCGGGGGCGAACTCGATGCGGACTCGGTGAGGACCTGGACTCAGTCCCTCCGCCAGCGGTAGCCGGTTGGGATTACGCTCCAAGGGTTGAGGGCTGCCGCCGTCGATCCGGTAGGTGGCCAGCGGTTCGGCGGCCGCATCGATCTCGTACCCCAGGAAGAGCAGCTCGCCTTCGAAGCCGAACTCAATCGTCCCACCGGTGGCCGGGCTTTCCCACTTGGACTTATCGGCGTTCGTGGTCCACCCGCTGTTCGCGGTCGGCTGCAGGTCCGCGTATTGAGCGTAGCGGCAGTCGACGAAAAGATCGGAGATCATCGGGGTGGGCAGCGTCGTCCGGATGGCGGCGGGGGCCGGCTGGTCTTTGACCCGTTGGAGGAGGGCGATCAGCAGTTCCGAGGCGAGGATATGTCCGGTGTCGTTCGGATGCACCACGTCGGCGTACATCGTCTCCCACTGGACACGACCGGCGTAGACTTCCGGCCACCAAGCGTCGCGGAAGCTGACCATCGGCAGGTCATAATGGCGGCCGAGCATGTGCTGGGTCTCCTGGGCGTTCTCGCCTTTGCGCTGCATGAAGAACAGCTGCACGACGGCGGGTTGCTGCGGCTCCCGGAGGATCTGACGCAGGACGCCTTCGTAAGTGCTCCAGAACATCGGCACGGGATGGTTGTCGTTCACCGCATACTCCACGATGACCAGGTCCGGTTGCTTGCTGAGGACGTCGCGCCGGACGCGCATGGCGCCGTAGAGGGAATTCGTCCCGCCGATGCCGGCGTTGACGAACCGTACCTTGGCTTGGGGGAAGGTCTGGGTGAACCAAGCCGCGACGCGCGCGACGTAGCGGTTCTTCGGGTCCTTGGTCTGCAGGCCGCCGGCGGTGATCGAGCCGCCGATGGCGGCGACGCAGATCTCTTCGCCCCGGCGGGCCTTCGCCATGACCGCCGCCAGCCGGGCGGTGTCGCCGGGCGAGACCAGCCCGCGTTCGCGGATCGCCGGCGTGGTCACCGGTTCCGCGGCCGGCAGGTCGGCGAACGAATACGACACGACGCACAGGAGGGCGGCGAGCCACGCGGAGCAGAATCTTCCCATGAGTCAGAGCCTAAGAGGTAACAGGCACCCGTAGACGAGCCTTGATTACAGAGGCTCGTCTACGGCGGGTCGAGGGGCTGCGTCAGAATTCCCAGCGGCGGGCGGGTCCGAGGTGGGGGGTGAGGACGATGTCGTCGAGGTCGACCGCGGCGGAGCCGGCGGGCAAGTAGAGGCGGAGGATGCCCGTGGTCGACTTGGGGTTCAGTTCGACGTTGATCGTCTGCCAGACGGCTTCACCTGAGGTCCGGTAGGGCACGGAGAGGATCTCGGCTCCACCCGCGGCACCGAGGAGCACGATGCGCCCTTCGCCGGCCTGAGGGGCGCGGATGCGGAAGGACAGCGAAGCCTTGCCGGCGTAGGTGCCGGCGCCGACGCCGATGAAGGAGTCAGCTCCCTTGGACTCGATGTGCAGGGCGCCTTCGATGATCGAAGCCTTGCCGGCGCGGTTCTTCCAGCCGCCGGGGAGATCGTCGGGCGCCAGGGCTTTCTTCTTGGCCGGCGCCTTGGGCGCGGCCTTGCCGAAATTCGGATTCTCCTTCGGAATCACCGCCTCGGTGTCCTTGAGGAAGCCGTCGATGAGTCCGTTGAGTTCCTGCGCGACCGCCGGCTGCTCCTTGGCGAGGTTGCGACGTTCGCCGAGGTCGTTCTTCAGGTCGTACAGTTCGAGCTCGTCGGAGCCGTCCTCGTTGCGTCCGTAGAAGCGGAGGAGTTTCCAGTCGCCTTTGCGCACATAGGTGCCGGCGTAGAAGCCGTCCATGACGGAGTCACGCGTGGCGTTGCCGTGCGGGAAGTGGCAGAAGACGCGGTCGCGGGGCGAAGCGCCGCCGAGGAGGGCGTCCGTCTGGTCGAGGCCATCGACTTTCTGGTCAGGCTTGCTCGCGGCGCCGCCGGCGCGGAGCAGCGTCGGGTAGAGGTCGACCGACTGCATCAGGAAGTCGGCGGTCGCGCCGGCCTTCACCTTGCCGGGCCAGACGACGATGCCCGGCTCGCGGGTGCCGCCTTCGTAGAGTGAGGCCTTGCCGCTGCGGTAGGGCAGGTTGCTCGTCGCCGGGATTTCGGCGTAGCCGTCGGGATCGGTCTTCTTGGGCGGGTAGGCGTAGCCGCCGTTGTCGGACCAGAAGACGATGATCGTGTTGTCGGCCTCGCCGGAATCGTCGAGGTGCTTCAGCAGGCGGCCCACGGAGTCGTCGAGGCTCTTCACCATCGCGGCGTAGAGCGGGTTCTTCTGCGGGTTCGCGGGATCGGTCTTCTGCTTGAAGTGCTCGATGTAGTCCTTGCGCGCGTTCCACGGGGAGTGCACGGAGAAGAGCCAGAAGTTGACGAAGAACGGACGGCCCTTGCTGGCACGGATGAACTTCCCGGCCTCGTCGGCCATGCGCTCGTCGACATGACGACCGGCGTCGTCCTTGATCGCAGGGTCGGTGATGAACTGCCAGGGCGCGAGGTAGCCGCCGCCGGGGCCGGGCACTCTGGGAGTGTGCGGCCAGTCGAGGTCGAAGCCTTGGTCGCGCGGTTCGTAGGTGTCGCCTGCTTTCAGGTTATGGCCAAGGTGCCACTTGCCGAAGTGCGCCGTCGCATAGCCGGAAGCCTTGAGTGCTTCGGCGAGCGTGTGGTAGTCGGGTTTGAGGCGGGTGACGCTATCGGCGACGAGTAGGCGGACTTTGCCGTTCTCGTTCTTGCCGAGGCTTTTCTCGAGTTGGACCATCGGGAGATGGCAGACGGGCGCGGTGATACCGGTACGGGCCGGGTATTGGCCGGTCAGGATGCTGGAGCGCGTCGGCGAACAGAGCGGGCTGGCGGCGTAGGCCTGCGTCAGGCGGACGCCGCGGGCGGCCAACCGGTCCAGGTTGGGCGTCTCGTGATACTTGCTGCCGAAGCAGGCGAGGTCGCGCCCGCCGAGGTCGTCGGCGAGGATCAGGATGATATTCGGTTTATCCGCGGCGACGAGCGCGAGCGGGGCGAGGAGGCAGGACAGGAAAGTTGACCAGTTGGCCGGTTGGCCGGTGGGCCAGAAGGAACGTCTTAGGGGCAGCATGGAAGTAAGGGTTTGAGGATCAGTGGGGGAGGCCTTTGAGGTCGGCGGGCATCACTTTGTCGTCCTTGGCGAGTTGAGCCTCGAGCAGGCTGAGCATCTCCTTGAGCTTGTCGGCTCGGTCGGCCGCCAGGTCGGTCTTCTCGTAGGGGTCTTGGCCGAGGTCGAAGAGCTGCGGGGCGCCTTTCTTCAGGCGGATGACCTTCCAGTCTCCGTGGAGCAGAGCCTGGCCCTGGGAGTGGGCGATGTAGACCGTGCGGGCGGCCGGGGCGGCTTCATCGCCGGAGATGACCTTCCAGCGGTCGAGGCCGTCCCACTGCGGGTCTTTCTCCGGGCGGAAGCCGGCGAGTCCGGCGAGCGTCGGCAGCCAGTCGCCGACATAAAGCGGGGCGGAGACCTTGCCGGGCTTCAGCGTGCCGGGCTGGTTGGCGAAGGCGCACACGCGGATGCCGCCCTCGAAGAGCGTGTTCTTCTGGCCGCGGAGCGGGTCGTTCTCGCTGTTGAAGGGCGAGTCGGGCACCGTGCCGACGTAGGCGTTCTTCAGGCCTTCGATACCGCCGTTGTCGGACGTGAAGACGATGAGGGTCTTCTCGCGCTGGCCGGTGCGCTCCAGCGCGTCGACGAACGCGCCGACCTTGGCGTCGAGCTGCGAGACCATCGCGGCCATGCGGAGGCGCGACTCATGCTTCACGGGGTCATCGTGGAACTTCACGCCGTCGTAGGTCTTCTTGTATTCGGCCGGCGCGTCGACGGGCGTGTGGACGGCGTGGAAGGGGACGTAGACGAACCAGGGCTTATCGCCGCCTTGGGTGATGTGCTTCAAGGCTTCGGCGGCGATGAGCTCGGTGGCGTTGCCTTCTTCGCGGAAGAGTTTCCCGTCGCGGTGCCAGGTGTCCTCGTAGGGATTACCTTTGCGATATTTATGCGTCCACGGATCCGCCGCGCCGGTGAGCGTGCCGTAGCTGGTGTCGAAGCCGTAGGCGTTGGGGATCCATTCCGGTCGCGCACCGAGGTGCCACTTGCCACTCAGATGGGTGCGATAGCCGGCGGCCTTGAGGGCCGAGGCGAGGGTCGGCGTGCCGAGGGGCAGCGCACGGAGGTTGCTCGGGCTGAGCGCCTGCGGGCCGAAGCGACCGGGGCAACGCCCGCTCATGAGCGCGGCGCGCGTCGGGGTGCAGACGGGCTGGACGTAATGGCGGTCGAGTTCGCGTCCTTCGCGCACGAGCTTGTCCATGTGCGGGGTCTTGCCGAAGCCGCCGTGCCAGCCGACGTCGGACCAACCGAGGTCGTCGGCGACGATGAGCAGGATGTTCGGACGGTCCGCGGCGGCTAGGGGCGACAGCGCGAGGAGGGCGCAAAGTGTCGCAAGGTGCCTGAATTTCATGGGGTGACCAGACGATGGCACCTGCGTTCAGGGGGACAAGCCCGGAGCGGTCTATATCGCCGTCATTTCCGGTCACTTCACCGAGCTGCTCTCCGTTCGCCGTCCCTCTGGGTAGGGCGGCCGACGCAGGCTGCTTAACGTCCGGCCCCTCTTAACTCTGAGAAAACCGCTCCGGTCGGCTTGTCCGGCAGCGTAGCCTGCCAGGCTTTGAGTCTGGTGAGCAGCTCCGCCGCGACCTCGGGGTGGGCGGACTTCAGGTCGGTGTCTTCCCCGAGGTCCTTGGCGATGTCATAAAGCCGGACGTGGGAAAGGTCGTGATTAGCGGCAAGTTTCCAATGGCCGGAGACGACCGCCCAGGCCACCCAGTGGTCCGGTTTGCCTTTTTGCGCCGGCCACGCGGCGTCAATCTTCCAGAAGAGGGGTTTTTCGCGGACCGGAAGAGTCCGGCCTTTCAATACCTCGACGATGCTGATGCCGTCGGGCGCGTAATCGGCGGGCAGGTCAGCGCCGGCGAGTGCACAGAAAGTGGGCAGCAGATCGACGGCGGAGACGAGGGAGGTGGCGTCGATTTTTCCGGGCGCGATCCGACCCGGCCAGCGGGCAAGGAAGGGCACGCCGATACCGCCTTCGAAGAGCGAAGCCTTGTGGCCGCGGCGACCGCCGGTGACACCTTTGGAAGCGGCGATGTCCCAGCCCGCCCCCGTGGCGGTGTCGTAGGAGAGCGCCAGCGGCTCTTTGCCTGACCCCCGGGCGGGACCATTGTCGGAACTGAAGATCACGAGGGTGTCCTCGGCGATTTTCAGACGGTCCAGGGCGTCGAGGATCCGGCCGATCCGGTCGTCGGCGTGGGAAAGCACGGAGGCGTAGATCTGGTCGCCGCGCTCGGGGAGGTGTTGGAAGCGCCGCTCATACTTCGGCACGGTGTGGAATGGCGTGTGGGGCTCATGCAGCCAGACGTTGATGAAGAACGGTTTCGCCTGACGCAGGCTCTCCTCGATGAAGGCGACGGCCCGCGAAGCGTCCTCGTGCCAAGGCATCTGCTCGCCGGAGCAATTGAAGGCGCCGTAGTCGTCGTAGCCGTAGGCGGAAGGCGTGGGCGAGTCCGGTATCATGTCGTTGGAGAGGTGCCACTTGCCATAATGCGCGGTCCGGTACCCGGCTTGCCGGAGGAAGCGCGGTAGCGAAGGCGCGTCGACGGCGAGCCAGTCAGGCATGCCGCGCTTCACGTTCTGCGGCACCCAGGCGAAGTGGCCGTCGATGTTGTGCCGCGCGGGAAACTGCCCGGTCATCACCGCTGCGCGGCTCGGTGAGCACACCCCGCTGGCGACCGTGAAGCGCTGAAAATCTGTGCCCTCCTTCGCCAGGCGGTCGATATGAGGTGTCCGGACATACGGGTGACCATGGCACGAAAGGTCGCCCCATCCCCAGTCGTCCGCGAAAAGGAAGATGATGTTCGGCCGTTCGGCTGCCGCGAGCGACATCAACGAGAGCTGGCAGGCGAGAAGGATACGAGCGATCATAGCGGCAGTTCGAACCCTATGGCTCGCCCCATCGCTGGACAGATAATTTATATGACCGCCTTTGGCTTACTTGCCGAAAGCCGTGACATCGGCCGCCCCTTTGGCGGGACGAAGCTCGATCGAGCGGAGGCGCAGGCCCTCGGTCTGGTCGCCGAGATTGAAGCGAACGTGAATGGCCTGGCCGTCGACGGGCAGGGCGATGGTCTGCTCGGAGGAGCCGGCAGGAATCTCGAACCGGACGAGGTTCGCGGGGAGGAAGTCGGGCTGGTCCTTGGTGCGCCAACTGAGCGAGCCTTGGGTCGCGAGCTTGGCGTCGGCCTTGATGACCGCCGTCACGGGGCCTTTCAGCGCGAGGCCGGTCTTGGCGAGGAAGGGTCTGGCGTTCTTGGCGGCCTTGGGGTCGGCTGCGACGAGCAGGCCGCCGTCTTGGGTCGCGATGGTTCCGTTGCGGGCGAACCAGCCTTGGATCGCGCCGGCGGGTTCGTTCTTACGCGGTGCGGCGGAGGAGATCGGGATGACGCCGTGTTCCGCGAACATGCCTTCGTGATGCGGGTCCAGGCTGGTGGGCAGGCCGGGGGGCGCGAGCGTATCACTCCAGGCCTTGAGAGCCGTGCGCAGGCGGGCGACGATCTCCGGGCGGGCCTTGGCCTGGTTCTTGGCGAGGTTCTCGCCGTCGGGCTGCGTCACGTCGAAAAGCATCTCCTCGCGGTCGCCGAGGCGGACGAGTTTCCAGGGGTGCTCCAACACCGCGGCCTGCGAGCCCCAGCGCCAGAAGAGACGTTCATGCGGCGCACCGGTGTTCTGTCCGGCGGCGAAGGGCGCGAGATCCGTACCGTCGAGTGCCGGGGCTTTCGGCAGGCCCGCGGCGGCCACCGCGGTGGCCGCGACATCGAGGCTGCTGACGGGCTGATCGTAGACCTTGCCGGCGGGAAGGCGGGCGGGCCAGGCGGCCACGAAGGGCGTGCGGATGCCGCCTTCGCTCAGCATGCCTTTCTGTCCGATGAGAGGCGTGTTGAGCGAGCCATCCCAGGCTTTGCCGAGGGGCGCGCCGTTGTCGCCGATGAAGAAGATGAGCGTGTTCTGATCCTGACCCGTCGCCTTGAGCTTCGCGCGCAGCTGGCCGATGCCTTCGTCCATGGCCGCCATCATCGCCAAGGCCTGACGACGTTCCTTGGGCAGGTGGGCGGGCGTCTTCGAGAACCACGGCTCCGGGGATTCGAGCGGGACGTGCGGGGCGTAATAGGCGAGGTAGAGGAAGAACGGCTGGGCGGGCTGGGCGGCGCGGCGGTCCAGGAAGGACAGGGCGGCCTCGGTCTGCACGACCACGCGGAAACGATTGTCCGCCACGAGGTGCGGGGCGTCGGCGTAAGGTTTTCCCTGCAGGTCATGCGAGGCGTAGAACTGCCGGAGCTCGCCGCGGAAGTATTCGTCGAAGCCCTGCGCGTGGGGCATATGCTCCTTGGACATGCGCAGGCCTTTCTCGCCCTTCTTGCCGCCGACGAGGTCGAGGTGCCACTTGCCGACCTGGCCGGTGACGTAGCCGGCCGCCTTGAGGCGTTCGGCGATGGTCAGTTCGGCGAGCGGTAACGGACCCTTGTTATTGTCCTCAACGCCGAAACGCTGCTGATAGCGGCCGGTGAGGACGCCGGCCCGCGAGGGGACGCACTGGGGCGCGGAGACATAGCCGCGGGTGAAGCGGACGCCGTCGCGGGCCATCGCGTCGAGGTGCGGCGTGCGGATGTCCTGGTCCGAACCTTGGATGCCGAGGTCGGCCCAGCCGTGGTCATCCGAGTAGATCAGGATGATGTTCGGCTTATCCGCCGCGTGCGCCGCGAGCGAAGCCAGTAATAAGGCAAGAAGACGGCGAAGCATGGTGTGAATGTAGGTCAAGGAGTCGTCGAGGTGACGCGCAGTCGACGGAATTCGAGGGCGCCGGCCTGCTCTCCGGTCGGCCCGCCGGATTCGCCGCCGAGTCCGAAAGTGAGTTTCTCTTCGGCGATGCAGGGAGCCGCGGCGCGGATGACATGATCGTCGACCGAGGCTTCCAGTTTGTCGCCGCTGAAGACGATACGCACGTGATGCCAAGTCTCCGGGAGCAGCGAGGCGGTCACCTTGGCGAGTTCCATGTTCTCGCCCTTCTTAGGGTGGGCGAGGATGCGCAGCTCCTTGGTGGTCATCACGAGATGGCAGATATGGCCTCTTTCTTGGCTGCCGTTGAAGATGATCCCGGCGAAGCTGGCCTTACCGATGAGGCGAAAGTCGGCTTCGACGATCCCGTCTTTCAGGGGCAGCCTGTGCACCTTGACCGGACCATGGCGGCGGGCGCCCGATTCGAAGCCGCGCAGCACGCCGTCTTTGGCGTTCCAGGTGCCCAGCCCCCAGAACCAATCCTTGGAGAGTTCCTGGTCGAACTTCTCTTCGAGGATGACCTTGGGCTCGGCGGCAAGGGCCGCGAGCGGAGCGAGCAGGAGGGCGAGCAGGGTTCTCACTGCGGTACGCCTTTGATGACGAGATTGCGCACCTCGGCGGACTTGCCTCCGGCGATCCAGCTGC
>JANRFG010000032.1:155005-157732 GCA_030725715.1 Opitutales bacterium
CCTTTGATGACGAGATTGCGCACCTCGGCGGACTTGCCTCCGGCGATCCAGCTGCGGGTCTTGGGCGTGGCGAGGAAGGGGTGCTGGGCGCTCAGCTCCTGGCCGTCGATACGAACGGCCATACGGTCGCCGGTCCATTCGACGCGCACGTGACGCCACTGGCCTTTGACGGGCTGGAGCGGGAGGCGGGCGAGGATGTGCGACGGCTTGACCGAGTCCTCGGCGATATGGACCGAGCCGGGGGAGATGACGACGCGTCCGACGTGCTTTTCGGCGTCGCAGCCTACGTAGAAGATGGCGGGGGAGTCCTGACGGAATTCGAGTTCGATGACGGCGGTCTTCAGGCCGACCCAGTGCTGGAGCACCGGCACATGCTTGCGCGCGGGGATTTCGGTCATGCGCAGGACGCCGCCGTCGGGCTTCCATTCGCCATGCGGAATCTTCCATGGTTCGGCGAAGGCCGACGTGAGGTCGGGCGCGACGATCACGGGCGGTTCGGCTTCGACCAGCAGGGGCCCGGAGGCGCAGCCGACGAGGAGGAGGGCGGAGGTGAGGAGGGGGAGCAGGGTGGTTCGCATGTCAGGAGTCAGGGAAAACGGCGGGCTGGTCCGACGGCGTCGGGCCGGACGCTGCCGTCCGCGGCGATGATCGGTTTCGGGTCGGCGACGCGCCCGAGCGGCCGGACGCCGGGCCCCGCCTCGAGGAGGCCAAGATCGGCATCGGCGGCGGCGACGCGGGCCAAAAGCTGCCGGACGATGTCCGGATGGCTGGCGGCAACGTCGGTGGATTCGGCGATGTCCGCCTCGAGGTCGTAGAGGCGCTGCGGGGCTTCCTTCTTGGGTTGCTTGGCACGGAAGGGCGCGTTGGAGCCTTCGAGCATCAGTTTCCAGCGCCCGACCCGGACGGCCTCGAGGGTCATGCCGCGGTAGTAAAGGAACTCCTCATGGCCCTTGGCTCCGTCGAGCCCGAGCAGCAATGGAGAGAGGTCGAGTCCGTCGAGTTTTCGGTCAGGCAGTTTCGCGCCGGCGAATTGAGCGAAAGTCGGATGGAGGTCGAACATACCCGTAATGGCAGCGTTGCTCGTCCCGGCGGGGATGCGTCCCGGCCACCAGGCGATGGTGGGAGCGCGCACGCCACCTTCCCAGGTGCTTCCCTTGTGGCCTTTGAGCGGCGCATTGCTGCCGCGGGCCGTCCCTCCGTTGTCCGAGGTGAACACGACCAGGGTCCGGCGGTCGAGGCCGAGCTCACGCAACGTATCGAGGATGCGGCCGACCGACCAGTCGGTCTCTTCCACCCAGTCGGCGTAGAGGCCGTGTGGGGATTTGCCCGCCCAAGCTTCGCCCGGGTAGAGCGGGAAGTGTACGGAACTGTGGGGCAGGTAGAGGAAGAACGGACGATCTTTGCTCCGGCGGATGAAGCCTTCGGCCTCATGCGTGTAATCGGCCACGAGCCGTTGTTGCTCGGCTTGCCGGACTCGCGCGACCGCTTTGCCGTCGCGCAGCATCGGCAGCGGCGGCTGCGCGTTGCCGCGCAGGCCGGTCTCCGGCGGGTTCATCTTGCCGGTCGCCGGTACCGGCTCGTCCTTAGGCGTCGGTTTGCCGAGGTCGCTCTTGGAGCCTTCGGCGGCGGTACCCATGTCGTTCGAATACGGGATCCCGAAGGAGAAGTCGAAGCCCTGCGCGCCAGGGAGAAAGGCGGCTTGGTCGCCGAGGTGCCACTTGCCCACGCAGGCGGTCGCATAGCCGGCGGCCTTGAGCGTCTCGGCGATGGTTGTTTCCTCCGGGTTCAGTCCCACTTCGGCCATCGGGAACAGCACATGCGGGGTCGGGAGTACGCGCTTCGGGTAGCACCCGGTCATGAGCATCGCGCGCGAAGGCGAACAGACCGGCGCAGCGTAAAAGGAGGTCAGGCGCATGCCTTCCTTGGCCATGCGATCGAGGTTAGGCGTCCGGTTGAGCTTGGAGCCGAACGGTCCGATGTCGGCGTAGCCGAGGTCATCGATGTTGATGATGATGAGGTTCGGTCGGGGTTCTTCGGCCGCACCGAGGACGGCGGCGAGCAGCAAGAGAAGGGTAGCGTGCCACATGGGAGTATGGAGTATCGGGTATGGAGTAGAGGGGAAGGACGGACTCAGGGGGTCGGGGTCACGACTACGTCGTCGATCTCGATGCCGGCCGCGCCGCCGTTCTGCATCCAGAGGAGCTTACGCTTGGGGGCGTCGAAGTTCGGGCGCTGGAGCGTGCGGGTCCACTGGCCATCGACGGACATGTCGACGGTGTCGCCCTTGAAGGCGAGTTTCACGGTGCGCCATTCATTCGCCGAGAGGTCGACCTTCTCGGCCGGGAAGTGTTCGTTAGTACGGTAGGCCTTGCTGACCGGGTCGGGCGCGCGGGTGTTCTGGCGGAGCGGGTGCTTGGGGTCGAGGGTGTGGGCGTCGACTTCGAGCACGACCGAGTCGCGGTTGAGGCGGACCCGGAGCATGTGATCGACCGAGCCGTAGCCATCGTCGCCGTCGACGAAGAGCCAGAGCATGCCGCTTTTCTCGAGGTGACGGTAGCGGAAGGACATCGTCAGGTCCTTGCCGGCCAGCGCCAGGTAGACCATCGGCGGATACTTGCCGCCGCTGGACCCGCGCGTCCACATCACGCCGTCGCGGATGGAGGTGTTCTTGTTCGGGAGCGGCGTCAGGAATTTCTTGGCGTCGAAGTCCGGTCCGAAGTCCTCGCG
>JANRFG010000033.1 GCA_030725715.1 Opitutales bacterium
CCGAGCGGCAAGGCCAAGAAGGAACGCCTCAAGATGGGCCTGGTCTTCGCGAAGCAAACTCCCAGGCACGAGGTCCGGACCGCACCGCTGGCCAATCCGCGGCTCTCGATCCCGCCCGGCGCCGCGCGACACGTCGAAACGCATTCGCAGAGGGCCCCCTTCGACATGCCGATCATGGGCTTCATGCCGCATATGCACACCCGCGGAGTGGCCTTCAAATACGAGGTGACCTACGCCGACGGCAAGACGGAGACCCTGCTGGACATCCCCCGCTACGATTTCAACTGGCAGCTCCGTTACGACTACAAGCAACCGAAGCTCATCCCTCAGGGCAGCACCATGAAGATCACGGCGGTCTTCGATAACAGCACCGGCAACAAGGCCAATCCGGACCCGACTAAGTTGGTCAAATGGGGTTCCCAGACCGTCGACGAGATGATGATCGGCTATATCGAGTACTTCAGGCCCCTTTGATCGGCTGAGCCAAGGAGGCCGGGGTGGAACCTATGACGCCAGGGGGTGTCAGTCATGGCCACGCACACCCTCGAAATGAGGCCCCACCCACCAAGGAAAGGCTCGCTTCGGGAAGCTCGCCTATCGCAAAATATCACCACACCCATTTAGCCAGCCCCTGACATGAATCGTCGCCGTTTTATCCTCCGTTCTTTGGGAGCCACCTTGGCCCTCCCCGGCCTCTGCTCCCTCAGCGCGAAGGCCCTCAGCGGCAACCCCACCGTCCAGACGTCCAAGGGAGCCGGCATCGGCGCCCGCCGCTTCGTGGCGATCGGCAACCTGCTCGGTTACCAGACCAAGCAGCTCTTCCCGAAGACCGCCGGTCGCGACTTCGAAAAGACGACCCTGCTGGAACCTCTCTGGGAGCAGAAGGACAGGCTGACCGTCTTCCGCGGCCTCGACCACGGCGTCAAAGGCGGCCACTTCGCGGTGCACTCTTTCCTCTCCGGCGTGCTCAACTCCGAAGCGCAGAACCGTGCGGACGGCAACGTCTCGCTCGACCAGTTCCTCGCCGAGGAGATCGGCCACCAGACCCGCTTCCCTTCCCTCACCGTCGGCTCCGAGGGCGGCATCCACGGCGGCTGTCAGATCGCCTGGACGAAGGCCGGCGTGCGCGTCCCGCCGATCACCAACCCGGCCGAACTCTTCGACAAGCTCTTCGTCAGCGACTCCGCCGAACGCCGCAAGCGTCGCGAACAGGACAACCGCGTGCAGGCGTCGATCCTGGACTCCGTGCGCGAGGAGGCCAAGCGCCTCTCCGGCCAGGTCAACCAGGAGGACAAGGCCAAGCTCGAAGAATACTTCACCTCCGTCCGCGACGTCGAGAAGCGCCTCGAACTGCGCCAGCGCTGGACCCACCTCCCGAAGCCGGCGGCCCCCTTCGGCAAGCCGGCCAACCGCAACCCGGTCGACGACCTGCCGCTGATGTATGAGCTGATCGCGCTCGCCCTGCAGACCGACAGCACCCGCATCGCCACGCTGGAGATCGGCGGCGACTTCATGCCGCAGCACCTCGGCATCAAGAAGGACTACCACGGCCTTTCGCACCACGGCAACGACCCCGAGTCGATCGCCCACCTGATCAGCCTCGAACGCTACCAGATCGCGCAGTATGGCAAGTTCGTCGGTCGCCTCGCGCAGATGAACGACGGCGACGGCACCCTGCTCGACTCCACGACGGTGCTCTTCGGCAGCGGCATGGGCGACGCCAACTCGCACCGCAACTCCGACCTTCCGATCCTCCTCGCCGGCGGCGGCTACAAGCACGGCACCTTCCGCGAAGTCTCGCGCGAGGTGAAGCACAAGGTGCCGCTCTGCAATCTCTTCGTCGACATCGCCCAGAAGATGGGCGTCGAAACGCATGCCTTCGGCAGCAGCACGGGGCGGTTCGCCTGAGCCTCGGTAACGCTCCGCACTCGTGACGTCGCTGCCGGCATTCCGAACCCTGCTGGTCGTATCCGCGCTCTTGGCGGCCGGGTCCCTGCGCGCCGCCGAGGAACCGTCGAAGGCCGTCGACAAGTTCCTGAGCCGCTACTGCCTGGAATGCCACGACGCCGATGTCCATAAGGGCGATCGTTCTTTCGACCAGTTCAAGCTACCGCTCAAGTCTCTGCCCGCAGTAATCGAGGCGCGCGACATCATCGACCAGCTGACCCTGCGCGAGATGCCGCCGAAGAAGGCCGAACAGCCCAGCGACGAGGAGCGTCTCGCCGTCATCCGCGCCCTGCGCGACGGCACCGCCGCGGCTCAGGCCACCCTGCAGAGCACCGGCTCGCGCACGGTCCTCCGCCGGCTCTCGAACCGCGAGTATGAGAACACGCTCGAGACCTTGTTCGGTCGCCGCATCGACACCCTCGGTCTGACCGCTGACTTCCCCAAGGAAAAGACCGCCCGTCACCTCGACACGATCGGCCAGTCGCTGGTGACCTCCGGCTTCCTCGTCGACCAGTATTTCCAGTCCGCTAACCGCCTCGTCGAGACCCGTCTGGGCAAGCCGGCCACCGCGCCGCAGACCTGGCGCTTCAACAAGAACTTCGTCCAATACGAGGAGCTGAAGGGCTCGCACAAGAGCGCCTTCAACTTCCGGTACCTCAATATCTACGAACAGCCGAACACTGACACCCGTCAGGGCGGCTACGGCCATATCGAGGACTTCCGGCAAGGCGTGCCGATCTCCGGCCTCTATGACATCGAGGTCGAGGCGACGGCCATGCATCGCGACACCCATTACGATCCCGCCATCTTCGGCATCGACCTCTCAGAACCGTTCATCCTCGGCGTCGTGCCCGGCGATATCACCAAGGGCCATATCCATTACCCACAGGCAATCGAACCGTTGCTCGCCAGCAGCGTGGTGCCTGACAACACGCCCACCCGCCTGAAGTTCCGCGTCTGGCTCGAAGCCGGCCAGACCCCGCGCTTCATCTTCCCGAACGGCCCGTACGAATCGCGCGCCTCGGTGCTGGCGATCAATAAGCGCTACCCGAAAGAGTTCTCGACGCCGGTCGGCTCCTCGGGCGTCGGTCGCGCGCACATCCTGCGGGAAGGTAAGCTGCCGCACATCCGTATCAGCGAGATCGTCGTCCAAGGCCCGGTGGCCGAGCCCGTGGGCGGCGCCGAGGAGATCGCGGTTTTCGGCAAGGATGGCTTCCAGACCGACCGCGCGCTCGACCAGCTGCTCGCCTTTGCGGCGAAAGCCTACCGCCGCCCGCTGCAGGACGCCGACCGCG
>JANRFG010000034.1:0-53437 GCA_030725715.1 Opitutales bacterium
GCCTCCTGGGCCTCATAGGTCCCGATATCTTTTCCGTCCCGGGAGATTTTTACGACAAGTGGCGTGCTCATTTGCCGGAAGGAGACTTGGCCTTCTTGGCTTGATCAGCCCGAAACGCCTTTGCCCTAAGCTCACCCTCCGCCTTGGTGGCTTGAGACATCTTGCCGTGCATCCACTCGAGAGACGGGTAGGATTCTTTGTCCCGATAAATCAAATACCACTTAACAGATTCCGCAATTTCATCAGACTGGCTCAAGCCATAGGCTTGGTAAAAAAGGGCCCCCATAGCGTGAAACTTAGAGAGCGAGAGGTAGGCGGGTTTGTAGCCCTGATTAGCCGCTTTAAGATACCAAGAATTAGCAATATTTCTGTCCGCCTTAATACCTAAGGAAGTATTTCCTCCGGCATAAATACTTCCAATTGCACACTGAGCCTCGGGATCACCAGCCCCAGCCTTCTTGAGGTCCTCCTTGAAGGCCTTGGTTGCCTCATTGTCAGCTGAGAATCCGACAAGCGGAGCCAGAGCAAAGAAAGCTAAGGTAAAAGCTCGGTTTAATAGTTTCATACTAACAAGCCAAACGGCAAGAGGTCCGAACGCAACCCCCCATCTTGCGAGCACTATTAAGGCCTTTGCTGGGCCCCTGCCTCATAATACCCCTTTAAACGTTAGACACCCAAGGGTCTCATAATTCCTTGGTTCTGGGTTCAAATCCCGGTGGGCCCACCAACTTTCAACCAGCAGACCGCACCTTTTCCCAGAACGGGAAATACCCACGGGTGGCGTGAGGGAAGAGACGGGTATCCCATGCCCGGCGGCGCCAGACCATAGAGATGCCGGCGTGGGCGAGGGCTGACTCGATGGCCAGGGCTTCCATCAGCCAAGGACCGACGAACGGACGATAGGCGACGACCCGCTTGAGCTGATGCTTCCGGGCCCATGCGACCAGCGTCGCGGCGAGGTCGTCCGATGCCTCAGCGGAGACGTCCGCCCCGAAGTGCGCCCCCGCCCGTAAGGCCCCGTCGTGCAAAGCCGCCGTGGTCCAGTTGGCAACGGCCTCCGACCAGCCGGCCTTCTTGGCCATAGGCTTAGGCCATGAGGCGTTGATCGCCACGAACTTCTCGGCGGACAGCTCTCCACGTTCGACGGCAAGGTCTTCCGGGTGCACCCACAGCCCCACCCTGCCCTCTGAGGCATTGGTCCACAAGGGATCCTCCGTCCAGGCAGCGACCTTCGGTATGGCTGGCTCTGTGCTCGGGAACGCCGCGCTCGCCAGCTGGCTGGCCTGCGGCACATGGCGTCCGTCGGTGTAATGGGCGATGTTGTCCGCCCGGGCGACATAGGTCTTGCCCGGCGTCTGCAGTCCGGCGACCCAGCGCCAAGAGAGCGTATTGCTGGCGACATCCCCATCGAACAGGTGTTCGTAAAAGAACGCAGCCCCGAGCTCCCACGGCAGCTTCAACGTAAAGACCCAGATCGAGGCGAACCACATGCGTGCATGGTTATGCAGGTAGCCGGTCGCCACGAGTTCCCGGGCCCAGTCATCGAAGCCTGCGATGCCCGTGCGACCGGCGAGCGCCGCTTCCAGCGTCGACCTTTGCCCGGCGCTCAATGCATCGCGCAATCGCGGCACGGCTTCCACCCAGCGCGACCATGCCTCGGGACGTTGCTCGAGCCAGCCCTTCCAATAGGTCCGCCAGTAGACCTCCTGCACGAACTTCTCGACGGCCTCGAAAGACCAACGTTCGCGGGCCGCGTCGACGACTTCTTCTTCCAGCAGCAGACGCTTCTGCACCCACGGGGACAGGCGTGAGATATTAGGGTGTCCCGGGCGGACGAAGTTGCGATCCGCCGCATAGCGCCCGGCATGGGGTAGGAATTCCTCCAGACGCGCCAAGGCCGCGGCACGGGTCGGGATGAAGTCCATCGGGGATGACATGACTTGACCTAAGCCGAAGCCGCCGAGTCCGCAAATGACCCGCCAGATTATCTCCGTCCGTTCAGGAGCCCTTGGACTTGGTCGCCCCGATCTGCCGGAGCAACTCGTCACGACGCACCCCGCCCCGCAGACGGTTCTGGTCCGAAATCTTCTTTTCCAAGAGTTCGAGATTGCGGGCCGCGCCTTCATGCGAGCGAGCCGCGACCGACCAACAGGCGAAAGCTTCGGCTTCATCCTTGGGCACGCCGCGACCTTGGCTGTGACAATACCCGAGGTGATTCAACGCATCCGGAAAGCCCTGGGCGGCGGACTTGCGGAACCAATCGATGGCCTGCGCCTGATCCCGCGGGACGCCTTCGCCTTTGGCGTAAGACAGACCGAGGTAACATTGCGCCCGGGCATAACCCTGTTCGGCCGACTTGCAGATCCACTCGATGGCTTTGGCCTGATCCTTGGGGACGCCGGCGCCGGTGGAGTAGCATACCGCGAGGTTGTTCTGAGCCGGGGCGTAGCCCTGCTCGGCCGCGAGAGCCAGCCATCGGGCCGCCTCTACCAGATCCTGGGCCACCCCTTCACCCCGGGCGTAAAATCCCGCGAGCTTGAAACGGGCGACCGGATCACCGGCCTCGGCCTTGACCCGCTGCTCCACGAACTGAGGAGCAGCCGCGTCCGCTTCATCCACCGGCTCCAGCGCGACCATGAGGAAAAGCCAGGCGAAGACCGCTCCCACGGAAAAGAGGGATAACCTGAGCCATTTACGTGCCGGCGACCGAGACATGCTGAAAGCCTGCAGCCCCGGCCACAGGGGTCAAGCGGGCCAATGGGCTTGGCACAGGCTCAGGCCCATCACAGTCTGCTGCCATGCGCCCCCTGCTCCCTGCCCTGCTCTGCCTGGCCTCTTGGGTCATGGCTCAAGACCAGCCCGACCTTCAGGTCGTCGATCTCTCGACCCAGAAGGAACGCCAGGTGGTCTTAGCCGCGGGCACCCCCACGCTTTACCAAGGCCATCCGACGACGTTGCTGATGCCGGACAGCCGGACGATCTTCTCGGTCTGGTGCATCAACCATGGCGGCGCCGCCGGCCCGATGGCCCGCAGCGATGACGGCGGCCTGACGTGGACGCGCCTCGACGCCCAACTGCCCAAAGGGTTCGCGACCCACCAGAACTGTCCGAGCATCTATCGGATCGTCGACCCGGCCGGCAGAGCCCGCCTCTGGGTCTTCTCCGCCGCCCTGGGCAAACGCGGCGGCCCGGGCATGCCGAGCATCATGAGCGAGGACGACGGTAAGACCTGGAAAGAAATGCCGCCGCTCAACCTGCCCTGCGTGATGACCTTCAGCAGCCTCGTGCGCCTCAAGGACGGACGGACGCTCGGCCTCTATCACCGCGGCCCGGGCGGCGCCGATAAGGCCCCGCTGGTGACGCTCCAGACGATCACCGCCGACGGCGGCTTCACGTGGTCCGAACCGCGCATCGTCGCCGAAGTCGCCGGCAAGAATCCCTGCGAGCCTTTCGTATTCCGCTCACCGGACGGCAAAGAACTCGCCTGCCTGCTCCGCGAAAACACCCACAAAAGCCGCAGTCTGATGATGTTCAGCCCGGACGAAGGCACGACGTGGTCGACTCCGGTCGACACGAACTGGGGACTGACCGGCGATCGTCACAACGGCGTCTTCACTTCTGACGGACGCATGGTGGTCTGCTTCCGCGACCAAGCCCTCAACAGCCCGACCCGTGGCCATTTCGTCGCTTGGGTCGGGACGTACGCCGACCTGAAGTCCGGACGACCCGGTCAATATCGCGTCAAGCTCCTGCACCATCATGGCAAACGCCTCGGCGATTGCGGCTACCCGGGCGTTGAACTCCTACCCGACGGTACCATCGTGGCCACGACCTACGTTAAATACGCCGACGGACCCGAACAGAACTCCGTGGTGAGCGTCCGCTTCAAGCTGAGCGAAACGGACGCCCTCCTGAAGCGTTAACGCGCCAGAGGTTCCTGCGCGGGCAAGGTTCGCTGGTCGGGACGATCGACGCCGACCTTCACGGTATACTTGCCCGGTGCGAACACCGGCGGTGCGAAGGACTGGCCGCCGACCAGACGGCGAACGTAGAGCGTCTCGCCGGTCTGCTCGGCGATGACCTGCACGACGGCCGGACCAGCAGGCAACTCGACGGAAGGCAGGAAGCCGACCGGGTTACGGCCATCGTTATCGGCCAGCGCGAAGGTCTGCGGCCAGCCGGGGAACTGCTGGCCGTCTCCCTTGCGGGAGTCGCTGAAACGCGGCCAGCACTCGAAGGTGACCTTATCCTGCTTCAGGTCGAAGCGGGCCACTCCGTAACCATCGGCGCGCTGACGTTCGTCCTGGATGTCACCGGGGTTCGCGTAAGCGAGGACCGACATGCGGTTACCGAGGCCATCGAGGAAGTCCCCGGTCCACGGCAACGGACTACCCGCCACGGCGTTCGGGCCGGCCTGCTCGTCCTTCGGGTGCCACCAACGACCGTAGATGGTATTCACGAGAGCGGGACTCGTCAGCGAGTAAGGGCCGTCACCGAAGGCCTCGATACCGTGCTTGACCGTGACGGCGAGATGCTGATCGCCGCAAAGGTGGACGGCTTGCACGCGCCTTAACGCCCGCAGGGCCTCGTCGCGACCCGCCTGCGGCCAGCCGTTGCAATCCAGGTCAGCCAGCAGGCGGCCGTCACGCTTACCGTGCATGTGGACAGCGCCGCAGAACGCCGTGGCGGAAAGGACGGCCTTACGACGGACACCGGCCCAGTCCTCGGACCAAGCCGCGAGGAACTTCAGTTGGCGCTGCCCGAGAAGCTGAAGGCCAGGGACATTGATCGACTTCGGATCATATTTCTCATCCGTGATGTGATCGGGACGCGGCCCTTGCTGCGGAATCTTACCGAAGGGGCCGGACTTGAACTTGCGGTCCTCGAGGATGGCGAAATCCATCCCGCCGACCTTGAGGCGCGTGTAGTAGACCGTGATGCCGCGCTGGACCGGTGTGGCGTCATAAGCGTCAGGCAGATGCCACGACTGCTGACGCTGGACCATGTTCACGTAAGCCACCGGATAGAAATAGCCGCCATCGGAATTGTCCTTCCGTTCGGACAGCTTGCCGTCTTCGCCCCAGAGGTTCGGATGGCCGACGTCATGGTCGTCCGGGATGCAGATCGTCGGACGGTCCTTCATCACGTCGCGGAACTGCAGGCCGAACTCGATCCAGCCGGCGGTGTGCTCGGTGTGACGGTAGGTCTGGTCACCGGCGAAAAACAGGAGGTCGGGATTCTGCCGGAGAAGATTGTCCAAGATCTCCGGACGGGCGCCGGTCGTGCGGCTGGAATTACAGGACATGTTGGCGACGACGATCGACTCCTTTTCGGTCGGGTCGCGGCGGACGAGTCCCTCGAACTTCGCCGCCTCGCCGTGACGCACGCGGTAGGCGACATCCTTGGAGCCGTCCCAGCCTTCGACGCGGAAGTGGGCGCTCCAGCCCGGGAACCGCACCGGCGCCTGGGCGAGCTCGACCCACGCGTCGCCGCGCTTCACCTCAAGCCGGGCGACCTTCGCCTCCTCCGGATAAAGCGGGTAGAGCTGAGCCGTCAGTTTCAGGACGCCGGCCTGCTGGGTGTAGAGCGCGAAGGCGATGACCTGATCGCGGGCGACGAGCATCGTGGGCGGCGGGGTGCCTCCGCCCTTCTTGCCCTTGGCCGGCGGCTTCTTCTCCCACCACGCCCCCACGGCGAACGAATCCAGGTTCGGGTACTCCTTGCCGAACGGCTGAAGAGTCCCGGGAGGAGGAACCGGCGCGCCAATCAGGACGACGGACATCAATAGGCCTAGAAGATGACGCATAAGATTCAGGGGGTTGAGGTAAGAGCATCCCAATACTAGGCAATCTATCGTGCGAATCGACCCCGAACTGCGCCAACGGCTGAATCCCTGGGATTGGCTCGTGCTGGTCGTGGCGATCGTCTCGCTGCTGCTGGTCATCCTGGAGACTTTCCTTCACGTGCCGCCGGCGATGCTTTCGGTGCTGCGCACCGTCGATACCCTGTCCTGCCTGGTCTTCCTGGCCGATGTCTTCGTCCGCTGGCGCCGGGAGAAGTTCGCGGCGAACTACTGGCGGTGGGCCTGGATCGATCTCCTCGCGAGCATCCCCTTCGAACCGGCCTTCCGGTCCCTGCAAGCGGTCCGTATCTACCGGTTCATCCGCCTGATCCGGATCCTCAAGAAACTCAGCACGCTGACCAGCGGCACGACACTCAACGAGAAACTGCTCGCCCTGCCCGGCGTCGCCCTGGTCATGGTGCTCTTCAGCACGATGCTCATCGTCGAGGTCGAGCGGTCCGCGCCCGGCGCGACCATCAAGACCGGCGGCGACGCCCTCTGGTGGGCTTTGACGACGGTCACGACGGTCGGCTACGGCGACACCTTCCCGGTCACGGGCGAAGGCAGGCTGATCGCTTCGGTGCTCATGCTCGTCGGCATCGCCCTGTTCGGCTCGATGTCGGCCATCGTGACCTCCAAGCTCATCCTGCCCATGGAGACCCGCGACCACGAAGAGCTGCGCAAGGAGATCCGCGACCTGCACGCCGAGATCAAGGAACTCCGCCGGCACCTGCCCTCGCCCCCGGACAGACCGCAGGGCTGAATGGTTCAGGAGCCCCAGCTGAAGCGCTCGGGCACCCAGGCGTATTGCCCGCCCTTGGGGACGACCGTCCCGATGCCGGGCCACGGCAGATGGAAGCCGAAGGCGCGGCTCTTTTCCTTGGCCATGCGGGCGAAGAGCTTCTGGCGGGTCTTGACCGCGGTCTCGGGGTCGTGGTCCATGGCGACGGTCCAGCCGACGTTGTCGAACATGAGCACATGATGGTGGACGACGTCGCTGATATGCACGAGCGAATCGTCGCCGGAACGGATCTCGAAGCAGGCATGGCCGTCCGTATGACCGGGGGCCGCGAGGACGGTCACGGCGTCATGGAAGAGCTTCTGGCCGTCCTTCGCGATGACGAGCTGGTCCTTGAGGATGTCAAAGTTCCGGCAGATGGTCTTCACCATGTTCGGCAGCGGCTTCTTATCGCGCTTCGACTTGGAGAAATCAGGGTTCGGGCCGCGCCAGAAATCATACTCTTCCTTGAGTAAGTAGATCTTGGCGTTCGGGAAAGCTGGCTTGCCGTTGTCGACGAAGCCGTCGAGGTGGTCGGAATGCGAGTGGCTGAGGAAACCGGTCGTGACCTGCTCAGGCTTGATGCCCAGCTGACGCAATCCTTCGGCCAGCCAGCCGAAATTCGGATTAGGATGACGCTCCCCGAAGCCGGCATCGATCAGCGCGACTTCGTCCCCGATGCGCAGGCCCATGATGTTCACGTAGAGCGGCAGGGCGTCCAGGCGCTCGCGATTGAACTCCAACGCGGCTTTCATCGTGGGGCGGTCGGACTCCGGCCACATAAGGTCGAGTCCCTGCCGGAAGAGCATATGGCCATCGCTGACCGAGAAGGCCTCGATCTTGCCGATGTTGAACTTGTAGACGTAAGGGTTGGGCGGGCGCTTGGCCGGGGAAGCCTTCGGGGCGTCGGCCGCGGCGAGACGCGCGGTCGCGGCCAGACCGGCGAGCGCGAAGGCGGCTGAGCCGAGGAATTCACGACGGGAAGAATGGAGCGGTTCTGAGGCCATAGGGTAAGCCGAACCTATTCCGCGATGACTCACCCTCCAGCCCAAAAGCCGGACATTCTCCCAAAGAAAAGGGGCGGCCAACGGCCGCCCCTTGGTGAGAGAGGAAAACAACCTCAGCGGGTCAGCGTCACCGTGGGCGCCACGGTCACGACCGGCGCCGCCGTGGTGGTCACGTAAGGACGGCCGGGGGATTCGACGGTCGACACGGTGAAGACCACCGATCCACGGGCGCCACGACGGAAGCCAGGCGTGGAAATATTCACCTGTCCGAGCTCATTCGTGCGGATGGCGGTCCGGCGCATGTTCACCAGACCGGAGGTCGAGACAAAGACCAGAGCCCGGCGCACGGGATTGCCGTACTGATCCTGGACGAGGATCGTCGCGTTGGCGACGTCATGGACCGAATTGCGACGCATGAAGCTGCCGGTGATCAGGGCGAGGGAGCAGGTCGGCGCCCGCGTCGGACCGTTCACGGTGACCGTCACGGTGGTGGTGGCCGAAGCCCCCCGGTCATCAAAGACCGTGAGCGTCGGGTAGTAAGTGCCGGGAGCCTTGTAACGGTGGGTCGCCGTGACGCCCGTGGCGGAGGCCGGGCTCACGTCCTTGAAGTTCCAGAGATAGCGCATGATGGCGCCGTCGGGATCGGTCGAGAGGGTGCCGTTGAAATTAACCACCGCACCCTGCTGGACCTGATAGTCGTAGGTCGTGTTGGTCGTAAAGGTGGCGTCGGCCACGGGCGGACGATTGGCCGGGTCGGCCCAGGAGGCAGCGAGGCTGTAGTAGCCGACGGAACCGTAATCAGTGTAACCTTCGGTCACGCCCGTGCCGTTGCCGACACCGTCCAGCTCGATGTAGTGGACGCCTTCCGTCGTGAGACGAAGGACGATGGGAGCCGGCGCCATGTTGCCGGCCGTGCCGGCGCCGACATAGGTCCCGAGCACCGTCCCCGCGGAATCCAAGACCCGGACCTGCAGGCGGAGATTGGGCGCCACGAGCGAGACCTTGGGCGTGATCACGAGGTTGCCCCGTCCGGCGTTGATGCGGATCATGTCCACGTCGCCCGGGCCGCTGATGACGCCGCCGACGGTCGTCGAGAGACCGGGGGCGAAAGTGGCGGTCTGCGGGGTGTCACCGTGGTCATCCGCGAGCAGCGGCACGCCGGAGCCGGGATTGGCGATGGCGACGAGGTTGTCCTGCTGGCTGGAAGCATCCCGGTATTCGCCCTTGGCCCACTGGTTCACGGGACGCAGGCCGTTGCCCATGATCGGAGACCAGGACAGCGCGCCGCTGCCATGGCCGCCGTAATACTCGCCGTCGCCGGGATTCTGGCCTTGGTGGACGAGGCTCACCGTATGGCCGACCTCATGCGAAGTGACGCCCGCGATCAGCGCGGCGTTCCAGCTGCCTTGGGCGAAGGTGAAGCAGGGATTGTCGATGTTGCCGGAGAAGGAGTTGAGATAGGCGATGCCGGCCGCGGACGTGTCGAACGCCTTCGGCCCGATGACGACGCGGATGCCGTAAGCGAGGTCGCCGGCACTGGTCTTGCGGAGACCTTCCACGCCCGGATCCTCGGTGGTCACGTCGACATTCCACGGCGCGAAGTGCTCCGCCACGCGACGGAAGACCTCCTGGACGATGGCACGCTCGGCATCGTTGAACGCAGGGTCGGCGTCGCGGCTGAAGGCGGGAGTCGTCAGGGTGGCGCTGCGACCGCCGTTCCAGGGAGTACCGGAGGTCACGTGACCGTCGAAATCGAGGTAGATCTTGCGGGTGGCCGTCGGGCGGCTGTGAAGCAGGAAGGTGTCGGCCAGGGGGTAGGAAGGGGTCGAGGTGTAAGTGGTGGTATCCGGGCCTACCTGGATGTGCATCGCACAGGCATAGAGAGGCTTGCCCTGGGCGTCGAAATGAAGGTCGTGATCGTGACCGCAGGCGGAACGGAAGGCCACGGCGGTCTCCGGCGTCATCGCATCACGCTCCACGGCCGCCTCGATCTCCGCCGAAGACACGGTCGAAGCCCGGCGCCACTGCCCGGGGTTCTCGGCCAGTTTGGCGTCCTTAGGCAAAGCCGCCGGAGCCGGGGCGGCCGGCTGCGCATTCGCCGCCATCGGAGCGGCAGCAGCGACCGCCGGAACCGGGGCGCGCGAAGCGTCCGCCAGCACGGCCGAGACGCCACCGAGGGTGATGGCCGGAACGCCGGCAGGCGCAGCCGCCACGGCGGGAGCCGGCGCCGACTTCTCGCTTGCGGCCGGCGCATCGGCGGCGGTCGGAGCTGAGGCCTTCGCGGCGGGCGCGACCTGGGTCGCGGCAAACTCGCGATAGTCATCGGAAGTCGGCGAGGACACGATGGCGAGAGCCACGGCCACGACGACGGCCCAAAGGGCGATAATCAGCTTTTTAGGGGACATAAGAGGATTCAAAGTACGGATGACCCGGAGGCAATCCACTAATCGCTTGCCAGCGGCCGTACGAAAACGAGGAATGACGCATGTTTACCCGCCTTTTCACCCCCCTCCTCTGCCTCTCGGCGCTGTTCGCTCCCCTCACCGAAGCGGCCCCCCCTCCCAATGTCATCGTCATTCTCGTAGACGACATGGGTCAGACCGACCTCTCCTGCTACGGCAGCAGGCTCTATGAGACGCCGCACATCGACCAGCTGGCCAAGGATGGCGTGCGGTTCGCGCACGGCTACTCGGCCTGTACGGTCTGCTCCCCCACCCGCGCCGCCCTGCTGACGGGCAAATACCCCGCCCGGCTGCACCTCACGGACTGGATCGCCGGACACGACCGCCCCAAGGCCAAGCTCCGGATCCCGGACTGGCAGAAGTTCCTGCCGTTCGAGGAGATCACGCTGGCCGAACAATTCAAAGCCGTCGGTTATGCCACCGCGAGCATCGGCAAGTGGCATCTCACCCCGGCGCTCAAAGAAGGCGACGAAGCTTACTATCCGGAGAAACACGGCTTCGACCTGAACGTCGGCGGCTACGCCCGCGGCCAGCCGCCCAGCTATCACGCCCCTTACAGGATCCCCACGCTGACCGAAGGTCCGCAAGGCGAATTCCTGACGGACCGCGAAGCGGCCGAAGCGGTGAAGTTCATCGAAGCCAACAAGGAGAAGCCCTTCTTCCTCTACCTGCCGCACTACGCCGTGCACACGCCGCTCGGCGGCAAGGCGGACGTCATCGCCAGATACCAGGCGAAGGCCGCGAAGCTGCCGGACCTGAAGCAGAAGAATGCGACCTACGCGGCGCTCGTCGAGAGCGTCGACGACTCCCTCGGCACGATCCGCGCCGCGCTGAAGCGCCTTAAGCTGGACCAGAACACCATCATCGTCTTCACGTCCGACAACGGCGGCCTGCTGCCGGTCACCGACAACTCACCATCCCGCGCCGGCAAAGGCTCGGCCTACGAAGGCGGCGTCCGCGTCCCCCTCATCATCCACGCCCCCGGCGTGACCAAGGCCGGCACCGTCGAGAGCACCCCCGCGATGACGATCGACCTCTACCCGACCGTCCTCGAACTCGCCGGCGCCAAGCCGCTCCAATCCCTCGTCGACGGCATCAGCCTGGCTCCGCTCCTGAAGTCCGGCGCCAAGCCCGACCGCGCCGAGATCTTCTGGCACTACCCGCACTACCACCCCGGCGGCGCCACCCCTTACAGCGCGGTCCGCAGCGGCGACTTCCGCCTGGTCCACTTCTACGAGGACGGACGTGACGAGCTCTACGACCTGGCCAACGATGTCGGCGAGTCGAAGGACCTCGCCGCCGCCCAGCCGGCGCTGGCCAAGACCTTGCGCACCCGCCTCGACGCCTGGCTGAAGTCCGTCGATGCCCAGCTGCCGACGAAGAACCCGGCCTACGACCCGGTCGCCGACGCCAACCACGGCAAGAAGAACCCTAAGGCGAAGAAGAAATGAAGGGCGCCCTCGCCGCGCTGCTTTTCGCCGCCCAGGCCTTCGCCGGCGAACCCCTGCCCGGAGTGCCGGCCTCGCCGCGGATTCTTTTCCAGGGCGACTCGATCACGGACGGTAACCGCGGACGCGGGGCCGACCTCAACCACGTCCACGGCCACGGCTTCGTCTACCTCCTCGCCGCCCGGGTCGGCGCCGGCGCCCCCGGGCAGGACGCCACCTTCCTCAATCGCGGCGTCTCCGGCAACACGGTGCTCGATCTCGCCAAGCGCTGGCCCAAGGACACGCTCGAACTCAAGCCCGACGTCCTCAGCGTGATGATCGGCGTGAATGACAGCAACAAGGGCATCTCCCCGGAGGTCTTCGAAAAGACCTACGACGAACTCCTGACCGCGGCACGGAAGGCCAACCCAAAGCTGCGCCTCGTGCTCTGCGAGCCTTTCCTCGGGGCCACCGGCGCCGCGATCGACAAGTCGCCGGGACGCCGCGAGCGCCTCGCCCTGCTCGTGCCGGCCGTGCGACGCCTCGCCGCCAAGCACGCCGCGACGCTCGTGGATTTCCAGAAGGTCTTCGACGACGCCCAGCGGCGCGCCCCTTCGTCCTACTGGATCTGGGACGGCGTGCACCCGACCACAGCCGGCCACCAGCTGATGGCCGACGAGTGGGAGCGGGTCGTCCGCGCCAGCTGGCGCTGAGGCCTACTTGGCCGCCGGCGCCTTCTTGCCCTTGCCCTTGCCCTTGCCGGCGTTCTTGCCGGCGGGCGGCGTGCGCCTCTTGACGCCGGTCGCAAACTCGTCGTCGACCTCCGGCACCTTGAGGTCGGCGCGCAGTTTGGCGAGACGAGCCTCGAGGTCGGCCTGGACCGACTCGTAGCCCGGCTGGCCGTAGAAGCTCTTCAGCTCCAGCGGGTCTTTCTCGCCGTCGAAGAGGTCGGTCTTGGTCTCGCCGTTGCCGTAGTAACGCACGAGCTTGTAGCGGTCCGTGATCACGCCGTAATGCGGGGCGACGTGGTGCGGCTTCGGGTATTCGTAGTAGTGGTAATAGAACTCCTTGCGCCAGTCGGCCGGAGTCTCCCCGGCGAGGATCGGCTTCAGGCTGCGCCCCTGCATCCCGACGGGTGACGGCAGTCCGGCCATGTCGAGGAAGGTCTGCGCATAGTCGACGTTCGAGACCAGCGCCTTGCTCACGGAGCCGGGCTTGGTCACGCCGGGCCAGCGGACGAGCAAGGGCGTGCGGACGGATTCCTCGAAGATCCAACGCTTGTCGAACCAACCGTGCTCACCGAGGTAGAAGCCCTGATCAGAAGAATAGACCACGATGGTGTTCTCGGTGAGGCCCTCGTCCTCGAGGTATTTCAGCACGCGGCCGACGTTGTCGTCGACCGACTTCACGGTGGCGAGATAGTCGTGCATGTAGCGCTGGTAGCGCCAGCGGACGAGGTCCTTGCCCTGCGGATTGGCCTTCCGATAGGCCTCGTTGCGCGGTTCGTAATAGGCGTCCCAGACGGCGGCCTGCTCGGCGTCCATCTGCGGCGGGCGGACCAGTTTGACGTCCTTGGGCGTGATGGTCTTCTCCAGGGTCATGTCGTTCTCCGCCACGGCCTTCGCCCGGTCGGCGTAGTCGTCGAACAAGGTGGCCGGCTCAGGGTAGACGCGGTCCTTGTCGAAACCGAGGTCCTTGATGTTCGGCTCCCACTCGCGGTGCGGCGCCTTGTGCTGGAGCATGAGCATGAAGGGCTTGGACTTGTCGCGCTTGCTGACCCAGTCCAACGAGAGGTCGGTGACGACGTCGGTGACGTAACCCTGCATCTTGACCATGCCTTGGGCGTTCTTCATCGGCGGATTGTAGTAGACGCCCTGCCCCGGCAGGACCTGCCAGAAGTCGAAGCCGGTGGGGTCGCTGACCAGGTGCCACTTGCCGATGATGGCGGTCTGATAGCCTGATTTCTGCAGCAGCTTCGGGAAGGTGAGCTGCGTGCCGTCGAAGACGGAATTCGAGTTGTTGAAGAAGCCGTTGAGGTGCGAGTACTTGCCGGTGAGGATGACGGCGCGGCTCGGACCACAGATGGAGTTGGTGACCAAGGCGCGATCGAAACGCATGCCTTCGTTGGCGATCCGGTCGATGTTAGGCGTCTGGATGAGCTTACGGGCGTCGCCGTAAGCGCTGATCGCCTGGTAGGCGTGGTCATCGGAGAAGATGAACACGATGTTGGGCTGCTTGGTCGGCGCGGCGGACAGGAGGCCGCCGACCAGACAGAGGAGAAGTGCCAGGATTCGCATGGGGTGTGGTGGGGATAATCCAGCCGAGAAGGACGCCAACTGCAACCTGTTATTCGTTTGAAACCCAACCCCTTACCCGCCTGTCTGCATCCCATGCGTCTGCTTCTCTTGGCTGCTCTGCTCATTTCTTCCATGGCTGCGGCAGCCCCGGACCAGGCTCCTTACCCCAAGACCCCCAGCCCGAAGGGCCTGCAGGTGCAGATGGTCGACGACCTGCTGGAGCTGGGCGTCCACCACGCCGGCATCAACCTGACGCTGCACGGACTGCTTTCGCCCGCCAAGGAGGCCAAACCCGGCCAGCCGACGGCCACGGCCGATGGCTACACTTTCGCGATCAACGAGGCTTACGTGAAGTCGCTCGACCGACAGATCAAGGCTTTGAGCGACAAGGGCGTCGTGGTCACGGCGATCCTGATCACCTATCGCTCACCCAATGAACGCATCCGTGCGCTCACGGTCCACCCGCAGGCTGATCCCGTCAAGGGCACCACGATGGCCGCGAACACGGTCACGCCCGAGGGCCGGGCCTGCTACGCGGCGCTCACGGACTTCATCGCTCGCCGCTGGTGCTCGGCCGATACCTCGCACGGCCGGCTCTGGGGTTGGGTCATCAGCAACGAGGTCAACTCCCACCACGAGTGGCACCAGATGGGTCCGGTCACGGTCGAACAGCTCGCGACCCAATACGAAGACCAGGTCCGCCTCGCCTGGACGTCCCTGCGCCGCCACTCCGCCCACGCCCGCGTGTACCTCTCGATGGAGCACCATTGGAACTCGCAGGGCCACGCCGACCCGCTGCAGGCCTGCCGCGGCCGCACCCTGCTCGAGACCTTCGCCCGACGCGCCAAGGAACGCGGAGACTTCGACTGGCACCTCGCCTTCCATCCCTACCCGAGCAACCTCCGCGATCCCCGTACTTGGCTGGACAAGGTCACGTTCGATGACGACTCGAAGAAGGTGACTTTCAAGAACCTCGAAGTGGTCGCCCGCAAGCTCGCCTCGCCCGAGTTCCGCTTCGAAGGCAGACCCCGCCGGCTCAGCCTCACCGAACAAGGCTTCGACGTGACCAAGCGCCCGGACGCCCTCGCCGAACAAGCGGCGGCCTACGCCTACGCCTGGGAGAAGGTCGCCCGCCTCGACGGCGCCGTCGACGCCTTCCTCTACCATCGGCAGGTCGACCACGCGAAAGAAGGCGGCCTTCGCTTCGGCCTCTGGAGCAACAAGCCGGGCACGATCTTCGAACCCGACCAGAAACGCCCGATCTGGCACCTGGTGAAAGCGGTCGACTCGCCGGAGTGGACCTCGATGGCCGCGCAGTATCTCAAGACCTGCGGCCTGAAGAGCTGGGATGAACTGAATCCAAAGTAGGCAGCGGTTAGCGGATGGCGGTTGGCGGCAAACAAGCGGTGAGACCGAATGCTTCTCTTCACCTCACTCTCATGTGCATTTTGCATTCTAACCGCTAACCGCCAACCGCTAGCCGCCAAGACCTGCTCCATCCTTGCCCCAGCCTTCCCCGACCCTCAATAAGTCCACATGCACGGCTTCGTCATCGGACTTGACCTCGGCACCTCCGGTGTCCGCGCGGTCGCCGTCGACGCCTCCGGCAAGATCCTAGGACTGGGTTCAGCCAAGTTGCCTGCGACCAAGGCCACCGGAGCCCGACGCGAGCAATCCCCCGAAGATTGGTGGAACGGTTGCCGTGCGGCCTTGGATCAACTCAGTCAGCAGGTCGACCTCACCGGAGCCCGAGCCATCGCGGTCGACGCGACTTCCGGGACGATTCTTCCCGTCGATCACCATAACCGTCCGCTCGCCCTGGCCCGGATGTATGATGACGCCGACACGGGCGACCTTGCCGCACAGATCAAGTCTCTCGCCCCGCGTGAAAGCGCCGCCCACGGCGCGACTTCTCCCGCTGCGCGCGCCATGGAATGGACCAAGCTGCCTCGCTTGCACTGCATCCTCCATCAAGCGGATTGGATCAATGGCTGCCTTGGCGCGACGAACTGGCAGACCGACGAGAATAATGCGCTGAAGACCGGCTATGACCCGGTCGCCCGCGAATGGCCGGATTGGCTGCGCACCTTCGGGCTGTCTCCCGGCATCCTCCCCGAAGTCGTTCCGGTCGGCACTCCGATCGGTCAGGTCTCGGCCCAAGCCGCCATCGCTCTCGGCATTCCCGCAGGCATCACCATCGCCGCGGGCACGACCGACGGTTGCGCGACTTTCCTCGCCAGCGGCGCCACGGAACCAGGCGAAGCGTCCACGGCGTTGGGCTCGACCATCGTCCTCAAACTCCTGAGCGACCGACCGATCTTCGCGCCGGAACTCGGCATCTATAGCCATCGCATCGGCGACACCTGGCTGGCAGGCGGCGCCTCTAACTGCGGAGGCAAGACGCTGCTGCAGTTCTTCACGGCCGAACAGTTGGCCGGACTCGAGGCCTCCCTCGACCCGACGAAGCCGACAGGCACCGACTACTACCCCCTTCCCTCCGTCGGCGAACGCTTCCCGGTCTCCGACCCGAAACTGGCGCCCCGCCTGACGCCACGCCCGTCGGATGACGCGCAGTTCCTCCAAGGCATCTACGAAGCCTTTGCCCGCGTCGAACAGTCCGGTTACGCTAAGCTTGCCGCACTCGGCGGCCCTGCTTTGCGCAATGTCCGCCACGCCGGCGGTGGCTCCCGGAGCGCCGCTTGGATGGCCCTCCGCGCCCAAGCTCTGGGTGTAAGGCAATTGCCCGCCTGGAGCGAAGAAGCCGCAGCCGGCGCCGCCCGCCTGGCCTGGCGTTCCCTGGGCCACGAGATCGCCTTCGCATGAGCACCCTTACGCCCATCACCGGCCTGTCCGAAGTCGCCGGCCAATACGGCGCCCTGCTGGTAGATCAGTTCGGCACACTGCACGACGGCACCGTCGCCTATCCGCACGCCGCCGAAGCCTTACGTCGCTTCCGGGAGAGCGGCGGCAAGGTGGCCGTGCTTTCCAACTCGGCCAAGACCGGCGCCGACAATATCGTACGACTGGCGAAGTTCGGTTTCGGCCCGGATCATTTCGACGCCGTGGTGACTTCCGGTGACGCCGCTCAGGCCGCCATCCGTTCCGGTGCGCTCGGCGAAGGCTTCCGTCCGGGCGCCAAGGTACATATCTCCGGCAAGCCCGGCGACGACTACGGCTTCGGCGACCTCGGCTTTACGCTCACCTGGCCCGACGAAGCAGAAGGCATCATCCTGGCCGCCTGCCAGGAACCCGACCGCAACTGGCGAGAACAGATCCGCGACCTCACCAAGGCCGCGAACCGCGGCGTGACCGTCGCCGTCTGCAACCCGGACCTGGAGATGCTCACGCCGAAGGGCGTGCGTCCCTCCGCCGGCGCGATCGCCGTCGAACTCGCCCGCAAAGGCGCGGTGCTCCGCTATTTCGGCAAGCCGCACGGCGATATCTACCGCACGGCGCTCGCCGCGCTCGGCAACCCGCCGCCGCTGACGGTCCTCGCCATCGGCGACAGCCCGGAACACGATATCGCCGGTGCCGCCGGCGCCGGCCTCGACAGCGTGCTGCTGCGGACAGGCATCCTGAGCGGAGCCGACGAAGCCAGCCTCGCCTCGCGCCTACCCGCTGGGAACCGACACGTCTTCAGCCTGGCCGAACTACGCTGGTAAGGCTCAGGCGCCGCGCTGGGCGGTGTTGCCTCGCCCCTTGGGCTTGCCGTCCACGCAATGACGGCAGGACTTTTCGTAGACGTAGTCCGGACGCTGCTGATCTTCGACGGTCAACGGCATCTGACAGTTGAAGCAGATGACGGAACCGGTCTCGCGGAGATCGGGCCCGACACCGACACGTTCGTCGAAGACAAAACACTCTCCTTCGTAATGCGCCCCGCCGACTTCTTCGAAATACTTGAGGATGCCACCATCGAGCTGAAGGACATCGGTGTAGCCCTGCATGGCCATGAACGGGCCCGCCTTCTCGCAACGGATCCCGCCGGTGCAGAACATCACCACGGGCTGGGTCTTGAGCTCGGCTGGCAGGTTCTCCACCGCCGCCGGGAAATCGCGGAAGTTCCAGATCTGCGGGACGATCGCTCCTTTGAAGGTACCCATCCGCACCTCGTAGTCATTGCGAGTGTCGAGCAAGGTCACGGGGCGACCTTCGTCCAGCCACTGCTTGAGCCGGCGCGCCGAGATCTTCGTCGCCGGACGACGGGCCGGGTCGACGCCTTCGACGCCGAACGCGATGATCTCCTTCTTGATCTTCACGAGCATGCGCTTGAAGGGCTGATCGGAACTGGGGCTCTCCTTGGGAACAACGTCCGCCAGACCGGGGACGGCGCGGATGACTTCGAGCACCGCCGCCAACTGAGGCCGGGTGCCCGCCAGGAAGAAATTGATGCCCTCGGGCGCCAGCAGGATGGTCCCTTTGAGTCCGTGCGCCTTGGTCGCCTCCTGCAGTCGCGTCCGCAGCTCCTCCAACCCTTCCAACGGGGCGAACTTATAACAGGAGAGATTGATGACCTCGGCGGACATGGACGAACGCAGGGCTAAGGCCTGACCTCCGCCGAGACAATGAATCTTTGCCTTTTCACCGCGCGAAGCCTACGCCTGACCTATCTTGGAATCCGGCCTCACCATCACGCCCATCGGCTTCATCCGCTCCGGCAAGCCGTTGAAGTTCGACGCCCGCCATCAGCCCGACGAGAGCCAGGCGGAGACGAACATCCTCGAGATGCTCCCGGGCGACAAATATCAGAAGGCTCTCAAGGACCTCGAGGGCTTCGACCGCATCTGGCTGCTGTGGTGGTTCCATCGCAACACCGACTGGCGGCCGGAAGTCCTCCCGCCCCGCGGCCCTTCGAAGAGGCGAGGCGTCTTCGCCACCCGCTCCCCGCACCGCCCCAACCCGCTCGGCATCACGCCGGTCCAGTTGATCGAGATCCGCAAGGGGCAGCTGATCCTCGGACCGTGCGACCTGATCGACGGCACGCCGGTCTTCGACATCAAGCCTTACATCCCCTCTTACGATTCGTTCCCCGACGCCAAGGCGGGCTGGATCGACGAAGTCGACGCCGCGCTCGAAGGTCCGCCGGCCTTCACGGTGTCCTTCTCTCCGCAAGCCGCCGAACACATGGCCTGGCTCAAGCAGGTATGGTCGGTCGATTTCGAAGCGCGTCTGCTTGAAATCCTGAGCCGCGACCCGAGCCCCCACCGCACCCGTCGCATCCGCAGCCGCCACGGCGACCTTTTCGACATCGGCTGCGGCGCTTGGTATGCGGTCTTCGAGGTCAAAGGGCCGGTCGTCCATATCCTGCACCTCAAGCCGGCTTTCCCGCTCAAATTCCTGACGGACCCCGAGCGGCCGGTGATTCCGGACAAGGACGCCCAGCTGGCCTTTCGGGCCCGTTGGCCGCAATTCGCCGAGTAAGCCCCGAGCCGGGCTTAATTGAGCGAAATAAAAGGCGGTTTCCTCGCAACAACTTCACCCCCACAGGGTCGGAAGTCCCCTCGCCTTAGACGCGAAACCTCTTCCAATCCTGACATGCCCCGCTTCCCCACCCTGCTGGCCCTTTGCGCCCTCATCGCTTTCCAGCCGAACGCTGGCGCCGCCGAACAAGGCCGCAAGCTCACGCTCGATGACGGCGACCGCGTCCTGCTCATCGGCGACGTGCTGATGGAACGTGAAAACAACTACGGCGTGCTCGAGACGAAGATGCGCCAGGAATTCCCGGGCAAGAAGTTCGCGGTGCGCAACCTCGGCTACTCCGGCGACACGCCCCTCGGCGCCTCCCGCGCGAGCTTCGATCCGGTCGCCAAGGGCGTCGCACAACTCGAAGAACAGCTCGCCGTGGTGAAGCCCACCGTCGCGATCATCGGCTACGGCATGGCTGCCTCCCTCGAAGAACTCACCTACCGCCAGAACGACCCCGCCCTCAACCCGGACCCGGCCCGCTATGGCACCGAACACACCCCGGCCCGCCTGAAGCGCGAAGTCTCGCAGCTGATGGAACTCATCAAGAAGCACGGCGCCGGCGGCCAGGTGCGCTTCGTCATCCTCGGACCGATCGCGCATGAGGACCTGCGCGGCTCCCGTCCGGGCCTCCCCGATCCGGCCGAGCACAACAAGCTCCTCGCCGCCTACCGCCGCAGCCTCGCCGAACTCGCCGCGGAGAAGAACATCCCCTTCGTCCAAGCTGAATGGAAATCGCACGGCATCGCCCTCGACCAGGGCACCGACAACGGCATCCACCTGACCGAACGCGGCTACCGCGCTCTCAGCGAAGGCGTCGCCGCCCAGCTCGGCTGGAAGGTGGACCAGGCCGGCTGGGACAAACCCTCCGCCGCCACGGAAAACCTGCGCGCCTCGGTCCTCCGCAAGAACTCCCTCTTCTTCCACCGTAGCCGACCGGCCAACTACACCTACATCTTCGGCTTCCGTAAGCGCGAGCAGGGCAACAACGCCGTCGAGATCCCGAAGTTCGACCCGCTGATCGAGACCGCCGAAGCCGACGCCATCGCGGTGTCCGCCGGCCAGCCGAGCACGCTTCCGCCCGAACCGAAGACGCCGGCCAAGCTCACCGTCGCCGCGTCCCTGCCCCGCCCGGACTTCAAACTGTCCGACGGCCTGCGGATGTCGCTCTTCGCCGAGAATCCGCTGCTCGAGAAGCCCGTCCACATGAACTGGGACACCGCCGGCCGCCTCTGGGTCGCGACTTCCAACACCTACCCGCAGGTCAACCCTGAGGACCTCGCCGCCCAGATGGCCGGCAACTCCTCGAAGTTCGGTCCGTCCACGGGCAACGACAAGGTCATCCTGCTCGAAGACACCGACCGTGACGGCGTGGCCGACGTCTCGCGCATCGTCGCCGACCGCCTCCTCATCCCTTCCGGCGTCGCGCCGGATAACTTCGGCGGCGTCTACGTCGGCGCGAGCACCGAACTCCTCCACCTCACGAAGCCGAACGCCGACGGCGTGCTGGCCGAGCGTCGCATCGTCCTGAGCGGCTTCGGCACCGAAGACACCCACCATATCGTCCACACCCTGCACTGGGGCATCGATGGCCGACTCTACTTCCACCAGACGATCTACATCCACTCGCATCTCGAGACCCCGTGGGGCCTCGTCCGCGCCAACTCGGGCGTCGCTTTCGCTTATGACCCGAACACCGAACGCCTCGAAGTCCACTCGAAGGGTCTCGTCAACGCCTGGGGCCAGCAGGAAGACCTCGCCGGCCAGACGTTCCTGACCTCCGGCGCCGACGGCACCGGCGTGCACTGGGCCTTCCCCGGCGCAGCCTTCCCTCCCTCCGAAGGCGCCCGCCGCCTCGTCGGCAGCATCAGCCCCGGCTCCTATCCGAAGTTCAGCGGCCTCGAGCTCGTGCAGAGCCCGCTGTTCGGCGCCGACTGGCAAGGCAACGCGATCACGTGCGACTTCCGCGCCCATCGCATCGTCCGCTTCGGCTTCAATGACTTCAGCACCGATGCCACCCCGAAGTCCGGCTACGTGACCAAGGAACTCCCCGACGTCGTCCGCACCAGCGACGTGGCCTTCCGCCCGATCACCTTGAAGATGGGCCCCGACGGCGCGCTCTACGTCGCCGACTGGACCAACCCGATCATCAACCACGGCGAAGTCGACTTCCGCGACCCGCGCCGCGACAAGATCAGCGGCCGTATCTGGCGCATCCTGCCGGAGAACGCCAAGCCCCTCGCCTGGCAGCCGCTGCTCGGCCAGCCGGTCGCCGCACTGCTCGCCAAACTGACTTCGCCGAGCCGCTGGGATTTCGAGCAGGCCCGCCGCGAACTTGCCAAGCTGCCCGTCGCCGAACTGCAGTCCGCCCTCAAGGCCTGGGCCAAGGATGACGTGACGCGTCGTCATGCCGCGTGGCTGCTCAGCGGCCGCACGGCCGACACCGCCCATCTCGCCGAACTCCTCCGCAGTCAGGATCCGGCCAGCCTGCAGGTCGGCCTCCGTGAACTCGGCAAATCCCTCGGCGCCCGCGGCGCGGCGGACATCGCCCTGATCACGCCGTTCCTGGCCCACGCCAATCCTCGCGTCCGCCTCGAAGCGCATCGCGCCCTCGCCCGCGTCCGCACCCCGGAAAGCGCCCGCGCCGTGCTGGCCAACTTGCCCAAGGATCCGGCCGACAACTTCCTCGATTTCGCCGCCTGGACGAGCATCAACGAGCTCGCGCGTCCGTGGCTCGAAGACGTCGCCGCCCAGCCCGCGAAGGTCGTCGGCCATGAAGCCGAACTCGACGCGATCGTGAAGGCCATCGACCCCGGCATCGCCACTCCTTACGTGCATCGCCTGTTCGCCGGCCGCAAGATCGACGCCGCCGGCTCCGGCCCTTGGATCGAACTCGTCGGCAAGGCCGGCACGACCGAAGAAGCCACGCTGATCTTCCGCGCGCTGATGGACGACGCCACGCTCCAGCCGTCGACCCGCCACCGCATCGCCTTCGCCCTCGTCGAAGCCGCCAATCGCAACGTCCGCCCGACCGGCGACCTCAACGCGCTGGGCAAACTCCTCCGCTACGAGACCGAGCGTAACCTCCTCGTCACCTCCGTCCGTCTGGCCGGCCAGTGGAAGCTCGTGCCGTCCGTGCCGCAGCTCGGCGACTTCGCCGGCCGCGAGAAGGACGCCGAACTCCGTCGCGCCGCCGTCGCCGCGCTCCGCACCATCGGCCAGCAGGCCTCGCTGAAGGCGCTCCGCAGCCTGTCCGCCGAAACGCGTCCGGCGGTCGTCCGTCAGGACGCCCTGCCCGCCCTGGCCGTCCACGCCCCCGGCGAGGCGCTCAAGGCCATCCCGTCGGTCTTCGCGCAGATCAAGACGAAGCCGGAAGCCACCGCCGTCTGGACCAACCTCTTCCAGCTCGGCGGCTTCGCCCAGCGACTGGCCAAGGAATTCCCGAAGGGCCTGAGCGCCGAACACTATGCGGCCGCGCTGCAGTCCGCCCGCTCCCTCGGTCGCGGCGGCATGCCTCTGGTCAAGGTCATCGAACCGCTCGCCGGCGCGAAATCCGGCCCGCGCGATTACGGCGCCGAAATCACCGCGATGATCGACACCATCAAGAAGGGCGCCGACCCGGCGGAAGGCGAACTCCAGTATCGCAAGAACGGTTGCGCGATCTGCCACGCCATCGGCGGCGCCGGCGGCAAGCTCGGCCCCGACCTCAGCAGCATCGGCGCGAGCGCCCCGCTCGACTACATCATCGAAAGCGTGCTCAACCCCGCCGCGAAGGTGAAGGAAGGCTACCACGGCTTCTCCTTCAAGATGAAGGACGGCAGCCAGATGGTCGGCATCCCCGCGCGCGAGAACGCGACCGAGCTCTTCATCCGCCCCGGACCCGGCGTCGAACTGGCCATCCTCAAGGCCAACATCGTGAGCCGCGACAACATCGGCAGCATCATGCCCGCCGGCCTGGCCGACGGCATCACCGGCGTCTCCCGGCGTAACTTCTTCGCCTTCCTCGGCGAGATCGGCAAACCGGGTCCGTTCGACGCCAGCAAGGGCAACGTCGCCCGTCTCTGGATCTTCGACGACCAGCCGCCCGGCGCCCTCGCCAAGTCCGCCGCCGCCACCCCGGTCTACACGCTCGTCAACGGCCAGCTGCCCAAGGAATTCAATCCTGGCCGCCTCTACGCGACCGCCCGCTTCACCGCGGCCGCCGCGACCGCCAAGCCGCTGCTCCTCACCGGCGTCAAGGCCGCTTGGCTGGACGGCAAGGCCCTCGAACTGAAGGCCGGCGCCTACGCCGCCTCGATCCCGGCGGGCGATCACTCGCTCACGGTCGAGGTCGACGGCAACACGCCCTACTTCAAGGCGCAGTGCGACGACGCCAGCTTCCTCGGCGACTGATGACGCGCGTCGCGCTCTGCCTGCTGTTGGCTGGCCTGATGGTCGGCTGCGCGGAGACGTCATCCGCTCCGGCCGTGAGCCCAGAGGCTTTACGCCAACGGGCCGCGGCTTTTCGTAGCGAAGGCAAGTCAGCCGAAGCCGAAGACCTGCTCGGTCAGGCCATCCGTGCGCAGCCGACGCAGACGTGCGACCAACGTTCCGCCGCGGCGGACCTGCGCCGCGAACTCGCCTCGCTCCGCGTCGCCGGCGACGACCTCGTCGGCGCGGAGAAGCTCTACCACGAAGCACTGACCTTGCTGGAGACCGCGCCCCGCGGCGCCGACGCCGCCATCATCAACCTTCGCACCCAGCTCGCCGGCCTCTGCTACCGCCAGTCACGCTTCGAAGAAGCCGCCGAGTTTTACCGCACCGTACTCGCACTCGAGGTCGCCCTCCTCGGCGAAACCCACCCCGACCCTCTCGGCACGATGAGCATCCTCGGCGGACTCGAGCTGAAGCGCGGCAAGTTAGCCGAAGCCGAAACCCTCTTCCGCCGGCAACTGCGAGGCGTCCAGCTGGTCCATGGGACCGAGAAGCGGGAAGTCACCTCGGTCCTGGATAACCTAGCCGATGTCCTGGAGAAGGCCGGCCAGGCCGCCGAAGCCACCCGCCTGCGGGGCGAAGCCGCCCGCATCCGCCGTAAGCTTTGCGACGAGTGCTGAAAAGGGGCCACCCCTTGCGCCCACGACACCCCCGGGCATAACACGGGGGAACTCCCCATCGCCGATTGGGAATTATTTACGTTTGCGCCCCACCCCTTGACAGCCACCCCTTGACACCCGTGGCCCGTATTTCCCGCAGATCGATCGATGAGCTCCGCCAACGGGCTGATATCGTCGCGCTCGCCGGCGACTACACCCAGATGAAGCAGCGCGGGCGCGACTGGTGGGGCCTCAGCCCTTTCAAGTCCGAGAAGAGCCCCTCCTTCAAGGTCAACCCGGAGACCGGCCTCTGGTATTGCTTCTCCACCCAGCAAGGCGGCGACGCCTTCAAGCTGGTCATGAACCGCGAGGGCCTCGACTTCCCGGAATCCGTCGAACGCGTCGCCAACCGCTTCGGCTTCAAGCTCGACTATGAGAGCGGCGGCGACGGCAAGAACGAGAAGTCCTTCCGCGGCCAGCTCCTCGAGATCCATGAGCTCGTCGCCGACTACTGGCGCCGCTGCTTCCTCGAAGACCCGGCGCACGGCGAGTGGATCCGTGACTACTGGTCGCGCCAGCGCAAGTTCTCCCCCGAGGTCGCCGACGACTTCGGCATCGGCTTCGCCCCGGTCGACGACTCGAAGCTCATCCCCGGCCTGCTGGCCAAGGGCTACGCCAAGGACGCCCTCGCCCAGACCGGCCTGTTCTTCGGCGTCGACCGCGTGCCCGATCCGCTGCGCTGGCGCTGTCGCTTCCGCGGCCGCCTGATCATCCCGATCCGCGACATCCAGGGCCGCGTCATCGCCTTCACCGCGCGCCAGCTCGACATCACCCCGCAGGACGACCCCTCGCGCGAAGCGAAATACGTCAACTCCCCCGAGACCGAGCTGTTCAAGAAGTCCCGCACCGTCTTCAACCTCGACCGCGCCCGCATGACCCGCAAGGACGCGGATCCGTTCGTGCTCGTCGAAGGCCAGCTCGACGCCATCCGCTGCCACTCGGCCGGCATCCCCGGGGCGATCGCCGCCCAAGGCACCGCGGTCACCGAAGAACACCTCCAGCAGCTCCGCCGCTTCAGCCAGCGCCTGCTGGTCTTCCTGGACTCCGACGCCGCCGGCCAGAAAGCCGCCCTGCGCCTGCTGCCCATCGGCCTCCGGGAAGGCCTCGACATCCGCTTCCTCTCGCTGCCCGGCGGCAAGGACCCGGACGAATACTTCTCGACGCAGTCCGCCGAGGGCTGGGCCGGCCTCGTCGCCGGCGCCCGCAGCGCGATGCAGTTCTGCGTGCAGTCCCTCGTCCCCGAAGGTTCGGTCAACCTGCCGCTGACCAGCCGCCTGAGCCTCCTGGAATCCCTCTTCCCCATCGTCGAGCAGGCCGGCGCCGAAGAGATCGTCCGCGAAGCCCTCAACGAGGCCGCCCGCCACGCCGGCATCGGCATCCGCGAGATGCACATGGCCTACGAGCGCCACCGCGCCCAATCCCAATCCCAGCGTCCCGCGGCCCAGCTCGGCGGTCCGGACGAAGCACCCGCCCCGGTTGTCAAGGGGGGGGGCTTGACAACGCCGGAGGAGGATCTGATACTGTTCCTTCTGCGGCATGACGCCTACTTCGTTCCCATCGCCCAGTCGCTCCCGCTCGAGTGGATCGACCAGTCCGGCCGGGGCGGCCAGCTCCTGATGGCCCTGCTCAACGAAGCCGCGCACGGCCATTTCGCCGGTCTCCGTGAGGCGGTCAACGCCCTCGACGACGAACTGCGTACCGAAGCCGCCCGCCTTTCCGCCGAAAGCTACGCCGGCCGCGACGACGAGAAGGACATCCTGCCTCGCGCCAACACGATCCTGAAGTCCTTCCACGGCCGCCACGTCCAGGCCCTGATGCGCAGCCTCGACGCCCGGATCGCCTCCACCCCCCGCGAGGACGTCGCCGCCCTCAACCGGCTCCAGTCCGAAAAGATCGCCCTGCGCAGATCGCACGCGACCCCGCCGACGCTCACCGCCGCCTGATTTTCCCAAGATGACCGATAAGAAGAACAAGAAGACCACCGACAAGCCGGCCAAAGCCTCCAAGCAGGCCAAGCCCGTCGTCAAAGCCGTCGCCAAGGCTCCGGCCAAGCCGCCCGTGAAGGCGGTCGCCGCCAAGGCCGCCGCCCCGAAGGCCGATGCGAAGGCCTCCTCCGCCAAGGCCGCCCCTGCCAACAACAAGGCCCCCGCCAGCAAGACCGCTCCGGTCAAACCCGCTCCGACCAAGACTCCGGCCGCCAAGGTCGTCGCCAAGCCCGCTCCTAAGGCGACCGCTCCCAAGCCGACGACGGTCGCCAAGCCGGTCACGCCGAACGTCGGACCCGCCGTCAACGAGAAGGTCCAGCAGCTCGTCAGCCTTTCCAAGAAGAACGGCTTCGTGACCGTCCAGAACATCAACGAGGTCATCCCCGACAGCGCCACCGACCCGGAGCTGATCGAGAACATCATGAACATCCTCGACAACCTGGACATCAAGCTCCTGGACGAGGATGAGGTCGAGACCTACCGCAAGAAGGTCGAGGACTCCGAAGAAGAAGCCGCCCGCACCGTCCCGGCCGACGCCCCTTACGATCCGTTCAACGTCTACTTGAAGCAGATGGGCCACAAGCCCCTGCTCACCCGCGAACAGGAAGTCGAGATCTCCAAGCGCATCGAGGACGCCGAACTGGAGGCCCAGAACCACCTGTTCGCCTGCTGGCTCACCCTGCCTTACCAGCTCGACCTCGCCCTCAAGGTCCTCCGCAAGGAGGAGCGCTTCGACAAGGTGGTCATCGACAAGAAGGTCGAGTCCCGCGACGCGTATTACAAGATGCTCCCCAAGGCCACGGAGGAGTGCACCAAGCTCAAGGCCAAGCTCGACAAGGCCTGGCAGAAATACCTCGACGAGGCCGACGCCGGCAAGAAGGCCAAGACCCGCGAGGCCTACGTCAAGCTCGAGCGCACCGCCAAGGAAGGCTGCAAGGACATCCTCCGCAAGTTCTGCTTCAAGATGAAGCTCTTCGAAGAGTGGCTCGAACTGCCCGACATCAAGGGCGACATCGAAGACTCCCGCAACCTGGTCGAGCCGACCATCGTCGTCCGCGGCCCGGTCCGCGCGAAGAAGGCCGTGAAGCAGGAGATCTCCGCCTCCCGCACCCGCGAGATCGAGCTCCGCTGGCGCCTCAGCCCGGGCGAACTCATCCTCCTCGCCCGCAATGTCCGCAAGCACCTCGACGAAGCCCAGCGCGCCAAGACCGAGATGGTCGAGCACAACCTCCGCCTGGTGATCTCCATCGCCAAGAAATACCAGAACCGCGGCCTGCTCTTCACCGACCTCATCCAGGAAGGCAACATGGGCCTCGTGAAGGCCGTCGAGAAGTTCGAGTACCGCCGCGGCTACAAGTTCTCCACCTACGCCACCTGGTGGATCCGCCAGGCCATCACCCGCTCCATCGCCGACCAGGCCCGCACCATCCGCATCCCGGTCCACATGATCGAGACGCTCAACAAGGTGATGCAGGTCCAGAAGCAGCTCACCCAGGAGCTCGGCCACGAGCCGACCGCCGAAGAAGTCGCCAACGAGATGAACATGGCGATCGATCGCGTGCAGCAGATCATGAAGATGGCCCAGCAGCCGATCTCGCTCCAGTCCCCGGTGGGCGACGGCGAAGACACCTCGCTCGGCGACTTCATCGAAGACAAGTCCGCGGAGAACCCCTCCGACACGGCCTCCACCCGCCTCCTCCGCGAGAAGATCGACTTCGTCCTGCGCTCCCTCGCCGAACGCGAGAAGGAAGTCCTCATCCTCCGCTTCGGCCTCCTCGACGGCGTCCAGCGCACGCTCGAAGAAGTCGGCCGCCACTTCAAGGTCACCCGCGAACGCATCCGTCAGATCGAGGCGAAGGCGCTCCGCAAGATGCGCCACCCGACGCGCATGCGCCAGCTCCAGGGCATGTTCGAAGGCGAACTCGACACGTCGGGCCCCGGCTTCGACCAGTTCATCTCCGAGGACGAGAAGGCCGAGCAGACCCCTGGTCCGCTTTCGCCCGGCGGCCTGCCCGGCGGCCTCCCGCCCAATTCCGCCCTCGCGGCCTTCATCGGCAAGCCCCCGGAAGGTCCGGGCGCCCCGCACCGCGAGTGAGCCGGGTCGGCCCAGTCTGTCTGCTGCTCGCGCTGCTGACAGGCTGCGCCGTGTTCAAGCCGTCCAAGCCCGCCGAAGAGCCGAACCCGTTCGCCCTCCCGGCCGGCGCCCCGCGCAACGCCCGCGTCGGCTTCATCCAGGGCTACCCCCTGCGCAGCACCAGCGTGCCGTTGCTCCTCATCCCGGGCACGATCGTCCGCGAAGGCCTGCAGGTCATCGCCCGCGACCCCCAGTTGAATCCGTCCGCCGTCCTGGAGATCACTTCGGTCCGCGGCCGGCTCGCGGTCGCCCGGATCGTCCGCGGGCAGCCTCAGCCGAAGGATGAAGTGGTGCTGCCCGACCCCGAGCTCGCCGAGCAGGCCCTGTCGCTGGCCCCCTGACGGCGGCTCTTGACCTTGGCGGGGCGGATGCCCACGTTGCCTCTTCCATGGCAAAGACCCAGGCAGGCATCGTCGGACTCCCCAACGTGGGCAAGTCGACCCTCTTCAACGCCCTCACGCGCTCGCGCAAGGCCGAAGCGGCGAACTACCCCTTCTGCACGATCGAGCCCAACGTGGGCGTGGTCCTCGTGCCGGACGAACGCATGCAGAAACTGCAGGTCATCGCCGGCACCAAGGTCGTCATCCCGGCCACGATCGACATCGTCGACATCGCGGGCCTCGTCGCCGGAGCCTCCAAGGGCGAAGGCAAGGGCAACGACTTCCTTTCCAACATCCGCGAGTGCGACGCGATCATCCACGTGGTCCGCTGCTTCGACAACGACGACATCGTCCACAGCATGGGCAAGGTCGACCCGGTCCGTGACATCGGCGTGATCGAGACCGAGCTCATCCTCGCCGACATCCAGTCGGCCGAGCAGCAGCTCGACCGCAACCAGAAGAAGGTCCGCAGCCAGGACAAGGACGCCATCGCCAACGTCGAACTCCTCGGCCGCCTGGTGAAGCACCTCAACGAGAACCAGCCGGCCTCCTCCCTCGAAGTCTCCGACGACGAGCGCGCCCGCCTGAAGACCTACAACCTGCTTTCCTCCAAGAAGGTGCTCTTCGCCTGCAACGTCGCCGAAGGCGACCTCGCCGATCCTTCGAAGAACCCGCACGTCGCCGCCGTCGCCGCCGTCATCGGCCAGCGCCATGGCTGCGAGCACGTCGTCATCTGCGCTCAGGTCGAAGCCGAGCTCTGCGACCTCTCCCCCGCCGAAGCCACCGAGTTCCTGCAGTCCCTCGGCGTCACCGACTCCGGCGTGTCCTCCTTGATCCGCGGCGCCTACCATCTCCTCGGCCTGGCGACCTACTTCACCGCCGGCGAAAAGGAAGTCCGGGCCTGGACCTTCCGCAGCGGCATGACCGCCCCGCAGTGCGCCGGCGTGATCCATACCGACTTCGAGAAGGGCTTCGTGAAGGCCGAAGTGGTCTCTTACGACGACTTGGTGAAGAACGGCTCGGTCGCCGCCGCCCGCGACGCCGGCCGCTACCGCCTCGAAGGCAAGTCCTACCTGTTCAAGGACGGCGACGTGGCCCTGTTCCGCTTCACGGACTAAGGGCTAAGCCCTTACAACCCCCAAAAAGGACGCGTAAATGCGTCTTTTCTTTTTGCCATGGCTCGCGGGGCTCGCAACCATTCAGGACCGACCTTGTCTTACCCCATGATGCACCGCTTGCCCCCCTTGTTGATCCTCCTCCTGACCGCCGTCCTCGGCGCCGCCGAGCCTCGCCCCAACATCGTCGTGGTGATCGGGGAAGACATGGGGCCCGACACCGGTGCCTACGGTTGCAAGGACGCGATCACGCCGAACATGGACCGGCTTGCCAAGGAAGGCGCCCTGTTCACCCGCGCCTTCACCCACACCGGCGTCTGCGCGCCGACGCGCAGCGGCATGGTCACGGGACAATACCCGCTCAAGTACGGCGCGCAGAACATGCGATCGGTCGTCATCGCCCCTCCCCGCCCCTTCACCGAGAAACTCCAGGCCGCCGGCTATCACGTGATGTGGCCCGGCAAGACCGACTTCCAAGGCGTGCCGGAAAAGACCCTCGCCCAAGACCGCAAGCCATGGGTCCTGCCGGCCAACCGCCCGGCCGGCGAACTGACCGCCAAGCCGAAGGAACCGTTCTTCGCCTACTTCAACGACACGGTCTGCCATGAGAGCCAGGTGCGCGCCGACGACCAAGCCCACGCCAGGAACACCTCCGCGCTCAAGCCGTCCGACCGCCGCGATCCCGCCAAGGTCGAACTGCCGCCTTTCTACCCGGACACCCCGGCCGTCCGTCGCGAGGTCGCCCATTACCATGAGCTGGTCACGGCGGTCGACTATTCCCTCGGCCGCGTGCTCGACTGGCTGAAGGCCCACGATCTCGAGAAGAACACCATCGTCATCGTGACCGGCGACCACGGACGCGGCATGCCGCGCTTCAAGCGTTCGGTGAAGGACACCGGCACGCGCGTGCCGCTCATCGTGCGCTGGCCCGGCCAGATCGCCCCCGGTACGGTCCGCGAGGATTTCGCCAGCTGGATCGACTTCGCCCCGACGGCGCTCACGCTCGCCGGCGTCCCCGTCCCCGCCGAATACGACGGCCATTGCTTCCTGCCGACGGCCGCCAACCCGCCGAAATACGTCTACTCGTTCCGTGACCACATGGACGAGAGCTTCGACAAGGTCCGCTCGGTGCGCGACGCCCGCTTCCGTTACGTGCGCAACCAGGCGCCCGGCGTCGACGAGGCCGGCAAGGTGGCCTACCAGGAAGTCGGCCAGACGATGCACGAACTCCGGCGCGTCCAGGCCGAAGGCAAGCTGACGCCGCTGCAGGCCCTCTACTTCGACCCGAACCGCGCCGCCGAAGAACTCTTCGACACCCAGAGCGATCCGTGGGAAGTGAAGAACCTGGCAGGCGATCCCGCCCATGCGGCCAAGCTCGCCGAGCTCCGCGCCGAATGCGACGCCTGGCTCGCCCGCTGCGGCCCCCTCGCCGATCTCCACGCGGACGAACTCGTGAAGCGCGGCATCATCAAGCCCCGCGACGAGAAATACGAAGAACGCCGCAAGACCGGCACGACCGCCGGCGACGCCGCCGCGGCCGCCAAGAAAAAGGGCAAGAAGCCCGCCAACAAATAATCTCACCATCACCATGCGCCTCCCTTTCCTCCTCTCCGCCTCGTTGCTCGCCTTCGGCTGCAAGCCTGCTCCGCAGGTCGCCCGCTACGAAGTGAAGTCCGACGCCGCTCCGGCTCCCGCCGCCGCATCGGCCGCGCCCGTCGCCGCGCAGCCCGCCCCTTCCCCGGCCGTCGCCGCCCCAATGGTCGCGCCCGCCTCGATGAAGGCCGAAGCGGCCTCCTTCGACGCCCCTAAGTGGGGCAAGCTCCCCGCCGGCTGGTCCGTCGGCCCTGAGAACGCCATGCGCAAGGCCACCTGGATCGTCGCCGGTCCCGACGGCTCCAAGGCCGAGATCGCCGTGACGGTCTTCCCCGGTAATGTCGGCGGCCTCACCGCCAACGTGAACCGCTGGCGCGGCCAGATCGGCCTGCCCCGCGCAGGCGATGACGAGATCGTCGCTTCCGCCCAGCCCGCCAAGGTCGGCGGCATCGAAAGCCAGCGCTTCGTGATGGCTTCGACCGACGGCAAGAAAGGGCTCGACGCGGTCATGACCCCGCACAAGGGCGCCACGTGGTTCTTCAAGATGAGCGGTGACGCCGCCGCCGTCGCCGCCCATGGCGCCGCCCTCGTCGCCTTCCTCGCCGAATCCCAGCTTCCTTGAACCAAGAGGAATTCGAGAAGCGAGCCGACAGCGGACGCAGCCTGGTTGACGCGCTGTCCTCGCTCAAGCTGACGGTCGGACTCCTGGTCCTGTCCATGATCCTCATCGTCCTCGGGACGCTCGAGCAGGTCCATTGGGGTATCTGGCACGTCCAGAAGGTCTACTTCGGAGGATGGTTCTGCTTCTACCCCATGGACCCGACGGCCGCGGTCCGCATCCCGCTTCCCGCCGGCTTCACCCTCGGGGTCCTGCTGATCGTCAACCTGGCCTTCGCCCACGTCCGCCACTTCAAGGCGACCGCGGCCAAGGTCGGCAACCTCATGATCCATGCCGGCCTCCTCCTCCTCCTCGGGGGCGGCTTCGTCACGGCGATCTACCAGGAAGAATCCGCGATGATCATTCCTGAAGGGGAGAAGCGTAACTACTCCGAGGCCTTCCGGGATTTCGAGATCGCGCTGGTCGAGAAATCCGCCGGAACCGACAAGGTCGTCACCGTCCCGGATTCCATCCTGCGGAGCATCTCCGATGGCGGACTGCCCCCGCTCATCGAACTGCCCGGCAAGCCGTTCACCCTCAACGTCCAGGCCTATCACCCGAATGCGATGATCCGGGCCAAGACCCAGATGCCTGACGGAGTCGCGATCAAGGCCACCCAGGGCATCGGCGCCCGCACGGAACTCACCTACAAGCCCTTGCGCGAAAGCTTCGACGACAACAAGCCCAACGCTCCGACGGCGATCGTCGAGCTGAGGACGAAAGAGAAGTCCCTGGGCACATGGGTCCTGAACCTCAACCTGACGGATTCCTTCGACGCCCAGACGTTCACCGAAGAAGGGAAGACCTACGAGGTGTCCCTCCGGCGCGTACGATCTTACGTGCCGTTCACCGTGCGGCTGGACAAGTTCACGCACGAGAAGTATCCCGGAACCGAGACTCCGCGCCGCTTCGCCAGCGACGTGACGCTCGTGGAGGGCGCCAGCTCGTTCGCGTTCAACATCTCGATGAACCAGCCGTTGCGCCATGCCGGCCTCACGTTCTTCCAGTCGAGCTTCGGCAGCACCAAGGAGGGCAAGGACCAGACCGTGCTCCAGGTCGTCCGCAATCCCGGCTGGCTCATCCCCTATGTCTCCGTCGCGCTGATGTCCCTCGGACTCATCTGGCACTTCGGCTTCTCGCTCCTGCGCTTCCTCCGTGGTCGCGCCGCCAAGGCCGCCGCGGTGCTCGTGCTCGGCTTCCTCTCGGCCGCCTCGCAGGCCGCCGACGCCGGCTGGGACAGCCGTGGGTTCGGCGAGATCCCCGTGCAGAGCGGCGGACGCATCGTGCCGATCGAGACCCTCGCGACGGGCTCGCTCCTGCAGATGCGTGCCCGCACCTCCGTCGCGCTCTCCAAGCTCGAACGCGTGGCCTTCGGTCAACGCCCCTCCGCTTGGTCCGCCGATGATCGCGCCGCGATCGCGAAGGAGCTGCCCGCCCTGAACGCCGAACTCCAGGCCATGCTCGAGAAACGTCCGGTCCGTCTCACCGGCGGCTCCGTCTCCGCGCTCGACTGGCTCATCGAGGTCTCCTTCCGCGCGCCGGTCGCCCGCCACCTGCCGACCTTCCGCGTCGAACACCCCAACGTGCTCAAGCGCGTCGGCGGCGACCCCGAGAAGAGCCTCTATGTCAGCTGGGACGGCATCCTCAAGAACAGCGCCGAGCTCAGCAAGGCGGCGGAACAGGCGCGGAGCCGGGCTTCCGCCGACCGCGACGCCGAGGACCGCGCCCTGCTCCAGCTCGAGAACGCCGCCCGGCAGTATGCGATGCTGAGCATGACGTTCATCCCGGGAGACCTTCCCGCCGACGTCACCCCGCGCCGCGAGTACGGAGCCTGGATCAGCGCCCTCAACCGGGCCCTGACCGAGATGAACGAGAACCGCGCCAACGGCGGCACCGGCCAGGCCTTCGACCCTGAGCTGCAGAAGACCGTCCGCACCTTCGTCGAACGCTACCAGGACTTCGATCGCCAAGGCGCCATCGGCTTGCTCCCGCCTAAGGAGACGGGCTCGCTTGTGCGCTGGGATAACCTCGGCGCCTCCCTCCTCGGGGTCATCAAGGAACAGAAGGACCGCCGCTCGGGACTCGCCGAGGACGGCCTGATCACCCGCTACGCCGACTTCTCCATGGCCTGGCGCGAAGGCAAGGACGACGAATGCGCCCGGCTCAGTTCAGCCATCGCGGCCTCGCTCAAGGGACCCTGGTCCGCGCGGGCGGAGTCCGAGGCAAGCTTCGGCCGGCTGCAGCCTTTCTACTGGCTCCTCATCGCCTACGTGGCGGTGGTGCTCATGGTCCTGGTCTCCTGGGTGACCAGCTCCGAAGCCCTGCGCCTCTGGGGTTACCGCCTGCTGGTGCTCTCTTTCCTCCTGCACACCGCCGCGCTCGGCTACCGCATGTGGCTGCATGATCGTCCGCCGGTGACCAACCTCTACTCGACGGGCATCTTCGTGGCCTGGGGCGCCGTGGGCCTCGGCATCCTGCTGGAACGTGTCTGGAAAAACGGCATCGGCGCCGTGGCGACGGGCATCACCGGCTTCGTCTCGTTGATCGTCGCCCATAACCTCGGCCTCTCCGGCGAAGACAACCTCGAGAGCGTCCGGGCGGTGCTCGACACCAACTTCTGGCTGGCGACGCACGTGACCATCGTGACGCTCGGCTACTCGGCGACCTTCGTCGCCGGCCTGCTGGGCGCCCTCCACCTCGCCCTGCGTGCCTTCAAGAAGGACTACGCCTGGGGCGACAGCGTGGCGCGCGCCGCCTACGGCATCCTCGCCTTCGCCGTGCTCGCGAGCTTCATCGGCACGATGCTCGGCGGCATCTGGGCCGACCAGAGCTGGGGTCGCTTCTGGGGCTGGGATCCGAAGGAGAACGGCGCCATCCTCATCGTGCTCTGGTGCGCCCTCTGCCTGCACGCCCGCTGGGGCGGGCTGGTCCGCCGCGAAGGACTGATGCAGCTCCTCGTCTTCGGCAACATCGTGACGGCCTGGTCCTGGTTCGGCACCAACCTGCTCGGCGTGGGCCTGCACAGCTACGGGTTCACGGAGCAGGGAGCCTTCTGGCTCTACGGCGTGTTCGTCCCCTCCCAGCTCGCGCTCATCGCGCTCGGCTGGCTCCCGGACCGCTCGAAGTCCGCGATCAAGAACGCATGACCGAAGCCGTCGGCCCGACCTGGTTCTGCATCAAGGCCAAGCCTCGCCAAGAGGCGGTGGCGGTGCAGAACCTGCGGGCCATCGGCGTCTCGGAGCTGGTCTTTCCTCGCCTGCGTCGCACGCGACGCGGCCACGAAAAGAACAAGGTCGTCATCGAACCTCTCTTCCCGGGCTACGTGTTCGCGCGCTTCGACCCGATGGAATTCCAGTCCACGATCCGCAGCACCCGCGGCGTGCTCCATCTGGTCAGCCGCGAAGGCCGGCCGGTCGACGTCGAGCAATCGGTGATCGACGAACTCAATGCGCTCGGGCCCGAGGCCGTCCTGTCGATGCTCGACGAAGAACTGAAGGTCGGCGCGAAGGCCCGCGTGATCCGCGGCATCTTCACCGGTTCCGAAGGCGAGGTCATCCGCCTCGAGTCGCCGCAGAAACGCATCGCCCTCCTGCTCTCGATCCTCGGCTCCGACCAGCCCGTCGAACTCCCGCTCGACGACGTCGAAGGCCTACCCGACGAAGCCTAAACACCCTACCCCTACCCCCACCCCTACCCCTAACCCTTTTAGCATGATCCTCGACCAACTCTCCGCCTCCGCCGCCTACGAGTCGCTGCATCCGCTCTTCCCGCAGGCATTCGCCTACCTGCGCGCCTTCGACGTCACCACGGCCGACGGCAAATACGAGCTCCATGGCCAAGACCTCGTCGCGATCGTGCAGCGCTACCAGACGGCCCCGTCGGCCGACAAGATGTGGGAAGCCCATCAGGTCTACGGCGATATCCAGGTCGTCTATCAAGGCCTCGAACTCTGCGGCCATACGGACCAGAAGACCTTGGTCGTGACCAAGCCCTATATCGCCGAGAAGGACGTCGAGAAATACGCCGCGCCGACGGCCCCTTCCGCGCTCCTGACGCTCGGTCGTGGCAACTTCGCGGTCTTCCATCCGCAGGACGGCCATCAGCCTGGCGTCCAGCTCGGCGCCCCGGCCGAGATCCTGAAGGTGGTCATCAAGTTCCGCCTGAAGGCCTGAGCGGCTTGCAACTTCGCCGGCTTGACGGTGTCCTATGGTCAACCCCATGAGACTCCTCCCCGGCCTGCTCCTCGCCCTCACCTGCGCCCTCGGCTACGCCCAGGACGTCACCCGCGTCTCCGACGTCATCTACGCCAAGCATGACGGCGTGGCGCTGACGATGGACGTCTTCACGCCGGCCAAGCCCAACGGGGCCGCGGTCATCAAGATCGTCAGCGGCGGCTGGAACTCCAATCACAACAGCATCAGCGACGGCGGCTGGCCGAAGCACGGCTTCACGACCTTCGTCGTGGTCCACGGCACCCAACCTCGCTTCCATGTCCACGAGATCGTCGCCGACCTCCAGCGCTCCGTCCGCTTCGTCCGCGCCAATGCCGCCAAGTTCGGCATCGATCCGGACAAGATCGGCGTCACCGGCAGCAGCGCCGGCGGCCACCTCAGCCTGATGCTCGGCACCCGCGTGCTTCCGGCCAACCCGAAGTCCAAGGATCCGGTCGAGCGCGTGAGCTCGGCGGTCAACGCCGTCGCCTGTTACTACCCGCCGGTCGATTTCCTCGGCTGGCACAAGGAAGGCGACAGCAAGGATGGCATCGGGCCGCTCACCACGCGTGCCCCGGCCTTCGGCCCCGTCGTGACCACCGCCGAAGGACGCGAACGCGCCGGCCGTGAAATGTCGCCCCTCTACTGGATCAGCGCCCAGACGCCCCCGACCTTCATCGTCCAGGGCGACGCCGACCCGCTCGTCCCTGACTCGCAGGCCCGCCGCTACCACGCCCGCGCCCAGGAAGTCGGCTCGAAGAGCGACGTACTGATCCGTCTCGGCGCCGCCCACGGCGGCTGGGTCGAGATGGCCGACGACAATGTCCGCATGGCGGAATGGTTCAGCCTCCACCTGCTCGGCCAGCAGCCGGCCAAGCCCTTCTCTTACGACGTGCACACCCTGCCCAGCACGCCGGTGCCTAAGAAGGCCAAGAAGTAAGCCGGCCGGAGATTTACGCTGGCGGGAAGGCCGGGCCGTTTCCATAAACACGGTATGGCTTCGCCTTGCCGACTCATCCTCGCCCTCGACGTTGAGACCAAGGAGGAAGCCTTGGCGCTCGCCCGCCCCCTCGCCGGCAATCTGGCCTGGGTGAAGCTCGGCCTCCAGCTCTTCACGCGCCACGGTCCGGGCATCGTCGATGAATTCCACGCCCTCGGCTTCAAGGTCTTCCTCGACCTGAAGTTCCACGACATCCCCAACACCGTCGCGTCCGCGGTGAAGAGCCTCCAGGGTCGCCCCTGCTCGCTCCTGACGATCCACGCCTGCGGCGGTCCTGAGATGATCGCCCGCGCCGCCGATGCCGCGAAGTCCGCCCTGCCCGACTGCACGGTGCTCGGCGTGACGGTGCTCACGTCCATGGATCAGGCCCAGCTTTCCGCCACGGGCGTCGCCCGCACGCCGGAAGAACAGGTCCGCCTGCTCGGCCGCATGGCCATCGACTCCGGCATCGGCGGCCTCGTCTGCTCGCCGCTCGAACTTCCCGTCCTCCGCGCCGACCTCGGCGCCGGCCCGACGCTCGTGACGCCGGGCATCCGCTATCCTGACGCCGCCGGCGACGACCAGAACCGCATCATGACGCCCGCCCAGGCCGCCGCCGCGGGCGCGAGCTTCATCGTGGTGGGCCGTCCCATCCTCAAGGCCAAGGATCCCACGGCCGAGACGCTCCGCATCCGCCGCGACATCGGCGAGACCGCATGAGCGCCGGCGACGACATCCTCATCCTTCTCGCCGCGGGTTCCGCCCGGCGCATGCAGTCCGTCGTCGACGACAAGATCACCGCGCTCCTCGCCGGCAAGCCGGTCTTCGTCCACTCGCTCCGAACCTTCCTGAGCACGGGCCTGGTCGGGCGCGCGATCATCACCTATCGCGACGACGCGCAGCTCGCCAAACTGCGCGCCCTGCTGGCCGCGCACCTGCCCGCGGCCACGGCGATCGACTTCGTGCCCGGCGGCGAATCCCGTCAGGACTCGGTCCTGGCGGCGCTCAACACCTGCGAAGGCCACGCCGGCCTGGTCCACATCCACGACGGCGCCCGCCCGTTGGTCTCCGCCGAAGCCATCCGCAAGGTCCGCGCCAAGGCCTTCGAGACCGGCGCCGCCATCCTCGCCGGCCGCGCCGCCGACACGGTCAAGATCGCCAAGGCGGACTCCGCTTCGGTCGAGACCTCCCCGGACCGCGGACTGGTCTGGACCGCCGAGACGCCGCAGGTCTTCCGCACGGCCGTCGTGCTCAAGGCCTACCGCAAGGTCGCGGAACTCCAGCGCAAGGTGACCGACGACAGCTCCGCCGTGGAGTTCGTCGGCCAGGACGTTTCCTTGGTCGAGAACCCCTCGGTGAACCTCAAGCTGACGCGGCCGGCGGATTTCGTCCTGGCGGAGGCGATCCTGAAGACGCGCTGAGCGCTCAGTAGCCGGCCTGTCGGAGCGCGGCGTCCAGCTTGACCTGGAAGTCCGTGATGTCCTGCGGCGTCGGGCGATAACCCGGCGTGCGCGCGGCCATGCCCGGACGGCCCTGATGATCGATGTACCAATCGGCCTTTTCGCCGTCGGAGAAAGTGACGTGTCCGCTGACCATCGCGTGCGGTTGGGCGATCGTGTCGACTTCGACGGTGACGACGCCGGAGCCCTGGGCGGTCGGAGCATCAGGAGCGGCGGGCTCGGCCGGGGCTTCTTCGACGGCGGCCGCTTCCGGCTGCTTCGGCTCTTCCTTCTCGATCAGGGCGAGATTCAGGTCGTCGACGAGGAAACGGACGTCCATGTAGGTCATGGAAACCTCGAGCTGGGAGGAAAGGCGCTCCTGGATCTGTGAAAGCGTCGCGCCTTCGGCCACCCAGGCGGAGACCTTGGTGATCTGTTCGGGAGTCAGTTTGGCCATAGGAGGCCAAAGTGCGGGAACCGCCGGCGATTTTCAAGCGTCCCGTCGCTTAATCGTTTGAAAACGTCCCCCCTGCCTCCAACTTAAGCCCCATGCAGCCTGACCTCCGTTGGCAGAAGTGCGGCGAGTTCGCCGAGATCGTCTATGAGAAGGCCGAGGGTATCGCCCGCGTGACCATCAACCGCCCGCACCGTCGCAATGCCTTCACGCCGGATACCGTCGCCGAGCTGCTCAAGGCCTTCGGCGACGCCCGCGACGACGCGACCATCGGCGTGGTGCTCCTGCGCGGCGCCAACCCCCAGCACGACGGCAAGTTCGCCTTCTGCGCCGGCGGCGACCAGAATATCCGCGGCGACAAGAAGGGCGGCTACATGGGCAAGGACGGCGTCCCTCGCCTCAACGTCCTCGACCTGCAGCGCCTCATCCGCTCGATGCCCAAGGTCGTCATCGCCCTCGTGGCCGGCTTCGCCATCGGCGGCGGCCACGTCCTCCACGTCATCTGCGACCTGACCATCGCCGCCGACAACGCGGTCTTCGGCCAGACCGGCCCGAAGGTCGGCAGTTTCGACGGCGGCTTCGGCGCGTCCTACCTCGCCCGCATCGTCGGCCAGAAGAAGGCCCGCGAGATCTGGTATCTCTGCCGCCAATACGATGCGAAGCAGGCCCTTGAGATGGGGCTCGTCAACACGGTCGTCCCTTACGAACAGCTCGACGCCGAGGGCGTGAAGTGGGCGCAGGAGATCATGACCAAGAGCCCGCTCGCCATCCGCTGCCTGAAGTCGGCCTTCAATGCCGAGCTCGACGGCCAGGCCGGCATCCAGGAACTCTCCGGCAACGCCACCCTGCTCTATTATCTTTCGGAAGAGGGCGACGAAGGTCGCGCCGCTTGGAACGAGAAACGCGCTCCGAACTTCCGGAAATTCCCGTGGCTCCCGTAAACCCGGTCCGCGTCACCGAACGCGCTCAGAAGCTCGCCACGGAAATCCTCCGCCCGGGTGACATCGCCGTGGACGGCACCGCGGGCAAAGGCCGGGACACCGCCTGCCTCGCCCAAGCCGTCGGCCCCTCGGGCCACGTCCATGCCTTCGACATCCAACCGGAAGCCGTCGCCTCGACCCGCAACCTCCTCGAGGTCGCCGGCCTGCTGGACCGCGTTTCGGTGCACCTCCGCAGCCATGCCGAACTCGCGGCGGTGCTCACGCCCGCCCAGCAAGGCAAGGTCGGCGTGGCGATCTTCAACCTGGGCTACCTGCCCGGCGGCAATCCCGACATCATCACCCGCCCCGACTCCACGCAAGTGGCGCTCGACGCCGCCTTCGCCGCGCTTCGCCCCGGTGGACGTCTTATCTGCGTGGCCTACACGGGTCACCCCGGCGGCCCCGAAGAATCGGACATCGTGCTACAGTTCGCCGAAGCCCACGCCGCCGCCGGCCTGCACGTCGAGAAGATCGGCTATTACCCGACCCCAGGTAAGCCCTGGATCCTCGTGGTGAATAAGCCTGCGGCCTGAGTCGACTCGTGCTTGGCTGAGGCGTTGCGCTCAGGTGATCGATCCTAGACCGGCAGACTTGTCGAGTCGGTTTGTCATGCTTGGTTGAAGGCATGAAACCGACATTTGACCTGTGGTCACAAAAGGACTACATTACGCGCATGAAGAAGTCCGCCCTCGTCCGTGCCCGCATCGAACCTGCGCTCAAGCGTAAGGCTGAGAAGATCCTCGCCGAGCTCGGCTTGAACGCCTCGGACGCGATTCATCTGCTCTATCGCCAAGTCGCCCTGCACCAAGCCCTGCCCTTCCCGGTGCACACGCCGAACGCCGCCACCGCCCAGGCCCTCCAAGCCACCCGCAAGAGCCAGGGCACGCGTCGTTATCGCAACAAGGAACAACTCTTCAAAGACCTCGGCCTGTGATCAGGATCTCTTCCGGGAAACGCTTCCGGAAAGACGTGGAGGTGATGCGGCGGCGGGGTAAGGATCTCCGGAAGCTTCGTCGGTGGCTGGAGTTACTGATAAGCGGCGACCCCCTGCCCTCGAACTACCGTGACCACCCCCTGAGAGGAACGTTTCAGGACGCCCGGGACTCCCATCTGGAACCCGACTGGCTGGTCATCTACGTCCGTGACCCCAAGACCGACGAAATCCGCCTGATCCGGACCGGTACCCATCAGGACCTGTTCGAATAGTGCTCCTTTCGGCTCCGTTTCTTGCCTTCCCGCGAGTTAGGAATACCCAAGATACATGAGCGCCCCGCGCAAAGTCATCCTGACCGGAGCCACGGGATTGGTCGGCAAAGCCGTCGGCCGTCAGCTCACCGCGCTCGGTTACGAGGTCGTCCCTTTCCGCTCTCGTCACGATGGTGCCGGCGGCATGAACCATCTGACCGGCCATATCGACCGCGACGCGCTCGAAGGCGCCTTCGCGGTGATCCATCTCGCCGGCGAACCCATCTCGCAACGTTGGTCCGCCGCCGCCAAGGAGCGCATCCTGACCAGCCGCCGCGACGGCACCCGTCTCCTCGCCGAAACCTTGGCCGGACTGAAATCCAAGCCCGGGCTCTTCCTCTCGATGTCCGGTGTCGGCCGTTACGGTATCCGTCGCGACGAGACCCTCACGGAAGCCTCCGAAGTCTCGACGGAAGGCTTCCTCGGCGAAGTCTCCGCCGCCTGGGAACAGGCGACCGAACCCGCCCGAGCGGCCGGCATCCGGACGACCTGGCTTCGGACCGGGGTCGTGCTCGCGGCGTCGAGCGGCGCCCTGCGCCTGATGCTGCCGGCCTTCCGCTGCGGACTGGGCGGCCCCATCGGCCACGGACGCCAGCAGATGAGCTGGATCCGGCTCGGCGACCTGGTCCGCCTGATCGCCTGGTGCCTGGAGCAGCCCACCCTCCCGCCGGCCCTCAACGCCGTCGCCCCCGAGCCCTGCTCACAGGCCGACTTCGCCCGCGCCCTCGGCAAGGTCCTCCACCGCCCCGCCTTCCTCCCCGCCCCCGCCTGGGCCGTCCGCCTGCTCTTCGGCCAGATGGGCGACGAGACCGTCCTCGGCGACCTGCGCGTGACCCCCGCCGCCGCCTTGGCCGCGGGCTTTCGCTTCGAGACGCCCGACCTGCCCGCAGCCCTCGCGCGGGCGCTCGGTGAATGATTTGAGATTGAAGGAGGCGACGCCGACGAGGATTGTGCCCGTCATGGTCCGCGCTGCTTTCGTCCTCTCCTTCCTCCTGCTCGTCGGCTGCGAAGACGGCTCGCGGGCCGACTCCCGCACCCTCGACGTCGACGACCCGGAATTCCGCCAGGGTCAGACGTTCCACAAGCAAGGCGAAGTCCGCAAGGCCCTCGAGTGCTTCCTCAAGGTCATCGATAATCGTAAAGGCGCCGCCGAGTCCCACCTCGAGGCCGGACGCATGTACCTGGAGCTCCAGGATCCGCTGCCGGCGATCTATCATTTCAACCAGTACATCCGGATGAAGCCGACTTCCGAGCAGTCGAACATCGTCCGTCAGATGGTGAAGACCGCCGAGAAGCAGTTCATGCAGCAGCTGCCGGGCCGGCCGATGGAACCCGACGCCCTCGGTGGCGCCGATCTCAACGCCCGCCTGCGTTCCCTGCAGCTCGAGAACGAGAAGCTCAAGCGCGAGCTGGCCGACGCGAACCGCAGCTCCAAGGCGCTCACCCTTCCGCCCAAGACGACCGGGCCCGCCGCCGACAAGCCCGTGACCGCCGCCGAAGGCCCAGCGGGGCGCTTCCGCCAGTACACGATCGTCAAGGGTGACAGCCTTTCGAGCATCGCGCGCAAGATCTACGGCGACGCCGGTCCCGCGCGCATCTCGGCCATCTTCAACGCCAACCGCGACAAGATGACCTCGGTGAACAACCTCCCCAAGATCGGGTCGGTCATCCTCCTGCCGGAATAAGCCATGCGCCTGACCCGCATCCGGGCGGCCGATTTCCGTAACCTCACCTTCGCCGACGTCGTCACCGACGCGCCGCGTGTCTTCCTGCTCGGCGACAACGGCCAAGGTAAGACCAACCTCCTCGAGGCCGCCGCCCTGGTGTCCTCGTTCCGCTCCTTCCGCACGACCGACATCTCGCCGCTGGTCCGCGCCGGTTGCGCCGAAGCCAGGTTGCGCCTGGATGTCAGACTGTCGCCGACCGATCAGGCCGAGATCGAACTCCGGCTGGCCAAGGGCTCGCGCAAGGCCCTGCTCAACGGCACACCGGTCAGCTCGGTCGCCCAGCATCTGGGTCAGTTCCCGACCATCGTCTTCTGCTCCGACGACCTCCGCCTCGTCCGCGGTTCGCCTTCCAACCGACGCCGCTGGCTCGACGCTGCGATCGGCGGCACCGATGCATCCTACCTGACGGCCGTGCGCGACTACGGCCGCGCGCTCGAAGGCCGCAATGCCCTGCTCAAGGCCGAGGTGCGTTCCGACGAAGAACTACGTGCCTTCGAGAAAGCCATGCTCGCGCCCGCGCAATTGCTCGCCGCCACCCGGGCGCGTGTGCTGCCCGAACTCGCCACGACGCTCCGCGAGACCTGCGCCCGCGCCGGCTTCCCCGACAAAGGCGCCGATCTGCGTTACGCTCCGGATATCGCGGCCGATCAGCTGTCCGAAGTCTGGGCGAAGACCCGCTCCGCCGACCTGGCGACGGGGACGACCCTCCGCGGCCCGCAGCGGGACGACTTCTCGATGATCTTCGGAGGGCAGGACGCCGCCGACTACGCCTCCGAAGGTCAGCAGCGCCTGCTCGTTCTGGCCCTCTGCCTCGCCCGCCTGCAACGCGACACCACCCGCGCCCCGACCCCGCCGGTCATCCTGGCCGACGATGTGCTGGGCGAATTGGACGATACCCGCCGCCGGGCCTTCTGGGAAGAAGTCGGAGAAAAGCATCAGGTTATCGCGACCGGCACCGTTCCCCCGCCTTCGGGCGAATGGCTGACCTACCGGGTCAGCGGGGGCAGCTACCTGCAGGCCTGATTTTGGCGTTGTTTTATGGGGAAACGACCCCTTGGATAGGGCCATGTCGGACTTCCTTCTCTACGCCTCCGTGGTGGCCCTCTTCCTCGTCTGCATCCTCGTGGTCCTCGTGATCCTGATGCAGCGCCCCAGCGCCAACGCCGGCATGGGAGCCGCCCTCGGCGGTGGTGCCGCGGAAACCGTCTTCGGCGGCGAATCCGCCAACGTCCTCTCCAAGATGACGACCACCCTCACGGTCATCCTCTTCGTCCTCAGCTTCGGCCTCTACCTGGGCTTCGTCGCCCGCGAAAAGCCGTCCGTCAAGGCCCTCGATGCCGCGGCCACCGCCGCCCCGGCTGCGCCTGCCGCCGCTGCGCCTGCCGCCGCTGCGCCCGCCACCGCCGCCGCTCCGGCTTCTGCCGCTCCGGCCGCCCCCGCCCCTGTCGCTGCTCCCGCGGCCAAGCCCCAGTCCACCCCGGCCCCGGCCGCTACGACCCCGGCCAAGCCCGCCGCTCCGGCTCCGGCCAAGTAAGCCGCAGTGAAGCCCGGACTGCTCAGCCTGACCGTCCGCTGGGTAGCCTGTCTGGTCGCGCTCGGCGCCCTCGCCCAGCCCAACACCATCGGCGGTTTCCGCAAGCTGACGGAAGCTGATTCCGCGCAGTTCCTGGCCGGCTTCCGCAACTCGCGTCTCAGCGGCGACCTTGGCTTGCGTTTCGAGATCACCCACAAGCCCCGCCGCGGCGAAGCGTCGGCCCCGGTTCCGGGTACGCTCTGGGCCAGTTCGGTCGCCGGCGGTCAGCTGCTCCGCGGAGAAATCAGGGACGCCCGAGGTCGCCCGGCCTTGGCCTTCATTTCCTTCAAGTCGGCGACCGAAAGCCGCGTCTGGGTCTCTCTCAATGGCGCCCCGGCGAAGGAACTCGATGCCCGTGCGCCGCTGTTGCCGCTGGCCGAAGGGTTGCTGATCTCGCCCTTCGACCTGCAGATGCCTTTCACCCACTGGCCTCAGACGACCTACGTCACGACCGAGCGTCGCCGTCGTCCGGTGAATGTCTACGAGTCCGTCAATCAGCCCGGCCGGGAACCCGCCAAGGTGACCTTCTCGATCGACAGCGTCTACGGCGTGCTCGTCCAGGCGATCTGTCATGACGCCCGCGGCGAACCGACCCGCCAGATGCAGGTCGAGGAATTCTCCAAGGTCGGCGAGCAATGGATGCTGGCCGAGTGCAGCGTGCGCGACGAAGCCAGCCGTGACACCGACCTGCTCCGCATCACCGAGGCCGCCCTCGATGCGAAATTCGCGCCGGAGACCTTCGAGCCGGCGACCCTGATCCGCCCGGCCGCCCAGCCTACGCACTTCCAGAAACTGTGAAGCCCTCCGTCACCGCCACCCAGGTCGCTCGTTTCTGCGACCTCCTTACCAACCGTAAGGCCATCGCCGACTTCGAGGGCTCCCGCAACGGGCTCCAACACAAGGGCACGCGCCCGGTGCGCAAGGTCGGCGCGGCCGTCGACGCGGGCGCCGAAGTCTTCGCCGAAGCCGCCCGCCGCGGCGTGGACTTCCTGATCGTCCACCACGGCATGTACTGGCGTCCGGTCTCGCCCGAACGCGAGGTCCGCGCGCACCGCAAGGCCGCGCTGAAGAAGGCCGGTCTCTCCCTCTACTCCAGCCACCTGCCGCTCGATGCGCATCCGGCCATCGGCAACAACGCCCTCATCGCCCAGGACCTCGGTCTCAAGGTCGTCGACTGGTTCGTGGATTACGAAGGCCTGCCGATCGCCTGCATCTGCCGTGGCATCCCGCGCAGCACGCTGCGTCAACGCCTGAAGGCCTCCTATCCGCAGACCTACAAGGGCATCGAGTTCGGCTCCGCCAAACCGAAGAAGATCGCCATCCTCAGCGGCAGCGGCCGCAGCGCGCTCGAGCACCTCAAAACCGAAGGCTGCGACACGCTCATCACGGGTGAGCTGCGCGAAGAACATTTCAACGAAGCCCACGAACAGGGCTGGAACCTCTATCCCTGCGGACACTACGCGACCGAGACCTGGGGCGTGAAGGCCCTCGCGGCAGCGGTGGCCGCGGAGTTCGGCGTGAAGTGGGAGTTCATCCCCACAGGTAATCCGCTGTGATGACCCGCGGACGGCTAGCCCCGACGCCCACCGGCTACCTGCACGTCGGCCACGCCCGCACTTTCGCCCTCGCCGCGGCCCGCGCCTCGGCCGGCACCCTGCTCTACCGCACCGAAGACCTCGACGCGGGACGGTGTCGTCCGGAGTTCGCGGATGCCGCCATCGAAGACCTCCGCTGGCTCGGACTGCAATGGACCGAAGGCCCCGACGTCGGTGGCCCGCACGCGCCTTACGTGCAGTCGCAACGCCTGCCTTGGTTCCGCGACGTCTGGTCGCAACTCCAGGCGACCGGTGCGATCTATCCGTGCGATAAGTCCCGCAAGGACGTCGAACGCAGCCTCACCGCCCCGCACGCCGAGGACGACGCCGAGCCGATCTTCCCGCCGGCCCTCCGCGCCCCCATCGGTGCAGGTCGTGAGGCTCGCGAACCTGGCCCGACCAACTGGCGCTTCCGCGTACCCGATGGCGAGACCATCGCGTTCGTCGATGCGCTCCAAGGCCCGCAGGCGTTCGTCGCCGGACGCGACTTCGGCGACTTCCTGGTCTGGCGGAAGGACGGCTTCCCGGCCTACGAACTCGCCGTCGTCGCCGACGATCATGCCATGGGCGTCACCGAAGTCGTCCGCGGCTCCGACCTGCTTCTCTCGACCGCGCGTCAGCTGCTACTCTACCAAGCGCTTGGCTGGGCGGCCCCGACTTGGGCGCACGCGCCCCTGATCGTCGACGCCGAAGGCAAGCGACTCGCCAAGCGTACCGCCGGACTCTCGATCCGCGAACTCCGCCAAAAAGGAAAGACGCCGGAGGAAGTCCTCACGGCGCCTTTGGACCAGTTGCTGGATTGACCAGCAGGAAAGTTACTTGGCCGCAGGCGCCGCGGAAGGTGCTTCGGCGGACGCGAGTTTGTCACGGAAGGCCTTGAAAGAGCGGGTCATCGCCTCATCGCCGTCCGCGAGCTTGATCGCTTCGTCGACATGCTTCAGGGCCTGCTCCTTGGCCGAGGGGTCGATCATCGCGAGGATGCGGGCCTTGTTGAAGGGCAGGACCGCGCGGCGCGTGCCGGTGACATCGGCGAACATCTCCTCGAGGGCGGCTTCGGCGGCCTGGAAATCCTTGGCGGCGATGGCCTCGTTGATCTTCAGCCCCAGCACCCGGCTACGCTCCGAACGTTCGGTCGTGGACTTCAATTCCTTGGCCAGCGCAGTCTTGCCCTCCGGCGTATTCTTGTAGGTGTCGAGCTTGGCGAGATACTCCTTGGCGGTCTGTCCGCCGAAGCCGCCGACGCGACCGAAGACCTCGCCTGACTTCGCGTCGAGCAGCAGGACGGTCGGGAAACTGTTCACGGCATACTTCTGCTGCCACTCGCGGTTCTTGGCCTTGAGCTCGGGCGCCTGCGGCTTGTTGCGCGGGAAATCCAGTTCGACCAGCACGTAGCGGGAGGCCGCCGCGGCGAACTCCGGCGACTCGAAGACGACCTTGTGCAAAGACTTGCAGGGCGGGCACCAGTCGCTGCCGGTGAAGTCCACCAAGACGGGCTTGTTCTCTTTGAGCCCTTGCGCTTTCGCGGCGTCGAGGTCGGTGAGCCAGACCGGCCCGGCGGCCGACAAGACCGCGGCGAGAAGGCTGAGCGGAAGCGCGAGGAGGAACTTCATCGGATGATCACTTCCGAGCCTTCGCGGCGGCAGCGGCGGCGACCTGGGCGCGGAACTGCTTCACGTCGGCTAATTCCTTCACGTCGGCAGAGGTCTCCGCGATGATCTCATCAAGCACCTTGAGCAAGGCAGCGGGATCGCCTGGCTTGCAGGCCTGCGTGAGGCTCACCCGGGCGTTGATGACCAGGTTGAGCTTGGTCGCAGCGGTCATGGACTTGGCTTTGATGAACTTCGCGAGGGCGGCCTCACCGCCGGCCAGGTCTTTCTTCTCGAAGAACGGAGTGAGGATGGTCTCGAGTTCGGAGCCGTAAGCACGGACCATACCTTCATCCTTTTTGGCTTGGGCGAACGCCTTGCGTCCTTCGGCAGTATTGGCCTTCAGCAATTCGGCGAGGTGAGCGAGATACTTGACGGGACCGCCGGCCTCATAGCCGGTCTGCGCGAAAGGCTCGCCGTTGGCGTCGAGCAGCAGAATCGTCGGGAAGCCTTCGATGCCGAACTTCTCGGCGAGCGCCTTATTCTTCGCCTTTTCTTCGGCGGGCTGTTTCTTCTTCTGCGGGTAGTCGAGCTCCACGAGGACGAAGTCCTTGGTGACCGCGGCGAATTCCTTCTGGTCGAAGACTTCCTTCTTGAGGCGGATGCACCAGCCGCACCAGTCGCTGCCGGTGAAGTCGACCAGGATGGCCTTCTTCTCGGCCTTGGCGACCTTGATGCCTTCATCGAGGTCGGTCAGCCAGACGGCTTCAGCGGCGGAAAGGGAGACGGCGCTCAGGCAAAGCGCGACAAGGGCGAGGAGACGGCGGGGCATGCTTCAAGGAAACTCCGCTCCCGAAACGAAGCAACCCTGCGTTGCAAATACGAAGGTTATCCCTCACTTAAGCCCCATGGCCGGCACCCGCATCTTCCTTGTCGATAATGGTTCCTACGAACCTGCGGCGACCTTGGCCCTCCGAGGGCTGGCCAAGGAAGTCGGCAAGCTCATCGGCCAGGAAGTCCACCCGGTCTCGACGATGCATTCGACGAAGATCGACCCTACCCTGCTCGGCGGCGTCCCTGCGGTCATCTTCGAAGGCGCCGTCCAGAAGGCGATGGCCGATGGCATCGACGAAATCGTGGTGCTCCCGCTCTTCATCGGCCCCAGCCGCGCGATCACCGAGTATCTCCCCAAGGTCTTCGCCGACGCCCAGCCTGGCGCGATGAAACTCAGCATCCGCGAACCGCTCTTCGGACCGGAACTGCAGGGCATGCTGATCGATAACCTCAAGTCGACCGGCTGGACCAAGGGCAGCGGCACGGTCTACCTTTGTGACCACGGCTCCCCGATTCCCGAAGTGACGCGTTGCCGCGATTTCTTCGCCAACGCCATCCGCGGCGAACTCGGCCTCAAGGACGACGAGCTCATCGCCTGCTCGATGGAACGCCGCGAGGGCGCGGAATATGACTTCAACGAGCCCCTGCTCGAAGACGCGCTGCTATCCGGCAAGGGCGAAGTGGTCATCCTGATGCTCTTCCTCCTGCCCGGCCGTCATGCCGGCGGCGACGGGGACGTCGCGACGATCGTCAAGGAACACGCGCCCGCCGGCCTGCGCTGGAAGCTCAGCCCCCTGCTCGGCACGCACCCTGCCCTGGCCTCCCTCCTCCAGTTACGGCACACGCCTCCGCTCGAACTCAGGCCGGCCAAGAAGATCGTCGTAGGCGCCATGCTTCTCCTGGGCCTGCTGCCGGTCGCGATCAACCTGCTCGCCCCGCCAAGCCTTGGACTCCTTGAACGCGTGCTGCTCTGGCTGGGCGGAGTCGCCGTCGTGATGGCCGGGCTCTACCTCGTCTTCCGGGCGAAGGTCTCGAAACAATCCTGAAATCAGGCGAACGCCGCGATGCGGCCCATCAGGCCCGCATGACGAGGCGGAGCGACGACGGCGCCGACGACCGCGATGAGCGGCGTGGGCAAAACGGAAACGTCGACCTTACCTGAAGCGAGATCGGTCAGCGTGGTGAGCACGTCCGACGCGCCATCCTGCGAGACTTTCGAAAGCAGCCGGATCGGGAGATCGGCCTGGGCGCCGGCGGCGATGAGCTTCGTCGCGACAGAAGGCAACGCCTTCGCGCCCATGTACAGACAGAGCGTGGCGCCGGTCTCGATGTGCGCTTTCCAATTCTGATCGGTACCGTCGGCGCAGTGGCCGGTCAGGAACGTGACCGACGCGGCCTTGCCGCGATGCGTCAGCGGGAACGCAGCGTCGGCGCCCGCGGCGGTCGCGGCGGTGACGCCAGGTACTACTTCGAAAGGAATGCCATGCGCGGCGAGATGATCCATCTCTTCGCCTAGGCGTCCGAAAACACCAGGGTCGCCACCTTTGAGACGCACGATGAGACCGCCCTGGCGCGACTCGCGCACGATAACGGCGTTGATCTCATCCTGAGTCATCGAGTGGACCCCACAGCGCTTGCCGACCGGCACGATCTTCGTAGACGAGGGAATCTCCGCCAACAAGGCGTCACCTGGTAGGGCGTCATGGATGACCACATCGGCCTTCTGGAGCAGACGCAGCCCCCTGACGGTGATCAGGTCCGGGGCCCCGGGTCCTGCACCGACAAAGACCACCCGGCCGATGTCACAATTTACCATTTATTTAAACTTGACCCCTATTTATGTAATCCTAACTCATCTTATCAAGTATTAAATCATGGACCCTACCTCCGGCAAGCCCCTGGCAAAGAACGAACTCCTGAAGGCCGATAAACCCGACCTTTCCGGCACGATCCGCGAAACCCTCGCCAATCCTGAGGCCGACCGCTTCAGCGGCGACGACGAGCAGTTCATCAAATTCCACGGCATCTACCAGCAGGACGACCGCGACAAGCGCAAGACTGGCAAGGAATACTCCGTCATGGTGCGCACGCGCCAGACCGGCGGCATCGTCCCGGCCGCGCAGTATCTCGTCTACGACGAGCTCTCCGGTCGCTTCGCCAACGGCACCCTCCGCATCACTTCCCGCCAGACCTTCCAGTTCCACGGCGTGCTGCAGAAAGGCATCGGCCCGCTGATCAAGTCGATCAACGAAGCCCTCTCCTCCACCCTCGCCACCTGCGGCGACGTGAACCGCAACGTCACCGCTCCGTCCAACCCGCCCGTCGACACCGTCGCCGTACAGGTCGACGAAGACGCGTTCACGCTGACCCGCGCCCTCCTGCCTCGCACCACCGCTTACCACTCCATCTGGGTGGACGGCGTGCAGGTCGACCTCGGTCTCGGCGAGAAGATCGCCAAGGCCCGCGCTTCCGTCGACCAGGCAAATCCTTACATGCCCCCGCCCGCCGACACGGACGAGTCCGGCGCGCCGGTGGACCCGCTCTACGGCAAGACCTACCTGCCGCGTAAGTTCAAGACCGGCTTCGCCATCCCGCCGAACAACGACACCGACATCTTCACCAACGACATGGGCTTCGTGGCCATCGTCGAGAACGGTAAGCTCATCGGCTACAACCTGCTTGTCGGCGGCGGTCTCGGCACCTCCCACGGCAACAAGGCCACCTACCCTCGCCTCGCCGACGTCATCGGCTTCATCACCCGCGAACAGCTCGTCGAAGTCGGCGCCGCCGTCGTCGCCATCCACCGCGATTGGGGTGACCGCACCGACCGCAAGCACGCCCGCATCAAGTACGTCCTCCAGGAAAAGGGCGTCGAATGGTTCCGCGCCGAACTCGGCCAGCGCCTCGGCGCCCCGCTCCCGGCCGCCAAGGCCTTCCTCTTCCGCGGCCAGGGCGACGCCTTCGGCTGGTTCAAGCAGCTCGACGGCAACTGGTTCCTCGGCCTCTTCGTCGAGACCGGCCGCGTCAAGGACACCGAAGGCTACCAGCTGAAGACCGCGCTCCGCACGATCGCCGAGAAGTTCGGCCCGACCTTCCGCCTCACCGCCACGCAGAACCTGATCCTCTCCGACATCAAGGAAGCCGACAAGGCCGCCATCGAGCAGCTGCTGCATGACCATGGTTGCGGCATCGTCTTCAACCCTGGCCTGATCAAGGGACGCGGCATGGCCTGCCCGGCTCTCCCGACCTGCGGTCTCGCCCTCGCCGAATCCGAACGCGTCTTCCCCAAGTTCCTCGCGAAGCTCGAAGAAGGCCAGGCTGCGGCCGGCATCGCCAACGAAGAACTCGTCGTGCGCATGACGGGCTGCCCCAACGGTTGCGCCCGTCCTTACAACGCCGAGATCGGCCTCGTGGGCAAAGCCCCGGGCAAGTACAACATCATGCTCGGCGGCAACCGCGAAGGCACCCGCCTCGCTCGCCTCTGGAAGGAAGCCGCCTTGGCCGACGAAATCCCGGTGCTCATCGGCGAACTGTTCAAGCAGTACGCCAAGGAGCGCAAGGCCGGCCAGGCGTTCGGTGATTGGGTCGACCAGGCTCCCGTCTGGCCCGCCGCTCCCGCCGCCTAAGCGAGTCGATGGCCGACCTCGACCCAGCCCGCATTCCGGAACTCGACGCCCGTCTCTCGACGCTGGCGCCCGTGGACCGTCTGCGCTGGGCCTACGAGACCTTCGGCGCCCGCGCCGGCATCGGCACGAGTTTCCAGCCCGCCGGCGTGGTCATCCTGCACCTCGCCAAGACCGCCGGCCTGCCGATCCAGGCCTTCACGCTCAACACCGGCCTGCTCTTCCCGGAGACGCTGGAATTCAAGGCGAAGCTCGAAGCCCATCTCGGCATCAAGGTCGAGGAAGTCCTCCCCGCCCAGACCGTCGAACAGCAGGCCGCCCAACACGGCGCCGAACTCTGGAAGCGCGACCCGGAGAAGTGCTGCGAACTCCGCAAGGTCGACTCGCTCGGTAAAAAGCTCTTCGACCTCGATCTGTGGATCACCGGCATGCGCCGCGACCAGAGCGCCGAGCGTTCCGTGACGCCGCTGCTCTCGCTCGCCGCCCGTCCCGACAACTCCGACGTCTGGAAACTCAACCCGCTCGTCGACTGGAGCCGCGACCAGGTGTGGGCCTACCTCAAGGAACACGGCCTGCCGCATAACGTCCTGCACGACCGCGGCTACCGCTCGATCGGTTGCCTCCCTTGCACCCTGCCCACCTCCGGTGGCGACGAACGCGGCGGCCGCTGGCCCGGCTTCGAAAAGAAGGAATGCGGCCTCCACACGCGCACGAAGAAAGGGTTGGGCGGCTAGCGGTTAGCGGATGGCGGATAGGAAAACCTCCTCAATCCCCAAACCACCCCTCCTCACTTTCACCCTCTTCTCCCAACCGCCAACCGCTAACCGCCAACCGCTTCCCCCTTTCCCTTCAGCCTCTCTGTGCTCCCAACCGCCAACCGCTAACCGCCAACCACCTTCCTTCAGCATGTCCCGCAAC
>JANRFG010000034.1:53537-59201 GCA_030725715.1 Opitutales bacterium
CTCCCAACCGCCAACCGCTAACCGCCAACCACCTTCCTTCAGCATGTCCCGCAACGCCCAAAACGACCACCTGACGCGCCTCGAACAGACGTCGATCCACGTCTTCCGCGAAGCCTTCGCCAACTTCCGCTCCGTCTGCATGCCCTGGTCCATGGGCAAGGACTCCAATGTCCTCATCTGGCTCGCCCGTAAGGCTTTCTGCGGCAAGATTCCCTTCCCGCTCCTGCACATCGACACGACCTACGAGTTCCCGGAGATGTATGAGTTCCGCGAGAAGGCCAAGGTCATCCATGGCATCGACCTCATCGTGCGCGTCAACGAAGACGCCATCCGGCGCGGCATCGGTTACGCCACGCACGACCCGGTGACCGTCACGCACGAGCTCAAGACCGTGCCGTTCAAGGCCGCGATCGATGAATTCAAGTGGGACGCCCTCGTGACCGGCATCCGCCGCGACGAAGACCCGACCCGCGCCAAGGAGCGCTGGTTCTCCCCTCGCTCCGCCGAAGGCAACTGGGACTACAAGGACCAGCCGCCGGAATTCTGGGGCCAGTTCGCCAGCTCCGCCCCGGAAGGCGGCCACGTCCGCGTCCAGCCACTCCTGGAATGGACCGAGCTCGACATCTGGGAATACATCCGCCGCGAGAACATCCCGAACCCGACCCTCTACTTCGCCCACAACGGCAAGCGCTTCCGCTCCCTCGGCTGCCATCCGATCACGCACCCGGTCGACAGCCCGGCCAGCAACATCGACGAGGTCATCGAAGAACTGAAGCTGACCAAGACCAGCGAACGCGCCGGTCGCGCCCAGGACCACGTCGGCCGTAACTCCATGCAGGAACTCCGCGCCAAGGGCTTCATGTGAGCCGCCTGACAAGATGAACACCCAATCCCTTTCCCAACCTGTGAGCACCTCCCTTCCCTCCGTCGAAGACCATCGCAAGATGCACGTCGTCGTCGTCGGCCATGTCGACCACGGCAAGTCGACCTTCGTCGGCCGCCTCCTCCATGACACCGACTCCCTGCCCAACGGCAAGATGGAGCAGGTCCGCAAGAACTGCGCGATCGAAGGCATGGAGTTCGAATACGCCTTCCTCCTCGACGCCCTGATCGAAGAGCAGGAACAGAACATCACCATCGACACCACGCGCATCTTCTTCCGCACGAAGCAGCGTGCCTACGCGATCATCGACGCCCCGGGCCACAAGGAGTTCCTCAAGAACATGGTGACCGGCGCCGCCAGCGCCTCCGCCGCCCTCCTGCTCATCGATGCCAAGGAAGGCGTCATGGACCAGTCCCGCCGCCACGCCTTCCTGCTCTCCCTCCTGGGCGTGAAGCAGCTCGTCGTGCTGGTGAACAAGATGGACCTCGTCGACCACTCCGAGTCCACCTACCAGAAGATCGTCGCCGAATACTCGGCCTTCCTGAAGACCCTCGGCCTCAACGCGGTCCACTTCATCCCGATCGCCGCCAAGCATGGCGAGAACGTCGTCGAACGCGCCGCCAAGATGCCTTGGTGGAAGGGACCGACGGTCACCGAAGCCCTCGACGCGTTCTCGCACGAAGACGACCTCACCGGCCTGCCCCTGCGCCTGCCGGTCTCCGACATCTACCGCTTCGACCATCGCCGCATCATCGCCGGTCGCGTCGAGGCCGGCGCCATCCGCCCGGGCGACGAGCTCATCTTCCAGCCCGGCGGCCGTCGTAGCACGGTCCGCACCTTCGAAGACTGGCCGGGGCCGGAATCCCGCTCGGTCGTCGGCACGGGCGGTTCCGCCAGCGTGACGCTCTCCGAGCAGATCTTCGTCGAACGCGGCCAGGTCGCTTCGCACCCCTCCAACCAGCCTCGCGTCGGCCGCGAATTCCGCGCCCGCATCTTCTGGCTGGGCAAGGAACCGTTGGTCCCGAACAAGACCTACCGCCTGCGCCTGCTCACCCAGAACGTCGACGCGGTCATCGCGAAAATCGTCAAGGTGACCGACGCCTCGACCCTCGAGTCCAAAGAAGCCGACAGCGTCCCGCGTGACTCGATCTGCGAAGTGATCGTCCGCGCCACCCGCAACATCGCCTTCGACCTGCATCACGAGTGCCCGATCACGGGTCGTTTCGCGCTCGAAGAAGGCGGCCGTATCCATGGCGGCGGCATCATCCTCGACGCCGTCACGAAGTCCGACGCGCCTTCCGGCAAGGTCACCGCCTCCGAACGCGGCGCCCGCGCCGGCCACGCGCCGGCGGTCGTCTGGTTCACGGGCCTCTCCGGCTCGGGCAAGTCGACCATCGCCGAAGCCGTCGAACGCCGACTCTTCGACGCCGGTCGCAACGTGATCCGCGTCGACGGCGACGACCTCCGCGTCTCGCTCAACCGCGACCTGGGCTTCTCCGCCGCCGACCGCGCCGAAAGCGTGCGTCGCGCCTCCGCCGTCGCCGGCCTCTTCGCCGGCACGGGCCACATCACCCTCGTCACGCTCATCGCTCCCCTGGCCGCCGACCGCGCCAAGGCCCGCGCCACCCTCGCGAACCACACGTTCATCGAGGTCTTCGTCGACGCCCCGCTGGCGGTCTGCGAATCCCGCGACGTGAAGGGTCTTTACGCCAAGGCCCGCCGCGGTGAGATCGCCGAATTCACCGGCATCTCGTCTCCGTACGAGGCTCCCGAAGCTCCGGAGGTCCACATCAAGACCGACCAGACCTCGCAGGAAGAAGCCGTCGACCTCGTCCTCGGGGCGATCGATAAGCTCCTTCAGGGCAAGGGCGACGACTGGGAAGTGTGAGCGACCAAAAGTTAATCGCGGTAAGCGGTTGGCGGTTGGCGGTTAGGAAGCATCAGGCGGCAGGGATGAATCCTTGTCGCCTGTGCTGTTTTACCCGTCAAAGGGCCCAACCGCCATCCGCCAACCGCTTACCGCCATCACCTCCTTCGCTCCCGCCTTGCCCACGTGCCCACTTGTCCCCTATATGGGTCGTATGCGCCTCACCCCAGCCGCCCTCCTCATCCTCAGCTGCCTGTCCGTCCTCGCGGCACCCCGGAAGAACGTCCTGCTGCTTGTCTCCGACGATTGCGGCGCCCGCATGGGCACCTACGGCGGTCCGGCGCTGACGCCGAACATCGACGCCCTCGCCCGCTCCGGCGTCCGCTTCGACCGCGCCTACTGCCAATACGCGCTCTGCAACCCGAGCCGGACATCCTTCCTCACGGGCCTGCGCCCTGACACCACCGGCGTCTACGATAACGCGAAAGAGTTCCGGAAGGTCATCCCCGACATGGTGACCATGCCGCAGCTCTTCAAGAACAACGGCTACGCGGTCGCCCGCATCGGCAAGCTCTACCACTACGGTGTGCCGAAGGAGATCGGCACCAACGGCCTCGACGACCCGCAGTCGTGGGAGAAAGTCTGGAATCCGCGCGGACGCGACTGTGACGACGAAGACAAGATCTTCTCCATCGGCGTCTCGGCCGGTTCGGCCGCCGACAAGACCAAGGGCAAGATGGGCCAGATCCTCGTCGGCTCCGGCAATTACGGCGGCACCGTGAGCTGGCTCGCCGCCGACGGCACCGACGCCGAGCAGACCGACGGCAAGATCGCCGCGCAGGCGGTCGACTTCCTCCGCCAGAAGCGCGACCAGCCCTTCTTCCTGGCGGTCGGCTTCTTCCGCCCCCACACGCCCTACGTCGCGCCGAAGCCTTACTTCGCCCAATACCCGAAGGACCAGGTCCAGCTGGCCAAGGAACCCGCCGGCAACCGTGAGACGAAGCCGGCCGTGGCCCTCTCCAACACCGCGGTCGCCCACTACGGGATGTCCGAAGACACCCAGCGCACGGCCAAGCAGGCCTACCTCGCCTCGATGACCTTCATGGACGCCCAGTTCGGCCTGGTGCTGGCCGAGCTCAAGAAGCAGGGCCTCGATAAGGATACGATCGTGGTCTTCATCAGCGACCACGGGTATAACCTCGGCGAACACGGACTCTGGCAGAAGCGTTCGCTTTACGAGGACTCGGCCCGCGTGCCGTTCATCATCCGCGACCCGGGCAATCCCGCCAACGGCCGCGCCACCAAGCGCGTCGCCGAACTCATCGACCTCTACCCGACCGTCGCCGATCTTTGCGACCTGAAGCCGGATAGGCGCGCCGAGGGCAAGAGCCTTCGCCCCGTGCTGGAACGTCCTGACGCCCTCTGGAATCACGTCGCCTACACGCAGGTCGACTTCGGCGCCATCAACGCCGGGGGTAAGAAGAAGGCCGCCACGCCGGAACGTAAGGTCGGCCGCTCGGTCCGCACCGAACGCTACCGCTATACGGAATGGAACCAAGGCAAGCTCGGGGTCGAACTCTACGACCACGACGCCGATCCGGGTGAGTTCAAGAATCTCGCCAGCGATCCCGCCTACGCCCCCGTGGTCGCCGCGCTTAAAGCCACCCTCGCCAAGGGAACGAATTAAAAGGTAGGGACAGCACCACGTGCTGTCCTCGCTCAGCCAGGTAGGGTCGGGACCGCGTCACGACATAGCGGCATTAGGACAGCACGTGGTGCTGTCCCTACCCCTACCCCTACCCCTCTTAATCAACCATACTTCAACTCGACCTTCTTGCCGGTGCGGATCGATTCGTAGATGCCTTCGACGATGACCATGTCGCGGCGGCCGACTTCGCCGGTGCAAGTGACCTCGGCACCGTTGCGGAAAGCCTGGGCGACGCCGTCCATGTGGCGCTGCTGCTGACGGAAGACCCCGAAATCGAGCTTACCCTTGGCGGAGGTGGAGATATTAAGGTTACGGTAGCTGAAGACGGGTCTGGAGCCTTCGAACCAGCCCTTGGCAGCCTCGGCGCGGAACTCGGCGCGATTGGCATCGTAGCCCGTCCAGACGTCGGCCACGGCGCCGTTGGCGAACTCGAGGCGGAACTCCATGGCCTGTTCGACCTCCTTGAAGAAGTCGGGCTGGGTCTTCGGCAGTTCCTTGGCCGTGACGGCCACCGGATTGGCATCGGCCGCCATGCAGCAGGCCTGGATGGAATAGACGCCCATGTCGAGCAGCGCGCCGCCGCCGGCGAGCTTCTTCTCGATGCGCCAGGCGTGCTTGCGGAGCGTGAAACCGTTGGCGCTCGTCATCTTCATGAACGGACCGAACTCCTGGGTCTTGGCCAGACGGACGAGTTCCTGGTGATACGGATCGAAGTGCAGGCGGTAGCCGATCGCGAGACGCTTGCCGGCCTTCTTGCCCGCCGCGATCATCGCGTCGCAGTCGGCGACCGAGGTCGCCATCGGCTTCTCGCAGATGACGTGCTTGCCGGCGCCGAAGGCGTCGATGACGTTCTGGGCGTGGACGCCGGGAGGAGTGACGACGTAGACGATGTCGATGTCCTTGTTGGCGGCGACCTTGTCCCACTGGTCGTAGGAATAGATGTTAGCCGCATCGAAGCCATGGAGCTTCGCCAGCTTCTCACCCTTCGCACGGGTACCCGTGATCGCGGCGACCAGCTTCACGTGCTTCGTCTCCAGCAGGGCCGGCGATAGCTCGCCGTTCGAATAATTCCCCAGGCCGCAGAGCGCCAGACCGAGGGGCTTACCGCTGGCTTCCGCCGCGCGCAGCGCCGGAGCGAGGGCATAACCGGCGGCGAGGCCGCCGAGGGAACCGAGGAAAGCACGACGAGTAGGGCTCATAGGGGTA
>JANRFG010000035.1:0-43495 GCA_030725715.1 Opitutales bacterium
CCGGCGCCGAAGGCCAAGGCCAAGCCGGCCGCCAAGCCGGCTCCGAAGCCCGCGTCCAAGGTCGTCGCCAAGCCGGCGTCGAAGGTCCCGGCCCCGAAGGGCAAGGCCGCCGCCCCCGTGAAGTCCGCCAAGGCGGCTCCGGCCCCGGTCGCGAAGAAGGGCGCCGCACCGGCCGCTCCGGTCAAGAACGCCAAGGCGGCTCCGGCGGCCAAGGGCAAGGCCACGAAGGCGCCCAGGGTCGACCACGCCGTGCAGAAGGGCATGCTCGACAAGCACCGCGACGTCCACCACCAGTCGGCCGCCCTGGACGTCCCGGTGCGTCCGAAACTCCAGTATTACACCCTGGCCGACCTCAAGGCCCATCTCGAGAAGCGCAACAAGACGAAGTCCAAGCTGAACGTCTGGGTGCCGGACGAAGAGCGCAAGGCGCGCGAGAAGGCCGCCGCCGCCGCCCGTTCGCAGGGCAACCGCTCGAACAACATCGCGGCCGCCTCCATCGCCGACCTGCTCGGCGGTTCCAACCCCTTCCGCAAGGGCGAAGGTTTCGTCGACGAATCGAAGCAGGTCCCCGAGAAGTTCCGCCGCTACTACCGCCTCCTCGTGGACATGCGCGACGCGCTCCACAAGGGCCTCGCCTTCCACTCCGAGGAAGCGCTCAAGAAGTCGGGCAAGGACGACGCCGGCGACCTTTCGGGTTACTCGCAGCACCTCGCCGACGCGGGCACCGACACCGCCGACCGCGACTTCGCCCTTTCGCTGATCTCCAACGAGCAGGAAGCGCTCAAGGAGATCGCCGACGCCATCGAACGCATGAAGCGGGGCACCTACGGGGTCTGTGAGATCACCAACAAGGCGATCCCGGCCGCGCGCCTCATCGCCGTGCCGTTCACCCGTTATTCCCTCGAAGGCCAGAAGGAGCTCGAGCGCAACCGTCGCGCCCATCGTCGTCGCGGCGGCAACCCGCTCGGCGAGATCGGCGACGAAGTCGGCTTCGGCACCGGCGGCGGCGGCGGCGAAGACGACCCGAGCGACACCTAAGCGCGCCGTCTCCGATGTTCGCCCGGCTTCGCCCCTACCTGTCCTTCTGGACGGTCTGCGTGGCCGCGATCGTCACGGACGTCGCGACCAAGCTGCTGGTGGTGCGGCACATCCCGTTCGGCGCGTATTTCGGCGACGACCCCGACCGCGCGCCGATCTTCGTCTTCCCTTGGTTCTGGATCGTGCACGTCGGCAACAAAGGCGCCGCCTGGGGGCTGGGCGCCGAGCACGACGTCCGTCCGTTCCTGGTCTTCCTCGCCTTGGCCGTGCTCGCGCTCGTCTGGCGCTGGCGTCAGCCGCTCCTGCGCGAACTCCAGGGCGGCCAGCTCGCCTTCGGACTCTTCGTCGGCGGCACCTTGGGCAACGTGCGCGACCGCCTCTTCGGCGACCACGTCATCGACTTCATCGACGTCCATCTGCCCTATTACCGGTTCCCCGCCTTCAACGTGGCGGACTCCTGCATCTGCGTCGGCGTAGGCATCTACGTGATCATGTCCTACCGGCATGACCGCCTGCGTCGCGAGGCCATCGTCTCGCACGGCGGCGAGGATCCGCCGCCCGGCGCATGAGCGTGCGCTTCGACCTCGCGGCCCATCCCGGCGCGCAGGCGTATCGCCTCCTCGCGGGCCTGGTCGTCCCCCGGCCGATCGCCTTGGTCACGACGATCGACGCCGCGGGCGTGGTCAACGCCGCGCCGTTCTCCTTCTTCAACGTCATGGGCACCGAGCCGGCGCTCTCCGTGCTCGCCCCGGCCGACCGTGATGACGGCACGCCCAAGGACACCGCGGCCAACCTGCACGCCAACGGCGAATGCGTCATCCATATCTGCGACGAAGCCGTCGCGGCGCGGATGGTCGAGTGCGCGCGTCCGCTGCCGCCCGGCGTGAGCGAGGTGCCGCGCGCCGGCTTCACGTTGACGCCCTCGGAGCGCGTGCGCGTCCCGCGGCTCGTCGAATGCCCCGTGGCCCTCGAAGGCCGCGTGCTCGATATCCGTAAATACGGCGACAACCGCCTCGTCGTGATCGAACTCCTGCTCGCGCACGTGCGCGAAGGCGTGGCCGATCCCGCGACCTGGAAGGTCGACTACGCGCAATATGCCCCGGTCGGACGGATGAACAGTCCCGACGGCTACGCGCGCACGACGGACCGTTTCACGCTGCGGTTCCCGTCGGAGGCCTGATCAGATCCCTTTAGAGAGGCGCTTCACCACCGTCGCGAAATCGTCGGGACGCGGGGCGACGATCTCGAACGTCTGGCCGGCGACCTTGCCGGTCACGCGGGCGACGCGCAGGAGCAGGCCGCGGTGGAGCGGCTTGTCCTCGCCTTTGTTGAGGCGGCCCTTCGGCGTCGTGTCGGTGAGCGTCACGCGGCCCGAGCGGCCATATTTCAGTTCGCCGGCGATGCGGATCCCGCATTCGGCGGCGTGGATGCGCACCTGGTCGCGGCGAGGGAAGGGCGTGTGCGCGGCCCAGACACGCCAGCGACCGCAGGCGCGGCCGGGTTCGAAGCGGGTCTGCGCGTGCTTGCCGTTGCGGTGCGAGACGAAGGCGCGCTCCTGGGAGTCGTCCATCCCGACCGGCAGGTCGCAGAGGCCGGCGTCTTCCGGGGCGTCTTCGGTGCGGGCTACGAATTCATATTCGAAGCGGAAGGCGCCCGAGCCGAGGGCTTCGCGCCAACCGGCCATGGCCGTCGCGCGGTCGGCGAGGATCACGATGCCGGCGGTCTCGGGTTCGGGTCCGAAGACCGCGGCCGGTTCGGCGAGCCCGAGGCGGACCATCTCCGGCTTGCCGGCTTCGAGCTGCGTACGGAGCTGCCCGAGGAGGGTGGGGGCGCCGTGCTGCCACGGGTGTTCCTCGAAGGCCACGCCGCTCGGCTTGGCCAGGGCGACCCAGCCGGCGCCGTGGGCCAGGACGTCCATGCGCACGGCCTCTTCGCCGAGCAGGCCGGCGGCGAAACCGATGGAGGCGGGGAGGGAGGCGGACATCTCAGGAACAAAAAAACCCCGGCGCCGAGGCGACGGGGTCGGTGAGGGGCCAGCCCCGCATTACTTCTTGGCGGCGGCGAGCTTCTTCGCGAGGCGAGCCTTGATGCGGTTCGCCTTGTTGCGATGGATCACGCCGGTCTTCGCGGCCTTGTCGGCGGCGGAAGCGACCTGGGAGGCGGAAGCGGCGACGTTGGCGCCGGTCAGGCTCTTGACGAAGCCCTTGAGGCGGGTGCGGACGATCTTGTTGTGCTCGGCGCGACGGGCGGTCTGGCGGATGCTCTTCTTGTTAGCTTTGATGTTGGCCATGTGTGTCAGTAGGGAAGCCGTGGGCGGCCCTCGGAGTCAACGCGGATTTCAGGGATAAAGGCAGGGAGAGGCCCCCTTGGGAGGGGCCTCGGACGTCCTGCTGGTGGAAGGGGTGGGATTCGAACCCACGAACAGCGAAGCTGAACGGATTTACAGTCCGCGACCTTTAGCCACTTGGATACCCTTCCGGCCAACAGGACGGGCAACTTGGCACTGCCGCAGGTCCATGACAAGCGCTTTCGCTGGCCTTAAAGGTCCTTTCTGCCGGCGGAGGGCGGAAGATTACCCCTTTCCACCATCAGGCGGCCCGTTAGGCTGACATGCATGCCTGCCGTGCCGCTGATCGTCCTCATCGACGGGGAATGCGCCCTCTGCAACGGGTCGGCCGTCTGGCTCGCCCGGCGGAATGCGGCGGGCCGGCTGATCTTCGCGACCAACCGTGGGGTGGCCGCCCGCGTGGCCGGCGAACCGCCGGGCGGAGACCCCGACACGATCGTCGTCTGGGACGGCTCGCGTCGGCTGGTCCGCTCACAGGCCGTGCGCGCCATGCTTGCGGCCGTGGGCGGCGGCTGGGCCGCCTTGGCCGCCGTCGCCGGCTGCCTGCCCGTCGCGTGGCTCGACTTCGCCTACGACCAGGCCGCCCGCCGTCGTCATCGGTTCGCCGGACAGGCGACCTGTACGCGCTTGAGCCCGTACGACCTCGCCGAGTAGAAGGATACCGATGAAGTCCGTACCCCGCGCCCTCCTGCTCGCGAGCTTCGCGTGGCTCGCGGGCTGCTCCATCTTCCCGGATCCGAAGCGCGACCAGGTCATCCAGCAGGAACGCATGCAGGATGACACCGACGAACGGAAGGCGCGCCTGAAGGCCAAGGGCACGCTCAGCCCGCAGGAATACGAGCTCATGGCCCGCAAGATGGGTTGGACGACCAAGGGTGAGCCCGGCCTGCCGCCGCCGCCTTCGATCGAAGAGCTGGAGAAGCGCGTCAAGGCCGCGGAAACGCCCAAGCCCTGATGGCCTACGTCCTGCGCCGGCTGCTGGAGATGGTCCCCGTCCTCCTCGTGGTGGTCGTCGCGACGTTCTTCCTCGCGCACGCCGTGCCCGGCGGGCCGTTCGATAAGGACCGGCCGCTGCCCGCCGAGGTCAAGGCGCGCCTCGAGGCGTATTACGGCCTCGACCAACCGTTGCCGAAACAGCTCGGCAACTACGTCGTCAATCTCGCGCAGGGCGATCTCGGTCCCTCTCTCAAGTATCCCGGCTGGACCGTGCGCGAAGTCATCGGCTCGCGCATCGGCGTCTCGTGCGCGCTGGGCTTCGTCTCCCTCTTCATCGCCGTCCTCATCGGCGTGCCGGTCGGCGTGCTCGCCGCGTCGCGACCCAACAGCTGGCTCGATCGCGTCCCGATGGGCTTCACGCTCGTCGGCATCTGCGTGCCGTCGTTCGTGCTCGGCCCGATCCTCGCGCTCGTCTTCGCGCTCGGCCTCGGCTGGTTGCCGCCGTGCGGCTGGGGTGAACCGGAGCACTTCATCCTGCCTGCGCTCACGCTCGGCCTGATCACCGCCGCGCCGCTCGCGCGCCTCACGCGGGGCTCGCTCATGGAGGTGCGCTCGCTGGATTACGTGCGCACCGCGCGCGCCAAGGGCGTGCCCCCGCTGCGCGTCTGGTTCGTCCACGCCTTGCGTAATGCGCTCTTGCCTGTCGTCACGTATCTCGGCCCCGCCGCCGCCGGCCTGGTGTCGGGCTCTTTCGTGGTCGAGTCGCTCTTCGACGTCCCGGGCATGGGCCGGCTCTTCGTCACCGCCATCATCAACCGCGACGTCATGCTGATCCTCGGCACGACGATCGTGTACGCGGCGGCGCTCCTCTTCCTCAACCTCGCGGCCGACCTGGCCAACGCCGCGCTGAACCCCAAGGTGGCCCGCGGCCGATGAACGCACCCGTCGTCGAGACCCTCGCCTCCGAGAGCGGCTGGCTGCGCTTCCGGAAGGACCGCGCCGCGGTCTGGTCCGGCTGGTTCCTCGTGGCCATCGCGGCCGTCTGCTTCCTGTCGCCGTGGATCTCGCCGTATCCGTATATGGAGCAGAACCTCGCGCAGAGCGCCATGGCTCCCTCGTCGGCGCACTGGCTCGGTACCGACCTCCTCGGACGTGACGTCCTTTCGCGCCTGCTCCAGGGCGGCATGATCTCGCTCTTCGTCGGCCTCATCGCCACCGCCGTGGCCCTCGTGCTCGGCATCTGCTACGGCGTGTTCGCGGCGGAAGTCGGCGGACGCGCCGAGGACCTCCTGATGCGCGGCGTGGACGTCGTGAGCACGCTGCCGCTGACGCTCATCGTCATCCTCGCCACGGTCGTCTTCGGCCAGAACCTCCCGATGATCTTCCTGGCCGTGGGCGGCGTCTCGTGGCTGACCATGGCGCGCATCATCCGCAACCAGACCCGCGAGCTGAAGGGCTCGCAGTTCGTGCAGGCCGCCGAATCGCTCGGGCAGTCGCGCTGGGGCATCTTCCGCCGGCATTACCTCCCCAACCTCGCCGGCACCATCGCCGTGTGCGCGACCCTGACCGTCCCCGGCGTGATGCTCCTGGAGGCCTTCGTGAGCTTCCTCGGGCTCGGCGTGAAGGCCCCGATGACCTCCTGGGGCCTGATGATCAAGGAAGGGGCCGACATCATGGAAGAGTGCCCCTGGCTGTTGGTCTCGCCCTCGGTCGTCTTCGCCCTGACGTTGCTGTCCCTCAACTTCCTCGGCGATGGCTTGCGCGACGCCTTCGATCCGCGTTCCTCCCGCAAGTAAGCCATGCCTCTCCGTCGCTATATCGTGATCCAGCCTGACGGCGCCGACGGCGAGGAGTTCGAGGTCGACCTGCCGGCGGACGCCCCGGATTTCACTGTGCACCCCGTGACGAAGGCCCCGTGCCGTCGGGTCATCGAGTCGCCCACGCTCACGACCAAGTATGGCGAAGGCGCCATGAAGCAGGGCCTGAGCGACCAGCGCCTGGCGCGGGCCGGCTTCCAGAAGCTGGAGAAGGACGGGCAGGGCGGCTGGAACAAGATCAACTGAGGCCCTCGGTCCCGTCGGCGACCTCGCCAAATGAATCACCCCGCCGGGTGGCGGGGTGAAGCATCGTCAGGGTGGGCGTTTCCGCCGTGTAAATTAACTTAGGCCTTGGCCGCTTCTTCGCGCGCGCGCTTCACGAGCGACTTCGCGGTGTCGGACGGCTGGGCGCCGAGCTTGACCCAATGGTCGACGCGCTCGACGTTGATCACCAGACCCGGGGTCTTGCCACGGGCGCGGGGATTGTAGTTGCCGAGGACTTCGACGAAACGGCCGTCGCGACGGATGGCTTGTTCGGCGACGACGAGGCGGTAGGTCGGCTCGTTTTTCGTACCGAAGCGTTGGAGGCGGATGCGTAGCATTGGATTGGGAGAAGGTGGTGAGTTGCCGCCCCCGGAGGGTTTCCAAAAGACGGACGTGGAAAAACGCAGGAGGGAGGGGGAGAGTCAAGCCTTCCCCAGCAGCTTTTCGGGAAAAATTATCCCCAGGGTCCGGCGCCCCTCTCAAAACACGCAAAACAAGCCACTGTGAATAAATGACTTAGTGCGTATCTTGCGAATAGGGGGCCGGAGGGCCTTTTCTGCGTCCGCCCGGTCGCGCCGCGGATCCGGGCACAAAAAACCCCGCCAGGTGGCGGGGTTTCGGAGCAGCCTCGGGAGGCTTACTTGGCAGCGGCGGCGGCAGCCTGCTTGGCGGCGTGCTCGCTCGGGTCGAAGCGCTTTTCTTTGACCTTGGTGGCCGACTTGCCCTGGCGATCGCGGAGATAGAAGAGGCGGGCGCGCATGACCTGCGAGACGCGCTCGACTTCGATCTTCTCGATGTTGGGGGAGTGGACCGGGAAGGTGCGCTCGACGCCCTCGCCGAAGGAGACGCGGCGGACGGTGAAGGTTTCGTGGATGCCGCCGCCCTTGCGCTGGATGACGATGCCGGCGAAGAGCTGGGTGCGCTCTTTGTCGCCTTCGCGGACCTTGGTGAAGACCTTCACGCCGTCGCCGACCTTGAATTCATGGTCGCCGCGGGCGGTCTTCAGCTGGGGCTGGGTGGCAAATTGGATGAGGGGATGGTTGCTCATGGCTGGTGTTCTTGGTCTTTCATCAGGTCCGGTCTGCGTTGCTTTGTCTTCTCTATTTGCCTTTCCCGACGCCATTTTTCGATTTCGGCGTGGTTTCCTCCTAGGAGGACGGGGGGCACCTCGAGACCATCATAAACAGCGGGTCGGGTGAACTGCGGAAAGGCGAGCAACTTGCCGTTGTAACTATCCCCCGTCAAGGAGTTTTCCTCCCCGAGCACGCCGGGGAGCTGTCGACCGAGGCAATCGACCAGGACGCAGGCAGGCAAAGTGCCATTAGTGAGCACGTAATCCCCGATGGAGACCTCCCGGGTGACCTTCTTGTCCCGGAAACGCTGGTCGATGCCCTCGTAATGGCCCGAAATGAGGATCAGATGGCTCTTTTGGGCCAGTTCCTTGGCCAGCTTATTGGTCAATTGTTCACCATCGGGGCAAAGGTAGACCACTTCGCAGTCCGGGGTGGCCAAGGCGTCGACGGCGTCGAAGAGGGGCTGGCAGCTCATGAGCATGCCCGGTCCGCCGCCATAGGGCATGTCGTCCACCTTCCGGTGCTTGTCCTTGGAGTAGGCGCGCAGGTCGTGGGCCTTGAAGGCGATCAGGCCTTTGTCGATGGCCTTCCCGATGACCGACTCCTGGAGGAAGCCGTCGGCCATGGCCGGGAAGAGGGTGACGAGATCGATGCGGATGGCCACGGTGAACGCGGTCATCCAACAGCCGAAAGGCCGCCGAGCGCAAGCCGTCCTTCCGCCGGCTTATTTCTTCTTCGGCTTAGCCTCGGAGCGCTGGTCCATCCGGACGCCCGCTTCCGCCGGGACCGGCTTGCCGGTGACTTCGACGTCGGAGGTGAAGAGATACTTCCACACGTCTTCCTGGAGATGTCGGCCCTTGGCGTCCTTGGGCGAGCCGTTGCTCGGGGTCACATAACCGTGCGCGGCGCCGGCCTGCTTCTTGGCGTCGCCCTTCATCGGGGCCGAAGTGATCAGGCGGCGCGTGTGGCCGTAGGGCGCCTTGGCGTCGTCGGCGTTCACGATAGGTCCGTATTCGTTGAGGCGCAGCATGAGCCAGGAGCGCTGGTAGTGCTGATCGGTCCAGCCGCCGTCGAGGACGTGGGAGTAGCCGAAGAAGCGATTGAGGGGCGTCGCGGAAGGACCGGCCTGCCAGTCTTCGGTGTTGTCGCGCGGGCCGCAGAACATGATCACGCGCGCGACCTGCTGGTGCATCGCGAAGCGGGCGGAGGACGTGGCGCCGTGCGAGGAGCCGCCGACGACGACCTTGGTCCAGTCGAGTTCCTTGCCGCCGGCGGTGAGGAACTGTTCCCAGCGGCCCTGCGGGTGCGTCTTCACGAGCCACTGCACCATGCGCGTCGCGCGGCCCTTCGCGGAATCGGCGGCGGCGATCTCGACCGACTTCGAGGCGTCGACGCCGGCGGTGGCCTCGAGGCGGATGTTGCCGAGGTGCTGCGTGTCGGCGGGGACGGTGTTGAGCTTGCCGAACCAGCCGCGAGCGTAGTGCACGCTGATGTGGTGGTAGCCGTAGCCGTTGACCTTGTCGGCGATGACGGGGTTATGGCCCATCAGCCAGACCACGAGCTGCCCGCGCGGGGCGACGCGCGTGTCGACGTCGGCCGTCTGCACGTCGGCCGGCTTGCCCTTGCTGTCGAGGTGGAACTCGATCTCCGGATACGCCTTCGCGGCCGGGTCGACCTCGCTGGCGCGCGCGCGGAGGTGATAGGCCTGCGGCTTCGGGTCGTTGAACTTCGGGGCGGCCGCGTCGGCGTGGACCGCGAGCAGGGCGACGGACAGGAGAGCGAGGATACGCATGGGGTTGCGTTCCTTGATGCCCGCGCGCCCGCGCGTTGGCAAGACGGACCGCTTACTTCGGCAGCTTGGCGTCGACGTGATCGAGGGCCTTCTCGATGACGTCCTTGGGGGCCCACTGGTGGCCGCCTTCAAACTCGAAGACCTGCAGGCGGTCGCCTTGCGTGGCCTGCAGCTGCTTGATCTCGCCGCGGTTCGAATCCTTCTTGCCCATGGTCACGACGACGGCCGGGATCTGCACGCCGGCGAGGCCGCGCAGGCCGTTGTCGAGGATGCCGGTGCCGGCGCCCTGGAGGATGACGCCGCCGAAATTGTCGCCGATGCTCACGAAGATCGAGCTGGCGCGCGCGCCGCCCGAGAAGCCGGTGCAGACCTTGCGGCCCGGGCCGATGCGGAAGCGTTTCACGGCGTCCTGGTGCGCGGCGAGGAAATTGCCGACGCTCGGATCCCACGGGCCGTTCTTCGATTCGTCGAGGAGGATGGCGATGTAGCCGTGCTTCTTCACCCAGTCGGCCATGTTGCCGAGCGTGGCCTTGCCGCCGGGGGAGGCGACGAAGAGCGCGGACCATTCCTTGGTGGTGTCCGCATGGTAGCCCTTCGGCAGGATGACGCGGTAGTGGTAGACGTCGGCGTATTTGGAATAGCCGCCGTTATGGTCGCAGGCGATGCGGGTCTCGACGCCTTCCTTGATGACGAGGTCGGCCGGGGTCGTCCGCGACGGGGCGACCGGATCGGCGGCCGACGCTACGAGGGCGCAGAGGGAAAGGAGCAGGGCGAGGGGCCGGCGCATGACGAAGGGGTAGGGGCGAACCCCGCCGAGGGCAAGCGTGGTTGCGGCTTGGAAGCGGCCTCGGCATGCTTCATAGCCTTACGCCGTGCCTCGTCCCGCCGCTCAAGTCCCTGTGCTCGAAGTCTCCCGTCTGCGCATCGCGCGCGAGGCCAAGGTCATCTTGCGTGGGCTGAGCTGGCGCGTGGAGCCGGGTCAGCACTGGGTGATCCTCGGGCCGAACGGCTCCGGTAAATCGTCGCTACTCGCCGCCTTGACGGGTTATTTCGCGCCGACCTCCGGGTCGCTCGCCGTGCTCGGCGAGACCTTCGGCCGCAGCGACTGGCGGGAACTCCGTCGCCGCATCGGCCTCGTCGGTCCTTCCGTCGCGGCGATGATCCAGCCCGCCGAACCGGCCCTGGCTGTCGTGGCCGGCGGGGTCGACGGACTCATCAATCTCTGGCGACGCCCGAAGCCTGCGACGCTCGCGCTCGCACGTCGGCTGCTCCGTCTGCTCAAGGTCGGCGGCCTCGCCGCGCGTCCGTGGGGCCACCTCTCGCAGGGCGAACGCCAGCGCGTGCTCATCGCCCGCGCCCTGGCTTCTGACCCTGCGCTGCTGATCCTCGACGAATCCTGCGCGGGTCTCGACCCGGTCGCGCGCGCCGAATTCCTCGCATTGGTGAAGCGCCTGCCGAAGCTCAAGCCTGGCCTGGCCATCGTGTTCGTCACGCACCACGTCGAGGAGATCCTGCCCGTCTTCACGCACGCGCTCCTGCTGCGGAACGGGTCCGCCCTCGCCGCCGGCCGGATGGCCGAGGTCCTGAAGCCCGCCGCATTGTCGAAGCTCTTCGGACGGAAGGTCCGCCTGTCCAAGGGGCGGGACGGCTGGTCGCTGGCCGTCGCCGGGAAGTAGTCGCGGGGCGGTTTGACCGCTTTCGACTTCCCCTTAACCCCTGCTTCATCCTACTTCATCTGCTTTCGCAATGCCCTCGCCGTTCGACAACCTCCTCCCTCGCTACGACGCCGTCGTCATCGGCGCCGGCCTCGGCGGGATGACCGCGGCGAACAACCTCGCGAAGTTCGGCCGCAAGGTGCTGCTCCTCGAACACCACTACCAGCTCGGCGGCCTCGCCACCTACTTCAAGCGCGTCGGCGGCCACGTCTTCGACATCTCCCTGCACGGCTTCCCCCACGGGATGATCAAGTCCACCCGCCGCTACTGGACCAAGGAGATCTCGGACCGCATCCACCAGCTGCACGACGTCCGGTTCATCAATCCTGACTTCGACGTCCGCACGACCTTCGACCGCGCCGACTTCACGCGTATCCTGATCGAGCAGTTCAAGCTCTCCGCCGAGACCGTCGAAGCCTTCTTCGCGCACCTGCGCGAGATGAACTACTACGACAACGACCCGCGCACCACGCGCCAGCTCTTCGAGCAGTTCTTCCCAGGCCGGCCTGACGTCCAGCGCCTCCTCCTCGAGCCGATCGCCTACGCCAACGGCTCCACGCTCGACGACCCCGCGATCACCTTCGGCATCGTCTTCTCGAACTTCATGTCGAAGGGCGTGTTCATCTTCCAGGGCGGCACGGACACCATGATCAACCTCATGACCGCGGAGATGAAGGCCAACGGGGTCGACATCCGCCGCAACGTGCTCGTCGAGAAGGTCCACGTCGAGAAGGACGCCTCCGGCCGCCGACGCGTGGTGGGCGTGAAGCTCCGCGGCACCCGTGAGGGCGAGGAAGCCGAGGTCGCCTGCGCGACGGTCGTCTCCAACGCCAACATCAAGGACACCGTCCTCAAGATGGGCGGCGAAGACGCCTTCGAGGCGCCGTTCCTCGAAGAAGCCCGCAAGGTCCGCGTGAACACCTCCTCCTGCCAGGTCTACATGGGCGTGCGCGAAGGCGAGACCATCCCGCACATCGGCGACCTCGTGTTCACCTCCGAGGCCAAGCCGTTCTCCAGCCACGAGCTCGTCGACTTCCACACCACCTCGCGCACCTACTCGGTCTACTACCCGGACACCCGTCCGCACACCAAGAACCCGCGCTACGCGATCGTCACCTCCGTCAACCAGAAGTGGGACGACTGGGCGCATCTCTCCGATACGGACTACGCCGCCAATAAGGCGCGCGTCATCGAGGAGTCCTTCAAGGGCCTCGAGAAGTTCATCCCCGATATCCGTTCGAAGGTCGACCACGCCGAGGCCGCGACCCCGCGCACCGTCAACCGCTACGTCCGTCACGTCGGCGGCACCTCGTTCGGCACCAAGTTCGAAGGCCTCAAGGTATCGATGGCTCTGCCCGAGCAGGTCGGCGGCTTCTATCATGCCGGCAGCGTCGGCATCATCATGTCCGGCTGGCTCGGCACCATCAACTACGGCGTGATCGTCTCCGCCAAGGCCGACGCCTACCTGCGTGAGCCTAACGCCAATCCGCTCGGCGACGCCGCGGCGAGCGCGGGAGTCTGAACCTTAGTTGATCGGTTGAACGGTTGGCCAGTTGGCCGGAGGAAAATACCCATCCTCCATCATTCATCTGTTTCTTTCTTCTATCCGCCTGGCCTCTCGTCGGCTTGACGGTGTCCGGGATTCGGCAAGGCTCCCGGCATGGCCACCGAAAAGCAGTCCCTCGCCAAGAAGTTCGAGAACACCCTCGAGTATTTCATCTTCGCCAGCCGCTGGGTGCAGGCTCCGATCTACGTCGCGCTGATCGTCGCCGCCGTCGCTTACGCCTGGAAGAGCGTGCAGGAACTCCTGCACCTGCTCACCGGCTTCTCCGCCGCCTCCGAGAGCTCCATCATGGTGGGCTCCTCTCGCTCGTGGATATCTCGATGGTGGCCAACCTGGTCAACATGGTCGTCGTCGGCGGCTACGTGACCTTCGTCTCGCGCATCGACTTCGGTGACAACGGCGACCGCCCCGACTGGCTCGACCACATCAACGCCAACACCCTCAAGGTGAAGCTCGCGGGCAGCTTGGCCAGCATCTCGGCCATCCACCTCCTGAAGAGCTTCATCGCGATCACCGATTTCGTCGGCTCCGGCGCCGCGATGTCCGCCAACCATGAGAAGGTCATCCTCTGGCAGGCCATCATCCACGGGGTGTTCCTCGCTTCGATGATCCTCTTCGCCTGGGGCGAGAAGATGCAGCGGGTCGAGGGTCACTGACCCTTCGGCGCAAGGTCGCTGACCCAGCCCACGAGGTAGCGTTGCAGGTGGGAGGACCACCCGTAGTGGATGCGCAGGCGCGCGCCGGCGGGGTTCGGCTTGGAGTCGATCGTCGCGTTGAGGCTGACCTTGTGGCCGGCGTGGGCCACGACCATGGCCGCCTTGCCGGTGAGCCCTTGGCGGGTCGGATGGCGGAGGTGCGGCGGGATCTCGTCGCCATCGCACGCGCTCCCGATGCCGCCTTCCATCCGGACCATGCGCATGAAGTCCAGCGCGCGCATGGCGGCGTGGATGTGATCGAAGCAGTCGAACTCGCAGGCGAAGCCGGCGTCGACGGCCGACTCGAGGATGACATGGTCTTCCATGCTGGGCATGCGCGCCGCCCAGGCGAGGAAGTGGCCGACGTTGGGCTGATGGCCGGGCACGAGGTGGCCTTGGATCTCCTGCTTCGGCCGGCGGACTTTTTCTTCGCGGAGCTCCGGTCCGAGGCCGGCCACGATCGCTTGCACCACCGCCTTGTCCGCGGCGCGGAAGTCGAAGGTGAGTTCGTTCGACCGGCCATCGAGGCCGACGGGGCCCGCATCATCCCCGGTGATGCGCACGCCGATGTCTCCATGGAGCTCCGGGCCGCTCAGGCGAACGCAGTCGCCCTTGGCCGGCACCACGAAGAACGTGGGCAGGCCTTCGTCCGCGCCGCCGAGGGTCTCGAGGCGTTCGCGGAGCTGCATGGCGGGGAAGGGAGTGCGCAGACGACGGCGGAGGAGAGGGCGAGGGCGGGAAGGAGCGGTGGAGCGGCGTTTCATGAGGGGTTTGAAAAAAGGAAGAGAGGGTGTCCCTGCCGTGCGGTCCGTGGGAAAACGGTGCGCGGCTGGAAGCGTGATCAGTGGAATGGAGTTTCGGACAGGGACGCCGGGGTGGGCGGAGAACTGTTTGTGACCCTTACTATGCCCAGTCTCGCCAGGTTGTCCAGAGGCTCGCCCGTCATAGCGCGCAAAATAATAACCCACCGATTTACGGGGGTTTTCTTGGGTCCGGGCCGCCGGCCGAGGCGGAGGCTCGACCTCCGGCGGCGGATGGCTACCTCGGAAGGCATGCCCCGCCTCCCCCTGCTGGCCTGCCTCCTCCCCCTCGCCCTGTTCGCGGCGTCCGAACCTTATCCCGTGAGCCCCGCCGTCGCGCCCGTGCCGCATCCCGCGGCCGACGCCCCGGGCTTCGTGTCGCTCTTCAACGGCCAGGACCTCGCCGGCTGGAAGACCAAAGGCAACTGGGTCTACGACACCGACGGCACCGTCACGCTGAAGCCGCGCGCGGGCGAGACCGGCTGGAAGCGTTTCGACGCCTATATCTTCACCGAGCGCAAGTATCGCGACTTCGTCCTCGATCTCGAATTCAAGTTCGAGCCCACCGGCAATTCCGGCGTCTTTTTCTGCGTCGCCGATCCGCTCGATCCCGTCGCGAAGGGCATCGAACTCCAGATCCTCGATACGCACGGACTCGCCAAGCCCGGTCATCATGACTGCGGGGGCATCATCCGCGCGATGGGCGCCGCCAAGAACATGGTGAAGCCCGCCGGCGAATGGAACCGCTACACGCTCACGCTCAAGGACCGCCGTCTCACCGTCGACTTCAACGGCGAGCGCACCATCGTGCTCGATCTCGCCGCTTCCCCGATGAAGGACCGTCCGGCCGAGGGACACATCGGTTTCCAGGACGAAGCCAAGCGCGTCTGGTACCGTAACGTGCGGATCAAGGAGCTGCGCTGATCAGCGGCGCAGCCAGCGACGGGCGAGCAGCCAGAGCAGCACCGGCACGACCACGCTGAGCGCCAGCGCCCACGCGGGTTCGGTCTGGCCGAGCGCGCCGATGGCCGCGAACAGGAAGCCCGTCGGCACGCCGCCGCAGAGCAGCGCGAAGAAGAACGTCCGGAAGGGCATGCGGTGCAGGCCCGCGAGGCATGCGATCGCTTCGGGGAGGATCGGGATGCAGCGCGAACCCGCCACCAGCCAGGCGCCGCCGCCCGCGAAGAGCTTCTCGCCCGACTCCAGCGCGTCGGCGCCGGCGAGACGCACGGCGAGCGGCCGGCCTAACCAGCGGCTGAGGCCATAGGCGAGCAGGCCGGCCACGACCGTGCCGGCGGCGGCGTAGAGACCACCGATGAGCGTGCCGTAGGCGAGGCCGAGCGCCGACATCACCAGCGTGCTCGGGATGGGCAGCAGGAGGTCGGCGACGAGCAGGCCGGCGCCGGCGAGACCACCGGCCGCGCCGAAGCCGGCGATCCAGGCGCGCGAGCCTTCGACCGTGAACGTCGCGTCCAGCGCGTCGCCCCAGATGATCCAAGGGATGATCGCGCCGGCCAACAGCAGCGTGGACGAGACGAGCAGGCCGCGATGACGGGCGAAGAAATTCATGCGCCGGCGCGCAGGTCCTTCCAGGGCGACTCGCCGCTGACGTCGACCATGAAGGGGCCCTGGCTCGCGCCGGGCGAGAGGATCGCGAGGATCGTGGCGTCAGACTTCGAGACGTTGAAGGTCGCGTGCACGACGCCGGCCGGGATGTGCGCGGCGTCGCCGGGCTTCAGGATGCGCTTCTCCTTCTCGACCCACTGTTCGACCTCGCCGGCAAGCACGTAGATCATCTCCTCGAGTTCCGGATGGGTGTGGAAGGCGTGGCCTTCGCCGGCGGGCAGGGTCGCTTCGCAGACCTGCAGGTCCTTGGCGCCGGTGAGTTCGGGGCGGGTCAGCCAGTAATTGGTGCGGCCTTTGTACTCTTCCTTGATGGCCTCGGCCTTCGTCACGAATCGCAGCGGTTGGGTCATGGGGCACGCTACCGCACGGGAGCGTCGCTCGGCAAGCATCGGTGGCCGACGCCATCCGCGAGCCGCTCGCCGCGCTCGTCAAGTAAGCCGCGCTCAGGCGTCGGAACCGGGCCGGTCCTCGTCGAGGGCCGGCCCTTTTCATGCCCGCCTTATTTGCCCCAGCCGGCGGGCAGGTCGGCCAGCGTGGCCGTGAGGATCTCGTGGATCGCGACGCGTTCCGCTTCCTCGAGGTGGCCGAAGGCCGGGGCGGGCGGGAAGGCGCGTAGGCCGGACGAAAGACGCAGCAGGGTGATCTCCCGGAGCTGCGGCGGCAGGTGCGCGAAGCTTTCGGAGTAGATGAGCGGGCTGCAGCGGTAGCGGAAGAGGCGCGTGCGCAGGTCGAGGTCGCGGAGCGAGCGGCCTTGCGGGTCGGCCTTACGGGTCTTGGCGTAGGCGGCGGCGAAGACGCCGTCGGAACGCAGCGCATCGGCCGGCCACGGCGCCTCGTCGCGGCAGAGCAGGGCGTCGAGGAGCTTCTCCGCCTGGCTCTCGAAGACCACGAGGCAGGAGCCTTGGGGCTGAGCCGATTCGGGCAGGCCGAGGATCGCGCGCATGGCCGGCCAGCGGTGCAACGCGATGCGGGCGTCCTGCAGGGCGGTGGAGATCACGTTGTGCACGTGGACCTGGTGGTCGTGCAGGAGCATCGGCACGACGTCGCTCGTCTTCAGGAGATAGCGACGGATGTCCACGATGCCTTCGAGCGAGGCGAGGTTGCGCGTCGGCTGCGCCGAATCTCCTTCGAAGTCTTCGGCCCGGCGGCCGGTCAGGTTGCCGCGGTGACGCAGGCCCGGGCCGCCGCCGGTGACATACCAGCCGCCCCAGCGTTCTTCGAGCGGGGTCGACGGGGCGATATTGGCGCCGCCCGACCCGCCGAGCGGTTCGCCGCGGACGTCGGGGAAGACCGAGCGCGTGCGCAAGGTGGGCGTGTGTTCATGGCGCGCATGGCAGAGCAGGCAGTCGTTGTCGCGCATGAGCAGGGGGGCCGGGCCGGTCTCGTGGGCGTCGAGGACGTAGAACGTCGCGCCCAGCTGCGGATCGAAGACCGTCACCTCGAACGCGCCCGTGGGCGCCCAGCCGACGTAGGCCTCGTCGGAGAAGTAGAGCACCCGGGGCGTCTCCGGCGTGATCAGGTCGCGCTGGAGGCTCGTCTTGCTGAAGACGAAGAGCTGGGATTCGACCGGCACCTTGAACTCGTCGAGCAGCCACTGCAGGCGTTTCTTCGCCGGCAGGGAGCGGATGGCGTTGGCGCGCGCCTGGTGCGCCGCGTTCAGGGCCGTCGCGCGGTCCTTGGCCTCAGTGGCCGAGTATTTGATCGGCGCCTCCTCGAACGGTTCGGCCTGCTGGGCGGAGAGGTGCGGCGCCAGGAGGCCGGTGAGGCCGAGGAGCAGCAGGCGAGGCGCGGAGGAAGGCACGCGTCGACGATGGCGGGCCTTCCTCCGGACACAAGACCCGGCTCAGCGTCGGATGATCAGGCGCATCTTGCGGACGGCCTCCGCTTCGATCTGGCGGATGCGTTCGCGGGAGACGCCTTGGCGCCGGCCGATGGCGTCGAGCGTCAGCTCCTCGCCGTCGAGGCCGGCGCGGAGGCGGATCACCTCGAGTTCGCGGGGCGTGAGCTGGGCCATCACTTCGGTCAGCGCGGCCAGGCGGTCGGCGGCTTCGGCGTAGGCGGCCGGCGTCGCCGCCTCCGGGTCGGCCAACGTCTCGCCGAAGGTCGTGTCGCTGTCTTCGCCGACCGGCGCGTCCAGCGACTGGCCGTGCTGCTGGTAGCAGCGCAGCTCGATGATCTTCTCGGGCGTCCAATCCAGGAAGGCGCACAGTTCGTCCTCCGTCGCCTCGCGGCCGGTCTTCTGGAGGAGGGCGGCTTCGGCCTTGCGGAGCTTGGCCATCTGCTCGTGGAGGTTGCGCGGGAGGCGCACCGTGCGGCGCAGGAAGTTGAGGTGACGGAACACCGCGCTGCGGATGCCCCAGTAAGCGTAGGTGCTGAAGCGGTAACCCAGGTCGGCGTTGAAGGCTCGGGCGGCTTGCATGAGCGCGACGTTGCCGGCCGCGACGAGCTCGAGCATCTCCTCCCGCGACACGTTGATGTCCTTGGCGGCATGGTAGCTCAGGCGCAGGTTGCGCTGCACCAGTTCGTCGAAGGCCGCCTGGCCGGCCGGGGTGAGGGCGCCGTCGGCGAGCTTGCCGGCCTTGATACGGTGGCCGAGCGCGAGTTCTTCTTCGGCGCTGAGGCGGGGCCAGCGGGCGGCCTGGTTGAGGTAGGCCGTCAAGCCGTCCGCCTCGCCGGAGCGGTCGGGGGCCGTCTCGAGGCGGGAGACCTCGATTTCGCCGAGATCGGGGAAGTCGGAGCGGAGGAGGGAGGTGAGGGTGTCGTTCTTGGCGGTGCGGTGCGGGATGTGGTTGATCATGGAAAAAGAAAGGGGCCTGTATATATAGGGCTGAAAAAGGGGGGTCTGAGAGACGTCTTTACGCAAGTGACTGAAAATCAGTCAGATAAAAACGTATTATATTTTTAGAGGGGGCCTCCGGGGTGGGGTCGCCGGGGGGGGGTAGGGCTGCGGACGTCGTTCATTATGCCAAGGGTCCGAGGCTCGTCAAAGGGGGTGACGGCGGTTTCTGCGGGCTTCCCTCTATACGACGAAGATTGGCGGATTTTTTGGGTGGGAACGGGGCTTGGTTTGGGGAGTCTATAGGGGATGCCCCACCTCTTCCCCCTTTGCGTCGCCGTGCTCGCCTGCCTGGGCTTGTCACTGTCCGCCGCCGAACGCCCGAACATCCTCATGATCGTCTCGGACGACCATTCCTGGTTTGATTACGGCTTCATGGGCTCGAAGGCGGTCAGCACGCCGCACCTCGACAAGCTCGCGGCGGAGTCCCGCGTCTTCCCTCGTGGTTACGTCACGAATTCCCTCTGCGGACCGAGCCTCGCCTCGATGCTCACCGGCCGGCATGTCCACCGCCACGGACTGACCGGCAACGACCCGTTCATCCCCGTCAGCGCCGCCGCCGCCGGCGCCAAGGGCGCCGCCAAGGGCGCCGCCGCGAAACAGAAGAACGCCGCTTTCCTCGAAGGGCGCGCCCGGATGGTCAAGCGCTTCCAGGAATCACCGATCCTGCCCCGCCTGCTCGGCGAGCAGGGCTACGTGAGCCTGCAGACCGGCAAGTGGTGGATGGGCCCCTATCAGACCGGCGGTTTCACCGAAGGCATGACCAAGGGAGGCCGCCATGGTGACGAAGGCCTCGACATCGGCCGCAAGACGTTGGCGCCGCTCACGGACTTCATCAGCCGCGCCAAGAAGGACGGGAAGCCGTTCTTCGCCTGGTATGCGCCGATGATGCCGCATGACCCGCATACGCCCCCGGAGCGTCTGCTCGCCAAATACCGCGACAAGTCGCCGACGCCGCAGGCCGCGAAATACCACGCGATGGTGGAGTGGTTCGACGAGACCATCGGTGAGATCCGCGCCCATCTCGAGAAGGAAGGCCTCAGCCGCGACACGATCATCCTCTACGTCGCCGACAACGGCTGGATCCCGCGCACGGACAAGCCGAGCGTCGATTTCGAGCGCTCCAAGCAGTCGCCCTTCGACGGCGGCGTGCGCACGCCGATCATGGTCAGCTGGCCCGGCCGCATCAAGCCGGCCATGCTGACCGAAGCCGCCAGCGCGGTGGACATCATGCCGACGCTCCTGAAGCTCGCCGGCGCCCCTGTGCCCGCCGACGGTGACGGCCTCGATCTGCTCGACGACGCGGCCCTCAAGGCGCGCCCGTTCGTCGCCGGCCAGAATTCGACCCACGACATCCTCGACCTCGCCCGCCCCGCGGCCAGCCTGCGCTACCGCTGGCTCGTCGCCGGCGACCTCAAGCTCATCGTCTCCAGCGGACTCAAGAAGTGGGGCGGGAAGCAGCAGGGTTCCGGCGATGCCATCGAGCCGCCGCGCCTCTTCGACCTCAAGGCCGACCCGTACGAACTCCGCGACCTCGCCGCCGAACGTCCCGACGACGTGAAGCGTCTCATGGGCCAGCTCGACGGCTGGTGGGACGGCCGCTGAGTCTCCCGCTTTCTTTCATCCTATGAACACCCCCCGCCTCCTCCTCGCCGCGTTCGCGGCTTTGCTCGTCGGCTGTCAGTCCGCCGACACCACCGCGCCCGCCCCGGCTCCCAAGGCCGCTCCGAAGGCCAAGGTCGCTCCGAAGGCCAAGCCCGCGCCCGCCCAGTATGTCTTCTATGTCGGCACCGCCGGCGCCAAGGCCCAGGGCGTGCTCCGCTGCGTGCTCGACGGCAAGACCGGCAAGATCTCGGCGCCGACCGTCGCCGCCGAAGCGAAGTCCGCTTCCTATGTCGCGCTCAGCCCGGATGCGAAGTTCCTCTACGCGACCGCCGAGGCCGCCGAAGGCGCCGTCGCCGCCTACGCGGTCGAAGGCGATAAGCTCCGCCTGCTCAACGCCGAAGCCTCCAAGGGCAAGGGACCGACGCACCTCGCCGTCGACGCCGCCCGCAAGAACCTGGTCGTCGTGAACTACGGTTCCGGCTCGACCACCGCGCTGCCGATCAAGCCCGACGGATCCCTCGCCGCCGCCAGCTCTTCGGTCCAGCACGTCGGCACGGGCCCCAACGCCGGCCGTCAGTCCGGCCCGCACGCCCACGGCGTCTACTTCCACCCGAGGAACGGCCGCGCGTACGTCGCCGATCTCGGTACGGACGACGTCTTCATCTACAAGTTCGACGCCGAGAAAGGCCTGCTCACCGCGAACAAGCCGAAGTCCGGCCGCGTCACCGCCGGAGAAGGCCCGCGTCACCTGGCTTTCCATCCCAACGGCAAGTTCGCCTACGTGAACACCGAGATGGGACTCAACGTCGTGGCCTTCTCCGTCGAGCGTAACGGCGGCCTGAAGCAGCTCCAGAGCCTCCCGACGCTGCCGGCCGGCGCGGAGACCAAGGGCGTCTCCACCGCCGAGATCTTCGTCCGCCCCGACGGCAAGACCCTCTACGTCTCCAACCGCGGCCATGACTCCCTCGCCGTCTACTCGATCGCCCAGGACGGCAAGCTCGCGCTCCTCCAGCACGTGCTCGGCACGCCCGCCACGCCGCGTGGCTTCGGCCTCAGCGCCGACGGCCGCTGGCTCGTGTGCGCCGGCCAGAAGTCCGGTACGCTCAACGCCTACAGGATCGGTCGCGACGGCAAGCTCATCGACACCAAGCAGGCCGTCGAAGCCCCGGCCGCCGCCGCGATCGTCTTCGTCCCCTGATCCGCGGGCAGCCTCCGCATGCTTCGAGATTCCCTGCTTGTCGGTTGTTTCCTGACGGCCTCCCTCGGGGCGGCGCCGGTCGACTTCGCCCATGAGGTGGTGCCGATCCTGCGCAAGCACTGCGGCGAGTGCCATACGGGCGACAAGAAGAAGGGCGGCTTCTCGATGAACACGCGCGCCTCGCTGCTCGAAGGCGGCGAGAACGGCGCGGTGCTTTTCCCAGGTCAGGCGTCGAAGGGACGTCTGCTCGAGTCGATCGTCACCGACGACCCTGATGAGCGCATGCCGCCGAAAGGCCCGCGCGTGAGTCCGGCCGAGGTCGCCGTCCTGCGCGCCTGGGTGGAGCAGGGCGCCGTCTGGACCGAAGGGTTCGCCTTCAAGCAGCCGGCCTTCGAGCCGCCGCTGCGTCCGCGCCGCCCCGTGCTCCCCGAAGCGAAATCCGGCCGCACGCATCCGCTCGACCGCGTGCTCGACGGCTGGCTCGCGGCCAAGGGCGCCCCGACGCCGCCGCCGGCGGACGACGCGACTTTCCAGCGGCGCGTGATGCTGGACCTCGTCGGCCTGCTGCCTTCCGCCGAAGAGGCGCGCGCCTTCGCGGCCGACAAGCGGCCCGACAAGCGCGAGGCGCTCGTGCGCGCGCTCCTCGCCCGCGACGTCGACTATGCCGACCACTGGATGGTCTTCTGGAACGACCTGCTCCGCAATGATTACGCCGGTACCGGTTACATCGACGGCGGCCGCAAGCAGATCACCAACTGGCTCTACCTCTCGCTGCTCACCAACAAGCCCTACGACCGGTTCACGCGCGAGCTCGTGGCGCCGTCCGCCGACAGCGAAGGCTTCGCCAAGGGCATCGTCTGGCGCGGCGCCGTGAGCGCGGGCCAGGTGCCCGAGCTCCAGTTCTCGCAGAGCGTCTCGCAGACGTTCCTCGGCATCAACATGAAGTGCGCCTCGTGCCACGACAGCTTCACCGACCGCTGGAAGCTGCGCGACGCCTACGGCCTCGCCGCCATCTACGCGAACCGGCCGATGGAACTCGTCCGCTGCGACATCCCGACCGGCAAGCCGGCCGTCGCCGCCTGGCCTTTCCCCGAACTCGGCCAGGTCGTTGCCGCCAAGCCGCGGGAGGAGCGTCTCGCCCAGCTCGCCGCGCTCATCACCCATCCCGAGAACGGCCGTTACCAGCGCACCATCGTCAACCGCCTCTGGCATCGCCTGATGGGCCGCGGCATCGTCCATCCCGTCGACGCGATGCAGACCGAGCCGTGGAACCAGGACCTCCTCGACGTGCTGGCCAACCGCCTCGTCGAGTCCGGTTACGACCTCAAGGCCGTGCTCGCCTTCATCGCGACCTCGCGGGCCTACCAGTCCCGCGCCGAAGTCCTCGCGCGTGACGCCGACGACAAAGGTTATGCCTACCGCGGTCCGCGCGCCAAGCGCCTGACCGCCGAGCAGTTCGTCGACGCCGTCTGGCGGCTGACCGGCACCACGCCTTCCAAGATCGAACCCAAGGTCCCGCGCGCCGCGCCGGCCGTCGCCGCGGTCAGGAAGCCCGTCGTCGAGCCGCTCGTCGCCGCGCCGATCTGGTCGGGCGACATCGCCGGAGGCCGCGTGCCTGCCGCGGGCGAGACCCGCACGTTCCGGCGTCAGCTCGTGCTCGACGCCGACGTGGACGCCGCGACCTGCGTGGTGACCTGCGACAACGGGTACGACCTGTTCGTGAACGGCAAGAAGATCGGCGGCGGCGACAACTGGGCCGACCCGCAGAACTTCGACCTCTCCGTCGCGCTCCTCAAGGGCGCGAACCAGATCGTCGTCGTCGGCCGCAACGCCGGCTCCGGCCCGAACATCGCCGCGCTCTTCTTCCAGGTGAACGTCACGCTCAAGGGCGGCGCCCGCGTGAAGATGGCCACCGATGCTTCGTGGGAGTGGACGACCAGCGTGCCCAACGCCCGCGGCGTCTTCGCCGCCGGCAAGGGCAAGGCGAAGGCCGCCGAGCCCGCCTGGCAGCCCGTCGCGCTCGTCAGGAGCGAGGCCTGGCGTAAGGCGCAGACCCGCATGGCCGAGATGCTCGCCGGCGTCGAAGGCACCAGCAGCCTGCCCGCGCGCGCCGGCCTCGTGAAGTCCGACCTCCTGCAGCGCTCGCTCGGCCGCCCGAACCGCGAGCAGATCGTCTCGATGCGACCCAACGAACTCAGCACGCTCGAGGCCATCGACCTCTCCAACGGCCAGGCGCTGACGAACCTCCTCGCCGCCGGCGCCGCCAAGCTGAAGCGCCGCGCGTGGGCTTCGCCGGAAGCTTTCGCCCGCTGGCTTTATCTCTCCGCGCTGACCCGTGAGCCCGCGCCCGCGGAGCTCAAGGTCGCCGCCGGCATCGTCGGCGACGAGCTTTCCGAACAAGGCATCGCCGATCTCCTCTGGGCCGTGTGCATGCTGCCCGAATTCCAGACCATCCGCTGACTTCCATGTCCTCTCCGCTGCCGCTTGATCCGTCCTTGCCCGAGCCGCTCGCCCGGCGCGAATTCCTCCGGATGCTCGGCGCCGCCGGCGCCGCGACGCTCTCGATGAGCGCCCCGCGTCTACTCGCCGAAAGCGAGAAGCTCGTGCAGCCGACCGCGACGGCCGATGCGGTCATCCTCATCTGGCTCGCCGGCGGCATGGCCGCGCCCGAGACCTTCGACCCGAAGCGCTACGCGCCTTACGAGAAGGGCCTCACCTACGACCGCGTCCTCAGCACGTTCCCGGCGATCCCGACCTCGGTGGACGGCGTCCGCATCTGCGAGGGTCTCGAGCACATCGCCCAGGTCATGGACCGCGGCACGCTGATCCGTTCGGCGGTGCAGCCGGACCTCGGCAGCATCCTGCACTCGCGTCACCAGTTCCATTGGCACACCGGTTACGTCCCGCCGCAGACCGTCGCCTGCCCGCACATCGGCGCCTGGATGGCCCGCGTGCTCGGCCCGCGCAATCCTGTGATGCCGGCCTTCATCAACATCGGCCAGCGCCTCGAAGGCATCGGCGAGAGCGAGGAGCTCAAGGCCTTCACCACTGCCGGATTCTTCGGCGGCGAATACGGCCCGATGAACCTGCCGTTCCCGGAAGAGGCCGCCGCCGCCGTGCGCCCGCCCAAGGGCATGGACGCCGGTCGCTTCGTGAACCGCGACCGCGAGTTCCGTCGCCTCGTCGACGCGACGCCGGACCGCGACCTGCTCAGCGACCACCAGCATCAGTCCATGCTGCGTTCGATGGACAACGCCTACCGCCTGCTCAGCGCCAAGGAGCGCGCCGCGTTCGACATCTCGCTCGAGACGCCCGAGGTCCAGAAGGATTACGACACCGGTCGCTTCGGCCGCGGCTGCCTGCTGGCCCGTCGCCTCGTCGAGAACGGCGCGCGCTTCGTCGAGGTCACCACGGAATACGTCCCGTTCTTCCAGTGGGACACGCACGGCAAGGGCCACGAGACCGTCGCCAAGATGCACGCCGAGATCGACCGCCCGATCGCGCGCCTCGTCCGCGACCTCGAGCAGCGCGGGTTGCTCGACCGCACCTTGGTCATCATCGCCAGCGAGTTCAGCCGCGACGCCTTGATCGAAGGCCGCCCCGGCTCGCAGGCCAAGGACCAGGCCTTCAACAAGTCCGGCGTCATCACCAGCCCCGACCATTACGGCCTGCACCGTCACTTCACCGGCGGCACGAGCGTCGTCATGTTCGGCGGCGGCGTGAAGAAGGGCCACGTCCACGGCGCCACCGCGGACGAGCGTCCGCTCGTCGCGATCAAGGACCCCGTCTCGATCAGCGACATGCACGCCACGATCTTCCGCGCGATGGGCATCAGCCCCAAGACCGCTTTCGACGTCGAGGGCCGACCCTTCTACGCGACCGTCGACGGCAAGGGCGTGCCGATCCCGATCTTCAGGAGCTGAGCGCGCGGAGCGGCGCGGCGTGGGCGCGTACCGCGGACTCGAGGAGCTCGCCGGTGCGACGCATCGCTTCTTCGAGCGGCATCGTCGCCGGCTTGATGCCGATGAGCAGGTCGAACTGCGCGCGCAGCGCGTCCGAGTCGTCGACCGAACCGGCGACGCCGACGATCTTCTTGCCGAGCTGACGCGCGAGGCGGGCGACGCCGACCGGGCCTTTGCCTTGCAGGCTCTGTTCGTCGAGGCGGCCTTCGCCCGTGATGACGAGGTCGGCGGCGGCGACGCGCGCTTCCAGTCCGATTTGCGAAGCGACCATGTCGAAGCCGCTCACCAGACGTCCGTCGAGGAAAGCCATGAGCCCGAAGCCGAGGCCGCCGGCGGCGCCGGCGCCGGGGAGGTCGCGCGGGTCGACGCCGAGGTCGCGGTGGGCGAGGTCGGCCAGGTGTTCGAGCCGTTGTTCGAACCAAGCGAAGTCACGGACGCCTTTCTGGGGTCCGTAGACCCGGGTGGCTCCGCGGGGGCCGAGGAGGGGGTTGTCGACGTCACAGGCCACGATCAGCTCGCAGGAGGGGAGGGCGGCGGGCCGGACGACCTGGTCTGCTTCGAGGAGGGTCTCCAAGGTGGGGGAGTAGTCCTGGCCTTGGCGTTTGAACTGGTACCCCAGGGCGAGGGCGACCCCTAGGCCGCCGTCGTTGGTGGCGCTCCCTCCGATGCCGATCAGGATGCGCCTGGCCCCCCGGCGGAGGGCTGATTGGAGGAGGATTCCTGTCCCTAAGCTGCTGGCTTTAAATGGGTTAAGTTCGATATCATGGACGATGGCCAAGCCGCTGGCCGCGCTCATCTCCATGACGGCCGTGGCGGAGCTGGCGATCCAGCCGAAGGGGGCTTGGATGGGCCGGCCATGGGCGTCGCAGGTCTTTTCGCTGACCCATTCCCCGGCGAGAGCGGTCGTCATGGCCAAAGCGGTGCCTTCGCCCCCGTCGGCGATCGGGCAGAGGTCGAAATCCGACCCCGGAAACAGCCTTTCTAGGCTATTTTTAATATGAAAAGCCGCCTTTTCGGCCGCCAGGGAGCCCTTGAATTTGTCGTTGGCGATCAGGATGCGCATCGTCCGGCGAGGCATCCTCGCCTTGGGGTCTTCTCTTTACAATCCGAATGGGGAAGCGCTCTTGATTTCCCGAGGATCTGAACTACATTCATGCCCAAGGTACTTTCCCCACCTCCGCTTTTTCGCGGCCCAGCCTCCCTCCACCTTTAACAAAAATCCCCATGCTGTCGCTCCGTCACACCACCCTTGCGTTCTCGCTGCTCGCTTCCGCCTTCGCGGTCGCCGCCGAGGAGGCGCAGCCTTCGAAGGAAGGGCTCGAGTTCTACGAGAAGAACATCCGGCCGATCCTCATCGACCGTTGCTACGAGTGCCACTCCGCCGAGAAGAACTCCTCGAAGGGAGGGCTCATCCTCGACTCCCGCGACGGCGCCTACAAGGGCGGCGACGAAGGTCCTGCCGTCGTCCCCGGCGACCTCGAGAAGTCCCTGCTCGTCAAGGCCGTCCAGTACACCGATCCGGAGTTCTCGATGCCGCCCAGGAAGACCGGCGGCAAGCTGCCCGACGAGAAGATCGCGCTCCTCGAAGAGTGGGTCAAGATGGGTGCGCCCATGCCGGGTGGCGGCGCCGCCAAGCTGACCGGAATCACCAGCAAGGCCCGCGAGCATTGGTCTTACCAGCCCGTCAAGAAACTCCCCGTGCCCGAAGTGAAGAACAAGGCCTGGGTCAAGAACCCCATCGACGCGTTCGTCCTGGCCAAGCTCGAGGAGAAGGGACTCCAGCCCAATCCCGCCGCCGGCCACGAGACCTTCCTCCGTCGCGTCTACTACGACCTGATCGGCCTCCCGCCCACCTCCGAGCAGGTCGACGCGTTCGTCAAGGCCTGCGACAACGCCGCGCTCGCCGACTCGCTTGCCGCCCGCACCGGCCGCCCGTCCGGCAACCTCGAAGCCGTCTACACGAAGCAGGTCGACTTCCTGCTCGCCTCGCCGCACTACGGCGAACGCTGGGCCCGCCACTGGCTCGACACCGCGCGCTATTCCGACACGCGCGGCCTGCAGGTCGACCAGGGCGACAGCCTCTTCCGCGACTACCGCTACGCCTACGCCTGGACCTACCGCGATTACGTCATCAATGCGATGAACGATGACAAGCCGTACGACCAGTTCGTCGTGGAGCAGCTCGCCGCCGACCGCATCCCGGACATCTCTCCCGACGATCCCCGCCTCGCCGCCCTCGGCTTCATCACCATCGGCAAGCGCTTCGAGGACATCCATGACACCATCGACGAGCGCATCGACACGACCTCCAAGGCCTTCCTCGGCCTGACCGTCGCCTGTTCGCGCTGCCACGACCACAAGTTCGACCCGATCCCGATCAAGGACTACTATTCGTTGCACGGCATCTTCGCCTCGATCGTCGAGCCGCTGCAGCAGACGCCCATCGCCGCCACCGGCAAGACCGCCGCCGCCCGCTCCGACTTCGTCAAGCGCCTCAACCAGCTCCAGGACGAGCAGGTCGCCGGCTTCTTCCGCTACATGCGTGAGACCCGCGCCCGCTATGACCACGAGATGGCCGGCCGCCTCATGATCGCCACCGTCCGCCGCGGCTCCTCCGAGGCCGGCGAATACTCCGACCGCTACAAGATCGACCTCCAGTCCGACACGGACTTCGCCGCCATGCGCATCCAGAAGGACTCGCCGATCACCGGACCCTTCGCCGCCCTGGCCTCCGTGCCCTTCGTCTACTTCGCCGAGCGCGCTCCGATCGTCCTCAAGGAATACCTCGACGACCCGGAGAACCGCGTGAACCCGTACATCGCCGCCGGCCTCCGGAACCTCAAACCGAAGACGATGCACGACGTCGCCGCCGCCTACCAGCGCATCTACGTCGAGAACAAGGCCGCGATCCTCGCTCACCTCAACCTCCTGGCCAAGCCGGGAGAAGAGTGGAAGAAGACCTCACCGGCCATCGCCGAGATGACCGGCTACCCGTGGGCCATCCCCTCGCACGACGAGATCTTCGAGAACGAAGAGATGATCTCCCTCTTCAGTACGCGCAAATTCTGCCAGGACTGGCAGAACCGCCCGATCTACGGCGGCATCGGCAACCGCGCGCCGGTCGCCTACTTCCGTCACGCCCAGATCAACGAGCTCCGTCTCTCCCACCCGGGCGTCCCCGGCCACGCGATGGTCGTCCAGGATTCCGAGGGCGCGAAGGACAGCTACGTGTTCAAGCGCGGCGACAAGAACCTCAAGGGTGAGATCGTCCCCCGCCAGTTCCTCGACATCCTGACGGTCGGCGAGCGCCGCCCGTACGTCGACGGCAGCGGCCGCTACGAGTTCGCCCAGTCCATCATCTCCAAGGACAACCCGATCACCGCCCGCGTGGCCGTGAACCGCACCTGGACCAAGCACTTCGGCGAAGGCTTCGTGAACACGCCCGACGACCTCGGCAACATGGCCGAGAAGCCCTCGCACCCCGAGCTGCTCGACTACCTCGCCACGGACCTCATGGAGAACGGCTGGAAGATGAAGCGCCTCCACCGCATGATCGTGCTCAGCAATACCTTCCGCCAGGATTCCGACCCCACCGCGAACCCGCTCGTGGCCAAGAAGGGCCCGGTCGATCCGCTCAAGGTCGACGCCGGCAACCGCCTCCTCTGGCGCGGCAACCTGCGTCGCCTCGACTTCGAGTCCATCCGTGACTCGATGATCCTGCTCACCGGCAAGATGACCACCACCGTCGGCGGCCAGCCGGCGAACATCACCGACGAGCCGTTCAGCTACCGCCGCAGCCTCTACGGCTACGTTGACCGCCGCCGCCTCAGCGACACCCTCTCGCAGTTCGACTACGGCGACCCCGACCAGTCGAACACGAAGCGCAACTCGACCATCGTGCCCCAGCAGGCGCTGTTCTTCATGAACAACGCCCTGGCCGTCGACGTCGCCCGCGCCGTCTCCTCCCGCAAGGACGTCGTCAACGCGATGTCCGAGGACCAGCGCATCGTCGCCATGTTCCGCTGCATGTTCCAGCGTCGTCCGTCCACGAACGAGATCCGCGTCGCCCAGGAGTTCCTGACCAAGATGAAGATGACCGTCGCGTCCTCCAAGGTGCGTCCGGCCAGCAGGCCCGGTGAGCGCGGCAAGGCCGTGGCGCCCGTCGCCCGCACCGCCGCCCCGCCGACCAAGGCCGCGCCGGTGATGGCTCCGGACGGCGAAGAGAGCATGATGATGGCCGTGACCGGCGGCGGCGCCGAAGGCGTCCTGCGCAACGTGGGCGAGATGATCTCCCGCGAGCCGCTGAACCCGGTCGAGCTGCTCGTCCACTCCCTCCTGCTCTCGAACGAGTTCATCTACGTCAACTGACGTTTTTGACAGGTTTTTGACGAGGCCGGCCCTTGCGAGGGGCCGGCCTCTTCGTTTATCGGCTCAAACTCACATGAAATGCTTGAAACATTTCAGTCGTATGGGAGTATTAAATACCAGCAGCAACCCCCTGCCGCCCAGCCCTTAAACCCACCATGCCATCCCTGTCCGTCAGTCTCCGTCTGCTCGCCCTCGTCTCCGTCGCCGGCCTCGGCGCCGCCGACGCCCCTGAGCCGAAGATGGATCCGGCCGGCCTCGAGTTCTTCGAAAAGAACATCCGGCCGATCCTCACCGAGCGTTGCTACGAATGCCACTCGAAGGAGAAGGGCGTGTCGAAGGGCGGACTCATCCTCGATTCCCGCCAGGGCATGCTGTCCGGCGGCGACCTCGGTCCGGCCGTCGTCACCGGCGACCTCAAGAAATCCCTGATCGTCGTCGCGGTCCACCAGGCCGACCCGGACATCTCGATGCCGCCGCGCAAGGCCGGCGCCAAGCTTTCCACCACGCAGATCGGCCACATCGAGCAATGGATCAAGATGGGCGCGCCCGCCCCCGCCGGCGCCGGCGGCGCCAAGCTGACCGGACTGTCCGACAAGGCGCGCGCGCACTGGGCCTTCCAGCCCGTCCAGACCTACGCGGTGCCGACCAAGCTGAGCAATCCCGCCTGGTGCCAGAACGAAGTCGACGCCTTCATCATGGCCAAGCTCGACGAGAAGGGCCTCAAGCCCAGCCCGGCCGCCGACGGCGAAGCCCTGCTGCGTCGCCTTTCCTACGACCTGATCGGCCTGCCGCCCACGAGCGTCGAGGTCGACGCCTTCTCGCGCGACTATGACTCCGCGCTGGCTTACGACGCCATGGCCGCGCGCAGGGGACAGCCCGCGCGCGCCGTGGCCGGCGTCGTCGAGCGCACCGTCGACCGCCTGCTCGCCTCGCCCCATTACGGCGAACGCTGGGCCCGCCACTGGCTCGACACCGCCCGCTACTCCGACACCAAGGGACTGAAGCGCAACGGCACCATCGATACCTTTGACAGCTCCTGGACCTACCGCGACTACGTCATCGACGCCTTCAACACCGACAAGCCCTACGACCAGTTCATCATCGAGCAGCTCGCGGCCGACCGTCTGCCCAACCTCGCCAAGGATGACCCGCGCCTCGCCGCGCTCGGCTTCGTCACCGTCGGCAAGCGCTTCCAGAACAACGACGACACCATCGACGAGCGCATCGACGCCACGACCAAGGGCTTCCTCGGCCTGACCGTCGCCTGCTCGCGCTGCCACGACCATAAGTTCGACCCGATCCCGGCGGCCGACTACTACTCGCTCCACGGCATCTTCGCCTCCGTGATCGAGCCGCAGACCAACCCCGTCATCCGCAATCCGCTGCTCGTCGGCAAGAACGCCCCGAGCAACGCCTACCGCGCCGACTACGAGAAGCGCCTCGCCGCGCTCATCGAGGAGACCGCCCAGGGTTACTACAAGCACCTCGTCGGCATGCAGGCGGCCTTCCATCGGGAGTTCGCCCCGCGCGCCCTGTCCGCCATGGTCGGGGGCTTCCGCAGCACCGCGGGCTTCGACGTCCTGAAGAAGTACGACCTCGGCCAGAGCCGCGAACTCGACCCGTCCTTCGCCGCCGTCATGGCCCGTCCGGACCATCCGATCACCGGTCCGCTCGTCCGCCTCAAGCGCGTCGGCGCCGAGGAGTTCGCGCAGAAGGCCCCGGCCATCCTCGAGGCCGCGCTCGCCGACAAGAAGTCGCCGGTCAACCCGCTCATCGCCGAGGCCCTCCGCGGCCTCAAGCCGAAGTCCGTCGACGAAGTCGCGCTCGCCTACCAGGCCGCCTTCAAGAAGCACCGCGACAAGATCCTCGCCCACGTCCAGCTGCGCACCCAGCCCGGCCGCAAGGGCGAGAAGGACGATCCCGCCGTCGCCCAGCTCGCGGCCTTCCCCTGGCCCCTGCCGGACGTCGAGGACATCCGGGCCGTCACCGTGCTCGAGCGTCTCACCGAAAGCCGGGACTTCTGTTCCCCCGGACAGGTCCCGATCAGCTCGACCTTCGTCAACAACAACAAGCCGACCCGCTACTTCAAGTTCGGCGAGATCAACGCGCTCGACATCACCCACCCGGGAGGTCCCGGCACGGCGATGGTCATCACCGACGTCGAGAAGCCCCGCGACAGCAACGTCTACATCCGCGGCGACCGCAACAAACGCGGCCCCGTGGCCCCCCGCCAGTTCCTCGAGGTCCTCGCCGGCCCGGACCGCCTGCCGTTCTACGAAGGCAGCGGCCGCCGCGAGCTCGCCCTCGCCATCGCCAACCGTACCAATCCGCTCACGGCCCGCGTGCTCGTGAACCGTCTCTGGGCGCACCACTTCGGCGCCGGCATCGTCTCCTCGCCCGACGACTTCGGCAACATGTCCGAGGCCCCCACGCATCCCGAGCTGCTCGACTGGATGGCCACCACGTTCGTCGAGGGCGGCTGGTCCATCAAGAAGATGCATAAGCGCATCCTCCTCTCCGCCGCCTACCGTCAGTCCGCCAACCCCGGCACCAACGTCCTGCTGACGCAGAAGTCCGGGGTGGATCCGACCAAGGTCGACGGCGGCAACAAGTTCCTCTGGCACGCCAACCTGCGTCGCCTGGACTTCGAGAGCATCCGCGACTCGATGCTGCTCCTCTCCGGCAAGCTCGACCGCGCCATGGGCGGCCGCGCGGTCAACATCACCGACGAGCCTTACAGCTACCGTCGCACGATCTACGGCTTCATCGACCGCGACAAGCTCAGCGAGCTCCAGACGCAGTTCGACTTCGCCGATCCGAACATGGCCAACTCCATGCGCAGCTCCACGATCGTGCCGCAGCAGGCGTTGTTCTTCATGAACAATCCGCTGGCGGTCGAAGTCGCCCGCAACGTCAACGCGCGTCCGGAGATGACGAGGGCCACGTCCGACGACGAACGCATCACCCAGCTCTACCGCATCATGTACCAGCGCTCGCCCACCGTGCAGGAGCGCCAGATCGCCCGTGAGTTCGTGACCCGCATCGTCGGTTACATCGATGAGCCGGTGGTCCAGGCCCCCGCCAAGGGAGACCGCGCCGCGAAGGCCAAGGCTGAACGGGTCGCGAAGGCCAAGGCCGACATGGCCGCCCTCACCAAGGGCCCTTCGGTCCCGGAAGTGAAGCTCGAGACCTCGGTTAAAGGCGGGAAAATCGTGAATAACACGGAAATGGTCTCCCGTAAGGAGCCCTCCAGCCCCTGGATCATGCTGGCCCAGTCCATGATCTGCTCTAACGAGTTCGTCTACCTGAATTGATCACCCCACGCTCGAAAGAGTTGTTTTTCTACAATAGCCCCCTCACAATTACACCAACCTCATCATCCCCATGAAAGACTCCAGCTGCGGAAACTACGTCCCCACCCCGAACTCGCGCCGCGAGTTCCTGCGCCAGACCGGCCTCGGCATGGGCACGCTCGCCTTCGGCACCATGGTCGCCGACTACCTCGTCAGCGACGCGCAGGCCGAAGTGATGGCCAACCTCAAGCCGCGCAAGGCTCCCCTCGCCGCCAAGGCGAAGCACGTCATCCACATCTTCGCGGGCGGCGCTCCGTCGCACCTCGACACCTTCGATCCGAAGCCGAAGATGAAGGAGCTCGCCGACATGTCGGCCGCCGGCATGAGAGGCGTCCTTTTCCCGACGCCCTTCGAGTTCAAGAAGTCCGGCAAGTCCGGCCTCGAGATCTCCGAGATCTTCCCGAAGCTCCAGGGCGTCGCCGATGAGATGTGCGTCATCCGCTCCCTGCACCAGGGCATCCCGGCCCACGGTCCGGCCGCCAAGCTGATGCACACCGGCTCGGCGATCCTCTCCAAGCCCTCCCTCGGCTCCTGGGTCCTCTACGGTCTCGGCACCGAAAGCCAGGACCTCCCGGGCTTCGTCTCCCTCGGCGGAAGCTCCGACGCCCGCGCTTCGGCCTTCCTCCCGTCCCTCTACCAGGGCGCCAACACCTCCTTCCGCCCCGGTGCTCCGGCGAACAAGATCATCGCCAACCTCCAGAGCGAATTCACCACGCAGGACGCGCAGCGCAAGCAGCTCGACCTCGTCCGCCAGCTCAACGAGCGCCACATGCAGACCGTCCAGAAGGACGAGCAGCTCGAGGCCCGCATCGAATCCTTCGAGCTGGCCTTCCGCATGCAGACCGCGGCCACCGACGCCTTCGACATCTCCAAGGAGCCTGAGAAGGTCCGCGAGATGTACGGCAAGACCGACCTCGGCGCCAAGCTCCTCTGCGCCCGTCGCCTCGTCGAGCGCGGCGTCCGTTTCGTCCAGGTCGACGCCGGCGGCTGGGACCACCACACCAACCTCTTCACCTCGATCGCCCAGCGCGCCGGGAACATCGACGGCCCGGCCGCGGCCCTCATCGCCGACCTCAAGCAGCGCGGTCTCCTCGACCAGACCCTGATCATCTGGGGCGGAGAATTCGGCCGCACCCCGACCACCGCGGGCCGCGTCAACCAGGCTTCCGGTCGCGACCACCACTCCAAGGCTTTCTGCTGCTGGATGGCCGGCGGCGGCGTCAAGGGCGGCATGCACTACGGCGAGACCGACGAAATCGGCTCCCAGGTCGCCGCTGACGGCGTCGACGTGCACGACCTCCACGCCACCATCCTCCGTCTCCTCGGCTTCGATCACACCAAGCTCACCTACCGCTACAACGGTCGCGACTTCCGCCTCACCGACAACTTCGGCAAGGCGGTCGAGAAGATCATCGCCTAAGGGACTCCGGTCTCCTGAGCGAAGGGCGGGCGTCGTGAGGCGCCCGCCCTTCCTGTTTCCAGGGGAGGCGCGCGGCTTGCGTTCCCTCATTCTCATATTCTAATAGAGCCATCCCCATGAGACTCCCCGCCATCCTCGCCGTCGGTCTGCTCGTCTGTGCGTTCGCTGCGGCCGCGCCGAAGAAGGAGGACCCCCGCAAGCAGCCGGCGAAGCCGGAGCCGAAGCCTTCCGCCGTCATCAAGGCCGACCCCCGCACGGGCGCCAACCCTCGCGGCGGCGTCCCGATGGCCGACGCCCTGGGGCGGACGCAGACGCGTTACGACAACGGTGTCACGGCGGTCCGGACGCCCGACGCGATCGGCGGCTCGACCACGCGCTACAGCAATGGCATCACCGCCACGACCCGCCCCGACGCGATCGGCGGGTCCACGACCCGTTACAGCAACGGCGTGACCGCCGTGACGCGTCCGGATGCGACGGGCGGCACGACCACGACCTTCAGCGACGGCAGCCGGGCGATCACGCGCAAGGACGCCGCCGGCAACCAGGTCACGACCTATTCGGACGGCCGCCGCGAAGTGCTGCGTCCGGATCCGTTCGCCCCGAAGAAGCCCGCTAACGAGCGGAAATAAAACCCGGCCACGCCACAGGACGCTTGAAAGGGCCCTGTGTTCGGTCACTCTGCAGTTTCACCCCATGAAGCGTCATCTCCTCCTGTGGGCCGCCTTGGCCGCCCTCGTCCTCGCGCTCCCGGCCGTCGCCGCGGAAGCCTTCACCTCCGGTCCCGGTTGGTTGGAATTCCCCGCCGGCCAGGGCGCGGGCGCCGGCAAGCATGTCGTCCTGCTCGCGGGTGATGAAGAATACCGTTCCGAAGAATCCATGCCGATGCTCGCCCGCATCCTGTCCGAGCGCCACGGTTTCAAGTGCACCGTCCTGTTCTCGCATGACGACGGCGTGATCAATCCGAACAACGGCGCCTCCCTCGGCAAGCCCGAGGCCCTCGACAGCGCCGACGCCCTCGTGCTCGGCCTGCGTTTCCGCAAGTGGAACGAAGCCGCCCTCAAGAAATTCGACGCCGCCCTGAACCGCGGCGTGCCCATCGTCGCCACCCGCACCAGCACGCATGCTTTCTCCGGCATTCCGAAGGACAGCCCCTATGCTTGGTACAACTGGAACAAGCAGGGCGGCTTCGGCAAGAAGGTGCTGGGGGAGACCTGGGTCAGCCACTGGGGCAACCATAAGGGCGAAGCCACGCGCACGGCCGTCGAAGCCGGCGCCGAGAAGCTCGCGGTCCTCAACGGCGTGGGCGTCATCTTCGGCGACACCGACGTCTATGAAGCTTACCCGCCCGCCGACGCGCAGGTCCTCCTCCGCGGCCAGGTGCTCAAGGGCATGAATCCGGAAGATCCGCTCAGCGAGCGTTCCAAGAAGCGCGCGACCGACAAGCAGGAGCAGGGCGTCAATTCCCCGGCGATGGCCGTGGCCTGGACCCGCGAGGTCCCCAATGCCGGCGGCTCCAAGAACCGCGTGCTCACCACCACCATGGCTTCGGCCAGCGACCTCAAGGACGAGTCCCTCCGTCGTCTGCTCGTCAACGGCGTCTACTGGGGTCTCGGCCTCGAGGTGCCGGCCAAGGCCGACGTCGCCCCGGTCGTCGAGTGGAAGCCCGGGAAATATTCCTTCAACCTCTTCCAGCGCGGCCTGCGCGCCGAAGCCTTCGCCGGAGTGCTGCCCCCGCAGGTCGAAGCCCCCCCTCCCACCCCCAAGAAGAAGAAGTAAGCCGCTCGCCGGCTTCCTTCCGCACGGGCGCATCGCAGGATGCGCCCGTCTTGTTTCAGGCCCGGATACCGCGGTTGACCAGCAGCTGGATCAAGGCGTCGTTGTAGATGATGTACGCCCCTTCGCGCGAGGTGGCGTCACGGACCTCGATGTCGTCGGAGACGACGAACCACGGCGCCTCGACGGTCTTGTCCTTGGCGACCAGGTCCATGATGTCGTGGTCGGCCTTGGCGCCGGCGCGGCTGAACGTCACGCGGACCCGCGAGTTCGTGGTCTTGAGCGTGGTCTGCTGGCCGTCGAAGCTGATCCAGACGTGCAGGCCGGGCGCGTCGTCCGCCAGCTTCTCGAGGAGCTGGACGACCTTCTGGCGGGCGGCCGCGTCGAGCAGGAAGCGGCTGTCGCCTTGGGCGTTCTTCTTGGTCGGCAGGCGCAGGCCGAGGTAATCCTGGCGCAGGCACGCGAAGTTGTTCGCGTCGAGCGCGAGGCGGGCGGGCTCTCCCGTGGCGACGGCGCGCTCGAGCAGGGCGAGCGGGCCGGACTGCTTCTGCACATGGAAGGCGGCGTCGGCCAGGTAGGAGCGGCGGCGGTGGAGGTCGCGTCGGTAAAGGTCGGCGTGGCGCGAGTCGACGAGGCCCGCCTGTTCGGCGAGGAGCAGGGCGCCTTCGATCGACTTCAGTTCGCGGGCGTCGGCGCCGTTGATGCGGGCCGAGATGCGTTCGAGGAAGGGGTCGGAAGGCTGGTCGCGCTTCTCGAGCTCGTAGCGGACCTTCTCGATGTGCTCGGTGAGGCGCTTCTCCAAGGCGACGACTTCGGGCAGGGCCTGGCCGGCGGTGCGCAGGTAACGACGCAGGAGCTTGAGCATCTCCTCCATCTGCGGGATGGCCTGGCGCAGCTCATGCTCCTTCGCCAGGAAGGGGTCGGCGTCCCGCTGGGCCTTGCGGACCTTCTCGACGGTCTCGGTGGTCAGCTGGCGCAGCTTGGCGACTTCTTCCGAAGCGGCCTTCAGCGTGCGGGCGTCGGCCAGCCAAGGGCGCACCTCCTCGGAGAGGAGTTCCTCGGCGATCTCGCGGGCCTTCTTGGCCACGTGCTGGCGGGCGCGGTCGAGTTCGCCGCGGAGCCTCGTGACTTCGGCTTCTTCCTTGGTCAGCCTGGCCTGCAGGGCCTGAAGGGCGGACGCCGCCGCGGCGGCCTGCTTGGCCGCATCCTGCGCCTGCCGGGCGGCCTCTTCGCGGACCTTCCGGATCTCGGCGTCCTTCGCTTCGAGTTCGTTGGCGTGCTGACGCCGGATCTGGCGGCCTTCGTTCTCGCGGGCGGCCTTGCCTTGGGAGATCTCCTGCAGGAGGCGCCGGACGGTCTTGCCGGCCGAGTCGAGCGCGTCGACGGGCTCGGCAGGTTCTTTCTCCGCCGCCCCGCTGAGCTTGGCCAGCAGGGCCTTCCAGGCTTTGCCGTCAGGCTTGCCGGACTGCGGCTTGGTGCTCGCGACGAGGCGGGCGAGCAGGTCGGCGGGCAGGACCGCGTCCTTGTTCTCGGCCCGATGGTTCCAGAGCAGGCAGAGCAAGCCGGCGCGAGGTCCGCCGAGCACGGCGGCGAGCTCATCGAGATGCTCGAGCAGCCGCGCCTTGTCGGCCTTGAGGCTCGCGGCGAACCACGGCAGATGGTCGGCCACCGCGGCCGCGTCCTCGCTGAGGTTCGCCAGCCGCTTCTGGAAACGCCACTTGGCGTCGCGGAGGAAAGGCCGGCGATGGATGTACCCCCCGGGGATCCGTTTGGCCAAGGCGAGCAAGGGCCCGTCCGCCAGATGGTTCAGGTCCAGGATGAGCTGTTCGGAAAGCACCTTCCGGTGCGGGTCGACCGTCTCGGTCTTGTAGGAGAAATGACCCATGGCTCCAGCATGCCTGTCTGCCGGCCGGGGGCAAGGTCGGGGCGGGTCGGCGGAGGCGTTTTCTTGGTTCGGACTCGCCAGCAGGGAGGGAAGGGCGTTCGTTCGGGCCTGCCTGATGCGTTCGCCCGCCTCCATCGTCATCCCCCTCTGTTCGGCGGTAGGCTACACCTTCGCCGCGATGGCGCTCAAGCGGGCCATGGACGGGGGGCATCCCTGGCGGGTCCTGTTCATCGTCAATCTCATCGGGGCCGTCCTGTTCCAGACCTGGCTCCTGCATGGGGGCGAGGCCTTCACATCGACGAACGTCATCCACGCGGTGCTGGCCGGGACGGCGTTCTTCATCGGCCAGGTCTTCACCTTCATCGCGATCAGCAGGGGTGACATCTCCATCGCGACGCCGGTGCTCGGCACCAAGGTGATCTTCGTTGCCCTGTTCGTCTTCGTCACCGGTGGCGAGGAGCTCGGCTGGAAACTGTGGGTGGCCACCTTCCTGACCACGCTCGCCCTCGCCCTGCTGGGCGGCGAGTGGCGGGCCAACCGCGCCCGCCTGGTGCTCAGCGTCGGCTTCGCCTTCCTCGCCTCGATCGCCTTCGCGGCCACGGACGTGATGCAGCAACTCTGGGTCCGTCCCTTCGGTTTCGGCCACTTCGGCCCGGTGATGTTCGCCACGGTCGGCCTGCTGTCCTTCACGTTGATCCCGTTCTTCTCCGCGCCCCTGCGTCAGATGCCCCGGCCGATGGTCGTCTGGGCGCTCGGCGGCGGCCTGCTGCTGACCATCCAGGCGATGGGCATCGCCTACTGCATCGCGGTCTACCACGAGGTCACCGTCACCAACGTCCTTTATAACACGCGCGGGCTGTGGAGCGTGGCGCTGGTGTGGGTCGTCGGCCATTGGTTCGCCAACGCCGAGAAGCAGGTAGGCGGCGCCATCATGAGCCGCCGGCTCATCGGCGCGTTGATCCTGCTGGCCGCGGTCTACCTCAGCCTGGCCTGATCAGAGGTCGGCGTTGTCGATCAGCCGCGTCGCGCCCAGATGGCAGGCGATGGCGATCGCGCAGTTTTTCCCGGCGGTCGAGGCCACGGGCGCCATCGTCCCGAGGTCGACGATCTCACAGTACTGGGGCTTCAGCGCGGGCTGGGCGGCCAAGACTGCTTGCGCGGCGGACTGCAGGCGGGAGGCGTCGGTGACGCCGGTACGGCTGAGCGCCTTCGCTGCTTCCATGGCGGCCGGGATCGCGGTCGCCTGCGTCAGCTGTTCCGCTGAGAGGTAACGATTGCGTGAGCTCATCGCGACGCCGTTGGGTTCACGGACGGTCTCGTGGGCGAGGATGCGGACCGGGATATGCAGGTCGCGGACCATGCGGCGGATCACCGCCAGCTGCTGCAGGTCCTTGCGGCCGAAGACGGCGACGTCCGCCTGGATGGCGTTGAAGAGCATCGCGACCACGGTGGCGACGCCGCGGAAGTGTCCGGGGCGGAATTCGCCGCAGAGCCCGGCGGAGACGCCTTCGACGTCCACCCAGGTCGAGGCGCCGGCAGGGTAGAAGTCGGCGGCCGTCGGCGCGAAGATCAGGCTGGCGCCGGCGGCTTCGCAGCCGCGACGGTCGTCCTCGAACGTCCGCGGGTATTTCGAGAAGTCCTCGTTGGGTCCGAACTGGGTCGGGTTGACGAAGATCGAGACCACCACGTAGGCGGCCTCCTGCTTGGCCCGGCGGACGAGGCTGAGGTGGCCTTCGTGCAGGCAACCCATGGTCGGCACGAAGCCGACGGACTTCCCGGCCTGACGGGCCCGGGCGACCGCGGCGCGCAGCTCAGGGATGGTGTGGACGACCTCCATGCCGCCAACCTACCCGCCCCCGCCGAGGGCGCAAGGCGCAGTTGTATGCGGACTCCCTGCCTGTCGTTTTGTTCATAGGTCGGGGCCATTCCTTTCTTGGCAGTCGGTGGGTCGCCTCCAATGTCAGAACCCTCCCTCCTATCAGACATGTCGCACTTCCCTAATGTCCCGGTCATCGAGTTCGAAGGACCGAAGTCCAAGAACCCGTTCGCCTTCAAGCACTACAACCCGGACGAAAAGATCGGCGGGAAGAAGATGAAGGACCACATGCGCTTCGCCGCGGCCTACTGGCACGTGATGCGCAACAGCCTGTCCGACCCGTTCGGCGCCGGCACCGCCCTCATGCCTTGGGATGATGGCTCCGATTCCCTCGATAACGCCCTGCGTCGTATTCCGGTCTTCTTTGAGTTCCTCCAGAAGTGCCAGATCGACTTCTATTGCTTCCACGACCGCGACATCGCTCCGGAAGGCAAGACCCTCGCCGAGACGCATGCGAACCTCGCCCGCGTCACGAAGGAGCTGAAGGCCTACCAGAAGGGCGCCGGCAAGAAGCTCCTCTGGGGCACCGCCTGTCTCTTCTCCCACCCGCGCTACGCGCAGGGCGCGGGCACCTCGCCCAACGCCGACGTGTTCGCCTACGGCGCCAGCCAGGTCCGCCACGCGCTCGAGGCCACCAAGGCCCTCGGCGGCGAAGGTTACGTCTTCTGGGGCGGCCGCGAAGGCTACGCCACGCTGGTCAATACCGACATGAAGCGTGAGCTCGACCACCTCGCCGCGCTCCTGCACCTCGCCGTCGACCACGCGAAGAAGATCGGCTTCAAGGGCCAGTTCCTGATCGAGCCCAAGCCGCGGGAACCCTCGACCCACCAGTACGACTCCGACTCGGCCGCCTGCCTCAACTTCCTCCGTGAATACGGACTGCTGAAGCACTTCAAGCTGAACCTCGAGACCAACCACGCCACGCTCGCCGGCCACACGATGGAGCATGAGATGGAAGTCGCCATGGGCGCCGGCGCCCTCGGTTCCGTCGACGCCAACCGCGGCGACACGCTCCTCGGCTGGGACACCGACCAGTTCCCGACCGACCTCTACCTCACGACGAACATCATGCTGCGCATCCTCAAGATGGGCGGTTTCACCAAGGGCGGCCTCAACTTCGACGCCAAGCGTCGTCGCGAATCGCACGAGCCGGTCGACCTCTTCCACGCCCACATCGGCGGCATGGACGCCTTCGCCCGCGGCCTCAAGATCGCCCACGCCATCATCAAGGACGGCAAGATGGACCAGTTCGTCGCCAAGCGCTACGCCTCGTGGGACAGCGGCATCGGCAAGAAGGTCGAGTCCGGCAAGGTCACCCTCGCCCAGCTCGACGCCTACGCCCAGGGCATCAAGGCGCCGACGCTCGCGTCCGGCCGCCAGGAGATGCTCGAGAACCTGATCAACGAGTACATCCGCTGAGGCCATGGCGATCGTCCTGGGTCTTGACCTGTCCACGCAGAGCGCGACGGCGCTCGTGCTGGACACGGCGAAAGGCACGACGGTCGCCCGCGCCCGCGCGGCGTTCGGCGCCGACTTCCCCGACCGCGGACATCCGGAAGGATTCCTCCGCGGAGGGCAGGGCGGCGAAGTGCACGCCGATCCGCTCCTCTGGCTCGACGGCCTCGAGCTCGCGCTCGACCGCCTCGCCAAACTGACCGACCTCTCGCAGGTCGACGCGGTCTCCGTTTCCGGCCAGCAGCACGGCAGCGTCTACCTCGCCGCCGGCTACGAGGCCGCGCTCGCCGACGGTAATCGCGCCACGTCGCTCTCCGCGAAGATCGCCCCGGTCCTTTCCCGTCGTTCTTCGCCGATCTGGATGGATTCGTCCACCGCGGCCGAATGCGCGGAGATCGCCGCCGCCCTCGGTGGCGACCAGGCCGTCTGCGACCTCACCGGCTCCGTCGCCACGATGCGCTTCACCGGTCCGCAGATCCGTCGCTTCGCCAAACTCGACCCCGCTGCTTGGACCAAGACCAAGCGCGTCCATCTCGTCTCTTCCTTCTTCGCTTCGGTGCTCGCCGGCAAGGATGCCGCGATCGACACCGGTGACGGCGCAGGCATGAACCTGATGGATATCCGTAAGGGTGACTGGGCTCCGGCCGCGCTCGCCGCGACCGCGCCTGATCTCGCCGCCAAGCTTCCGCCCGTCCGTCCCGGCTCGACCGTGGCCGGCGGCGTCTCCGCTTATTTCGTCGCCCGCCACGGCTTCTCGCCGAAGTGCCAGGTCGTCATCGGTACCGGTGATAACCCTTCCAGCCTCGTCGGCATGGGCGCCTCGAAGCCCGGCAAGGTCGTCATCAGCCTCGGCACGAGCGACACGCTCTTCGCCGCGATCGAAGGCGTCCGCACCGACTCGGCCGGCCTCGGGCACGCTTTCGGTAATCCGATGGGTGGTAGCATGAGCCTCATCTGCGTGCGTAACGGTTCGCTTGCCCGCGAAGCCATCCGTCGCGAATGCGGCCACGCCGACTGGCCGGCTTTCTCCGCCGCCGTCGACGCCACGCCCGCCGCCGTTGCCGCCGTGCTCCCGATGGAGGAGCCCGAGATCACGCCACGTCGTCCTGCCGGCCGCATCGCCCTCGGCGCCGCCGCCACCAATGCCACGCTTCCTCGCGCCGCCGTCGAAGGCCAGGCCCTCAGCCTCCGTTTCCATAGCCGCTGGGTCGGCACCCCGACCACGCAGTTGCTGCTGACCGGTGGCGCTTCGGAGAACCCTTCCGTCGCCAAGATCTTCGCCGACGTCTTCGGCGCCCCCGTCCTGCGTCTGGCCGTCTCTGATTCCGCCGCCTTGGGCGCCGCGCTCCGCGCCGCCGAGGGTGCCTGCGGGGCCAAGATGGCTGACCTGGAGCCCGTTTTCTGCGCCCCGGCCCCAGGGGTCGTCCAGCCGAACCCGGCCCTCCGGGCGGCCTACGACAAGCTGGAGGCCGAACTAGGCCAATCGCTGTCGCGAAAGGCATAAATTCTGGCCTGTGAGCATTGCCCACTTGAACAGTGTGGGCTGATGGGCTGACATTGGGGGCTCACCCCTAATCACCATGTCACAGCGTCCTGTCACCCTCTTCACCGGCCAGTGGGCCGACCTCAAAATCGCCGAGCTTCTCCCCAAGGTCAAAGCCATGGGCTACGAAGGCGTCGAGCTCGCCTGTTGGGGCGACCACTTCGATGTCGTCCGCGCCGTCAACGAGAAGGGTTACGTCGAGTCCGTCTGGGAACTCCTGAAGAAGCATGACCTCGGCTGCTGGGCGATCTCTTCGCACCTCGTCGGCCAGGCCACCTGCGACAACATCGACGAACGCCACCAGTGCATCCTGCCCGCCCACGTCTGGGGCGACGGCAATCCGGAAGGCGTCCGCCAGCGCGCGTGCGCCGAGATGGCCCTGACCGCCCAGGCCGCCCGCAAGTTCTTCGACGCCGGCAAGGCCTACATGGCCGATAAGCCGAAGGGTTCCGGCAAGACCGTCGTCAACGGTTTCACCGGTTCCTCCATCTGGCATGCGATCTACGCCTTCCCGCCCACCAACCAGGCCTACCTGCAGAAGGGTTACGATG
>JANRFG010000035.1:43595-59026 GCA_030725715.1 Opitutales bacterium
GCGATCTACGCCTTCCCGCCCACCAACCAGGCCTACCTGCAGAAGGGTTACGATGATTTCGCCAAGCGCTGGAAGCCCATCCTCGAGGTCTTCGAGAAGAACGACGTCTACTTCGGCCTCGAAGTGCACCCGACCGAGATCGCCTTCGACATCGCCTCCGCCCAGCGCGCGCTGGACGCCGTCGGCAACCACAAGCGTTTCGGCTTCAACTACGACCCGAGCCACCTCGGCTACCAGGGCGTCGACTACGTGAAATTCATCCGCACCTTTGGTAAGCAGATCCACCACGCCCACATGAAGGACGTCTGGTGGGGTCACGGCGACGGTACCGTCGGCGTGTTCGGCGGCCACACCGATTTCTGCGACCCTCGTCGCGCCTGGGATTTCCGTTCCGTCGGCCGCGGCGACATCAAGTTCGAGGACGTCATCGTCGCCCTCAATGACGTCGGCTACGCCGGCCCGCTCTCCGTCGAGTGGGAAGACGGCCGCATGGACCGCTTCTTCGGCGCCGCCGAATCCGCCGCCTACGTCAAGAAGCTCGCCTTCCCGACCAACAAGGTCGCGTTCGACGCCGCCTTCGACAAGTCCGCCCAAGGCAAGTAATCACCCCTCAGACGATTAAAATCATGGCAACCAAAGTAGGCGTCATCGGAGCGGGGGGCATGCTCCAGTACCACGCCGCCGGCTTCAAGCAGGCGGGCGCGGAAATCATCGCCGTCGCGGATCCCGCGCCGGGCGCCGCCCAGAAGGCCGCCGAGAAGTGGGGCATCCCGCATCATTATGAATCCGTCAACGCCATGCTGGCTGAGCGCAAGGAGATCCAGGCCGTCAGCGTCATCGTCCCGAACAAGTTCCACGCTTCGCTCGCCATCCAGTGCCTCACCGCCGGCAAGCACGTCTTCTGCGAGAAGCCCCCGGCGCTCAGCGCTCCGGAAGTCCAGGACATCATCGCCGCTGCCAAGAAGTCCGGTAAGCACGTGATGTTCAACTTCAACAACCGCGCGCGCCCTGAGTCGCAGGCGATGATGAAGTATGTCGAGCAGGGTCAGGTCGGTAAGGTCAACTCCGCCCAGGCGAAGTGGATCCGCCGCACCGGCATCCCGGGCTTCGGCGGCTGGTTCACCACCAAGGAACTCTCCGGCGGCGGCCCGCTCATCGACCTGCTGCACATGGTCGACCTCGCGATGTATTTCATGGGTTACCCTGAGCCGGCGCACGTCCTCGGCCAGACCTTCAACGACTTCATCGAAGACAAGTCCTTCAAGGGCCCGTGGGGCATCCCGGACCGCGTCGGCGGCGTCACCGACGTCGAGAACGCCGCGCACGGCTTCGTGACCTTCAAGACCGGCCAGGTGCTGACCCTCCAGGTCTCCTGGGCCGAGATGATCAAGCGCGAGGAAGTCTCCGTCGTCTTCCAGGGCACCAAGGCCGGCGGCAAGGTCGAGCGCCTCTTCGGCATCGACGGCCTCGACGACACCGCGATCGATACCTGCGAACTCTACGTCCAGGAAAACGGCAACAGCGTGAACCGTTCCATCGTCACGCCCGCGTGCGAGGACATGGGCCGCATCGCTTCCGCCGCGAACTTCATCGAGGCCATCGAAGGCCGCGCGAAGCCGCTGAACACGCCTGAGCAGGCTTACCGCCTGATGCAGGTCATCGACGCCATCTACGCCTCGGCGAAGACCGGCAGGCCCGTCTCCCTCTGATCACCACACCTATGGCATCACTCAATCGCAAACTCCGCATGGGCATGGTCGGCGGCGGCCGCGGCGCCTTCATCGGCGGCGTGCACCGCATGGCCGCGGCCCTCGACGGCAAGATCGAGCTCGTCGCCGGCGCGTTCTCCTCGGATCCCGAGAAGTCCCGCCTCTCCGGCCAGGACCTCTGCCTCGACCCCTCCCGCGTGTACGCTTCGTACGCCGAGATGGCCAAGGCCGAAGCCAAGCGCCCGCTCGGAGACCGCATCGACTTCGTGTCGATCGTCGCGCGCAACGACCTGCACTATCCCGTGGCCAAGACCTTCCTCGAAGCCGGTATCCACGTGATCTGCGAGAAGCCCCTCGCGTTCTCCCTCGCCGAAGGCAAGAAGCTCCGCGCCGTCGTCAAGAAGAGCGGCCTGGTCTTCGCGCTGCTGCATAACTACACCGGCTACCCGATGGTCAAGGAAGCCCGTGACTTCGTAGCCGCCGGCAAGCTCGGCAAGATCAACAAGGTCCTCGTCGAATACCCGCAGGGTTACGCCATCGGCGCCCTGCAGTCCGGCAAGATCCAGAAGATCGCCAACTGGCGCATGGACCCGAACTGCTCCGGCGTCTCGAATTGCGTCGGTGACATTGGCACGCACGCCGAGAATCTCGTGCAGTACGTCACCGGCCTCGAGATCCAGGAGATCGCCGCCGACCTCAGCACCTACATCCCCGGCCGTCTGCTCGACGACGACGCCAACATGCTCGTCCGCTACAAGGGCGGCGCGAAGGGCGTCCTGCACGCCTCGCAGATCTCCACCGGCGACGAGAACAACCTCAACATCCGCGTCTACGGCACCCTGGCTTCCCTCGAGTGGCATCAGGAGCATCCGAACGAGCTGATCGTGAAGTATCTCGACCAGCCCCGCCAGACGCACCGCCGCGGCAATTCCTACAACGGCGCCGCCTGCAAGAAGTACACCCGCACGCCGTTCGGCCACCCGGAAGCCTTCATCGAAGCGTTCGCGAACATCTATCGCGCCGCCGCCGAAGCCATCACCGACCGTCTCGAAGGCCGCAAGGCCCCGAAGGGCGGCTACGACTTCCCGTCGATCGACGACGGCGTCACCGGCATGGCCTTCATCGAAGCCGCGGTGAAGTCCTCGAAGGGCAACGCCCGCTGGACCAAGCTCGCCGACTAAGCCGTCCGCCAGTCGCTCACGAAGGCCCCGGGTTCCGGGGCCTTCTTATTGGTTCAGCCACCAGATGCTCGCGTTGAGCACGGTGGCGAAGCTGACCCAGAGCAGGTGGGGAAGCTGGAGCAGGGCGGTCACGCGGTGCTGCGGCCAAAGCTGGCGGATCCAGATGACGAGCAGGATGAGGTAGCCCAGGATATCGATGAGCGCGAGGTCCGGACGATGCAGGCCGAAGAAGAGCAGGGACCAGAGTGAGTTCACCAGCAGGATGATGAAGAACGTGCGGCGGGCCTGACGGTCGGCCCACGCGGTGGCCGCCGCGGCGCCCATCAGGACATAGAGCGTCGACCAGACCGGGCCGAAGATCCAGTTGGGCGGATTGAAGGACGGCTTCACGAGGCCGGCGTACCAGCCCTTGATCTCGGGCATCGTGGCGGCCGAGCCTAGGCCACCGATGGCCAAGCAGAGGGCGATGAGGCCGATGAGCCGCCAAGGGAACCCCGGGTTACACCTTGCATGCCGTTCACGGGCCAAGTCTTCGAGGCTGGGTTCCATGGCGCCTATTTTCTCCTTCCAGCCCTGCATGGCAAGGCCGGGGGAGGAGTCCGCTTGCCATCGGCCGTCTTCCCCCTCTTTTTAGGGCCTTATCACCATGTCCGACTCCTACATCCAGCAGCTCTTCGCCGAACGCATCGGCGGCGTCAATTACGGCAAGTCGACCGCGATCTACAAGTTCGAGAAGATCAAGCGCGCCAAGGCCGCCGCCAAGAAGGCGAAGCCGGACGTCGCCCTGATCGACCTCGGCGTCGGCGAGCCCGACGAGATGGCCTTCCCGATGGTGGTGAAGGCGCTCCAGACCGAAGCCGCCAAGCCCGAGAACCGCGGTTACGCCGACAACGGCGGCGCGGACTTCAAGCAGGCCGCCGCCCGCTACATGCAGAACCTCTTCGGCGTGACCGTCGACGCCGACACCGAAGTCCTCCACTCGATCGGCTCCAAGGCCGCGCTTTCGATCCTTCCGGGCTGCCTCATCAATCCCGGCGACTACGTCCTGATGACCGTGCCGGGTTACCCGGTCTTCGGCACGCACGCCAAGTACTACGGCGGCCTCGTCCACAACCTGAAGCTCACCGCCGAGAACGACTTCCTGCCGGACCTGAAGTCCGTCCCCGCCGACATCCTGGCCAAGGCCAAGGTGCTCGTCCTCAACTACCCGAACAACCCGACCGGCGCCGTCGCCACGCGTAAGTTCTTCGAGGAAGTCGTCGCCTTCGCCAAGCAGCACAACCTCGTCGTCATCCAGGACGCCGCCTACGGCTCGCTCCACTTCGGCGCCGAGCAGGTCTCGATCCTGCAGGTCCCGGGCGCGAAGGACGTCGCTCTCGAGCTGCACTCGCTCTCGAAGAGCCACAACATGACCGGCTGGCGCATCGGCTTCGTCGCCGGCAACGCGCTGCTCGTCCGCGCCTACGGCGACGTGAAGGACAACTCCGACTCCGGCCAGTTCCTCGGCATCCAGAAGGCCGGCGCCGCGGGCCTCGACGAAGTCTCCATCCCGAAGGCCATCGCCGCCAAGTATTCGCGCCGCATGGACCAGCTCGTCGGCGTCCTCGCCAAGCTCGGCTTCCAGGTCCGCAAGCCCGGCGCCGGTTTCTTCCTCTACATGCCCGCCCCGAAGTCCGCCACCGGTCCGTCCGGCACGGTGAGCTTCGAATCCGGCGAGGCCTTCTCGCAGTGGATGATCACCGAGCATCTCATCTCCACCGTGCCTTGGGATGACTGCGGTTCGTTCGTCCGCTTCTCCGTGACCTTCGTCTCGGACAAGGGCGAGGCCGGCGAAGCCGAAGTCATCGCCGAGGTGGAACGCCGCCTCTCGGCTTGGAAATTCAGCTTCTGAAGGCCTTTTTAAGCCTCCCTTCCTTGTCGGATTGACAGGGGAGGGCGGCTTTGTCCTTCTGAACGTCCAGTTGATTGGCCTGATAGCTCAGTTGGTAGAGCAGACGCCTGAAGAGCGTCGTGTCGTTGGTTCGATTCCGACTCAGGCCACCATTTAACGCCAGCCCATCCGATTCAACCCGGGTGGGCTGGTCCTTTGGTGGGCTCAGCGGCCGAAGATCAGGCGCCAGACCGAGAAGTCCTTGCCGCGGTCGACGGGGTCGGTCGGCGGGGTCTCCTTGCCTTGCGCCAGCAGGGTCAGCCGCTTGGTCTCCACCTTCGCCTTCGATCCCTTGGTTGTCCGTTCTTCCCATTCGGCGCGCACGACGCCGAAGGAGGCCTCCTCGCTGCGCCAGACCTTGCCCCGGAACTCCAGCAGCTGTTTCGAGACCATCGGCGGGTCCGTGACCGTCGTGGCATAGATACGCAGACGCTCGCAGGCGAAGCCACGGCCGGCGGCGACGATCTGCTCCTTGGCGGGTTCGTCGGGCGTGAGTTCGCTGGTGTAGGTCAGCTTCGCCCAGTCGGAGACCCAAGCGATGTCCTCGCGCGTCATGTGGTAGGCGCCCTTCACCGGGTTCGAGAACACGATCTCCGCCGAGTTCTCGATCAGCCGGCTGGCGGCGGCCCGATCCATGTCGGGGCGCACGAGCAGACGGAGCGGCGCCCGTTCACGGGAGCCGAGCCACATCACCGGTTCGACGGTGAACCAGACGTGTGCCCGCCCGTCGACGTCCCGGCCGGGGCGGACGGAGAAGCGCACTTCACTGGTCGAAGCCGTCGTGCCGTCCCGGATCGTCTCCATGCGGTAGGTGGCCAAGGTCCCGGCGGCGGGGAGTTTCTCCGCGAAGATCTGCCATTGGGCGAGGCCCGGGAGGGTGCCGACCGCGAGCAGGAAGAGGGCGGCGAGGCGGCGCATGGGTCGATTAATGGGTATTTATTGGCCTTTTGGCGAGTCCGGACCAGCCCCGGCTTGCTTTGCCTTTGACTCTCCATCCCTCCGCCCTTGGAGTCAGGTCCTTCGTCATGGAATCCCTGGCCCAGTCTTCGACCTCCCTCCGCTCCGCGGCTGGTCGTGCCATCATTCCGGCGATGATTACCCTCATCGGGCGCTAAGCCCGCTGAACGGAACGCCCGACGGGCGACTCCCCGTTCCGCGGCGCCCGGAACGGCCCCCTCCCTTTACACCTCTTTCCCACCCACACGACCATGGCACGCTCCATCGAAATCTATGACACCACCCTCCGCGACGGCTCGCAGGGGCAGGGCATTCATTTCTCCGTCGATGACAAGCTGCGCATCGCCGCCGAGCTCGAACGCTTCGGCATGGCCTACATCGAAGGCGGCTGGCCGGGCTCCAATCCGCGCGACGTCGAGTTCTTCGCCCGCGCGAAGAAGATCAAGTTCAAGCATGCCAAGCTGGCGGCCTTCGGGTCGACCCGTCGCAAGGGCGTGCGCGCCTCCGAAGACGCCCAGGTCCGCGGCCTCCTCGAGGTCGACACCCCGGTCGTCACGATCTACGGCAAGACCTCCGCCCTCCACGTCCGCGAAGTGCTCCGCTGCTCGCCCGAAGAGAATCTGGAGATGATCCGCGACACGGTCGCCTTCCTGAAGTCCCATCGCCGCGAGGTCGTCTACGATTGCGAGCATGCGATCGACGGCTGGAAGGAAGATCCGGCCTACGCCATCGCCTCCATGCTCGCCGCCGTCGAAGGCGGCGCCGACCGCGTGGTCCTTTGCGATACCAACGGCGGCTCCCTGCCGGCCGAAGTCGCCGCGGCCACCCGCGCCGCCATCGCCGCGCTGAAGAAGACCCCTGTCGGCATCCATACGCATGACGACGCCGGCCTCGGCCTCGCCAACGCCCTCGCTTCGTTGGAAGCCGGCGCCTCTCACGTCCAGGGCACCGTCAACGGCATCGGCGAGCGCACCGGCAATTGCGACCTCACCGCGGTCATCCCCTGCGCCCAGCTGAAGTTCGGCTGGAAGTGCGTGCCCTCGACCTCTCTCAAGGGCCTCGCCGGGCTGTCCCGTTTCGTCGACGGCGTCGCCAACCTCGCCCCTGATCCGCGTCGTCCGTGGGTCGGCACCGCTGCCTTCGCCCACAAGGGCGGCACGCACGTGGACGCCGTCCGTAAGTTCTCCGCCGCCTACGAGCACGTCGACCCGACCGTCGTCGGCAATGAGCGCACCGTCCTCGTCAGCGACCAGTCCGGCCGCAGCAACATCGTCCTCAAGGCGAAGTCCCTCGGCATCGACCTCGACCGCGATTCCCCCGCCACCGCCACCGCGCTCGACGAGCTCAAGAAGCTCGAGCACGGCGGTTGGAGCTTCGAGGACGCCGAAGCGTCGCTCGCCCTGCTGCTCCGCCGCCATATCGGCAAGAGCAAGGCCGCGCCGTTCGAAGTCGCTTCGTATCACGTCACCGCCCGCGGCGCCAAGGGTTCGGCCTACTGCGAAGCCGTGGTGCGTGTCACCATCGCCGGCAAGGAGACCCTGACCGTGGCCGAAGGCGACGGACCTGTGCACGCTCTTGACCAGGCCCTGCGCGCCGCCCTCGTGAAGTCCTTCCCGAAGCTCGCGAAGGTCAGCCTCGTGGACTACAAGGTCCGCATCCTCGGCGGCGCCGACGGCACCGCGGCCAAGACCCGCGTGGTCATCCGTTCCTCCGACGGCAAGGACTCCTGGGGCACGGTCGGCGTCAGCGAAAACCTCGTCGAAGCCTCGCTGCAGGCGATCGTCGACGGCTACGCCCACGCGTTGTCCTGATCTGCGTCTGACCGTTGACTGCCTTCAAGGGCGGGGTAGGAATCTCTACCCCGCCCTTTATGCGTCCGTTCCTCCTGCTGCTCGTCGCCGTCACCGCCTTCGCCGCCGACCCCGCCGCGAAGCTGCGCATCTACGAACTGGGCGCCCCCGGCGCGGATAAGCTCGGCGACCTGCCCGCCCGGTACGCCGCAGCGATGTCCATGGCCTACACCGCCGAGATGCCGAACCCCGTGTTCCGTCTGAGCAACCTCGCGTTCCTGCCCGCGGCCCGGTCCGAGCGGCTCGACCTTTACGTCCAGTATGCGCGCGACTTCAAGGTGCGGCGTCCGGGCGTGCTCTTCATCCATGGCGGCGGTTTCACCGGCGGCGACAAGGCCGAGTATCGCTCCGCCAGCGTCAGCGCCGACCTCGCTCGCGCGGGCTATGTCGTCGTGAGCTGCAATTACGTCCTCGGACCGAAGGACAAGCCGGGCGTCTGGCCGCGGAACATCGCGGACTGTCGTGAAGCCGTGCGCTGGATGCGGGCCAACGCCGACGCGCTCGGCCTCGATCCGGACCGCATCGCCGTCGCCGGCGGATCGGCCGGCGGCTACCTCGCGCTCATGGTCGGACTGTCCGATGACAAGACCGGTCCGGGCGGTGACCATGCCGCGAAGCATTCCGCCAAGGTCTCCGCCGTCATCGACTTCTACGGAGTCGTGAACTTCTCCAAGCATGGCAAGGGCGACGTCCCGGGCGTTGCGGCGGCGGAGCAGGCCGCCTATCTACCGGAGAACCAGTGCGACGCGCAGGATCCGGCGGTGCTCATCCTGCACGGCACCGCCGACACTACGGTCGATATCGCGCAGTCCGACGCCATGGCCAAGGCGCTCCGCGCGGAGAAGGTGCCCCACGAGTATGTCGTCGTCCAAGGAGCCCCGCACACCTTCGACCTGCACCCGAAGGGCAAAAGTTGGAAGCGCAGCGGTCTCATCGCCGGCGCCGAAGTCAGCAGCAGTTCTCCGGAAGCCGACCTGACCGAGGTCACCTTGGCCTTCCTCGCCCGGACGATCGGAAAGTAAGGCTTACTCCTTCAGGCGCGCCATCACCGTCGAGCCCTGGAGCTGGACGTCGAAGCGGCCGGTGTCCTCGAGCATGCGGTAGAACTTCGCGTAGCGCGGGGCGTTGGCCTCGAGGCCGGGGTGCTCCTGCAGGAGGAATTTCTTGATGACCTCGACCTTCAGCCATTCGCCTTCGGGAGCGAGGCCCGTGGCGACGTCGACGAGGGCGTCGATGATGTCCTGACGCTGCTGGAGCTGGGCGCGGCGCTGGTCGGCCTCGGCCTTGCCTTGGGCCTGCTGGGCGGACGAGAGGTTCGGGCGGTCGCGGTAATCCTGGCCGGAGTTATCCGGCGCCGGGCGGGGTTCGCGCGGCGCGCGGGGTTCGCGGGCCGGGCGCGGTTCGCGCGGGGCGCGTTCCGGCCGCGCTTCGCGGCGGGGGCCGGACTCGCGTTGTTGCGGGCGAGGGGCGTCGGCGAAGCGGAGGTCCGGCAGCATCTTCTCGAACTGGTCGAGCAGGCCGGCGGCCTCCTTGTTGGCCTTAGGGATGAGGGCGCGGAGCGCCTGCGCGAGCAGGGCGAGGGCTTTGCGCGGGTCGGACTTGGCGGCCTGTTCGTCATCCATGCGCGCGCGCAGTTCGGACAGGTTCAGGTAATGGTGCGCCGTGGAGCGGAGGGCCTTGTGGGTGCGTTCGCCCATCACGATGATGCGGACCCCGAGGCGCTTGGCGTCTTCGACCACCGGCGTGAAGTCGCTGTCGTTGGTGACGAAGATCAGGGTCGTGGGCGGGGTGGGGCCGGCCATCAGCTTGACCGCGTCGATCGTGAGGCGCATGTCGGCGGCGTTCTTGCCGGGGGTATAGCTGCGCTGGTCGACGAGCTCGAGTTCGGTCCATTCCTGGGCGGCGGCCCGCCAGCCGCTGAGGCGGCCCTGGAAGTCGCCGTAGGCCTTGGCGGCGGCGATCGCCGTCTCGCCGATGAAGCGGCGGAGGGTGGGGAGGTGCTGGTGGGACACGTTGTCCGCGTCGATCAGCACCCCGATGCGCTGGTTGGGCTGGGCTTTGGCGGCTTCCAGGGTCGAAGTGGAGGCGGCGTCGGCCTGACGCTTCGCCGGCTTGGCTGCCCGGCGTCCGGCGGGCTTGGTGCTTCGGCGGGCGGGGGCGGGCTTCTTGGCTTTGGGTCGGGTCACGGGAGAGGTTCCCCCTATCCCTGCGGAGTAACCCCCCGCTCGACAATGCGAAACCCACGGGCGCCCCGGGGGCGCGGTGTGCATATTATTTGGTTGGAACTTCGGGCTTTTACTGATGTCAAAAGCGTGTGCCTTTAAGGTCGTCATTCTTCTTTGGTCTGGTCTTGGCCTGTTTGAGCGCCACCGGGCTGTTTTCCGCAGAGCCCTCCTGGGAAACCAAATCAGGCCCATGGGGCGACCTTCAGGTCCGCGCCGTCTACCTGGAGCCGCCGGACAACATCCTCGCCGTCGTCTCCAAGCCGTCCCCCGTGACCCGCTGGACTTTCGAGCAGACCACCGAGAAAGGGGTCCGTGCGATCATGGCGAAGTCCGGCCTCCCGGCCACGCTCATCGACCGGCTGATGGGGCCGACCCAGGTGGTCACCAACGGCAATAATCTGGTGGTCCTTCCGAAGGTCGAGGACCTCGTGGAGATCGGCGAGGCTCCTCGTTCGGCGCTTTACGCCGAACTGGCTAAGTTCTCCGCCAACGAGTACCACCGCGACCCGGTCTTCATACACGGCGGTGACATCGATGACTGGCTTTCGGAGACCGAGATCACCAAGCCCCAGCAGGAACTGATCCGCAAGCTGCTCTGGCGTCGGGGTTCGGCGGTGGTCTTCAGTGACATCCAGGCGCTCCTCACGCTCACGAAAAGCCAGGAAGAAGTCACCACGGTCTTCCGCACGATCACCCGGATCCGCAGTCTCCTCATCGAACTCAAGCTTCCGCTCAAAGTGGGTCGGGCGGGTTTCATCGAGTACTGGAGCGCCGGCAGCCTGAACGCCGAGCGCGTCCCCTTCCTGTCCGCCATCACGCGCCGCCGCGCGCCGCAGATGGTCGATATCACCCAGTTCCTGCCGACCTTGGCCCGCCGGCGCGTATATACTTTCCCGACCGCCGCGATGGGCCTGAAGGGACGTCTGCCGGATTGTCATTGGACCTCGCTCAACTTCTTCGAGGAAGACGCCAATGACAACTACTTGGACAGTGCCATGGCGTCCCAGCATCTGCTGACGGCTTACGAGGCCATCGACCCTCCTTACAAGTTCGGCGACGTCCTGTGCTTCCTGGACAACGGCGAAGGCCTGCACACCTGCGTGCAGGTCGCGGACGAGATCGTCCTGACCAAGAACGGGGAAAGCATCCTGGCGCCGTGGACGTTCATGTCGCTCAAGGACGTCGACGACATCTACCGTCGATCGCCCGACACCCGGATCCAGGGGTATCGCCTCAAGGGGCGCTGAGTTCGTCCCGTCGCGGCGCTGTCCCCGGCGGGAATCGAACCCACATCCTCGGTTTAGGAAACCAATGTTCTATCCGTTGAACTACGGGAACGCAGCATGGAGTTAGCCTGCTCCCGGGCGGGCGGGCAAGCCCGCATCAGCGGGGGGCTTGACTCCCCCGGGTTTCGGTCAAGTTCTTGTGCATGGATCTTATCCTGCCCGTCCTCGCCGACGCCCCTTTGGTGATCCCGGTGTGGGCCTGGGCGGCCTTCCTCGGCTTCGTCGCCTTGATGCTGGCCCTCGATCTGGGGGTCTTCAACAAGACCGACCATAAGCCTTCCTTCAAGGAGGCCGTGGCCTGGTGTGTCGTCTGGATCTCCCTGGCGGTCGCCTTCGGGTTCCTTTTATCCGCCTGGAAGGGGCCCGAGGACGCCCAACTGTTCGCCGCCGGCTACGTCCTGGAGCTCGCGCTCTCGGTCGACAACCTGTTCATCTTCATCCTCGTCTTCGCCCACTTCAAGATCCCGGACCACCTCCAGCACCGCGTCTTGTTCTGGGGCATCATCGGCGCCGTCGCCATGCGGGCGCTCTTCATCGTCGCCGGCGTCGCGGCCGTCGAGAGCTTCACCTGGCTGCTGCCGATCTTCGGCGCGTTCCTCCTGTTCACCGGCGTCAAACTGGCGCTCTCCCGCGACGAACATGAAGGCAAGGGCATGGACGAGAACCTGTTCGTCCGCATCGCCCGGAAGTTCTTCCCGCTCACGCCGCACCTGCACGGCAACAAGTTCTGGGTGAAGGAGAACGGCGTCCGCCGCTTCACCCCGCTCTTCCTGGTGCTGCTCGTCGTCGAGGGCACGGATCTCATCTTCGCGATCGATTCCATCCCCGCCGTCCTTGGCATCCTGCCCCCGAACCTCCCGATCGAGGAGAAGCGCTTCGTCGCGTTCACCTCGAACATCTTCGCGATCATGGGGCTGCGCTCCATGTATTTCGCCCTCGCCGGCTTCATGCAGTATTTCCGCTTCCTCAAGCCCGCGCTCGCCTTCGTCCTCGTCTTCATCGGTCTCAAGATGATCCTGCCTTGGGCCGCCGGGCTGGGTCAGCCGGCCGGCCAGTTCGCCTCGTGGATGCCCGCGCGCTTCGTCGACCACGGGCGCGTCCATTTCCCCACCGAGCTGTCGCTCGCCGTCATCGGCGTCACCTTGGCCTTGGCCATCGCGTTCTCCGTGGCCTTCCCGAAGAAGAAATAGCCTCGGTTTGGTATTTCCTCCCCGCCCCTGTTCGCCACGCTGGGGCCGTGTTCCGAGGCCGTTACCAGCTCTACCTGCCCTACCTGAAGGGGAGTCGTACGCTGCTGGTCCTGTCCTTGTTCGCGGCCGTCGTCTTCGCGGCCGCCAACGCCTTCGGGCTGCCGTTCCTGATGGGCAAGGTCCTGCCCGCGGTCTTCGGCGACGACGCCGCCCGCGCGGCCCCGCTGCTCGCGTGGCCGGAGCGCCTCGGCGGCGAGGCGATCCTTTTCCTGCCGAAGGGGCATGAGATGCTGTTCGCGGTCGCCTTCCTGCCGGTGGTCATGCTGGTCCGCGGACTCGGCGAATTCTTCTCCACCTACCTGCTCAATCTCGCGGGCCTGCGCGTCATCGAGGCCGTCCGGCGCGACGTCTTCGGGCGCCTGCAGCAGATGCACCTTGGTTTCTTCGGCCGGCATTCCGTCGGTGACCTGATGGCCCGCCTGATCACGGACGCCAACTCGGTCCGGCTCGTGCTGGTCGATGTGTCCAACGACCTCATCGTCCAGCCGCTGACGCTGGTCTTCGCCTTGGGCTACGTCGTCTGGGTCTGCTTCTCGCACGACACCGGCCTCTTGTTCCTCGCCTGCCTCCTCGTCGTGCCCGCCGCGGTCTTGCTCGTCCGTTCGGTCGCCCGGCGCATCCAGCACCGCACCCAGCAGGGGCTCGTCTCCGCTTCCGACCTCAACGGCATCGCCGTCGAGAACCTGCAGTCCGCCCGCGAGATCCGGGCCTACGGCCTGCAACGGCGCGAGGGCGACCGTTTCGGCGCGGCGAGCCGGGAAGGCCTGCGGATCCAAGGCAAGCTGGTCCGTTATGAGAAGGCGTTGTCGCCGCTGATCGAACTCACGGCGGCCGCGGGCATCGCCGCCGCGATCGGCTTCGGCGCGGCGAGCGGGTTCACCTTGCCCGAACTGCTGTCCCTCATCGTCGCCTTCTATTTCGCCTATGGTCCGGTCAAGCGGCTCGGCAACGTCACCAGCCGGCTGAGCATGGCCGCGCCGGGCCTGGCCCGCCTCGAGGAGATCCTGCGGGCTGAGGTCGAAGTCGCGGACGCGGCCGACGCCCGTCCGCTCGCCCGGGTCCGGGGCGACCTCGAATTCGTCGGCGTGAGCTTCGCTTACGGCGCCGAGCCGGTCCTCGCCGACGTCACGCTGGGCATCCCCGCCGGACAATCCGTCGCGCTCGTCGGTCCCAGCGGCGCCGGCAAGAGCACCTTCGTCAACCTGGTGCCGCGCTTCTTCGACCCTCAGCAGGGCGTGATCCGCATCGACGGCCAGGACCTGCGTTCCGTCCGTCAGGCCGATCTCCGCGCGAACATCGCCTTGGTCTCCCAGGAGCCCGTCCTCTTCAACGAATCGATCCTCGAGAACATCCGCCTCGGCCGGCCGGCGGCGACCGACGCCGAGGTCCGCGAGGCCGCGCGCCTCGCCGGCGCCCTCGAGTTCATCGAGGCCCAGCCCGAAGGTTTCCAGACCAAGGTCGGCGAGCGCGGCGGACGCCTGTCCGGCGGCCAGCGCCAGCGCGTCTCGATCGCCCGGGCCTTCCTCAAGGATGCGCCGGTGCTGATCCTCGACGAAGCGACCTCGGCCCTCGACACGGACACCGAGCGCAGCATCCAGCAGTCGCTCGCGCTCCTGATGAAGGGCCGCACGACGCTCATCGTCGCGCATCGCTTCAGCACCATCCGCGACGTCGGCCGGGTGCTCGTCTTCGACGGCGGCCGCATCGTGGCGGACGGCCCGCGCGAGGCGGTCTACGCTTCGTCGGAACTGTTCCGGCGCCTCTGGGACAACCAGTCGAAGAACCTGGGCTGATGCGCCTGCTGGTCGTCAAGTTCACCGGACTGCGCGGCGCGTTGGCCGCGACGGCCGGTCTGCGCACGATCCGGGAGCGCCACCCGGGCGCGCAGGTGACTTTTGTCACCACGCCGGGTTCCGAGCCTGCCCTTGAAGGCTGCCCCGCGGTCGTCGAGACCATCGGCTTCGGCGCCGAGGGTTCGCTGCTGGCCCTGCTTTCCCGCCTGCGCCGGCAGCGTTTCGATTACGCGGTCGCGCTCGGCGGTCATCCGCAGGCGCATCGCCTCGTGGCGCTCAGCGGCGCGGCGGTCCGGGCCTGCGGCGGTCACGCCCCGTTCTACCTCAGACCGTTCATGCATCAGCAGGTCTTCGGGGCCGCGGTCGATCCGCACGAAGCCGCCCGCGATCACGAGGTGCTTTCGCGGGTGCTCGGCTTCCATGCCGAGACACCGGCGATGTGGTTCGCCCCTTCGCGTATGCAGGAGCACGGCATGATGCTGGAGGCCGGACGTTTCGCCGTCATCCATCCCGGCGCGACCCGGCCGGAACGTATCCTCGAGATCGACAAGTGGGCCGTCGTGGCCCGCGAGCTCATCGCCTCTCGTTCCGTCGAACGCATCGTGGTCTCGGCTGGCCCGGGCGGCGCCGAGCGCATCATGGCCGAAGCCCTCTGCGGGCTGATCGGGCCCGTGGCGATGTCGACCGGCGGGCGCCTGCGGTTCGCGCAACTCGCCCGGCTCATCAAGGAGTCGCGGCTTTTCCTGGGCGCCGATTCATCCGTGCTGCAGCTCGCCGCCGCGGTCGGTACGCCCGTCGTCGGGGTCTTCGGTCCGTCGGATTACGCCCGGGCCCGCCCGTGGGGTGCCGTGCACCGGGTCGTCCGCGTCGATACCACGATGTTCCCGGGAGAACCCCGCGCCGAGTATCTCGCCCGCATGGACCGCGCGCTGGCCCGGATCACCGCCCAGCAGGTCACGCAGGCCGCGGAGGAAGTCCTGCGCATCACGACGCCCTGAGGGCGTCGCTTGACCTGGCCCGTGCTTCGCCGACATTAGCCCCGTGTCCACCTCCGCCGCCCATTACGACGCCGTCATCATCGGAGCTGGCATGTCCGGCCTCGCCGCCGCCGTGCGCCTGGGGATGTTCGGGCGCAAGGTGCTGGTCTTCGAGCGGCACAACTCCGCCGGCGGGCTCAATTCCTTCTATGCCCGCGGCAAGCGGAAGTACGACGTCGGTCTCCATGCGCTGACCAACTGGGTGCCGGAAGG
>JANRFG010000036.1 GCA_030725715.1 Opitutales bacterium
AGATGCTCCTCTCCTTGAACGCCATCGCCGCCGGCCTCCAGGCCACCGGCTGAGGCTGTTCAGCGTTTCGGCAAGGCGGGTGTGGGCGAGATATTGCCGCGCAGCATCCGTCCGATCTGCCCGGAGAGCCAGAGGTAGTGGTCTGTCGGCACGTCGCTCAGGTCCACGAAATTACCGACCGGCCGTGGGCCCCCGCATTTCATGATCGCCGTGCCTTCGTCGACCTCGTCGAACATCGCCACGTAGACGCTCTTCGCGCCGGCTTCGCGGGCGGCGACGGCTTGGGACCAGAGGAAGCGGCCGCCCAGACGGGGAATCGCGTTCTTCGGAGCCCGCTGGCCCTGCAGGGCGGACAGATTGCTCCAACTGAAGCCCGGGAAGATCACCGGCAGGTAGGTCTTCTGCTTGGCGCGGCACCAGACGATGTCGGCCGCCCAGACTTCCTTCGCGAGCTCGGCGACACCCTTCGGATTCTCGGACCGGCCGACAGCCCAGGGGCTGATGACGTCGGCCAGGCGGATCACCTCATGCAAGGCCGGGTCGGGGATGCTGTCGTTCTTGCGCTCCCGCCAGAAGGTCGGCACCCCGATCATGACGGCGGCGCCGGTCGACTTGATGTCGGCGAGCAGGGCGGTCCATTCCTTGAGCGCCGGCGGGCGGTCCTTGAAGCCCAGCCCCCAGAGCGCCACCAGGGGTTTGCCTTGATGGAATTGGGCGCACGGCTGCTTGGTCTGACCGGCGGCGACGAGCTTACGCCAATCCGCGGCGACCGTCCGGAATTTGTCCGGCGTCAGCCCGGAGAGATCATACATCACCGTCAAGGCTCGGCCTTCGGCGTTGGCGGCGTCGGTGCAATGGCGCAGGACCATCTCCATGGAGTCGGCGCCACGGCTTTTGCCCAGGCCGACCGCGAAGCGTTGGAGCATCGCGCCGTCGATCCCATAGTCCTTCATCCAGCGGAAGTGGCGGCGGACCGTCAGCGGATGGACGCTGCTGAAGAGATCCGCGGTCCGCCCGTCGGCGAATTGGAACGGCGAAGGGTATCTTTCGTCCGGCGGGAATTCGGAGAGGTCAGGCCAGAGGTCGAAAGTATACTCCTTATCCGTGAAGAGCTTGCCCCGTCCGAAGTGGACCCAGCCGAGGCCGCTCGCGTCGCCTTCGGCCCGGAACCAGCCTTGGTAGCCCGTGACGACCTTGCCCGCGAGGGTGTGGTGCAAGGATGGCTCCGCCCGCGCGAAGGCCGCCAGGGCCAGACAGAGGGCGTAGGCCAGTGCTTTCATCGACCGGCTCAGACGTGCTTCCAGAAATCCATCAGGAACCGGGTGGCCAGCTGGGCTAGGAAGACGATGTTCCAGAAGATCAGCTGCAGGCCGAGGGAGGGCCCGAAGCCCATGCTCAGGACCTGCGCGGCGGCGCTGGTGGCCAGCAGGACCACCGTGGCGGTGCAGAGGGAGATGACCAGGACCTCGACCGATTTCGGGACGAAGCCCGAGAGGCTCGTGTCGGCCATGCAGACGGCCGCGAAGGTCACGGCGACCGACAGGATGCCGGTGAGGCCGATCCCGACGAGCGTGCCGTCCTTGCCGAAGAAGTGCTGCGCGGCGAGCCGGCCGAGGAAGGGCAGATAGATGAGCACCATCGCGAGGGCCACCCAGAAGCCCATCGAGGCGTAATCCTGGCCGAGGATCTTCTCGGCGTAGTTCTCCGCCGCGTGCTTGATCACGGCTTCTGGGAGCGGATTCGTCAGGGCGAGGAGCACGCGGCCACCCTAGCCGGCCGGCGTATCTTGTCCACGCCTAAGGCGGTGCTCAACGGGTCCACTCCTCGCGGGCCGAGGCCCAGAGGTCGTAGTTCAGCGGACGCTTGCCGGTCGGCACCAGACGATAGTGTCCGCCGGCGGCCTTGATGATCGCGAGGCCCGCGGCGACGTCCCAGAGGTTCGTGCCGGACTCGTAATACGTGTCCGCCACGCCTTCGCCCACGTAAGCTAAGGCGAGCGCGGCGGAGCCGATCATGCGGATCTTCTTGTAGCGACCGACCTGCTCCACGAAGAGCTGCATCGCCGGGCCGGACTTGTCGGCGGCGGCGGGGAAGCCCGTCATGATGCACGCGTCCTTGATGTCGGTGACCCAGCCGGGCGTGAGGCGCACGCCGTTGAGATAGCTGCCGTCGCCGACGACGCCGAAGTAGGTCTTCTTCGCGGTGAAGTCATGGATCACGCCGAGCACCGGTTCCTTGCCGCGCATCAGGCCGAGCGACACGCAGGTCGCGGGCTGGCGGCGGAGGTAATTGTAGGTGCCGTCGAGCGGGTCGACGACCCAGTAGAGGCTGTCGCCGTCGAAGAGGGAGGCGTCGCCGCCGAGTTCTTCGCCGATCACCGGGATCCCCGTGGCCTTGAGCCGGTCGCGGACCAGATGCTCCGAGTCCACGTCGGCCTGCATCTTCACGTCGTCGTCCGTCGAGGCGTTGACCTTCATCTGGGCGCCCTTGGCGAGCAGGTCGCCGGCGGCGACGGCCGTGGCCAGGGCGACGGATTTCAGGTCTTCGAGGGAAGGCGTGCTCACGTGGGCAGGGTGGGGGCGGCCGCGAGGCTCGGCAAACCTAAGATACCCGCCAACAAGAAGCCCGACTCATTGAGTCGGGCTTCGGCGGTCGATGGGGGCGGGGCTTACGGAAGCTCCGACTCGCCCATCAGGAACTTGTCGCACTCGCGGGCGGCGCCACGGCCTTCGTTGAAGGCCCAGACGACGAGGGACTGGCCGCGACGGCAGTCACCGGCGGCGAAGACGCCCGGGACGTTGGTCACGTACTTCTCGTGCTCGGCCTTCGCGTTGGAGCGGGCGTCGCGTTCGATGCCGAAGGCTTCGAGGAGCGGTTGTTCCGGCCCCAGGAAGCCCATGGCGAGGAGGACGAGCTGAGCCGGGCGGACCTTCTCGGTGCCGGCGATCTTCTGGGGTCCGAAGACGCCCTTGTCGTCCTTCTTCCACTCGACTTCGACGGTGTGGACTTCCTTGAGGGCGCCCTGTTCGTCGGCGACGAACTTCGTGGCCGTGGTGAGGTAGACGCGGGGGTCGGAGCCGTACTTGGCGGCGGCTTCTTCCTGGCCGTAGTCGACCTTGTAGGTCTTCGGCCATTCCGGCCACGGGTTGTCCTTGGCGCGGGTGGCGGGGGCCTTCGCCATGATCTCGAGCTGGACGACGGACTTGCAGCCGTGGCGGAGCGAGGTGCCCACGCAGTCGGTGCCGGTGTCGCCGCCGCCGATGATCACGACATCCTTGCCCTTGGCGGTGATGGTCGCGTCGGGGGCCTTGCCGTCCAGGAGGTTCTTCGTGTTGGCGTGGAGGAACTCCATCGCGAGATGGATGCCCTTGGCTTCACGGCCGGGGAGGGGGAGGTCGCGGCCCTTGGTGGCGCCGACGGTGAGGATGACCGCGTCGAAGTCCTTGCGGAGCTGTTCGGGCGAGACGTCGACGCCGACGTTGACGCCGCATTTGAAGGTCACGCCTTCGGCTTCGAGGAGGGAGATGCGGCGCAGCACGACGTCCTTCTTGTCGAGCTTCATGTTCGGGATGCCGTACATCAGCAGGCCGCCCGGACGGTCGGAGCGTTCGAAGACGGTGACGTTATGGCCGGCGTAGTTGAGCTGCGCGGCGGCGGAGAGGCCGGCGGGGCCGGAGCCGATGACGGCGACCTTCTTGCCGGTGCGCTTCGACGGGTCGCGGGGGATGACCCAGCCGTTCTCCCAGCCCTTGTCGACGATCGACACTTCGATGTTCTTGATCGTGACGGCCGGCTTGTTCATGCCGAGCACGCAGGAGCCTTCGCACGGGGCGGGGCAGACGCGGCCGGTGAATTCCGGGAAGTTGTTGGTCTTGTGGAGGCGTTCCAGCGCTTCGCGCCAGAGGCCACGGTAGACGAGGTCGTTCCACTCGGGGATCAGGTTGTTGATCGGGCAGCCGCTGGCCATCCCGCTGATGAGCTTGCCCGTGTGGCAGAACGGCACGCCGCAGTCCATGCAGCGGGCGCCCTGTTTCTGGAGCTTCTCGTCGGAGTGATGGTGGTGGATCTCCTTCCAATCGCCGATGCGGGTGAGGGCATCGCGGTCAGGCGGGAGTTCGCGCTGGTATTCGACAAATCCGGTAGGTTTTCCCATGGTGCAGAAGGTGCTTGGTGTGGACGAGGTGGGTGATCAGCCGCCGCCGACGCGGGCGAGGTCGCGAGAGTTGATCTCGAAGGCTTCGACGAGGGCGGCGTCGCCGCTGAGGCCCTTGGCCTGGGCCGTCGCGATGGCCTGGAGGACGCGCTTGTAGTCCTTCGGCATCACCTTGACGAACTTGGCGAGCGAGGCGTCCCAGTTGGCGAGGAGCTTCTTCGCCTTCAGGCTGCCCGTGAGCTCGGCGTGGCGCTCGACGAGGCCGCGGAGTTCGGCCGCATCGTTGGCGTCCGGCTTCTCGAGGCCGACCATCTGCTTGTTGCAGCGGGTGGCGAAGTCGCCCTTCTCGTCGAGGACGTAGGCCACGCCGCCGCTCATGCCGGCGGCGAAGTTGCGGCCCGTGGCGCCGAGGATGACGACGCGACCGCCGGTCATGTACTCGCAGCCGTGGTCGCCCACGCCTTCGACGACCGTGGTGACGCCGGAGTTACGCACGCAGAAGCGTTCGCCGGCCATGCCGCGGAAGAAGGCCTCGCCGGAGGTCGCGCCGTAGAGGGCGACGTTGCCGAGGATGATGTTGTCTTCGGCGGGGAAGGTCGCCTTGGCGTCGGGGTAGACGATGATGCGTCCGCCGCTGAGGCCCTTGCCGACGTAGTCGTTGGCGTCGCCTTCGATCTCGATGGTCACGCCCGGGGGGACGAAGGCGCCGAGGGACTGGCCCGCGCTGCCCTTGAACTTCAGGTGGATGGTGCCTTCCGGCAGGCCGTCGGGGTGGCGCTTGGTGATCTCGTTGCCGATGATCGTGCCGACCACGCGGTGGATGTTCTTGATCTCGCCTTCGTAGCGGACCGGCTCGCCCTTCTCGATGGCCGGCCGGCACTTCGCCAGCAGGACGGAGAGGTCGAGGCCCTTCTCGAGGCCGTGGTCCTGCGTCTCGGTGCAGAAACGACCCACTTCGGGGCCGACCTTCGGCGAGTACAGGAGCTTGGAGAGGTCGATGCCCTTGGCCTTCCAGTGGTCGACGGCGTGGCGGGCCTCGAGGACGTCGGTGCGGCCGACCATCTCGTTGAGCGTGCGGAAGCCGAGCTGGGCCATGATCTCGCGGACTTCCTGGGCGATGAAGCGCATGAAGTTCACGGTGTCTTCCGGACGGCCGGTGAAGTTCTTGCGGAGCTCAGGGTCCTGGGTGGCGACGCCGACCGGGCAGGTGTTGAGGTGGCACACGCGCATCATGATGCAGCCGAGGGTCACCAGCGGGGCGGTGGCGAAGCCGAACTCTTCGGCGCCGAGGAGGGCGGCGACGACGACGTCGCGGCCGGTCTTCAGCTGGCCGTCGGTCTCGACGACGATGCGGGAGCGCAGGTTGTTGAGGACGAGGGTCTGATGGGTCTCGGCGAGGCCGAGTTCCCACGGCAGGCCGGCATGCTTGATGGAGGTCTGGGGCGAAGCGCCCGTACCGCCGTCGAAGCCGGAGATCAGGACGACGTCCGCGTGCGCCTTGGCCACGCCGGTGGCGATGGTGCCGACGCCGACTTCCGAGACGAGCTTCACGCAGACGCGCGCGGCGCGGTTGGCGTTCTTCAGGTCATGGATGAGTTCCGAGAGGTCCTCGATCGAGTAGATGTCGTGGTGCGGGGGCGGGGAGATGAGGCCCACGCCGGGGGTGGAGTAACGGACCTTGGCGATCGGCGGATAGACCTTGCCGCCGGGGAGCTGGCCGCCTTCGCCGGGCTTCGCGCCTTGGGCCATCTTGATCTGGATCTCCTTGGCGTTGGTCAGGTAGCGGCTCGTGACGCCGAAGCGGCCCGAGGCGACCTGCTTGATGGCGGAGTTCTTGGAGTCGCCCTGTTCGTTGGTCCAGGTGAAGCGGGCCGGGTCTTCGCCGCCTTCGCCGGTGTTGGACTTGCCGCCGACGCGGTTCATGGCGATCGCCAGGGCCTCGTGGGCCTCGGAGGAGATCGAGCCGTAGCTCATCGCGCCCGTCTTGAAGCGCTTGAGGATGCTGTCGACGGACTCGACTTCGTTGATGTCGATCGCGGTGCGGGCCCTGAACTGGAGCAGGCCACGCAGCGTGAAGATCTGCTTCATCTGGTCGTTCACCAGGCCGGAGTAGACCTTGAAGGTGTCGAAGCTGCCCGTGCGGACGGCCTTCTGCAGCGAGTGGATGACCTGCGGGCTGAAGAGGTGGCCTTCGCCTTCGTTACGCCACTGGTAGTCGCCGCCGACCTCGAGGGTGGCGGGGGTGTCGACGCGCTCGGGGAAGGCGTTGCGGTGGCGGGTGAGCGTCTCCTCGGCGATCGCGGCGACGTCGGCGCCTTCGATGCGGGTGGCCGTGCCGGTGAAGTACTTGTCGACGACCTTCTGCTGGAGGCCGACGCACTCGAAGATCTGGGCGCCGAGGTAGCTCTGGATGGTCGAGATGCCGATCTTGGAGGCGACCTTGACGATGCCCTTGGTGGCGGCCTTCACGTAGTTCTTGCAGGCGGTGTAGTGGTCGACGCCGACCAGCAGGCCCTGCTTGATCATGTCGTCGAGGGTCTCGAACGCCAGGTAGGGGTTGATGCCCGCGCAACCGTAGCCGATGAGCGTGCAGAAGTGGTGCACTTCGCGCGGTTCGCCGGACTCGAGGATGAGGCCGACCTTGGTGCGCTTGCCTTCGCGGATCAGGTAGTGGTGCAGGCCGGAGACGGCGAGCAGGGGCGGGATGGCGGCGTTGTTACGGTCGACGCCGCGGTCGCTCAGGATGATGAGGTTGATGCCCGCGTCGATGTGGAGGCCGGCCTGGCGGCAGACTTCGTCCATGGCCAGCTCGAGGCCCTTGGCGCCGGACTTGGCGTCGAAGAGGGTCGGGATGGTGACGGACTTGAACTGGCCGTGGGCGACGTGACGGAGCTTGGCGAGTTCCTCGTTGGTGAGGATCGGCGACTGGAGTTCGATCAGGTGGCAGCTGCCGGGGTTCGGGTCGAGGAGGTTGCGCTCCGGTCCGATCGTGGTGACGGAGGAGGTGACGATCTCTTCGCGGATACAGTCGATCGGCGGGTTGGTGACCTGCGCGAAGAGCTGCTTGAAGTAGTCGTAGAGGAGCTTCGACTTGTTGGACATCACCGCGAGCGGGATGTCGGTGCCCATCGAGCCCATGGCTTCCACGCCGTCCTTGGCCATCGGGACGAGCAGCTTGCGCTGGTCTTCGAAGGTGTAACCGAAGGCGAGCTGGCGCTGGACGGTGTTGCTGTGGGCCGGGGCGGGCTCGGCGGGGCCGTCGGCGATGTCGGCGAGCTTGATGAGGTTCTTGTCGAGCCACTCGCGGTAAGGCTTCTGGGCGGCGATCTGCTGCTTGATCTCTTCGTCGGCGACGATGCGGCCTTCTTCCATGTTCACGAGGAACATGCGGCCCGGCTGGAGGCGGCCCTTGGAGGCGACGTTGGCGGGATCGACGGGGAGGACGCCGGCTTCGGAGCCCATGATGACGTAGTCATCCTTGGTCACGTAGTAGCGGGAAGGGCGGAGGCCGTTGCGGTCGAGGGTGGCGCCGATCATCGTGCCGTCGGTGAAGACGACGGAGGCGGGGCCGTCCCAAGGCTCCATGAGGCAGGAGTTGTATTCGTAGAACGCCTTTTTCTCGGCGCTCATGGATTCGTGGCCGTTCCACGGCTCCGGAATCATCATCATCATGGCCTCGGGCAGCGAGCGGCCGCCCATGACGACGAGCTCGAGGACGTTGTCGAACTTGGCGGAGTCGGAACCGTTCGGGTTCACGATCGGGAGGATCTTCGGGAGTTCCTTGCCGAACAGCGGGCTGGCCAGCAGGGGCTCGCGGGCCTTCATCCAGTTGACGTTGCCGTTGAGGGTGTTGATCTCGCCGTTGTGGGCGATGTAGTGGTACGGGTGCGCACGTTCCCAGCTCGGGAAGGTGTTGGTCGAGAAGCGCGAGTGGACGAGCGCGAGGGCGGTGTCCATCGACTTATCGGCGAGGTCGGTGAAGTATTTGCCGACCTGTTCGGGCATGAGCATGCCCTTGAAGATGATGGTGCGGCAGGAGAGGGAGCTCGCGTAGTAGAACTCGTCCTTGCCGGCGCCACGGATCTGGTGGTGGGCCTGCTTGCTCAGGATGAAGAGCTTGCGCTCGAAGTCCTGGTCGGTGGTGCAATCGGCCGGGCGGCCTAGGAAGGCCTGGCGGACGACCGGCTCGCTGCTGATGGCGGTCTTGCCGAGGGAGGAGTTGTCGACGGGGACGGTGCGCCAGCCGAGGATCGAGAGACCGAGGGACTTGGCGAGGTCGGCGAAGGTGGCCTCGGTCGCGGCGCGGATCTTGGCGTCAGGGGAGACGTAGAGCATGCCCACGCCATAATGGCCGGGCTTGGGGAGGTTGGCCGGGCCGTGCTTGGCGAAGAACCCGTGGGGGAGCTGGAGCAGGATGCCCGCGCCGTCACCGGTGTTGGTCTCACAGCCGCAGGCGCCGCGGTGGTCGAGGTTCACCAGGATGGTGAGGGCCTGCTGGATGATATCGTGCGAACGCTTGCCCTTCATCTGGCAAACGAAGCCGACGCCGCAGGCGTCATGCTCAAACTGGGGGTCGTAAAGACCCTGTTTTTCGGGAAGTCCGGGATTCTTCATTTCTGGTGTGGGCAAAAGTGGTCGGATGGGCTGGCGGCTAAGCCGCCGGGTGCCTTGGCGGTGACCGCAAGACGCCTAAATCAAGTGGGCAATAATCCCCCTCTGTCAAAGGCAACTTGTGGATTGGTCCGAGGGGGGCGGAGCCGGGGTTTCGTGCCAACTTCCCGGGCCGCCAAACGCTCGGCCGCTTTTGGTTATTTTTGTTAGGAAAAAGCCCAAAGTACGACACAGCGACCGCCGCGGCTGATACCGTCCGCGCCGATCAGCCCGCCTGCGTCTCCCTTGACTTTGCCGTCCGTCCGCCCGACACCCCAAGCCATGAAAGCCGACAACGACCTTTACCGACAGTTGCGCGAGTTGCCGGCCGCCCAGCTCTGGACCGTCGAGGTCCCGAAGTTCGACCAGCTCGGCCCGAAGGAGCGTAACCAGCAGGTCGCCCTGGTCCGGGCCGTCGGCGTGGTCTTCTCGACCTCCCGCAATCCCGAGATGAAGGCCGCCGTGAAGGCTTGGATGATCGGCCTGCTGCAGGACCCTTCCGAGAAGATCCGCCGCTACGCCACCGCCGCCATCCCCAAGCTCGGGGGCGACGAGGAGTCCGAGCGCAAGCTGATCGACATCCTTAAGACCACCGACGTCGACCGGGAGAAGAAGAAGGTCGCCTCGGCCCTCGAGAAGATCGGCGGCGCGGCGACCCTCAAGGCGGTCACCGGTTCCGGGGAGAAGCTCATCGACGAACAGAAGGTCCGCGCGAGCGTGGCCCGCCAGGGTGGCCCCAGTAACGTCCGCCAGGACGCCGTCGTGCCGAAGCACCCCGGCCTGCGCCTGCACCTGCGCTGCCGCAAGGGTCTGGAATCCATCGTGGCCGACGAAGTCCGCGAAGACGAAGCCCGCGGCGGCAAGTTCCGCGTGGTCGAGGTCCGCGGCTGCTTCGTGGTGGTCGAGCCGAAGGACGCCTTCACGCTCGCCGAACTCTATCAGCTGCGTTGCTTCGATACCGCGGCCTTCTTCCTCGCCTTCATCCGCCAGCCCGGTTCGGCCGAGGCGCTCGACGTGCTCGCGAAGGCCATCGCCTCGCCGCTCGCCGAGAAGCTCATGCTGGCGCTCACGCAAGGCGCGGCCCGCTATCGCCTGAGCATGGTCTCCGAAGGCAATCACGACGACGCCGTCGCCAAGGTGACGAAGAAGGCGTTCGAGCTGAACCCGCGCGTGCTCAATGACGCCCGCGAATCCCCGTGGTCCGTCGACGTGCATTTCGACGAGCGCAGCGCGCTGGTCGAACTCCGTCCGCGCATCTCGCCCAACCCGCGTCTCTATTACCGCACCGACGCCGTCAACGCCGCCTCGCACCCGCCGCTCGCGGCCTGTCTGGTGCGCGTCGCCGGTCGTCAGGAAAAGGAAATCGTCTGGGATCCGTTCTGTGGTTCTGGTCTGGAACTCATCGAGTCGGCCTTGGCCGGCGGGGTGGGGCAGGTGGTCGGCACGGACATCGATCCGGCGGCGATCGCGATCGCCGAGGCCAACTTCAAGGCCGCCAAGCTGTCTGGCGCCAAGGCCGCGTTCCACACGTGCGACTTCCGTGACATCATCCGCATCCCGGAACTCGACCGCGGCAAGGTCTCGCTGGTGATTTCGAACCCGCCGCTCGGCCGCCGCGTGCGCGTGCCGAACATGCACGGGCTCTTCACCGACCTCTTCAAGATCGCGTCCGAAGTCCTGCGTCCGAACGGACGTCTCGTCTTCGTGAACCCGTTGCGCCTCTCGTCCGTCGATCCGACCCTGCGTCTGGAATCCAGCCGCACCGTCGACCTCGGCGGCTACGATTGCCGCCTCGAGGTCTACCGTAAGCGCTGAGCCGCCATGAGGACGACCCTGCGCGCCAGCTTGTTCGTCCTCGTCGCGTGGCTCCTCGGTTGCGCCGAACCTAAGCCGGAAGTCGTCCAGGCGGAGTCGCATCTGGCCGCGCTCCTTAGCGCCGGCGTCGTGCCTAAGGCGTTGGGCGATGTCAAAGTCGCGGCGGTCCGCCGGATTCAGCCGTTGCCTACGCGCTGGGTGCGCCAAGGTCGCCCGTTCTGGTGGGCCGAGCTTCGTTGTGCTGAGGGCACGGCGGGACATCTGGCTTGGACGGATGAAGGACGACTCATCGACTTCAGTTTGGAGGGGCTGAGCGCAGTCATCTCACCGCAGGCGTTCGCCTTGGCGGGCGTACCTGCCATCCAGCAGTTTCCGCTTAAGGCGCCGGACGGTTCGGCCGTGGCCTCGGGGTGCGTGCCGACGGCGGGCGCCAGCCTCATCGCATTCTGGTCGGCCCGACCTGGCACCGCGTCTTGGGGCGGGGCAGGGGAGCAGGACTTGGTCCGTCGCCTGCGCGGTCGGATGCGGATGGGCGTCCTCCCGGATCTCGAAGGTTATACGGACGGCAAGATGTCCCTCGCAGGAGCCTTTCCGGACGAACTTGCCGAAGCCCTTCAGGCGGATGCGGATGAGCGGGGCGTCGATGTCGACGTCGCAATTTCGGGATATGACCGCCGACTTCTCGGCGCCGAACTTTCCGCCGGACGTCCCGTGCTGGTCTCATGCGTGGTGCTTCTGCCGCGTAAGCCTGAGCTCAGCTGGGGTCATCAGGTCGTCGGGGTCGGCCGCGCCGAGGTCGGTGGCGCCCATTACGTCGGCGTCATCGATAACTTCTTCACGCCGCGGATTCCCGGCAGCATCCGCTGGATCGCGGAGGACCGCGTCGGCCAGCTCGTGCTCGTGCGACCGCGTCGCTGACTCCAAGGCAGGGTCAGCATAATGGGGTCTGACCCCATTATTGGTTAAAGTCACAACGCAAGCAGCCCGCGACCGGGTGGTCGCAGGCTGGTCCTTCTCAAATGGTGGAGGTGGTGGGAGTCGAACCCACGTCTTCCTACCCTTACGTCGTAACTTCTACATGCGTAGCTTCATCATTGATCTCGATCGCGTTTGGGGATGAGCACCCGTGCGACCTATCTGTATTCTCACTTACCCCGGAGATAACAGCTAAAGGAGGGGATCGCCCACGTTAACCGAGCTGATCCAGGACTGCAGGCGCGCCCTGGGGCTCGTCGCTGTACTTAGGCAGCGAGCGCGAGAACGTTGTCGTTCTCGAACGTGATGGTGTTTTTAGCAGTTATAGTGCTGCCCGTTGGATTTAAGAGGTTACGAACTACCCTCTGCATGCCGTCGCGATATCTTGGCGGGAATCGAATCCGGAACACCCCCGAAATGAGACGTCGGTCATTTGCGGGATCCGACTGAGAAGGAACAGGACTGATTATCCTCAACCCGTCCGGATTGTCAAGGGGGCGGCGAAGACCGCTGAGATGGATGGAAGATGGATGATTAAGGATGAACGATGGATGATGGATGCAGAGGTGGTAGCGGTTGGCGGTTAGCGGTTGGCGGTTAGGTGAGATGACAGCGGGAAGGCAAAAGGGGGCAGGGCGGTGGAGGTGGTAGCGTTTGAATGCGATAACAGGCGGAAATTCAAAGGGTGGGTGGGATCTCGGAGATGTTGGGGTTTGGCGGTGTGAGGTCTATTCCTATCCGCTAACCGCTAACCGCTTCCACCTTGCTAGCGGACTTTTCTCTTTCCCCGTGCGTCGCGCTCGGGATAGTCGGCTTTGTCCATGAATGTCTTCTCCGCCGACGTCGCGCTGGCCATCACCCGTCTCGGGCTGCTGATCCTGCTCGGCTGGTTCATGGCCCGCCAGGGCTGGGTGGGCGCGCATGCCCGTCAGCCGCTGATGCGCATGATCATCTGGGTCTTCTTCCCGGCGATGATCTTCTCCCGCGTGAGCGGTAATCCGCTCATCGCCTCGGGTTCTCAGGCTCTGCTCTATCTCGGCGCCGGCTTCCTGATGATCGTGACCGGTTACGCCGTCGCGACCTTGATCGGCTCCGTCTTCAAGGTCCCGGCCGGCACGGCCCGCCGGACCTTCGCGTTCTCCGCCGGGGTCAATAATTTCGGCTACCTCGGCATCCCGGTCACGGCCGCCTTGTTCGATCACGACGTCATCGGAGTGCTGCTGGTCCATAATGTCGGCGTCGAGGCCGCGATCTGGACGGTCGGTATCGCGATGCTCTCGGGCGAGTCCCTGCGCAAGGGGCTCAAGAAGCTGTTCCAGCCGATGACCATCGCGTTGTTCGTGGCGCTCGCGATCAACTTCGCCGGCTTCGGGAAGAGCGCCCCGATCGTCTTCGCGAGCGACCTCTGCCACGTCATCGGCGAATGCGCCATCCCGATCGGGACGCTGCTCACGGGCATCTACCTCCACGAGATCATCAAGGACTTCCGGCTCGCCGCCGATGCGCCGGTCTCCTTCGGGGTGATGGCGGTCCGCTGGCTGGTGATGCCGTTGCTGGTGCTGGCCGCGGCCGGTTTCCTCGTCACCGACGAGTCCCTGCGCAAGGTCATGCTAGTCCAGGCGGCGATGCCATGCGGGATCTTCACTTTCCTGATCGTGGAGATGTTCAAGGGCGAGGTCATGGTCTCCCTACGCTGCTCGGTCATCACGATGCTCTGTTGCCCGTTGGTCACGCCGCTGTGGCTTTACCTAGGCGCCCGCTGGCTGGGGTTGTCCTGAGCGTCCTTTACTTGTGGTCGGGGCAGGGTAGTCTGGGCGGACTGTTCCCGTGCGTCCGCTTCTTGCCACCATGCTGCTCTGCCTGACCGGCTGCGCGACTTATGTCGACCGCGGTCCTCGCGTGCGCACGGCGGTGGAAGAGGGGGATTACGCCACGGCGGCGACCGTCGCGCAGGGGTTCGCCGCGGACGAGCCGAAGGACGCGCTGGTATGGAATCTGGATGCGGCGGCGGCGCTCCGCGCCGGGGGTAAGCTCAAGGAAAGCAGCCAGCTTTTAGAACAGATCGAGAATGCTTTCCGCGCCGAAGAGGAACGCCCGGGCTTCTCGGTCACCGACGCGACCTTGGGCGCATTCACCAGCGCCTACGCCGAGGCCTACCGCCCCAAGCCGGCTGACCGTATCTACGCCTCCACCTACCAGGCCCTGAACCGGCTCGAACTGGGCGACGTCAACGGCGCCCGCGTCAGCATGGCCCGTCTACGCTTCGTCCAACAGGCTTTCGGCACGGGTGCGCTTTACGTGAAGCCGAAGGCCGACGACAAGTATGACGTCGCCAAGGCTTCCGAAGATCCGGCCACCCGCGACGGGTTGGGCATGATCGAGGAGAACTTGGCCGGACTCACCGCCGAGGGCTCGTATGATGACGCCTTCAGTCATTGGCTGCAGGGGATGTTCTTCCTGCGTCTCGGTCAGGATCCGTCCGACCGCGAGAAGGCGCGCAAGGAGTTGCTCGCGGCGACGCAGCTCAACGGCGCCAACGAAGTGTTCCGTCGCGACCTGCAGGACGCTGAGGCTCCGGCCAGCGCAGGGCAGGGGATGATCGTCTATGTCGTCGCCGAGACCGGCATGTGCCCGGAATGGTATCAGCAGCGCATCGACATCCCGCTCTTCATCGTGGCGCGTCGGGTGCCTTACGTGAGCGTCGCTTTGCCGGCCATCCGGGCCTCGGGCCTGAATTACAATCTGAAGCTCAAATTGGATTCGCAGGACGTCGCGTTACCCGTGGCCAGCCGCCCGGACGCCCTCATCGCGAAGCACTTCGAAGCCGCCTTTCCGGGGATCAAGGCGCAGGCCTTCACCTCCGCGGCTGTGAAAGCCACCGCCAGCTACCTGATCAATGAATCCTCCGAGGCGGCGGCCCGGCGCGACAATGCGGGCTCTGGCGCGATGCTTTGGTCGATCGCGACCAGGGTCGGGACCGCCGTCTACACCGTCGGCACCACCAAGGCGGACATCCGTAACTGGTCCAGCCTGCCTGCCCGGTTCTCGGTGGCTCGCTTCGAGGCCCGCCCCGGGCAGAAACTGACCGTGTCCGGCCATCCGGAGGCCTCCGTAACGCTCCCGGCGGGCAAGGTTCTGCTTGTAAGCCTGAAGTCCACGCAGGAAAATCTCCCTATCGTCCTGCGCTGCACCCCTCTCGTCCCATGAAAAAAATCCTGCCTCTTCTCGCGCTCGGCCTGCTGGCCGGCTGCTCCACCGTCCTCGAGACGGGCGACCGAATCGAGCGCGGCCTGACTCCGCCCGACGCTGTCAACTACGCGACCACGCGCCCCGAGGGCGGCTTCACCACGCAGCTCAACGATCCGCGCATCGGCAACAAGATCGAGCTCCTCGCCGCCCGTAAGTCCAAGACCGACGGCGGTTATACCCGCGTCCAGTTCGACCTGCGTAACGGCTCTTACCTGCGCCAGACCATCAACGTCAGCTTCGAGTGGCTCGCCGCCGACGGCACCGTGACCGAGTCCCAGCCCAACTGGATCGTCACCCCGCTCGAGCCCGGCGCCCTCACCACCGTCACCGCGACCGCCCTCAAGGCCACGTCCGCCGAGTGCCGCCTCCGCTTCATCACCCGCTGAACCCTCCCATGAACAAGTTCTCCCTCCTCGCCTGCGCCGTCTTCATCGTCGGTTGCGGCACGCCCGCCACCTACAAGGATCCGCAGGGCCGCGAGCTCGTCGTGAGCCTCGATAAGGTGAACATCCAGGACTTCGCCACCGCGGGTTCCCAGATGCTCCAGTCCATGATCTCGTCGCCGTCCTTCTCCAAGGGCGCGCCGGTCCTCCAGCTCGGCACGGTCACCAACGACACCGCCGACAACTTCGATACCTCCTTGCTGCTCTCCAAGATCACCGTGCCGCTGGTCAACGCCGGTCGCGTGACCCTCTTGGATAACGACGCCACGGCCAATGCCGCCCGCGCCGCCGCCGGCTCCCGTGCCAACGTCCCTCAGCCTGAATACGTGCTCAAGGGCAAGATCCTCGAGGACCGCAGCAACGCCGGCAGCACCCGCCAGAGCTCCTTCGTGTTCCAGCTCACCTTGGTCGAGGTCAAGCGCGGCGTCGCCGTCTGGACCGACGAGAAGATCGTGACCAAGCAGGGCACCAAGAACGCGGTCGGTTTCTGAGAAAAGACCGCCGCAAGTTGACCTTCCCTCGACCTGCGTCTCCTTCCGGTGATGCAGGTTGATTTTTTGATCGTCGGCCAAGGCCTGGCGGGCTCGTTGCTCGCCCAGGAACTGCGTCGGCGCGGCCGCACCGTCCACGTGGTGGACGACGGCTGGAAATCCGCCTCCTCGCAGGTCGCCGCCGGGCTGATGACGCCGCTGACCGGACGTCGCTTCACCCTGACCAAGGATTACCCCGAACTCTTCGCCGCCGCCCAGGAGCGGCTCACGGCCCGCGGCGTCTTCCGTCCGACGTCGGTCTACCGGATGTTCGTCGATGACGAGCAGCGCGCCAAGGGGCTGAAGCGGACCGAGTGCCGGAGCTGCCAGCCCTTCATCGTGCGCGTGACCTCCGCGCCGGGTGAACTCGACGCCGGCCTGACCGATGCGTTCGGCGGCGCGCTCATGAACGGCGCCTGGGTGGATCTGCCGAAACTGATGTCGGACGTCCGCGCCGAATTGCTCGCCGCCGGCAGCCTGACCGAAGCCGCGTTCGATCCGGCGGACGCCGTGACCGACGACGAGGGCATCAGCTGGCGACACGTCCGCGCCGGTGCCATCATCTATTGCGACGGGTATAAGTCCGCTTTGCGTGGACCTTTCAAATACCTGCCGTGGCAGCCCTCGAAGGGCGAAGCCCTGACGCTGCGCACCTCCGTCGACACGAAGCCCTTCATCCTGAATCGGGAAGGCTGGGCCTTGCCGCTAGGGCAGGGCGTCTGGCGCACCGGGGCCAACTGGCAGTGGGATCAGTTGGACGAGACTCCGACCGATCCGCAGAAGGAGAAGTTCATCCGCCGCTTCCGAGGTTATTTCGGTGAGGCGGTGCAGGTCGAGGTCACCGCGCATGTCGCCGGCGTCCGGCCCTGTACCTCAGACAACCATCCCTTCATGGGTACGCATCCGCAGCAGCCGCGCACGCACCTCTTCGGTGGTCTCGGGCCGCGTGGCACGGTCTGGGCGCCGCTCATGGCGGAAGAGATGGCCGCCTACCTGTGCGACGGCACGGCGCTCCGTCCTGAATGTAATCTCTCCCGCTTCGCCCCTGCTGGCTAAGGTTGTCTTGGGGTAGGGACAGCACCACGTGCTGTCCTTCTCTGTCTCGTGCCCTTGGATCGCTGCATGTCTCATCCATGCAGCCCTCTTCTCAGTCAATTTAAGGCACCCATTTTCGGGTGACGGGTGTCGGCCCTCGGGGCCTCAGCCAGTCGGGCGTCGGCATTTCAGCCATCGGCCATCCGCTTCGGGTGTCTGCTTTCGCATCTTCCACGCAGCCCTCCATTCAGGCCTCAACGCCGTCCTCCACTCAGTCCTCCACTCAGCCTATCGCTTACTTCTTCTTCGCCTTGGAGGCCTTGGCCGGCTTCGCCGAGGCCTTGGCGACCAGGAAGTCGACCGCGAGCAGGTAGCCTTCGAAGCCCAGACCGGTGATCACGCCTTCGCAGGCGGACGCCGTGACGGACTTGTGGCGGAATTCCTCCCGCTTGTAGATGTTCGAGATGTGCACCTCGACGGTACGCATGCCGCTGCCGGCGATGGAATCGCGGAGGGCGACCGAGACGTGGGTGTGGCCTCCCGGGTTGATGACCAGGAACTTCACGCCCTTGTCGGCCCACTTCGCGATCGTGTCGATGATCTCGCCTTCGTGATTGGACTGGAAGAAGCGGGTCTTCGCGCCGGCGGCCTTGGCGTGCTTCTCGATCAGCTTCTCGAGGTCGCCGAGCGTCTGGGTGCCATAGACCTCCGGCTCGCGCTTGCCGAGTCGGTCGAGGTTAGGGCCGTTGATGACGCCGATTTCCATGACCGAGGATTAGACCCGGAGCCGGTCTGGGGCAAGATATGAAAAAGGGCGGCCCCTCGCGGAGCCGCCCTTGGTTTCGTCTGCCGCCTGAGTTACTTCAGGATCTGACGGAGGACGTAGGGCAGGATGCCGCCGTGGCGGTAGTACTCGCCTTCGATGGCGGTATCGATGCGGGCGATGAGCGCGGCCTTGTCGACCGTGCCGTTGGCGCGGCGGATGACGAGCGTCACCGGGGTCTTCGGCTTGATCGGGCTGGAGAGGCCTTCGAGGTCGAAGGTCTCCGTGCCGTCGAGGTTGTACGAAGCGGCGTTCTTGCCGTCGGCGAACTCGAGGGGCAGGACGCCCATGCCGAGGAGGTTGGAGCGGTGGATGCGCTCGAAGGACTGCGCCACCACGGCGCGGATGCCGAGGAGGGCGGTGCCCTTCGCGGCCCAGTCGCGGGACGAGCCCATGCCGTAGTCGACGCCGCCGAAGACGATCATGCCTTCGCCGCGCTGCTGGTAGGTCTGGCAGGCGTCGTAGATCGCCTCGATCTTGGCGTCGGGCTGGACCTTCGTGAAGCCGCCTTCCTTGCCGTCGGCCATCGCGTTCTTCACCTGGGTGTTGGCGAAGGTGCCGCGGGTCATGATGCGGTCATTGCCGCGGCGCGAACCGTAGGAGTTGAAGTCCTTCTTCGACACGCCCGCCGCGAGGAGGAACTTGCCGGCCGGGGTCTCTTCCTTGAAGGCGCCGGCGGGGGAGATGTGGTCGGTCGTGACGGAGTCGCCGAGGATGGCCAGCGGACGGAGCTTCGCGAGCGAAGGCACCGGGGGCGGGGTCATCGAGAAGCCCTTGAAGAACGGCGGCTCCTGGATGTACGTGGACGATTCCTTCCAGCTGAAGCGCGCGCCCGTGCCGCCCTGGACGCCCTTCCACTCGGCGGTGGCGTTGGCGAGGGAGTCGGCGGCATACTTCGACTTGAACATCTCGGGCTTGAGGCCGCGGGCGACGTGGTCGGCGACTTCGGCCTGCGTGGGCCAGACGTCCTTGAGGAAGACCGGCTGGCCGTCCTTGCCCGTGCCGAGCGGCTCGGCGTCGAGGTCGATGTCGACGCGGCCGGCGAGGGCGAAGGCGACGACGAGGGGCGGGGACATCAGGAAGTTCGAGCGGACCGCGCCGTGGACGCGGGCCTCGAAGTTGCGGTTACCCGAGAGCACGGAGGCCGTGACGAGGTCGCCCTGCTTGATGGCGCCTTCGATGTCGGCGTCGAGCGGGCCGGAGTTACCGATGCAGGTCGTGCAGCCGTAGCCGACGAGGTTGAAGCCGAGCTGGTCGAGATAGCCCGAGAGCTGGATCTCGTTGAGGTAGTCGGTGACCACGCGGGAGCCGGGGGCCAGCGAGCACTTCACGTTCGGATTCACCGTCAGGCCCTTCTCGACGGCCTTCTTGGCGACGAGGCCGGCGGCCACCATCACGGAGGGGTTCGAGGTGTTGGTGCAGGAGGTGATCGCGGCGATCACGACGGAGCCGTGCTGCAGCGAGCGGCCCGTGGCGCCGACGGCGGCGGAAGCGCTGCGGTCGGCCGCGGCCTTGCCGAAACCGTTCTTGTCCTTCGGCGCGGTGAAGAGCGTGTTGAAGGACTCCTTGATCTTCGGGAGGTCGATGCGGTCCTGCGGACGCTTCGGGCCGGAGACGCAGGGGACGACCGTGCCGATGTCGAGGTCGATGGTCTGGGTGTAGTCGATGCTGCCGGCCTTCGGGATGCCGTAGAGGCCCTGGGCCTTGTAGTATTCCTTCACCAGCTCGATGTGGGACTCGTCGCGGCCCGTCTGGCGGAGGTAGTCGAGGGACTTGTCGTCGACCGGGAAGAAGCCCATCGTGGCGCCGTATTCCGGGGCCATGTTGGCGATCGTGGCGCGGTCGGCGAGCGAGAGGGCCTCGGTGCCTTCGCCGTAGAACTCGACGAACTTGCCGACGACCTTGGCCTTGCGGAGGATCTCGGTGAGGCGGAGGGTGAGGTCGGTGGCGGTGACGCCTTCGCGGAGGCGGCCGGTGAGGTTGACGCCGATGACTTCAGGCGTCTGGAAGTAGACCGGCTGGCCGAGCATGCCCGCTTCGGCTTCGATGCCGCCCACGCCCCAGCCGACGACGCCGATGCCGTTGATCATCGTGGTGTGGGAGTCGGTGCCGACGAGGGTGTCCGGGTAGAACACGCCGTCCTTCTGGAAGACCAGCTTGGCGAGGTACTCGAGGTTGACCTGGTGGACGATGCCGATGGCCGGCGGGACGACGCCGAAGGTCTTGAAGGCCTGCATGCCCCACTTGAGGAATTCGTAGCGCTCGGTGTTGCGGCCGAATTCCTGGCGCAGGTTGTCGAGGAAGGACGAGGCGGTGCCGGCCTTGTCGACCTGCACGGAGTGGTCGACGACGAGGTCGACGGGCACGAGCGGCTCGATGACGGCGGAATCCTTGCCGAGCTTGGCGACGGCTTCGCGCATGGCGGCGAGGTCGACCAGGAGCGGCACGCCGGTGAAATCCTGCAGCACGATGCGCGCGACGACGAACGGGATCTCGGTGTCGACGGGCTTCGCGGCGTTCCACGCGGCGAGGGCCTTCACGTCGTTCTCGGTGACCGCGACGCCGTCGCAGTTACGCAGCACGGATTCGAGGACGAGACGGATGGAGACCGGCAGGCGCGAGACCTTGCCGAGGCCGGCCTGCTCGAGCGCGGGCACGGAGTAGATCTGCCCGGACTTGCCGCCGGCGGAGAAGGGGCGGAGGGCTTTGAAGGGGTCTTTGAGGGCCATGGTATGTTTGGGTATAAAGGGAAGTTCCGGACACGGTCGTCCGGGGCAGTAGCCAAAAGCAAAGAAGGCGGTCGGGGCAAGCCCGACCGCCTTCAAATAAGCCTGTCTGACGCTTAGGCTTCGACGGCCTTCTTGATCTTGGCGAAGTTCGGCATCGAGGACGGGTCGCGCTTCACTTCGGAATGGATCACGTTGCCGGCCTTGTCGGCCACGAAGACGGAGCGCTTGGCCACGTTGAGGAGGCCGGTCTTCTCGGGGATCACGCGGGTGTCCTTGACCTTGAAGGCCTTGAGGGCGACGCGGTTGAAGTCGGAGACGAGGGTGAGGCCGATGCCGGCCTGCTTGGCCCAGGCTTCCTGCGCGAAGGGGGAGTCGACCGAGATGGCGATGACGTCCGCGCCGAGCTTGGTGTACTCGTCGAGGAGGCCGGTGACTTTGCAAAGTTCGTCGGTGCAGACGCCGGTGAAGGCGAGGGGCACGAAAAGGATGACGGTCTTGCCCTTGCCGACGTTACGGCGGAGGTTGACGTCGACCAGGCCGGCGTCGGTCTTCTGCTTGAGAGTGATTTCAGGGAGAGGCTGGCCGAGTTTTAGGGGCATGGGTAGGGTGGGTAGGGGGTTCGGTCGGGAAATTGGTCAAAAAACGAGGGGTGGCAAGGACGGAGGCGGCAAAAGGGCATAAAAGTGCCCTTTTTGACGCGGCTCGGTCGTTTGGAGGCCTGAAATCTAAAAAAAGCGCTTATTCGCCGTCTTTGGCCAAGCCCAAGCGCCGGAACCACTTCCGCTGCTTCCGGACCAAGGCCCAGGTGTCCAAGTTGATCCGCTCAGCGAGTCCGGAGCGGGCGACCCGTTTCCCGCCCTCCAGCCAGTCCATGACGGCCCGATAGCCCACGGCCCGGGAGGAAGTCAGCTCCGGGTCGAGTCCCATGGCCAGCAGGCGCTCGGCTTCTTCGATGATGCCCTGCGTCAGCATGAGCTCCGTCCGGGCGGCGATCCGGTCTTTGAGTTCCGCGTCCGGCCGCTCCAGCAGCTCGAACGTGACCGGGTGGTCGGCGAAAGGGCCTCGGCGGGTCAGGAACTCGTCACGTAGCGAATCGAGGCTCCGACCGGAGGCCAGGCGACGTTCCAAGGCCTTGGCGACCCGGATGGGATTCTGGAGGTCGAGCCAGTCGGGCAGCTTTGGGCCTTCGAGTTCGCGGAGTCGCAACAGGAGCGAGGCGAGTCCTTGGCGGTGGAGCGTGCGTACTTCCTCGGCGATCGCCGACGGAATTTCCAACTCGTCGGTCACCGGGCCGAAGAAAGCCGCCAGATAGAAGCCGCTGCCGCCCGTCACCAGGACGCGCTTGCCGCGGGCGTGCGCGCCGGCGATGGCCGCGCGGGCCATGTCGACGTATTGCGAGACGGAGTAGCGTTCGCTCGGGTCGACGAGGTCGAGGCCGTGGTGCCGGACGCGGCGTTGTTCCTCGGCGGTCGGCTTGGCCGAGCCGATGTCCATGCCGCGATAGACGCAGACCGAATCGCACGAGATGATCTCGGCGTCGTGCTGCTCCGCCCAGCGCAGGGCGGTCTCCGTCTTGCCGACGGCGGTCGGGCCCGTCAGGACGTGGATCGCTGGCGCGGGCGCGGTCATCAGCCGCGCTTGGCCCACTCGAGGAAGTAGGACAGCAGGATCAGCGCGGCGGGCGAAGTGAGCACCATGCTGTCGATCAGGTCGAGCGCGCCGCCGATGCCGGGGATGGTCGCGCCGGAATCCTTGGCGCCGGCGAGCCGCTTGAACACGGACTCCACGAGGTCGGAGGGGATGCTCAGCACCGCGATCGGCAGGGCCATGACGGCCGCCTTCCAGGGGACCATGAAGTTCACGCCGACGGCGTCGCGCAGCAGCCAGGCGTAGAGGCCGGAGACGAGCGCGGAGCAGGCGAGTCCGCCCGCGCAGCCTTCCCAGCTCTTGGCGGGACTGATGCTCGGGGCGATCTTGTGCCTGCCGAAAGGGACGCCGAAGAGGAGGCCGCCGACGTCGGTGAACTTCGTGGCGACGAACACCCAGACGACGTAGTAGAGTCCGACCGACTGGGTCGTGAGCAGCTGGCCTTCCTTCATCCGCGCGATGGCGATGAGCGAGGCCAGCATGAACGGCAGGTAGGCGAAGCCGTAGAGCGTCGGGAAGCGGCGCAGGAGCGGAGGCACTTCGCCGGGGTGACGTAGCAAGGACAGCAGGTGGGCGCCGATGAGCAGGGCGCCGATCGTCAGCACGACGTGGGTGCGCGCCTGTTCGGGGGCGAAGAAGAAGAGCGCGAAGTGCAGGGCGAAACCGGCGGCGATGCCGGACAGGCTCGGCCGACGCACGCCGGGGATCCGCTGCGCGAGCGAATAGAACTCATGCTGCGCCGCGCCGATGATCAACGCGAGCAGGCCGAACGACGCCTGTTCGGCGACCGAGAAGAAGCCGCCGATCCAGATCACGAGTCCGACGACGACCCAGAGGCCGATGGTGCTGAGGGCGCGGTCTTTCATGCTTGATCGGGGGGCTGGACCTGGGCGCCGGTCATGCCGAAGCGGCGTTCGCGCTTGGCGTATTCGGCGAGGGCGAGGTGCAGCTGCGCCTTGTCGAAGTCGGGCCAGAAGACGGACGCGAAGACGATCTCGGCGTAGGCGGACTGCAGGAGCAGGAAGTTGCTCAGGCGGAATTCACCCGAGGTGCGGATGATGAGGTCCGGGTCGGGCAGGCCGGCGGTCTGCAGGCGGGCTTCGACGGCGGACCAGTCCACGGCTTCCGGCGCGAGCTTGCCGGCGGCGACGTCGGCGGCGAGCGCACGCGCGGCGGCGACGATCTCCTGGCGGGCGCCGTAGTTGAGCGCGACGACCAGGTTGAACGCGGTGTTGTCCTTGCTCGACTTGATCACGTCCGCGAGCGGCGAGCGGACGAAGTCGGGCAGGGCGGTGATGTCGCCGATGACGTGCAGGCGCACATTGCGCTTCTCCAGGCGGGCGAGGTGGGCGCGCAGGATCCATTCGCCGAGCTTGAACAGGCCGCTGACCTCTTCGAGCGGGCGTTTCCAGTTCTCGGCGGAGAAAGCGAAGACGGTGAGCGTGTTGACGCCGGCGTCGATGCAGGCGTCGACGGTCTCGATCAGGCGTTCGGCGCCCCGACGATGGCCTTCGAGGCGGGGCAGACCCTTCGCGGCGGCCCAGCGGCCGTTGCCGTCCATGATGATGCCGATGTGCCGCGGAGGGGCGGACGGGACGGAGGGGCTGGGCGCGGGGGACGACACGTGGCCGGAGGATGGGCTACGCGGTTCGCGTCTGGCAACCGCGAATCAACGCTCGTCGGCGGCCACCAGGACTCCCGGGAAACCCGCCTGTCGGGCCAGTTCGCAGACCTCGAGGAACATCTGCATGGTCAGCGAAGCGTCGGCCTTGATCAGCACCGGACGGGTCGAGCCGCCGGAAGCGGCGACGCGGCGCAGCTCGGCGCTCAGGCCGGAGCGGTCCACGACGCGGCCGGCCACGACGTAGACGCCGGTGCCGCGGGCGGAGACGAGGGTGACCGTCAGGGAAGTGCGGGCCAGGTCGGGAGCGGCGGTGCGCGGCGTCTCCAGGGTGGAGCTCACGGCCCCCGGGCGCTGGTCGAAGCCCACGTACATGCCCGGCGCGAAGACGAACTCGGCCGAGAGGACGTAGGTCAGGGCGGCGCAGACGAGCGCGAGGGCCAGAGGAGCGAAGTCGAGGCCGCGTTCGGCGGGGCGGACTTTCTCCAGGACTCCGAGGGGCGTGCGCATCTCAGGGCTGGCGCGGCTTCTCCTCCGGCAGCTCGTGGCGCACGAAGGTGTTGATGGAGTGGGCGGCGATCTCCATCTCCGTGACGATCGAGCGGACGCGGCCGACGAGGAAGTGGTGGCCGAGGGCGCAGCCGGCGGCGATGACCATCGCGAAACCGGCGGTGGCCAGCGCGCCTTGGACGACGAGCAGGAGGCCGTCGGCGGAGCCGTAGACGCTGCCGTCGCGGAGGGCGGTCGCGAGGTCGAAGCCGGCGAAGATGGCGCCGGCCAGGCCGAGCAGCGGGGCGACGCGGCCGATCGCGGCGATGGTGCCGAGGCGACGTTCCAGCACGGGTAGTTCGAGGAGCGCGGCCTCCGTGGCGGCGGCCCGCATGGCTTCCTCGCCCGAGCTCGCGCGCAGCAGCGCGGCCTTCACGACGCGCGGGACCGGGCCCGGCGATTCTTCGCAGGCGGCGAGCGCCTCGAGCGGGCGGCCGGCGCGCAGGTTGTTACGGACGCCTTCGATGAAGTCGGAGGAGAGGACGAGGCCGCGATGGAGGAAGAGCGCGCGTTCGACGACGAAGACCAGGGCGAGGAAGGCGAGGACCAGCAGCAGCCACACGAAAGGACCGGCGTCGAAGGGGAAGGAGAAACGCAGGGAGGCGAGGGGCATGGGGCTTACTTGGGAGTGGACGACGAACCGCGGAGGGTCGCAAGTTTGCTTTCGGCCGTGGCCTGGCCGGGGAGGCGGCTGAGGCCGGCGGGGAGTCCCTGGTTGACGGTCACGATGATGGAGTAGGCGGCGATGGCTTCCGCCTTGTCGCCGTCCTGTTCGCTGAGTTCGCCGAGCAGCAGGACGGAGCGGGCGAGCCAGAGCCGGCCTTCGGAGGAGAAGCGGCCCGCCGCGTCGGCGGGACGTTCGCCGCGGAGCGCGCCGAGCGCCCGGAGCAGCACCTTGCGGGCTTCGTCACGGGAGGCGGCGGCTTCCGGACCGGTCTCGGCCTTGGCGCGTTCGGTGAGCGTGAGCGCCCACTTGTACCAGGCCTCGGTCTGCGTGTCGGCGGAATCCTTCGACCACGCTTCGGCGATGCGCTCGTAGGCGGCCGCGGCGCGGGCGATGCGTTGACGGTCGAGCTGGCCGTTGCGGTCGCGGCGCAGTTGGGCGAGCCCGAAGAGGGCGTCGGCGCGGGCCATCTCGGCGAGCGGACGGGCGACGTCGGTCGGGCGCTCGCGGATGAGCCCGTCGAGCACCAGCATGGCTTTGTCGAACTGACCGAGCGAGCGGAGGATCTCGGCGCGGCGCAGCGTGACGCGGGTGAGGAGCGGGCTGAGCGGATACGTCTCGGTGAAGCGTTCCAGGAGTTCGACGGCGTCCTTCAGCTTGCCTTCGCCGGCCGTCGGTGCCTGCAGGGCGGCCTGCTCGGCGGCTTCGTAGAGACCGAGCGAAGCGAATTCCGCCAGCGAAGGCTCGCCTTGGAAATCCTTGGCCAGCGCTTCGAAGCGGTCCTGCGCCTCGGCATGGCGTCCGACCGAGGCGAGGTGACGGCCTTCCACGAGGTAGGAAGCGGCGGCCGCGGGGACCTTGCCGAAGCGACGACGCAGCGCCACGAGTTCGTCGAGGCCTTGCGCCGAGCCGGCGTTCAGGGCGGTACGCGCCTTCAGCAAGGCCGCGTGGCCCCGCAGTTCCGGGACGGCTTTGCGGAGTTCGCTGAGGGCCGGGTCGGCGGGGAGGTTCTCCAGCCGGCGGTCGATCTCGACGGCGAGCCGGCCGGCCTGCGTGAGGTTGCCTTGGGCGATGGCGAGCAGGGCGGTCTGCCAGGCGAAGCGCAGGGCGTAATCCGCGCGCGCATCGGCGAGCAAGGGGCGCAGCCGGTTCAGGGTCTTCTCGGCTTCCGGGGCGCGGCCGGCCTTGCGCGCGTCCTCGACGAGGCTCCAGACGGCGGACCAGAGCGGCTCGCCCGTGCGCGTGCGGCGCGAGCGGGCGGTCTCTTCGATGACGAGCGCCACGCGGTCCCACGCGGCGGCGTCGTCGCTCGTCTCGAGCAGGCACCGCACGCGTTGGTGGAAGGCGTCTTCGGCCAGGCGGATGTCGGCGGCTTCCTGCTGCAGTCCGGCGTAGGCTTTTTCGGCGAGGGCGAAGTCCTTGGCCAGGAAGAGGCAGTCGGCGGCCGCGATACGCAGGCCGGCGCGCTCCGGTTCGACGCTCGCGTCGGCGAGGGTGGTGAGGTGGGTCGCGGCCAGCCGGAAGGAGCCGTCGCCCCAGGCGGCGATGGCCAGCGTGCGCGTCGCCTCGCGGGCGAGCGGGCTCGCGGGGACGTCCTTGAGCAGGTCTTCGGCGGCCTGCCGGGCCTTCTCGCGGCTGCCGGCGAAGAGCATCAGCTGGGCGCGGGCGAGGTGGATCGCGTCGAGCACCTGCGGATCGCGCGGACAATGGTAGGTGAGCGAGCCGGGATTCCGGCGGAGGAGGAAGTCGTTGACCTCGTTGGCCACCGCGCGGCTGTCGATCGGCTTGCCGGGCTCGGCTTCGGCCCGCGGATCGGCGGCGGCGACGAGCGCGCGCAGGGCGGTCAGCCGCACGGCGACGTTGGCCGGATTGCGTGCGGCTTCCTTGAGGCGTTCGCGGCCGGCGAGGCCGTCGGCACCGAGGATCAGGCCGGCGAGGAGGTCGGCTTCGGCCTGGCGGGCGGGCGCCAGCGGGCCGGCCGCGGCGAGGGCTTGGGCCGCGCGCTTGGGGTCCTTGCGCTGCGCATGGGCGAGCGCGAGATTGCGGGCGTAGGCGTAGGCGAGCGGCGTGCCGCGGGCTTCGTCGGCGAGCTCGCGCAAGGCCTCGAGGGTGCGGTCCTCGACCTTGCCGGCGAGGATCGTGGCGCGGTAGCCGAGGAGTTCGATGCGCTGACGCTGTTCGGCGGAGACCGCCGTGCGGGCGATGGCCTCCTGGTTGAGCGTCGTGTCGAGGTTGTCGCCTTGGGCGGCGGCGATCATCCAGCGCAGGGCGTGGCCCCAGGCGGCTTCGTGGGCCGGCAGGCCGGGGAGGTCGAGTTCCGCCGACAGCCTGCGGGCGCCGTCGAGGTCGTTCTCGAGCACGGCGAGCAGGCCTTCGCGCAAGGTCTTGCGGGCGGACTTCGGCAGGAACTTCAGCGCCGCCTTCGTCTCCGGGACCCGGGCGCGTTCGAGGGTGGCGGCGGTCAGGCCGAGTCCGGCGAGTTCGCGGGACTTCTCATCGAGCCGCGGATCGGCGAGCAGCTGGGCGTAGAAGCCCGCCGCGGTCGAGGAAAGCCCGGCGGCCAAGGCCTGGTCGGCCAGACCGAACAGCGCGCGACCGTCCGGACGTCCGGCGGCGCCGACGGGGGCGGCGGCCGTCAGGAGGTCCGGCGGAAGTTCCTGCGACACCGACCGACCCGGGGCGAGGACGCCGAGGGCGAGGAAGGTGGCCAGGGTGAACCGCAGCATCGCCCGGAATATGACCGGGGCGGGCCGGCGGGCAAGAGGCGAGTGCCGGCTCAGGCCTTGTCGAGACCGAAGGCCGTGTGCACGGCGCGGACGGCGGCGTCGGCCTTGGCGGGCTCGAGCGCGACGGAGATCTTGATCTCGGAGGTCGTGATGAGCTCGCTGTTGATGCCGACGGACGCGAGGGCCTTGAAGAGGGTGCCGGCGACGCCGGGGTGGGAGATCATGCCGACGCCCACGATGGAGAGTTTGGAGATCTCGCCGGCGGAACGGACGGAGCCCGAGCCGAGCTTCCGGAGGGTCTGGCCGACGACGGCTTCGACGCGGGAGAACTCGGCGGTGGTCACCGAGAAGGTCAGGTTGGCTTTGCCGTCCTTGCCCAGGTTCTTGATGATCATGTCGACGCTGAGGCCGGCCTCGCCGAGGTCGTCGAAGAGGGCGGAGAGCGCCTGCGGGCTGTCCGGCAGGTCGTTCACCGTGACGCGGGTCTGCAGGCGGTCGAGGGCGACGCCGGCGATGGCCGCGTCTTCAAGGGTCTTGTCGATGGCTTTCACGATGGTACCGGGTTGGTCGTTGAAGGAGGAACGGACCTCGAAGGGCACGTTGTATTTCTGCGCGAACTCCACGGAGCGCGACTGCATGACCTTGGAGCCGCTGGAGGCGAGCTCGAGCATCTCCTCGTAGGAGATCTCCGGCAGCTTGCTCGCGTTGAGCACGATGCGGGGGTCGGCGGTGTAGACGCCGTCGACGTCGGTGTAGATCTGGCAGAGGTCGGCCTTGATGGAGGCCGCGACCGCGATGGCGGTGAGGTCCGAGCCGCCGCGGCCGAGGGTGGTGACTTCACCCTTGTCGGTGCTGCCCTGGAAGCCGGCGACCACGACGACCTTGCCTTCGTCGAGGCGGGCGAGCAGGTCGCCGCCGGTGATGCGGGTGATGCGGGCGCGGGTATGGATGTCGTCCGTGAAGATGCCGGCCTGGGCGCCCGTGCGGGAGACGGCGGGCACGCCGATGGCGTGGAGGGCCATGACCGTCAGGGCGATGGTCTCCTGTTCGCCGACGGCCATCAGGACGTCCATCTCGCGCTCGTCGGGGAGCTTCGAGAGGGCCTTGGCGCGGGCGATGAGGTCGTTGGTCACGCCGCTGCGGGCGGAGACGACCACGACGATGCGGTTGCCCTTGGACCACTGTTCCTTGATCTTGGCCGCGACGTTCTGGATACGGTCGACGTTGCCGACGGAAGTGCCGCCGTATTTCTGGACGATGAGGGCCACCGGGAGGTCAGGATTCGGGGGAGAAGATGCGGAGCACGACCGGCTCCTCGAGCACCGTCTTGAGGCGGCGCAATTCTGTCAAGACCGCGGACATCCTGCGCTCGCTGACCGGGTAGGTCGAGAGGGTGACGGTGCCGCGTCCCTGGTTGGGGTGCTCGTACTGGATGACGCGGGCGATGGACACCTTGTGCTTCGAGAAGACGCGGTAGATGCCTTCGGACACGCCGGCCTTGTCGAGCAGCGAGAGGCGCAGGTAGAAGGGCGAGACGATCTCGTCGATCGAGGCCATGCGCAGGGCGCGGCCGGCCTTCTCGCGGGCCGCGAGGGCGTCGGGCGAGAGGGCCTGCGGGATCGCCCCGGTGAGGGCGGCGATGGCGTCGACGATGTCGCCGATGACGGCGGAAGCGGTGGCGTCGCCGCCGGCGCCGCGGCCGGTGAGCGTGGTGGCGCCGACGACGTCGCCGCGGAGGGTGATGCCGTTGTTGACGCCGGAGACGCGCGCGAGGATGTCGCGGTTCGGGACGAGGGAAGGGTAGACGCCGACGGTCATCCAGTCGGACTTGAAGTCGCGGCGGATGACGGCGAGGTGCTTGAGCGCGAAGCCGAAGCGGCGGGCGAAGTCGATGTCGGCGGGGCCGATCTTACGGATGCCTTCGACGAGCGTGCGCGAGGAGGGCGCCCACTTGCCGTGCGCGAGCCAGGCGAGGATCGAGGCCTTGTGGAAGGCGTCGATGCCGTCGACGTCGAGCGTCGGGTCGGCTTCGGCGTAACCGAGTTCCTGGGCTTCCTTGAGGGCGTCGGCGAACGAGAGGCCGTCCTCGCCCATGCGGGTGAGGATGTGGTTGCAGGTGCCGTTGAGGATGCCGACGATCAGCTCGAAGCGGTTGGCGACGAGGCCTTCACGGATGGCCTTGATGATCGGGATGCCGCCGGCGACGCTGGCTTCGAAGAGGAACTGGCCGCCGTGCTGGCGGACCGCCTGCATGATCTCCGGGCCATGCTCGCAGAGCAGCGCCTTGTTGGCGGAGACGACGACCTTGCCGAGGCGCAGGGCGCGGAGGGTGAGCTCGCGGGCCTTGGTGGTGCCGCCGATGAGTTCGCAGACCACGTGGACCTTCGGGTCGTCGATGATCTCGTTGGCGTCGGTGGTCAGCTTCGAGGCAGGGATCCTGACCGCGCGCTTCTTCTTGAGGTCGCGGACGGAGGCCTTGCGGAGGTCGAGCTTCACGCCGAGGCGCGATTCGAGGTCGGCCTGCTTGTCCTGCAGGTGCTTCCAGACGCCTTGGCCGACGGTGCCGAAGCCGAGGATGCCGATGCCGATGGTGCGAGGGGCGGTCATTGCGAAAAGGTCAGGCTTTTTTGGCGAAGCGGCTCTCGGTGCCGGCGAGCAGGCGCCCGATGTTGGAGCGATGCGTCCAGACGTTGAACGCGGCGATGGCGGCGGCGAACCAGAACTCCGGCTGGCCGAAGGTCAGCTTCGTGAAGAGAGGCAGGAGCCAGCAGGAGAGGGGCAGGGAGACGCCGAGGGCGATCGAGGCCAGGGAGACGTAGCGGGAGAGCATGAACACGACGCCCCAGATGGCGGCGCCGATGAGGATCGGGATGGGCAGCAGGACGAGCAGGCCGCCGATGGTGGAGGCCACGCCCTTGCCACCCTTGAACTTCAGGAGGCAGGAGAAGCAGTGGCCGAGCAGGGTGCCGACGAAGCCGGCCACGCAGGCGAGGAAGACGATCTGCCTGGCTTCCGCGACGGGCAGGGCCGGGTCGACTTCGAGGATGAGCGTCGGCAGGCCGGCGCCGACGAAGCCCTTCAGGGCGTCGAGGGCGAAGACCAGATTGCCCGGGCCTTTGCCGAGCACGCGCTTGACGTTGGTGGCACCGGGGTTGCCGGAGCCCTCCTTCAGGATGTCGACGCCGTGCTTCTTCGCCACGAGCACGGCGAAGTTGACGGAACCGATGAGGTATCCGAGCAGGGCGAAGATCCCGAGGGCCGCGAGCATCGCTTAGGCTTCGATCAGCTTGGCGCTGACGATCGCCGGATTGCGGAGGATCTCCGCGATGGCGGCGTCACCGGGAGCGGTGTCGAGCTGGTAGACGGCGAGGGCGTTCGAACCGCCGCTGCGGCTGAGGGCCATGTTGGCGATGTTCACGCGTTCCTTGGCGAGCAGGGTGCCGAGGGCGCCGATGATGCCGGGCTGGTCCTGGTTCTCGATGAGGAGCAGCATGCCTTCAGGGATGAACTCGAGGGTGCGGCCGTTGATGGAGACGATGCGGGGCGACTGGGCCTTGCCGATGACGGTGCCGGCGACGGAGACGGTCTTGCCGCCCGCGAGCACGGCCTCGACGAGGATGAGTTCCTTGTAGTCGGCCTCGGCGGAGGAGCGGATGGTCTGGACCTCGATGCCGAGGGCCTTGAGCTTGCCGGGGGCGTTGACGTCGGTGACGCCTTCCACGATGCCGCGGAGGTAGCCGCGCTGGATGGCGCGGGCGATGGCGTTGGCGCCCTGGTCGGAGCCGGTGCCGAAGGTCGTCAGGCGGAGCGACTCGATGCGACCCGGGGCGGCCAGCTGGCGGGCGATGGAGCCGAGCTTCTGGGCGAGGGAGAGGAAGGGCTTGATCGCCGCGAGGGTCTGCGAGTCGACGGAGGGCAGGTTGACCGCGTTGGCGGGCGAGCCGCCGCCGAGGACGGTGATCGCCGCTTCGGCGACTTCGACGCCGACGTTCTCCTGGGCTTCGGCCGTGGACGCGCCGAGGTGCGGGGAGAGGTGGGCGCGGGGGAAGGCGCGGAGGGGGTGATCCTTGGCGAGGGGCTCTTCGACGAAGACGTCGAAACCGCAGCCGCCGCACTTGCCGGAAGCGAGGGCGGCCGCGAGGGCGGCTTCGTCGACGATGCCGCCGCGGGCGCAGTTCACGATCTTCACGCCCTTCTTCATCTTGGCGAAGGCGGCGTCATCGACCATGCCCTCGGTCGCGCCCTGCTTGCCCTTCTCGATGAGGGGCATGTGGACGGTGATATAGTCGGAGAGGGCGAAGACTTCGTCGAGGGTGGCGATGGTGACGCCGAGCGACTTGGCGCGGGCTTCGGTGAGGTACGGATCGTAGGCGAGCACCTTCATGCCGAAGGCGAGGGCGCGCTTGGACACTTCGGCGCCGATGCGGCCGAGGCCGAGGACGCCCAGGGTCTTGCCGAAGAGTTCGGAGCCGGAGAGGGTCTTCCGGTCCCACTTGCCTTCGTGCATGGACTGCACGGCTTCCGGCACCGGGCGGGCGAGGGAGAGGAGGTGGGTGAAGGTCAGTTCGGCGGTCGCGATGGTGTTGCCCGAGGGGGTGTTCATCACGATCACGCCGCGCTCGGTGGCGGCGTCGACGTCGATGTTGTCGACCCCCACGCCGGCGCGGCCGACGCAGACCAGTCGCTGGGCGGCGGCGAGGACTTCGCGGGTGATCTGGGTCTCGGAGCGGACCAGGATGGCGTCCACGTCGGCGACCAGCTCCAGGATCTGCGCCGGGGTGGAGCCGTAGGCTTCGACGACCTCATACCCGGGCTGGGCTTTGAGGAGGGCGACTCCGGTGGGCGAGATCTTGTCGGCGACGAGTACCTTGGGCATGGCGATGGAGGGTTAAAGTTTGTGGTGAGTCATAAATGCCCACCGAAGGCAAAGGCAAGCACCTACCCCTGTTCGTCCGTCATAGCCGGCTCAGAGCCGGCGATGGGCGTAATCCGCCAATTCGTAACAATCCGGGCTCATTTCTTCCAGAAAACGGCAGGGATCGAGCGGACGGTAGCCTTCGCCGGAGACCGCGAAGCGAGGGGCGAAAAGGAAGAGCATGTTCTCGGCGCGCGTGCAGGCCACGTAGAACAGGCGACGCTCCTCCTCGACGTCCCCTTCATCGATGGCCCGGGTGAGGGGGAGGAGGCCGTCGGCGCAGCCCAGAAGGAAGACGATCGGGAACTCGAGGCCCTTGGACTGGTGGATGGTCGTGAGGCGGAGCATATCTTCCTCGGGCTCGGCTTTCTTGTCCGAGGACTCGCCGTTGAGCAGGGCCACCTGGGCGATGAGGTCACCGACGTCCTCGAACTTCGAGGCGAAGCCGATGAGGCCTTGGAGGTCCTGTTCGCGTTCCTTCCAGTCGGGGAAGATCGTCTTGAGGAAGGTGCCGTACCAGCCCTCGATGCAGACGCGGACGGTCTCGGCGGGCGTCCGGGCGACCTTGATGGAGTTCGCGTCCGAAGCCGCGACGAAGAGGTCCGGCGCGGGGGCCGAGGGGCCGGGATTGGCCTTGGCGGCCTCGAGGCCCTCGAGCATGTCCTCGAGCGTGATGGTCAGGTCGTTGAAGTCGTCCTTGGCGGATTCGGGCACGCGCTTTAGCACCGCGTCGGCGCGGAGCGCGCGGACCAAGCCGCGGCCTTGGACCTCGTCGGTCTCGCGGGCGGCCTTGCTGATCTTCTCGGCGGCGACCGGTCCGACCTTCGGGAGGAGGCAGAGCAGGCGGGACAGCGCGACCTGATCGAGCGGGTTGTGCACGAAACGCAGGTGGGCGAGGATGTCCTTCACGTGCGCGAGGTCGAAGAACTTGTGGCCGCTGGTGATGACGAAAGGGACGCCCATGGCGTTAAGTTCCATCTGCAGTTCCAATGACTGGTAGTGCGCGCGGTAGAGCACGTGCATGTCCTTCAGCGCGTGGCCTTCATGGTGCAGCTGCATGAGCTTGCGGACCACGAGCTTCGCCTGCTGGGAGGTGTCGCCGACGGTGAAGACGGTGGGCTGAGGGCCGCTCTGACGCACGGCCTGGAGGCGACGGTCGAAACCTTCGACGCGCGGACGGTGGCTGAGGATCTCGTTGGCGAAGGCCAGGATCTCCGGGGTCGAACGGTAGTTGGTGTCGATCGTGTGGATCAGCGTGCCCGGGTGGCGCTGCGGGAAGGCGACGATGTTCTCCCAGTCCGCGCCGCGCCAGGTGTAGATGCACTGGGCGTCGTCGCCGACGGCCATGATCTGGTGCTCGCTGGCGAGCAGGTCGATGATGCGGCTCTGCAGGCGGTTGGTATCCTGGAACTCGTCCACCAGGATGTGCTTGAAGCGTTGGCGGTAGTGGGCGAGGGCGGCCGGGTCGTTCTCGAGCACGTGGAGCCACAGGCTCAGCAGGTCATCGAAGTCGCACAGGTTGCGCTCCTGCTTCGCCGCGGCGTAGGCCGTGCAGAACTGCATCAGTTTCTCCGGGCCGCCCTTCATCCAGTCGAGGCGTTCCGCCAGGACGTCCTGCAGCGGGCGCAGCGTGTTGCGGGCGTGCGAATAGGCGTCGAGGATGACGGCCGCCTTGGGGTTCGTCTTGTCCTTGATGAAGGCGCCGTCGATCGACTTCACGATCTCGGAGAAGAGCTGCTCCGATTCCTTCTGGTCGAGGATGGTGAAGTCGGGGGAGCGGGCGGCCACGGCGGCGTTGCGACGCAGGATGCGCTGGCCGATGGAGTGGAAGGTGCCGCCCCAGAACTGGCCGCGCGGGACGCCGGTAAGGTCTTCGACACGCTCGAGCATCTCCTTGGCCGACTTGTTGGTGAAAGTCAGCAGGAGGATGTCCCAGGGCTTGGCGCCTTGGTGCAGGAGCCAGGCCACGCGGTAGGTGAGGGTGCGGGTCTTGCCCGAGCCGGCGCCGGCGAGCACGAGCGCGGGACCGCGCGGCGAGGTCACCGCGGCGAACTGCTCGTCATTGAGCTCGGCGCGGAAGTCGACGGGAGGCAGGCCTTCCACGGGTCAACGGGCGGGTCGCTGGCGGCGATCCATCAGGCTGAACTTCACGACTTGTTCGTCGGCGCGGTAAGAGGAGCGTACCAGGGGGCCGGACTCGACGTGCTTCACGCCGACTTCGAGGGCGAAGGTCTTCCACTCGGCGAATTCCTCCGGCGTGACCCAGCGGTCGATGGGGGCGTGTTCCTTGCTCGGCGAGAGATACTGCCCGATCGTCAGGATGTCCACGTCGGCGGCGGCGATGTCGCGGATGAGCTGGGCGACCTCTTCCTTGCGTTCGCCGATACCGAGCATGATGCCGGTCTTGGTGATGAAGTCGCGGGACTTCGCGTGCTTGAGCACCCAGAAGGAGCGGTCGTAGCGGGCGGTCTTGCGGACCGGGCGCTGCAGACGTTCGACCGTCTCGAGATTGTGGTTGAGGATGTCGGGCCGGGCGTCGAGCAGGGTGTCGAGGTGCGCCTGTTCGCCGCGGAAGTCGGCTGGGAGGACCTCGATGGTCGTGTTCGGGCAACGGTGGCGGGTGGCGCGGATGGTCGCGGCCCAGACGGAGGCGCCGCCGTCCTTGAGGTCATCGCGGGCGACGGAAGTGATGACCACATGCTTGAGGTTCATCAGGGCGATGGATTCGGCCACGCGGGCCGGTTCGCCGAGGTCGAGTTCGCTGGGGCGGCCGGAGAGGACGGCGCAGAAGGTGCAGGAGCGGGTGCAGACGTTGCCGAGGATCATCACCGTCGCGCTGCCGCGGGACCAGCATTCGCCCATGTTGGGGCACTGCGCGGACTGGCAGACCGTGTGGAGCTTATGCTCGTCGACGTTCTTCTTGGTCTCCAGGAAATCGGGACCGCTGGGAAGCTTGGCGCGGAGCCAGTCGGGTTTGCGGGCGGACTCGAGCATGGAGGGGTGAACATTGCCTTCTTCCGGCGATTTTCAACCTAACAAAGAAGAAGGGGTGCTTTCCTCCCGGAAAGCACCCCTTTTGCTATGCTGCAATCTCCCGGTTCTGAAACGGTTCCAGGCCGGGGAATGGTTCAGTCCAAGGAAGGCCGGGCGGTCCGAAGACCACCCGGCTCAGGTCCTTAGAAGACGGCCTTGAGCGCGACGCCGAAGAACAGCTGGTCGTCGTCGGCACCGAGGCCGATGTTCGCCGTGTTGGTTTCGGTGCGTCCGGCGCCGGACATGTTGTAGGCGACGTACGGAGTCAGGGTGGCGGTCTTCGACAGGGCGATCGGGAGGGAGGCGGTCAGGGCGACGTGCGTCCAGACGCTCTCGGTGCCGATGTTGTAGCCGTTGCCGTCGAACGCGGTGTAGTAACCACCGAAGCTGTAGCCGGCCGCGGCCTTGAGCACGAGCGAGGTGGTGTCGTTGATCTCGAACGACTTGTCCACGGCGATCTCGCCGTAGGCGGCGTCGATGTAGAGGTCATAGGCGTAGGTGGCGGTGACGTTCACCGGGCCCACGGTCTTGGCGGCGCTCACGAAGAACTCCGAAGCGAAGGTCTGGCCGGCGCCGTTGCCGGCGTAACCGTCGAAGAAGAAGAAGTACGTGTAACCGGCGGTCAGCGTGGCGAAGCCGGCATCGTACGCGAGCGAGGCGCCGATGTCGAGCTCCTGGTAGGAGGAGCGACGATCATTGCTCGAGGTGTAGTAGGCCAGCGCGTTGAGCGTGGTGGTGTCGGACAGCGTCTTGGAAGCGCCGATGTTGTACGAGGCGTTCTGGTTGGAGAACCAGAGGCCGCGGTAGTAGTACTCGCTGTCGTAGCCGGCCGTCAGGTCGAGGGCGACCGGAGAGGAGGCTGCGGCGGCGGTCTGGGCAAGACCGGTCGCGGCGAGGAGGGTGGTGAGGGTGAGGGCGGTGATGTGCTTCATGGCATCACCCCTCTTGCTAACCCCGTGCCAAAGCCCTAAAGCGTGCCATTGGCACAAGAAATTGACCGATTCAGGTCGTTTTTCGGCAACTCGCCCGAAATTTGTCCTTTTTTAGACGCAAACTCCTGTCGGAAACTAGCCTCAGGCTGACCGATAGACGGCGAGGTGCTCCTCCGCGGCCTTCGTCCAGCTGAAATCCTGCTTCATGGCCTGCTTGCGGAGGGCTTTGAGCGCCTTGGGCTGCGCATAAAGCTCGAGCGCACGTTCCAAGGCCCACGCGATGCCGCCCTGATCGGCGTGTTCGAACACGATGCCGGTGCCGTGTCCCTTGCCGTCCCAGCCGGTCACGGTGTCGGCGAGGCCGCCGGTCGCGCGCACGATCGGCAGCGTGCCGTAGGCCATCGAATACATCTGGTTGAGTCCGCACGGTTCGAAGCGGCTCGGCATGAGGAAGAAGTCGCTGCCGGCTTCGATGCGATGCGAGAGGCCGTTGTCGTAGCCGATGCGCACGGCGCACAGGCGCGGGAAGTCCGCCGCGAGGCGGCGATACTCGTTCTCGAGCGCGACGTCACCGCTGCCGAGCAGCACGAAGCGCAGTTTCTGCTCGCGCAGGAAACGCGGCAGCACGGCCGCGGCGAGGTCGAGGCCTTTCTGTTCCCAGAGGCGCGAGATCACGCCCACGAGCGGAAGTCCGTCATCGGTCGGCAGGTCGAGTTCGCGCAGGAGCGCGGTCTTGCACTCGGCCTTGCCGGCGGGCTTGGCCGCGGAGAACGTCTTCGCGAGATGTTTGTCGGTCGCCGGATTCCATTCGTCGCGGTCGACGCCGTTGAGGATGCCGCGGAGCGCGCCGGCGCGTCGGCGCACGACTTCGTCGAGGCCGTAGCCGAAGGCGGGCGTGAGGATCTCCTTCGCGTAGGTCGGGCTGACGGTGATGACTTTGCCGGCGTGCAGGATGCCGCCTTTGAGGAAGTTGACGCCACCGAGGCACTCGAGTTCCTGCGGGCTCCAGAGGAACTCCGGCAGGCCGAGGTAGGCCATCAGGCGCCGAGGGTGCAGGCCTTGGTGCTGCAGGTTGTGGATGGAGATCGCCGTGCGGGCGCCGCCGAGGGCGGTGTGCTTGAGCGTGGTGTTGAGCAGTACGGGCACGAGGCCCGCGGTCCAGTCGTGGCAATGGACGATGTCCGGGAGCCAGCTGGTCGCGAGGCAGGCGTCCAGGCCGGCCCGGCCGTAGAAGGCCGCGCGTTCGCCGGCGTCCTCGCGCGCGGGGTAGATCTCCCGGGCGCCGTAGAAATCCTCGTGCTCGATGAACCAGGCTTCGAAGCCCGGCGAGACCGCGAGGGTGCGCACGCGACAGGCGGCGCGACGAGGGTCGCCGCCGACGCCGACCTTGAGCGACTCGACGAGCGTGCCCATCTGCTCGCGGCTGGGCACCGAGCCGTAGAGCGGCGTGACGGCGCGGACGTCGTGACCAAGGGCGGCCAAGGCCTTGCCCAGCGCGACGGTGGCGTCGCCGAGGCCGCCGGCCTTGGACCAAGGCGCGAGTTCAGGGGTCACGAAAAGGATCTTCATGCTTCGGAAGAGGGAGATTGGGACCGGCCGAGCCGGTTGAGGAGCGGCACGAAGGCCACGAGGAGCAGCAAGGCGGCGACCATGGCGATATTGCCGGCGAGGTCGTGCACCGAACCGAGGGACGAGAAGCCGGCCTGGCCGTGCTCGATCCCCGCGAGGTCGCGGTCGAGCGATTTCGAGCCATGCTCCAGCGCGTGGAAGGTGAGGAAGGCGTTGCGCCCGATGTTCAGCAGGATCGCGGTGAGGCCCGCCAGCGCGATGAGTGACATCCTGCGCAGGAGCGCGCCGGGGAAGCCGCCTTCGAGGAAGACCGCGCCGAGGAAGGCGCCGGCGAAGACGCAGGCGGACAGGGAGCGGATGCCGGAGCAGGCTTCCGCCACGCCCACGGCGTCGCCGTTCGGGAAGACGATCGTGTTGCCGTTGACGCGGATGACGTGTCCGCTCGCGCGCAGGAGGCCGGAGACGATCTCGGTGACGTTCGTGAGCAGCGCGCCTTTGATCTGGTTGTCGACGAGGTAGAGGAACGGGCCGGAGATGAGCCAGACACCGGCAGGGAAGACGAGGAGTCCCACGGCGCGCCAGCGCGTGGCGGCGGTCGCCGGCGAATCCTGCGGTCCGCGCGCGGACAGGTAACCGAACGAGAGCGCCGCGCCGGTGAGCCCGAAGGCGATGGCCAAGGTCGGACCGACGCCGGTGCCGAAGACGGCCCGCGCCGCCGCGCCGAGCCCGAAGCAGCCGACGGCGAGGAAGGCGAGCAGCTGGACGCCGAGCAGGCCGGCCCGTGAGGCCGGGGCGGAGACGTGCGAGCGCTCGCCGGTCAGCAGCGCCCGCAGTTCGTCCCAGCGGTCCCAGAGCACGTAAGCCGAGAAGAAGGGCACGAGGTAACCGAAGCCGTAGTCATCCTTGGTGCTCCAGATGGCCCATTGGTCCCAGGTCGCGAAAGCCGCCATGCCGACCAGCAGCAGGCCGAGCCCGCGCGTCGTGCCGTCGGGCGCGCCCGGCTTCGTGGCCTGTGCGTCCGCGGACATCAGAACCGGGGCACCGCGGCCAGCAGCGTCTTCGTGTAGGCTTCCTGCGGGTCGCCGAGGATCTGCGCGGGCGTGCCTTGCTCGACGATCCTGCCTTTGGACATCACGAGGATGTGGTCGCTGACATGCTCGACGACGGCGAGGTCGTGGGCGATGAAGAGGTAGGTGAGGCCGAACTGTTCCTGGAGGTCCTGGAGCAGGTTCACGACTTCGGCCTGGACGGAGACGTCGAGCGCCGAGACGGGCTCGTCGCAGATGATCAGCTCAGGCTGCACGGCGAGGGCGCGGGCGATGCCGATGCGCTGACGCTGTCCGCCGGAGAACTCGTGCGGGTGGCGGCGGAGGTGTTCGGCCGGGAGCTGGACGCTGCGCAGGAGCTCGGCGCAACGGGCCTCGCGGTCGGCGCGGGTCATCGCCGGGAAGTGGATCTCGAGCGGCTCGGAGAGGATGCTCAGGATGTCCGCCCGCGGGTTGAGCGAGTTATACGGGTCCTGGAAGATCATCTGGATCTTCTTACGCCAGGGGAGGAAGGCGGCGTTGGAGAGCGTGCCGATGTCCTGGCCTTGGTAGCGGATGCTGCCGGCGGTCAGGGGCGCGAGCTTCACGATGGCGCGTCCGGTCGTGGTCTTGCCCGAGCCGGATTCGCCGACGAGTCCGACCGTCTTGCCCTTGGGGACGACGAAGGAGATGTCGTCCACGGCCTTCTTCGGCGCGGCTTTCTGGAAGAACCAGGCGGCGCGGCCGGGGTAGTGGACGGAGAGTCCGCTGATTTCGAGGAGGTGGTCGCTCATCGGGAGACTTTGAGTTCCTCGGAGAGGGTGGTGAGGCGGCGGCGACGTTGGCCGAGCCGCGGGATGCAGGCGATCAGCGCCTTGGTGTAAGGATGGGTCTGGGTGCTCATGACCTGGGCGACGGGGCCGCTCTCGACGATGCGGCCTTTCCACATCACCTGCACCTTGTCGGCGAAGTTCGCGACGATGCCGAAGTTATGCGTGATCAGGATGATGCTCATGCCGCGTTCCCGGCGCAGCCGGGCGAGCAGGTCCATGATCTCCTTCTGGATGGTGACGTCGAGCGCGGTGGTCGGTTCGTCGGCGACGAGGATCTTCGGGTCGCAGGCGAGGGCCATGGCGATCATCGCGCGCTGCTGCATGCCGCCGGACAGCTCGTGGGGATATTGGTCCGCGACGCGGGCGGGGTCGTTGATGTGGACTTCGGCGAGGGCCCGGATGACTTCGGCGCGGACATCCTTGATCTCTGGGCGATGGAGGGCGATGGCTTCGCCGATCTGGAAGCCGATCGTGTAGACGGGATTCAGGGAGCTGCCGGGTTCCTGGAAGATGTAGGCGATGGAACCGCCGCGGACTTTGGCTAGTTGGGCTTCGGGCAGGGTGAGGAGTTCGACGCCCTGCAGGCGGACGGAGCCGCCGAGCACGCAGCCGGGGGCCGGAGGGAGGAGTCGCGTGAGCGCCAGGGCGGTGACCGACTTGCCGGAGCCGGATTCGCCGACGACCGCCAGCACCTCGCCGGCGGCCAGCTCGTAGCTCACGCCTTGGGCGGCGACGGTCTCGCGGTCACCGTTGCGGAAGGTGACGCTGAGGTCCTGGACTTTCAGGAGAGGCTCGGCGGACATGGGGCGGAGGTTAGGTCGGGGGCGGAGGGAGGGGAAGGAAGAACGGCGGTCATTCGGAGCGCCAGCGATCCTCGATCACGGTCTTCGGCGCACCGCGTGTCTTCCCGTCGCGGAAATCCTTGAGGTCGGTCTCGCGTTGGGCGGGGTCGAGCCAGAAGAGGCCGTATTGGCCGGGGTCCTCGGCGGCGCGGACGTCGAAGCCTTCCGGGAACTTGACCCAGTTCCAGTGGGCGATGCGGTAGCCCGGCACCTTGAAGCCGGGGATGAAGTCCGCCAGGTCATGGATGCGGCGCTGCATCGCGTGCGAGAGCCGGACCATCTCGTCCTCCTCGGTCGCGACGCGGAAGCGGTCGATGAGGCCGTCCAGCTCACGGTCGTCGACGCCGGTGATGTTGTTCGTCTGGCGCTTCGGCACCTTGCGCCCGTCGGCCAGGACTTCGACCGCGTTCTCGGAGTGATGGGATTCCCAGAGCTGCGGTATCCGGCTGGAGACCGACCAGGCCCAGAAGACGATGTCATGGTTCTTCTCCATGACCTTGCGGTACATGGTCGTGTGCTCGAGCGTCTCAGGCCGCAGTTCGACGCCGCAGCGGCGGGCGGACTCGACGAGCGTGGCCAGGTATTTACGGCGGTCAGAGGTGTCGAAGGTGAGGCGGAAGGAAAGCCGCTCCCCTGCGGCGTTGCGCAGGATGCCGTCGGCGTCGGCCATGGTGAAGCCGGCCTTGGCGAACGCGGCCCGGGCGAGTTCCGGCGAATAGCGTCGGGCGCGCAGGGCGGGGTCGGTGAACTTGCCGAGCCCTTCGCTGAACTGCTGCAGGCGCTCGTAGTCGCCGCGGTAGAAACCGTCGATGACGCGCTGGAAGTCGGTGGCGTGCTGCAGGCCGACGCGCACGTCGACGTCGGAGAGCAGCGGCCGCTGGGTATTGATGTACAGCCCGTAGGGCGGGCGGGGGATGTCGTTGAAGAACTGCGCCTTGGTGAGATAGCCGTTCTGGTAGGCCTTCTTCTCGTTGGTGCCATACCAATAGCGCGGCATCATGATCGGCATGAAGTCGATCTCGCCGGCGAGCATGGACGAGTAGGCGCTGTCGAGGTCGCGGATGACGCCGTAGTGGATGGCGTCCGGATTGTAGCGATGACGGTAGTATTTACGCCGGTCGCCCCACCAGTCGGTCACGCGGGTGAGGGTGATCGACTTCTCCCGGAGGAAGCCATCGGGTTTCACGTAATAAGGCCCGGTCGTCGGGTGGAAGCGGTCGTTGTAGGCCTTCTCGTAATTAGGGCCGAAGTCCTTGAAGAACTGGCGGGGCGTCGGGCGCAGTCCGCCGAGGAGCTCCAGCTGATAGGGACGTTTGCGCGGGGCCTTCACCGCCAGCGTATGGTCGTCGTATTTCGTGACGCCGCCCCACTCGCGGGTGTAGTGGTCGGCATACCAGTCGTCCTTGGCCCAAGGGGAGCGGTGGAAATAGAACGTGAAGAAGAAGTCATCGACCGTGACCGGCTGGCCGTCGGTGAACTTCGCGTGCGGGTCCAGGCGGAAATAGGCCGTCATGCCGTCCGCGGACATCGCCCAGCTGGTCGCGAGAGCCGGGATGATCTCATCGGTGTCGGGATGTCCGGCGAGCAGTCCGAAATCGTTGTTATCGTAGAGTTCGCCGCGGAAGCCGTTGTTGGCGTTAGGGCCGACGCGCCTGAGCGTCGGCGGAGTGGACATGACGAACTGACGGAGCACGCCGCCGCGCACCGCGCGCGGGTCGGCGAATTCCGGCTGAGCAGAGCCGTCCTGCCAGACAAGGTCCTTGGGGAGGTCGGCCGGCTTGGCGAAGCGGAAGAAGTCCGGGTGCTCGGCGTAGAAGGCCGAGGCTCTGGGGTCTTGGTAGGTCTCGGCGCGGGCGGCGCCGACGAGGCAAAGGAGGGCGAGGAGGAATCTCATCGTTGTTGGCGGCGGAGGTCGAAGGCGTCCTGCAACGCTTCGCCGATGGAGTTGATCATGACCATGGTGCCGACGAGGCAGCCGAGGGTGGGTCCGAGGATCCACCAGGCGTGCCAGTTCTCTTTGGCTTGGTGGAGGAGATCGCCCCAGGAGGGCTCGGTCGGCGGCAGGCCGAAGCCGAGGTAGTCGAGGGCGGAGAGCGAGAACACCAAGCCGTGCAGGCTGAACGGCAGGGTCGTCAGGATGACGGTCGCGCAGTTCGGCAGGATGTGGCTCCAGATGATGCGGGCATGGCCGGCGCCGAGCGCGCGGGAAGCGGTCACGAAATCCCGCGCGGAGACCTGATAGGCGGCGGCGCGGAGCTGTTGCGCCAGTCCGATCCACGAGAAGGCCACGAGGATCAGGATCAGGATCGCGAGCGACGGCTCCAGCAGGCTCGCGAGGAAGATGATGGCGTAGAGGAAGGGGATGTTGGACCAGACTTCCATCACGCGTTGCAGGACGAGGTCGAACCAGCCGCCGAAGTAGCCCATCGCGGCCCCGAGCGTCAGGCCGACGCCATAGACGCACGGCAGGAAGATGACGGCGGCGAGGAGCAGCATCCGGAATCCGCCAAAGAGACGTGCGACGATGTCGTGGCCGGATTCGTCGGTGCCGAGCCAGTGGCCGTCCAGGCCGGGCGGGCAGGGCGATGGGATCAACGTCCGCAGGCCTTCGCCCGGAGTCCAGTCGGTGCGGTCCGTGGCGGGCACGCGACGCACGAGCTCGCCGCCTGCGAATTTCGCGCGGGCCAGGGTCGCGCCATCGGCGAGGAGGCGGGCATCGCCTTCGGGTCGGCCGTTGATGATCGTCCAGACCTGCCGGCGCGTGCCATCGGCGTTCAAGGAGAAGATGCGTCCTTCGGCGATGAGGCCGCGCGGATCCTGCCAGCGACCTTGGTCATCGCGCGAGACGGCGGGCATGACCTCGCAGACCTCGTCGGGGGCGAAGGGCACGGGCGGCAGGAGGAGCCAGCCGCGTCCGTCGCGCTTCAGTTTCTCGGCGAGGAGGCGATAGTTGGGTTCGCCTTCGATCTGCAGTCCGAGCTCCCGGCCGGAGATGTAGCCGGCGAAGACCGGGAAGCGCGTGACGCCGTCGACCTGGAGGATGAGCGGGCGGTTGCCGACGAGGAGCGGGCCGAGCAACGCGAGGACAGACAGGGCCAGCAAGGTGAGCAAGGACCACCAACCGGCACGATGACGGCGGAAGCGCGCGAAGCGCTGCAGGGTGATGGGGTCGAGCAGGCTCATGCGGATTTGTCGAACCGGATGCGCGGGTCGACGGCGGCGACGCAGAGGTCGGAGACGATGTTGCCGATGAGCATCGCCAAGCTGGAGAGCGTGAGGAGCCCGAGGAAGACGGGGAAGTTGCGGTGCGTGAGGGCGTCGTAGCCCAGCAGGCCGAGACCGGGGATATTGAAGGTCACCTCGATGAGGAACGAGCCGGTGAGGAAGAAGCCGAGGTTGCCGCCGAAGGTGGCCGCGAGCGGGATGAGCGCGTTACGCAGGGCGTGGACGAACACGATGCGTCCGTGGCTCACGCCTTTGGCCTTGGCGGTGCGGACGTAGTCGGCGGCGAGATTATCCAGCAGGCCGTTCCGCGTGAAGAGCGTCAGCGCGGTGAAGGCGCCCACCATCTCGCACGCCAGCGGGACGACGGTATGATGCAGGCGGCCGGCCCAGGTGAGCGACTCCCAGTCGAAGCCCTTGGTAGGGAACCAGCCGAGTTGGAAGCACAGGAACTGCAGCGCGGCGACGGCGAGGATGAAGCCGGGGATCGAGTACAAGATGAAGAGCACCTGCGAAGAGCCGCGGTCGAACCAGCCGTCGCGCTTCAGCGCCTTGGCCACGCCGAGCGGGATCGAGATGCCGTAGGCGAGGAGCAGGGACCAGGCGCCGAACCACGCCGAGATCGGGAGGCGCTCTTTGATCTCATCCCAGACGGGCCGGTCGCTCGAGGTGGAATCGCCGAGTTCGCCTTGCAGGAGGCCGGCATAAGCGCGGCGATAGACGAGCACCCGCGGAGCTTTCTCCGGGTCATCCGGCAGAGGCGCCGCTTCGGCGCGCCAATCGGGTCGGATCAGCTTGGCGTCGGCGGGGGTGACGACAAAGCCACCGTTCTCGGCGCGCACGATGAGTTTCAACGGCGCGCCTGCCGCTTGATCGTCGGCGACCTCGGCTTCGGCCTTGCCGTCCTTGTCGAGCCGCACGGTCACCCAGTCCGCCGGGCCGGGGAGGGCGCCCAGCCAGATGGCATAAGCCTGCAGGAGGGGGCGGTCGAAGCCGTAGCGACGGCGCAGGTTGTCGAGTTCCTCCGGCGAGGCCGGACCCGAAGGGCGGGCCGCAGAGGTCTGCTTCCGGTTTTCGGCCTGCTGACGCTCGGCCATGGCCTGCTCGATCGGTCCGCCGGGGACGAAGCGGGTGAAGCAGAACGCGACGAAGGTGATGCCCACGAAGGTCAGTGGGACTAGCAGCAACCGTCTGAGGACGTAGTCGCGCATCGCGGGACTCCATAGGGCATCCGTGGAAGGGAAGGGGTCAATCCGAAAGGACTCGGCTTGCACCGGTCCGTCGGCTCGGCAATTTAGTCGCGTGCCCCTGCTTTACTCGCTCGCCTGGTTCCTGCTGATGATCGTCGCCGCGGTCGCCGCAGTCGGTTGCCTCCTGCTCCTGGTTTTCCTGCTGGCGTTCGCCTGGCGGGCGCCCCGGCGTCACCGTTCGATGTCGCTCGGTTATTGCGCCGTGCAGACCGGCTGCTGGTTGTTCCTGAAGTGTTTCTACCGGATCCGCCTGAAGGGATTGGAGAACCTACCCGACCAAGGGGGCGTGCTCCTCATCGCCAACCACGTGGCTTACGTGGACGTCCTGATCGTCGGGGTGCTTTCGCCTCGTCCGGTCCGGTTCCTTTCCTGGGAAGGTTTCGAGCGTCAGCGCATCATGCGCTTCCTGACCCGTACGATGGGGACCATCCCCGTGGCGGAGTCCAAGGCCAAGGACGCCATCCAGAAGTCGGCCGACGCCCTCAAGGCCGGCGAGGTCGTCTGCATCTTCCCTGAAGGCAGCCTCACCCGCAATGGCGGCATCTTGCCGCTTCGTAAGGGTTACGAGCTCATCGCCCGTCGTGCCGAATGTCCGATCCTACCGCTGGCCATCGACGGCATGTGGGGTTCGCTCTTCAGCTTCAGCGGCGGCAAGTTCTTCTGGAAGATGCCGAAGCACTTCCCGCGTCCGGTGAGCGTGGTCATCGGTCAGGCGTATCCGGCGGCCGAGCATGCGAAGACGCGTCTGCGTCTGCTGGAGCTGGCTTCGGAGGCTTTCGCGCAACGCGCTTCGCTGGGCGGGCATCTCGGGCGCGAAGTCGCCGAAGGCCTGGCGAAGAAGGGTGGGGCGGTCGCCTTGGTCGACCGGACTTCCGCTCGTCGTGAATTCAGCGGCGCGACCTTGCTCGCCTTGTCCTGGGCCTTTGCGGGCGAGCTCAAGAAGCGGACTTCTGCGAAGCGCGTCGCCATCGTGCTGCCTCCGGGCGTCGCGGCGGCGGTCGCCAATCTCGGCTGTCTCCTCGCCGACAAGGTACCGGTGAACCTGAATTTCTCCCTCGGACGTGAGCAGGCCTTGTCCTGCCTGCAGCGCGCGGAGGTCGAGCTCGTCGTGACCGCGGGCGCCTTCCGGAGCAAGCTGGCCGAGAAGTCGCCCGACTTCCCGTGGGGTGATCGCGTCCTCGACGTGGCCGATTTCCTGACCGCCCATCCGCGGGCCGATCTTGCTTGGCGCATCGCGCTCATCCGCGTCTTGCCGGCCTCTTGGACGTCTGCCTGCCTGGGCCTGCCGAAGCACGGCGGCGAAACCGAGGCGGCGCTGCTCTTCACCAGTGGCAGTTCCGGTCAGCCCAAGGGCGTGCGTCTCTCCCATCGCAACATCCTCGCCAATCTCCGCCAGATCGAGGACGCCGATATCCTGCCCGACTCGGCCGTCCTGCTCAGCAGCCTTCCGGTCTTCCACAGCTTCGGTTTCACCATCGGCCTCTGGTATTGCCTGTCGCGCGCGCCGCGACTGATCACCTTGCCTTCGCCGCTCGACGCGGCCGCCGCCGTCAAAGCCATCAAGGAAGAGAAGGTCACCGTCGTCGTCGGTACGCCGACCTTCCTCCGTCCGTATCTCCGTCGGGGCACGGCCGCCGACTTCGCTTCGCTGGAATGGGCCGTCGTGGGCGCCGAGAAATGCCCGGCCGACCTCGTCGACGGCTTCGCGACCCAGCTTGAGACGCCGATGCTCGAAGGTTACGGCATCACCGAGACGAGCCCCGTCCTGTCCGTCAACGTCCCGGACCGCGCCGACCCCGAGGCGCCGGACGGCGTCTGGGTCGGCAACGTCCGTGGCTCCGTTGGACGTCCCGTCATCGGCATCGCGGTCCGCTTCCTCGACCCCACGACCGGCGAAGTGCTGCCGAGCGGGCAGGTGGGTCTCCTCGAGATCCGTGGCGCCAACGTCTTCATGGGGTACCTCGACGCCGAGCAGACCGCCAAGGCGATGACGCCGGACGGATGGTATCGCACCGGTGACCTGGCGCGTCTCGATGACGACGGCTTCCTGCATCTCGCCGGACGTCTCTCCCGTTTCTCCAAGATCGGCGGCGAGATGGTCCCGCATGGCACCGTCGAAGAGTCGCTGCGCAAGGTCATGGGTCTCGCGGATGCGGTGGAGCTCAAGGTCGCCGTCGCGAGCACGGCCGATCCGTCGAAAGGCGAGCAGCTCGTCGTGCTGCATACGGAGGACGTGGATGCCGAGGCGATCCGTTCGGCGTTGGCCGCCGAGGGCCTGGCCAATCTATGGATTCCAAAGGTGTTCAAGAAGGTGCCGGGCATCCCGATTTTAGGCACGGGCAAGCTGGATTTGCACAAGTTGCGGGAGCTGGCACAGGGCTGACACGGTTTTGGCTCGCTTGTGGCTTAGGGTCTATTGTCCTTACCTACGATCATGCCTAAAAAGAAGAAGCCCGTGAAGAAGTCCGTCAAGGTGGTCAAGGTCCGCAAGCCGGCCGCCAAGGCCGTCGCCAAGCCCAAGGCGAAGGCGGCCGCCAAGCCCGCCGTGGCCTCGCCGGTCGCGATCTTCCGCGACGCCATCTTGCATCATCTGAAGAGCACGTTCGCCCGCGACCGCGTCACCGCCACCCGCAATGACTGGTGGATGGCCACGTGCATGGCCGCGCGTGACCAGATGCTCGAGCGTTACATCGACACGCAGTCCGAGCACGCCAGCAAGAACGTGCGCCGCGTCTACTATCTCTCGCTCGAGTACCTCATGGGGCGCGTGCTCACGAACAACCTGGTCAACCTGCAGCTCCGCGAGGTCGCGGCGCAGGCCTTGTCCGAACTCGGCCAGGACCTCGAGACGGTCGCCGACGAAGAAGCCGACATGGGCCTCGGCAACGGCGGCCTCGGCCGTCTCGCCGCGTGCTTCCTGGATTCCCTCGCGACGATGGACATCCCGGCCATCGGTTACGGCATCCATTACGAGTTCGGTCTGTTCCGGCAGACCTTCGCGCTCGGTCGCCAGGTCGAAGTCGCCGACAACTGGCTGGCCAACAATAACCCGTGGCTGATCCGCCGCCCGAACTTCCGCGTGAGCGTGCCGCTCTACGGCCGCGTCAAGCATAGCACCGATGACCGCGGCAACCACTCCGCCGAACTCGTCGAGACGCGCGACCTCCTCGGCGTGCCGTGGGACATCCCGATCGCCGGCTTCGCGGGCAGCAGCGTCAACTTCCTCCGCCTCTGGGAATCCAAGGCCGCGTCCGAGTTCGACTTCCGCGCCTTCGACCGCGGCGGCTACGTCGATGCGGTCCGCGATCGTACTTCGAGCGAGACCGTCTCCAAGGTCCTCTATCCGAACGACAGCACCGAGAGCGGCAAGGAGCTGCGCCTCGTCCAGCAGATCTTCTTCGTATCCTGCTCGCTGCAGGACATCCTGCGTCGTCACCGCCGCCTGAACCCCGACTTCAGCAGCCTGCCGGCCAAGGCCGCGGTCCAGCTCAATGATACCCACCCGGCGATCGCCGTCGCCGAACTGATGCGCCTCCTCGTCGACGTCGAGCGACTGACCTGGGACGAAGCCTGGGCGCTCTGCACCCAGACCTTCAGCTACACCAACCATACCTTGCTGCCCGAGGCGCTCGAGACCTGGTCCGTGCCGCTCTTCGAGAAGGTGCTCCCGCGTCACCTCGAGATCATCTACGAGATCAACCGCCGCCACCTCGAGGAGGTCGACCGCCGCTGGCCGGGAGACGACGCCCGCAAGACCGAGCTCTCGATCATCCAGGAAGGCTTCCCGAAGCGCGTCCGCATGGCGCACCTCGCCGTCGTGGGCTCGCACCACGTCAACGGCGTGGCCGAACTCCACACCCGCCTCCTGCGTGCCAACCTGTTCCCGGGCTTCGACGAGCTCTGGAAGGGCAAGTTCGTCAACGTCACCAACGGCGTGACGCCTCGTCGCTGGGTCCGCGGCTGCAATCCTGAGCTCAGCGCCCTCTGTGACGAATTCGCGGGTAGCGGTTGGGAGACCGATCTCGGCCGCCTGCGCAAGCTCGACGCCGTCGCCGACCGTCCGGCTTTCCAGGAACGCTTCCTCTCGATCAAGCGCGCCAACAAGGTCCGCCTCGCCGCCCGCATCAAGGAGCTCGTCGACGTGGACGTCTCGCCCGACGCGCTCTTTGACGTGCAGATCAAGCGTCTGCATGAGTACAAGCGCCAGCACCTGAACCTGCTGCACATCCTGCACCTGTATCGCCGCATCCTCAACGAGCCCAACGGCCAGTTCACGCCGCGCGTCTGCGTCTTCGGCGCCAAGGCCGCCCCGGGTTACGCGTTGGCCAAGCACATCATCCACGCCATCAACCGCGTGGCCGCCGTCATCAACGCCGACGAGCGCGTGCGCGGCCTGCTCAAGGTGGTCTTCCTGCCGGATTACCGCGTCTCGCTCGCCGAGCGCATCATCCCGGCCGCGGACCTCTCCGAGCAGATCTCCACGGCGGGCAAGGAAGCCTCCGGCACGGGCAACATGAAGCTCGCCCTCAACGGCGCGGTCACGATCGGCACCCTCGACGGCGCCAACGTCGAGATCGCGGAGGAAGTCGGCGACCAGAATATCTTCATCTTCGGCCTCAAGGTCGAAGAGGTCCAGCAGCTCTGGGCCGACGGCTACGATCCGCACGCGGTGCTCGCCGCCGATCCGGAACTGGCCTCGCTCCTCGACTGGCTCCGCTCTGAGACCTTCACCCCGGAACAGCCGGGCGCGCTCGCCCCGGTGGTCGATTCGCTGATGTCCGGCGGCGACCCCTATCTGGTGCTGGCCGACTTCCGGAGCTACGTCGACGCGCAGGAGCAGGCCTCCCAGGCCTTCCTTGACCGTCGTCGCTGGGCCGCGATGGCCATCCGCAACGTCGCCCGTTGCGCCAAGTTCTCGTCGGACCGCTCGATCGGAGACTACGCCAAGCTGATCTGGAAGACGAAATCCCTCCCGATTCCCCGCTAAGAAGGGATTGAGGTCGGTCGTGGGGTCGCCCAAGATGGGCGGCCTTGCGACCCCGCGTCTCCATCCCCGCGCTTTTGGCCATGACCGTCCTGACGGTCGTGGGTGCGGAGCGTCCGCCCGGCGGGATCAAGGCCGGCGTGGTCATCACCGCCGAGGGCGGCATCGAAGGTACGCAGGTCTATCGCTATGACGCCGAGGGCAATCCCTTGGACGGGACGCCAGCGAAAGCCCGCACTTCGAACCCGCTCCCGCGTCCCGCTTCCGCGGCCACCGTCACGCCGACTCCGGCCGCACCGGCTTCACCTGCGCCTAAGGTCGATCAGACCATCCGAACCGCCGACGGACGGACCGTCCCGTTCGCGCTGCAGGGGCAAGGAGCGGGGAAGGGTGTCGATGGCGCCGTCGACATGAACTCCGCGCTCAAGCGTGCCTCCAAGGCGAGCGGCCTGCTCGAGCAACGTTACGAAGCCGGCACGGCTCCGATCGGCAAAGAGCAGGTCTATAATCGAAACAACTTGGTCACCCTCGATACCTGGCACGGTCGCTACGACACCCTCGGACGGAAGAAAGCGGAGATTGAACTCGCCGATGGCCTCGGCGCCGAAGTCCGACCGAAGGACACCATCGAAGTGAAATCCGTCGCCCGCACGAATTCGACCGTCAACGGCGCCAAGGCTGAGATCAAGGCCTGGGAGGAGCGCATGGGCGTCGTCTCGGACGAACGCTACACCGGCGTGAAGTCCGGCTGGCAAGGTCGCCTCAATCCTTCGCCGAAGACGGTCGAACAGCTTTCGATGCAGGACATCAACCGCTATCAGTTCCGTCGGAACCGTTCCGATGAGCCGGGTCTCCCGGCCGTCAAACCGGGCTCGGATGCGGTGAAGACCACGGGTGGCGTGAAGTAATCGGCGGGAAATGAGGCGATTACCCTGCGTTTTTGCCTCGCAGGTTAGGTCGGGGGATTTACTCCTAGACCCTTAACTTCATGAGCGACGCTCTGCCCAGACCCGCCTCGAGCGGTATCAGCGACCTCGAGGTCAAGGATGGCCAGATCATCTTCGACTCGGTCTGGTCCAGTCTGGAGCGCGAGTTCGGCCGGGACAAGCTGGCCTTCCCGCGCGAGATCTTCTGGCTGAACGGCGCCCCCGGCGCCGGTAAGGGCACCAACACGGCGTTCATCCTCCAGTATCGCGACTACGCCGCCGACCCCATCGTGGTCAGCGACCTGCTCTCAAGCCCCGAGGCCAAGAAGCGCATCGACGCCGGCATGCTCGTCGGTGACCGCGAAGTGGTGGAGATCCTCTTCCGTAAGTTGCTCGCGTCCGAATACGTGAGCGGTGCGATCGTCGACGGTTTCCCGCGCTCGATGGTGCAGGTGGAGTGCCTCAAGCACCTCTTCGCCAAGCTCAACGACCTGCGCACCGAATTCCGCGGCACGCCGCATGGCCCGCGTTTCCCGAAGCCCCACTTCCACATCCTCGTCCTCTTCGTCGACGAGAACGAGTCGGTCCGCCGTCAGCTGAAGCGCGGTCAGGAAGCCCTCGCCCAGAACGAGAAGGTCGCCCGCGAAGGCGGCGCCCTCGCCGAAGTCCGCAAGACCGACCTCACGGCCGACGCCGCCCGCAATCGTTACCGCGTCTTCAAGGAGCGTACCTACGAGCCGCTTCAGTCCCTGCGCGACATCTTCCACTACCACTTCATCAACGCGCAGGGTTCGCTGCCGGAAGTCCAGGCCCGCATCATCAAGGAGCTCCAGTATCAGAGCTCCCTCGAACTGGCCGAAGAGACGTATGACCTCATCTCGCCGATTCCGCTGGCCTCGCAGATCGTCCAGCACGCCCGTCAGGATCTCGTCCGCCGTCTCGATGACTACGCCGAGCGCAACGCCGAGGTCTTCCGTCAGGTCATCGAGCTGATCCAGGACAAGTTCCTGCCGATCATCAAGGCCCACGCCATCTCCGGCCAGGCGCACGTCAACATCGAGACCCTCGTCTTCGACGACCCGCTGGCCATCTCGATGTTCATCGACATCTTCTCCGAGCGCGGCTTCCACGCCGTGGTCGACCAGCACCGCATCGAGATCCCTGAGACCATCGTCGCCGGCACCGGCAAGGTGATCACGCGCGTCAAGAAAGTCTGGCGCGTGTCGATCCGCTTCGAAGGTTCCGAGATCCGCCGCGGCGGCGCCTAAGCCTACCGCGCGGTCGTCGGTTCGGCGTCGATCCGGTTCTCCGCGCCTTCGCGGACGAGCAGGGGCGTGGCGAGGCTGCGAAGGCCGGCTGGCCGGTCGTCGCGCAGGAGATTGCCGGTCACGAGGCTTCGGCTGAGGCGGGTGAGACGCAGGGCGTGCCCGTCGCTGTCGAGGATGCTGTTGTCCGTGATCCGGAGGCGGGTGCCGTCTTCGACGTCGACGGCCGCTTCCTGACCGTGGACGCCGACCACGATGTTCCCGGAGAAGGCGGAGTCGGCGACGCGGCGCAGCAAGATGCCGTTCTTCTCGGCCAGGCCGTTGCCGTTGACGAGGTAGCGTGGGTTACGGTCGAAGTTATTGCCGGTGATGACGATGTTCTGGCTGTCCTCGACGAGCAGGTCGTGCGCGAAGCCTTCCCAGAAGGTGTTGGCCGAGACGGTGACCCCGCGGGCCTGGCGGATCTCGAGGTTGACCTGCACGTCGCTGAAGACGTTGCCGACGATGGTCACGTGCCCCTCGCGGGTATGCTCGCGACCTTCGCGGCGGAGCAGGGATGGGTCTTTGCCTGCCCCGAAGATGCGGATGTTGGCCGAGCCCGGCGCCTTGTGCGAGTGCTGGATGGTGCAGCCGGTGATGGTCACTTCGCCGATCGAGCCACCGGTGGAGTCGAGCTCCACGTTCGCGGACGGTTTGCCCTTGGGGTCGTGGTTGGCCTCGATGTCGCAGGTGCCGATCTGAAGATTACGGACGTTGCCGCCACGGGAGACGACCCCGCCGCCGCCGTTGTAGCTGATGTGCGAGCCGATGATGTTCGATTGGTGCAGGTTGACGTCATCGAAGAAGACGCCGATGCCCGAGTTATGATAGAGGTGGGAGGCGTTGATGATGACGTTGCGGTTGTTCTTCGTCAGGTGAACGGCGTGGCGGCATTCGCGGACGACCACCCGTTCGACCGTGAGCTGCATCGTGCCCGTGGCTTCGATGCCGTCGGCTTCGGCGTGGGCACCGACGATTTCGATGCCCGTGACGGCAGGTGCACGCTGGGCGTCCCAGACCGGCGGCTTGATGTTCCAAGGGTCGGCGGACTTATCATGCGTGCCGACGAAATGAAAGGCCGGGCCCGGGCCGGCCATGATGACCTGGGCGGTGCCGTCGCCGGAGACCGAGGCGTAGCCGGTCTTGGCCAGGTCGACCGTGATCGTCTTCGTGAGCTTGTAGCGTCCCTTGGCCAGTCGCACCGAGCCTTGGGTGTCGACAAGCTTCTGGAGAGCCGCGGTGTCGTCCGCCTGCCCGTCGCCGACAAGCGTCTGGGCCGTCAGGACGGCCGTGAACGCCAGCAGCGCGAGCAGAGGACGCATGGGCTTACTTGGCAGCCTTCAGGAAGCCTTCGGCGCCCATCCATTCGCCGGCGGCCTTGGTCCAGCCGTCGACCGGGAACTTCGTCAGGCGCGTGCCGAAGCCGTGGCCTCCCTTGGAGTAGATGTGGATTTCCGCCGGGAGGTTCTGGCGCTTGTATTCGATGTAGAGCTTCGCGGCTTCGAGCGGGTTGGCGCCGTCGTTATGGGCGACCACGAAGAAGCAGGGCGGGGCGTCGGCCGGGACCGAGAAGCCTTCGCGGAACTTGGTCTTGTCTTCCTTCTCGAGGAAGCCGCCGCCGTAGACGAAGATCGTGAAGTCCGGACCGCGCGGGTCGTCGATGCCTGGCTTCTGTTCGTAGGTGCGGGGCGTGCGATCCCACGAGGCGTGGCCGACGAGGTTGGCGCCCGCGGAGAAACCGATCACGCCGACGCGCTTCGGGTCGATGTTCCATTCCTTGGCATGTGCGCGGACGAGGCCGAGGGAGCGCTGGAGGTCCTGAACAGGGTAGCCGTGCGGCAGGGTCTCATCGGACGTCGGGGTGCGGTAGCGCAGCAGGATGCCCGTGATGCCGATGCTGTTGAGCCACTCGCAGACGCCGGTGCCTTCGTTCTTGGTCGAGAGGAACCAGTAGCCGCCGCCCGGACAGACGATGACCGCGGCGCCGTTCGGGTTAGCGGCCGGGTAGACCGTGATCGAAGGCTCGTTGATGAACGTCTCGCGGCCCGGCTGATTACCTTTCGGGCCGATGCGCTCGAGCACCGTCTTGGACGGCGCGACGCGCTTGCCCGGGACGCCTTCGGGCCAGAGCGGCAGGACGGTTTCGGCGGCGCCGGCGGTGGTCGCCAAGGCTAGGAGGAAGAGCGTGAGGGTGCGCATCGGGGTAAGGCTAGGACAGCACACCTGGTGCGATGTGCCAAACAAAGAAGCGGACGTTTTAATCCCGCCTGCGCAGGAGCAGCACGGCGATGGCGCCCAGCGCGATGAGCAAGCCGACGGCGGCCCAGTTGTCGAACAGCTCGGAAGGTCGGGGAAAGCCCGTAGAGGGTCGGGCGCTGGCGATCGGCTGGCCAGCCTTGGCCGGGGGAGTGACGCGAGGTGCCTGACGGGGCGCGGAGGCGACCGCGGCGCTGCCGGCGGGCTTGGGTGTGTTGCGGCGTGCAAGGGCCTCCTGCTGGAGGCGCCTGGTCTTCTCGATGACGGGGGCGGCCGCCGGGTCGGCGTCGATCGCGGCCTTCTCGACGGACGTCTGGTACGACTGCGTGGCCTTGGCGAGCTCCTCGCGGGCCTTCCGGAGGTTCTCCTCCGCGGCCTTGGCTTCCGGCGAAGCGGTCGCCTTGGCCATCACGGCTTGCAGTTTCTTGGCTTCATCGGGGGTCAGAGGCGCCTCGGCTGTGGACTTTGGGGCGACCTGGCCGGAAAGGGGAACGCAGACGGCCGACAGGCCGAGGCAGCAGGCGAGCAGGAGGCTTCTCATGAGGCGAGGGCAGGGTGGTCCCTCCGCTTAAGCCTGTCAACGGGACTGATGCCGTGTGGATTTGTAATAAATTTATAAGTACTTACGTCCTATATAAAACGCTTGAATAACCTCGGGTCGCTCCGATGCTCTCGCCACCCCCGCC
>JANRFG010000037.1 GCA_030725715.1 Opitutales bacterium
CGCTGACACCGGCGACAGCCTATCCATTCAGCCCTCCACGCAGTCCTCAACGCAGTCCTCTGTTATGCCATCTGCCATCGATTCAGTCCTCTGTCATCGACTCAGCCATCTGCCCCGACCTATCGTCCCTTCTTCCTCTGCTTCCGCCGATACTCCACCGGGGTGCACTTCATCTCCCGCTTGAACAGGCGGTTGAAGAAGGTGACCTGGCGGAAGCCGCAGGCCAAGGCGATGTCCAGGACGCTCCGCTCGCTGTCCCGCAGCTCACGTCGGGCGGCCTGCAGGCGGAGCTCGTTGACGAACGTGCTGAAGCTGTGACCGGAGTGCTGCTTGAACTGCCGGGCGAAGGTCGGCCGACTGAGTCCGGAGATCTTCAGGAGGTCTTCCAGTCGGATCTCGTCGCGGAAGTTGGCCACGAGGTGCTGGACGGACTTCGAGATAGCCTTCTGATAATGCGATTCAGCGCTGAGCGTGAAACTGCGCGACGACAGCAAAGCGAGGTCCGACTCCGGTGCGTCCGCGACTTCGGCGAGCAGACGCAGCAACGCCGCGAGCTGGCCCGCGCCTTTACTGCGGGCGACGTCCTGCATGAGCGTGGCGATGGCCGCCGCAGTGCGCCCGCGCAGATGCAGGCCGCGCTCGGCCCGCTTGAAGAGATCGCGCAGTTCGAGATTTTCCGGAAACGCCCAAACAGGATGACTCTCCGGGAAATGCCACTGGATCGACAGTCCACCCGAAGCACCGGAGGTATGCCAGTGATGCGGCAGGCGTTCGCCGAGCAGGACCAGGTCGCCGGCTGCGAACGTGCCGATGGCATCGCCGACGAAACGCGTGCCCTCCCCTGCGGTGAACAGGGTCAGCTCCATCTCCTTATGGAAGTGCCAGTGGTTGCCTTCCCCTTGGACCGGCTGCGTACGACCCGGCCCCAAGATACATTCGACCTCCCGGAGGGACTTCGACCAACGCAGCACGCGGAAGGAGTGCCCCTCGGGCAGCTCGACCTTCTCGCGGATGGCTTTCATAGGGTCATTCGTATCAGAACGACCCCCTCCCGCAAGGGGTTAGTTGAGATGATAGTGCCACCAAGGGAGACGCCCAGCGTAGCGATTCCCGGGACGGATGCTAAAATGGACCTTTCCCCATGAGCACCCCCGTCACCTATCGATTCTCTTTCGGCCCCTGGAACATCAGCGAGGGCGGCGACCCCTTCGGCGGCGACGTCCGCAAGGTCTTCCCCCACGAGGAGAAGTTCGCCCTTTATCGCCCCCTCGGCTTCGAGGGCGTGCAATTCCATGACGACGACGTCGTCCCGGGCATGGACGGCCTCAAGCCGGACCAGATCCAGAAGAAGGCCACCGAGGTCAAGGCGATGCTCGCCAACCAGGGCCTGACCCCGGAGTTCGTCGCCCCGCGCCTGTGGTTCGCCGACCAGACCGTCGACGGCGCCTACACGTCCAACAGCCCCGGCGACCGAGCCTACGCCTGGGATCGCACCAAGAAGTGCATCGACATCGCCAACGCCGTCGGCTCCAAGGCCATCGTGCTCTGGCTCGCCCGCGAAGGCACCTACATCCGCGAAGCCAAGGACGCCAAGCTGGCCTACCAGCGCCTGCTCGAGACGGTCAACGCGATGCTCGACTACGATAAGAACATCGAGATCTGGATCGAGCCGAAGCCGAATGAGCCGACCGACCAGGCCTACGTGCCCACCATCGGCCACGCCCTCACCCTCTCCTACGCCTCCAAGGACCACAAGCGCGTCAAGGGCCTCATCGAGTCCGCCCACGCCATGCTCGCCGGCCTCGACGCCAGCGATGAGATGGCCTTCGCCCTCGCCCACGACAAGCTGGCGAGCGTCCACCTCAACGACCAGAACGGCCTGAAATACGACCAGGACAAGAACTTCGGCGGCGCCAACCTCCGCGCGGCCTTCAACCAGGTCCGCGTCCTCGAGGAGTCCGGCTACGGTAACCGCGGCGAATTCATCGGCCTGGACGTCAAGGCCATCCGCACCCAGCGCGGCTGCCCGGTCACCGACCACCTCAAGAACAGCCGCGAGCTGTTCCTTGCGCTCGTCCAGAAGGTCCGCACGGTAGACCAGAAGCTCGTCCAGCAGTATCGCGACGCCCGCGACTACGAAGCGCTCGAGCTCTACATCCTGAAGCACATCATGGGACTGAAGTAAGTCCCGCCCTCCTCTCCCCTCATGAAGCAGTATCGCCTCAACCGCCTCTTCAACGCCTCGTCCAAGCGCTGCTTCGACGTCGCCGTCGACCATGGCTTCTTCAACCAGCCCGGCTTCCTGCAGGGCATCGAAGACATGCGTCAGGTCGTCGCCACGCTCGTCGACGCCGGCCCGGACGCCATCCAGCTGACGGTCGGCCAGGCCCGCCACCTGCAGTCCGTCCCGGGCAAGCAGAAGCCGGCCCTCGTCCTCCGCACCGACACCGCCAACGTCTACGGCAAGGAACTCCCGGCCACGGCGTTCAGCCTGATGATCGAGGAGACGATGCTGCAGGCCGTCCGCCTCGACGCCGCGTGCGTCTGCGTGAATCTCTTCCAGATCCCCGGCGCGCCCGACGTGACCGCTCAGTGCATTGAGAACATCCTCAAGCTGAAGCCGCAGGCCGATTACTACGGCATGCCGATGATGGTCGAACCGCTCGTCTTCCAGCCCAACGCGATCGCGGGGGGCTACATGGTCGACGGAGACCTGACGAAGATCCTCCACCTCGTCCGCCAGGCGGTCGAACTCGGAGCCGACGTGATCAAGGCCGATCCGACCGACGACGTCTCCCAGTATCACAAGGTCATCGAGACGGCTTCGGGCATCCCGGTGCTCGTCCGCGGCGGCGGTCGCGTCAGCGACAAGGAAATCCTCGTCCGTACCGAAGGCCTCCTCAAGCAGGGCGCCTCGGGCATCGTCTACGGTCGCAACGTGATCCAGCACCCGAACCCGCGTGGCATCACGCAGGCGCTCATGGCGATGGTGCACCGTAACGCGTCGGTCGACGAAGCCCTGAAGCTCATCTGAGCGCCGTGTCCTCCCCTGACCCAGCACTCCTCGCCCGCCTACGCGCCATCGTGGGCGACGCGCATGTGCTGACGTCGCCGGAGGATACGATTCCCTACGGCTTCGACGGCACGGCCGCCCTCAAGGGCCCGGTCGGGGTCGTCGTCTTACCCGGCTCGACCGCTGAAGTCTCCGCGGTCGTCCAACTCGCCTACGAGCTGAATATCACGATCGTCACCCGCGGCTCCGGCACGGGACTCAGCGGTGGCAGCGTGCCCTCGGAAGGTTGCCTCGTCCTCTGCCTGACCCGACTGGACAAGATCCTCTCGGTCGACGCCGCTAATCTCACCGTCCGCGCCCAGTGCGGCGCCATCACGGCCGCCATCGACGCCGCGGCGAACAAACACGGCCTCTTCTATCCGCCGGACCCGGGTTCGATGAAGATCAGCACCATCGGCGGTAACGTGGCCGAGAACTCCGGCGGCCTCCGCGGCCTGAAATACGGCGTGACCCGTGATTACGTCATGGGCCTCGAAGTCGTGCTACCCGACGGTCGCATCGCCCATTTCGGCAACGCCTGCGTGAAGGATGTCGCGGGCTACTCGATGAAGGACCTCTTCATCGGCTCCGAAGGCACGCTTGGCATCATCACCGAAGTCCTGCTCAAGGTCGTCCCCCGCCCCGCCGCCCGCCGCACGATGCTGGCGAGCTATGACCGCATGGAGGACGCCGCCCAGACGGTGTCCGACATCATCGCGGCGAAGATCATCCCCTGCACCTTGGAGTTCCTCGACCGCATGACCATCGGCTGCGTCGAGGATTACGCCAAGATCGGCCTGCCCCGCGATTGCGAGGCGCTGCTGCTCATGGAGACCGACGGGCATCCGGCCGCGGTCGCCGAAGAAGCCGAACAGATGCTGGCCCTGGCCCGCGCCCGCGGCGCCCGCGACGTCCGCGTGGCCCGCGATGACGCCGAAGCCCTGCAGCTCGCCTCCGCCCGCCGCTCCGCTTTCTCCGCCCTCGCCCGCGTCCGCCCGACCACGATCCTCGAGGACGTCACCGTCCCGCGGGACAAACTCGCCGAGATGGTCAGCTTCGTCGCCGAAGTCGCCAAGAAGCACAAACTCCTCGTCGGCACCTTCGGCCACATGGGCGACGGCAACCTGCACCCGACTTTCCTGACCGACGAGCGTAACACCGAGGAGATGGCCCGCGTGCACGAAGCCCTCGAGGACATCGTGACGAAGACCCTCGCCCTCGGCGGCACGATCACCGGCGAACACGGCGTCGGGCTGGCGAAGAAAGCTTGGCTGCGACGTCAGGTCGGCGAGAACAGCCATGACCTCATGCGTGAGATCAAGCGCGCCTGGGATCCGCGCAATCTGCTCAACCCCGGCAAGATCTTCGACTGAGGGATGAAGCCTTCGCTCAAGCTCCTCGATTACTCGATCCTCCAGCAGTGCATGCATTGCGGGATGTGTCTCCCCGCCTGCCCGACGTATGTCGCCACCAACAAGGAGCGCCACAGCCCGCGAGGCCGTATCTCGCTCATGCGGGCGGTGGCCGACGGTGAACTGAAGATCTCACCCGCCTTCGCCGACGAGATGAGCTACTGCCTCGGCTGCCTGGCCTGCCAGACCGCCTGCCCGGCCGGCGTGGATTACTCAAACCTCCTCGAGACCGCCCGCGCCGAAGTCCAATCCGCCGGCCTCAACCAGACCTTCACCAGCCGCTTCTGGCGCACGGTCACCATCCGCGGCCTGTTCATGCGTCCGCGCCTGCTCCGCTTCGTCGGACGCCTCCTCTGGCTCTACCAACGACTCGGACTCCAGACCGCCTTCCGCAAGATCGGTCTGACCAAGCTTCTACCGAAAGACCTTCGTCGCCTCGAGCCTCAGTGCCCGACGGTCGCGACGAAGTTCTCGCCGCAGCTCATCCGTCCGGTCGAATCCCCCGCCAAGAAACAGCACCGCGTCGCCTTGCTTACCGGTTGCGTCCAGGATCTCGTGTTCGCGGATATCAACCGCGACACCGCCGACGTCCTCCTGGCTAACGGCTGCGAAGTCCACACCCCTCCCGTCCAGCCCTGCTGCGGCTCGCTCCACGCCCACAATGGCGAAGCCGACGCGGCCAAGACCTTAGCGAAGCGGATGATCGACCTATTCCCGCCGTCGCAGTTCGACGCCATCATCACCAACGCCGGCGGCTGCGGGAACCATCTCCGCCATTACAGCGCCCTGCTCGCCGATGACGCCGTCTACGCGCCGTTGGCGAAACTGTGGGACTCCAAGCTCCGCGACATCCACGAATGGATGATGCAGCATGGTTGCCGTGCCCCGCAGACGGGCTTGGGCGACCTCACCGTCACTTACCACGACTCCTGCCACCTGACGCACGGCCAGAAGGTCACCAAGCAGCCGCGCGACCTCCTGAAGCTCATCCCTGGCCTCAAACTCGTCGAACTCCCCGAGGCCAACTGGTGCTGCGGCAGCGCCGGCATCTACAACATCACCCAACCCGAGCAGTCCGAACAACTGCTCGTCCGCAAGATCGGACACGTCATCGGCACGGGCGCATCGGTCCTCGCCACCGCCAACCCCGGGTGCCACCTTCAGATCGCCCGTGGCCTCCGCCAAGCCGGCTCTCCCATCACCCTCCTCCAACCCGTGACATTGCTGGCCCGCGCTTATCGCGCGGAAGCAAAGATGAACGATGGACGATGAGTGATGGAAGATAACGAACAGAAGTTACCTTAAACCCTGACCCCACCCTTCATCTTCTTTCATCCTCCATCTTCCATGGGCCTTTAAGTAATCCTTCATCGTCCATCTTCCATCCTCCATCTTTTATCATGACCTCAGTCAACATCGGCATCATCGGCGGCGGCCTCATGGGTCGCGAAATGGCCAGCGCGTTCGCCCGCTGGTGCGCCCTCACGGACGTCTCGGTCCGCCCGGTCCTCACGGCCGTGGCCGACCTCAATCCCGCCACGCTCGCGTGGTTCGACTGCATCCCCTCCTGCACGCAAAAGACCACCGACTATAAGGCGCTGCTCGCCAACCCGGATGTCGACGTGGTCTACGTGGCCGTCCCGCATAACCTGCATGAGCAGCTGTATTGCGACGTCCTTGCCGCGGGCAAAGACCTCTTCGCCGAGAAGCCCTTCGGTATCGACCTCGCCTCCGCCCGCCGCATCCATGCCGCCGCCAAGGCCAGCGGCCGCTTCGTCCGCTGCAGCTCCGAGATGCCCTTCTTCCCCGGCGCCCAGCGCGCCTTCGAACTCGCGAAGTCCGGCTCCATCGGACGCGTCCTCGAAGTCGTCTCCGGCTTCCACCACAGCAGCGACCTCGACCCGACCAAGGCCGCGAATTGGAAACGGATGAACGCCCTCTGCGGCGAAGGCGGCGCCCTGAACGACCTCGGCATGCATGCCTGCCATATCCCGCTCCGTCTGGGATGGAAGCCCTCCCGGGTCTTCGCCCAGCTCCAGAAGGGCTACCCGCAGCGCCCCGACGGCAAGGGCGGCGTCGCGAACTGCGATACCTGGGACAACGCCCTCCTCAACACCTGGATCAAGGTCGGCGAACATGACGTCCCCATGCGCCTCGAGATGAAGCGCCTCATGCCCGGCGCCACCAACACCTGGTATATCGAGATCCTCGGCACCGACGGCGGCGTCCGCTACAGCACTTCGGACACCAAGGCACTCTGGCTCTTCGAACGCGGCAAGGAACAGTTCTGGAAGCGCACCGACCTCGGTTTCGGCACGCCCTTCAAGACCGTCACCGGCGGCATCTTCGAACCCGGCTTCGCCGACGTCATCCAGCAGATGTGGGCCGCCTACCTCATGGAGCGCGCCGGCCTGCTCAACGGCCGCTTCGGCTGCGCCACGCCCGACGAAGCCGTCGCGACCCACGAGATCTTCGCCGCCGCCCTGCAGTCGCAGGCCCAAGGCACCGTCGTCTCGCTCTAAATTCTCATGCCCAAAACTCCTCGCCAAGGCATTCTTGCCGCCGGCAATTTCATCGTCGATTACGTCAAGGTCATCGACGGCTATCCGGCCCAGGACATGCTCGCGAGCATCCTGAGCGAATCGCGCTCCAACGGCGGCGGCCCTTACAACGTCCTCAAGGACCTCGCGGCGATGAAGGTCGAGTTCCCTCTCGCCGCCTGCGGGCTCGTCGGCGACGACACCAACGGCCAGTGGATCAAGCGCGACTGCCAGAACCACCGGATCGACGTCTCCATGCTGCACCTGAGCAAGGAGCACCCGACGTCCTACACCGACGCCATGACCGTGCAGTCCACCGGACGCCGCACCTTCTTCCATTGCCGCGGCGCCAACGCCCACTTCGACCTTAAGCACTGTGGATTCGCGAAGACCAACGCCCGTATCCTGCACCTCGGTTACCTGATGCTGCTGGACCGCATGGATACCTTCGAAAACGGCCAGACCATCGCGGCCAAGCTGCTTTTCAACGCCCGCTCCGCCGGACTCGAGACCTCGGTCGACATGGTCAGCGCTTCGCACCCGCAGTTCCGCGAGATCGCCCTCAGCGCCCTACCCCTCACCGACCACCTCGTCATCAATGAGATCGAAGCCGGGCTCGTCGTCGGCGAAGTCATCGACCCCAAGAACTCCGGCTGGCTGATCCGCACCGCCGAGCAGCTTCTCTCCCTCGGCGTGAAGAAGACCGCCACCATCCATACAGAGCACGGCTCCGTGTGCGCGACCGCCGAAGGCCTCCGCCTCAAGCAGGCTTCGCTCAAGCTGCCTGCCGGCTACAGCAAGGGCGCGACCGGCGCGGGCGATGCCTTCGCCGCCGGCATGCTCTACGGACTCCACGAAGGCCTTGAGATCCAGGAACGCCTCAAGCTCGCTGTCTGCTGCGCCGCCGCCTGCCTCGCCGATCCCACGCCCTCCAAAGGCCTGCGTCCGGTGAAAGACTGTCTCGCCTTGGCCGAGCAGTTCGGCTTCGGGGAATTCTGAGAGGTAGGGACAGCACCACGTGCTGTCCTAAGTGCAAAAGTGCAAACCGGTCTGCGGCCTGTGCAAAGGTGCAAAAGTGGATGCAAATTTCAGGTGGCGGGAACGCATTCTCAGGTCTCGGGTCTCGGCCATCAGGTCCCGGGTTCAGGTATTCAGCACCGGGTTCAGGTTCGGGGCCTGCCCCCGTACCCGAACCCGACAACCTGCACCTGATACCCGATGGCCGAGACCCGAGACCTGAAAATCGAATTCCCAACCGCCAACCGCTAGCCGCCAACACCTTCCTTTTAACGCGACGCCTGGCGTCGCGTTAAAAGACACCATTCGAGCGTAAAAAGACACCCGATTGGGTTTCCTTCTTCGGGGCCTTGGAGCATCCTTTGGCTCACCCCCAAGACGCGATCCCATGAGCACCAAGAAATACAACGTCGGCATCATCGGCTACGGCTGGGCCGCCACGGCCCACATCGACGCCATCAACAAGACCAGCCAGGCGCAGGTCACGGCGATCTACTCTTCTCGTCCGCTCGATTCCGCGGCGCTCAGCGCCAAGCACGGCGGCCAGATCAAGGCCTACCAGTCGGTCGACGCCATGCTCGCCGACCCGGACATCCACGTCGTCGATATCACCAGCTACCCGAGCCAGCACTGCGCGCAGGCCGTCGCTGCGGCGAAGGCGAAGAAGCACATCATCCTCGAGAAGCCGATGGCCAACTCGCTGGCCGAAGTCATGCAGATCTTCGAGGCCGCCGAGAAGAACGGCGTGAAGGGCTGCGTCTGCTTCGAGCTGCGCTTCTCCGGCCAGATGCTGTCCACCCAGGCGATCATCGACCAAGGCCTCCTCGGCGAGATCCATTACGGCGAAGTCGACTACTACCACGGCATCGGCCCTTGGTATGGGCAGTATCGCTGGAACATCGGCAAGAAGGACGGCGGCAGCGCCCTGCTCACGGCCGGTTGCCACGCCCTGGACGGATTGCTGATGTGCATGCCCGGCGAAGTGGACTCAGTCATGAGCCTGAGCACGAAGTCCAAGAGCGCCTACTTCACGCCCTACGAATACGACACCTCGGCCGTCACCATCGTGAAGTTCAAGAACGGTGCCGTCGGCAAGTGCGCGGCCATCGTCGACTGCCTCCAGCCTTACTACTACCGCACGCACCTGATGGGCAGCCACGGCAGCCTGCTCGATAACAAGCTGCACTCCGAAAAACTGAAGTCGGACAAGACGAAGTGGAGCACCCTCTCGATGAAGATGTGCGACTCCGGCGACGTCAGCGACCACCCCTACCAGGCTCAGTTCCAGGCCTTCTTCGACGCCCTCGCCCAGGGCCAGGACATGCCGCTGACGAGTTTCCGCGACGGCCTCCGCACGTTCAAGGTGATCTTCGCCGCCGACCAGAGCGCGGCCAACGGCGGCCAGCCGGTCAAGGTCGCCTGAACCGATGCCCTCCTGCCTCGCCATCTTCGCGCACCCCGACGACGTCGAATACTTCGCCGCCGGGACGATGCTCCAGCTCGCCAAGCGCGGCTGGGACCTCCACTACTTCGACCTCTGCGCCGGCAACGGCGGTTCAGTCCAGATGGACGGCCCGACGACCGCCACCGTCCGCCTCGCTGAAGCCCAAGAAGCCGCCCGCATCCTCGGCGCGAAGTTCTACCCGCCGGTCGTGAACGACATGACGCTGACCTTCGACATCGAAGTCATGCGCAAGGTGGCCGCGGTCATCCGCCAGTCCCGGGCCGACATCGTGCTCACGCATGCGCTCTCGGACTACATGGAAGACCACATGGCCTGCGCCCGCCTCGCGACGTCGGCCGCCTTCACCCACGGGATGCCCAACTTCGACACCGTGCCGCCGGCGCCGACCTACGCGCACGATGTGACGATCTACCACGCCATGCCGCACGGCCTGCGCACGCCGCTCCGCCAGAAGGTCCGCGCCGGTCTCTACGTCGACGTCGGCCCGGTCCAGGACCAAGCCCGGAAGGCGCTGGCGGCCCACGCGTCGCAGAAGGACTGGTTGGACAAGAGCCAAGGCATGGACTCCTACCTGCACACGCTGGATAAGATGTCCGCAGCCGTCGGCGCTCTCTCCGGCAAATACGTGTTGGCCCAAGGCTGGTGCCGCCATCACCACCTCGGTTACAGCGCTTCCGAAATCGACCCGCTCCGCTCCGCCCTCGGTTCCGACTGCGTCGTCGACGCCGCCTACGAAGCCGCCCTCGAGCAACCCCTCCCATGACCGCTTCGCTCTCCCGCCGCCGCTTCTTCCACCTCGCCGGCCTGGCCGCCCTGGCCTTCCCGCTCCGAGGCCTCGCCGCGCTGGATACGTCAGGGGGCGATGAGATCGTCATCCTCAACGACATCCACCTGACCGGGATTCCCGAGGAAAAGATCCCTGGCAACGCCAAGGACGACGACGACCATCTGCGTGCCGCGGTGCAGCAGATCCTCACCCTCCCCAAGAAGCCCGCCGCGGTCATCATCAACGGCGACCTCGCCCTCTCCATCGGCACCGCCGCCGACTACGCCGTGGTCCGCGAACTCATCGCTCCGCTGCGTGATGCCGGCATCCCCGTCCACCTCACCCTCGGCAATCACGACGTGCGGCCGGTCTTCAATCAGGCTTTCCCGGAGATGAAGAGCGCCTCCGATCTCAAGGACCCTCGTCACAATGGCCTCATCGACCTGCCGTCCACCCGCCTCATCCTGCTCGACACCCTCGACCAGACCCCTGGCCCGGCCGGCAAGCTTGGCGCGGAGCAGATCGCCTGGGTGCTCGCCAAGATCGACGAAGTCCCGACCAAGCAGGTCATCCTCGTCGGTCACCATAACCCGCAGGTCGGCGGCGACACCATCCACTACAAGGGCGGCCTTGCGGACACCGCGGACTTCTGGCCCGAGATCGCCAAGCGCGACCAAGTGCAGGCCTACATCCATGGTCACACCCATGAATGGACGCAGGCCTCGGAGAACCGCATCCACATCATCAGCACCATCGCCTGCGCCTACGTGTTCAACAAGAACACCAACGCCACCGGCTGGACGTCCGCCCGCTTCAACGCCCACGGGTTCCAGCTGAAGCTGCACACCCTCGAGACCGACCACGCCTGGAACGGCGAGGCCAAGTGGTTCTTCGGCCGCCAGCCCGCGCCTAAGAAACCCGCGCCCAAGAAGAAATAAGCGTGCGCCTCATCAAGGAACAGCAATCTCCCGCCGCGGCGAACGAACTCGTCGCCTGCGAACACCTGAGCCAACGCGACTTCGGGTGCGTCTGGCATCACCATCCCGAGCTCGAGATCTTCTTCCTCCTGCGCGGCGGCACCGAGCGCTGGGTCGGGGACAAGATCACGCCGCTCAAGGTCGGCGAGATCCTGCTGCTCGGCTCGGACCTCCCGCACGACTTCCGCAATGACCGTAAAGGCCGTCAGGCCGGGGTCGAATGGATCCTCGTGCAGTTCCGCCCGAACCTCTTCGGCGAAGAATGGACGCAGCACTCCTCCGTCTCCGCCATCCGCCGCCTGCTCGAACGCGCGCGTCAGGGCTTAGAATTCCGGGGTAATACGCGCAAACAGGCCGCTGCGCTCCTACACAAGATGCCCAAGGCCCACGGCCTGCGTCGGCTCGCCTTGCTCATCGAGTTCCTCGAACTCGCCGCGGGCTCGGATGAACTCAAGGAGATCGCCACACCCGGCTTCCACGCGACCACTGACGCGCAGACCTCCGATCGCATCGGCAACGTCGTCGCCCACATCAAGGCCAACCTCGCCAAGCCGCTCTACGTGCCCGAGCTCGCCGGGCTGGCCGGCCTGAGCGAGAGCGCTTTCAGCCGCTTGTTCAAGAAGTGCACCGGGCGATCCGTGCCGCAGTACCTTAACGAGCTGCGCATCGCGCGCGCCGCCCGCCTGCTCGCCGAGACCGACCTTTCCGTGAAACAGATCGCCCACCAATGCGGTTATCCGACCTCGGCGTATTTCCACCGCCAGTTCCAACGCCACCAGGAACTCCCGCCCCTCGCCTACCGCGAGGCCATCCGCCGCCACGCCTGATTCTGCCCCCGTTCACCCACAAAGAACCAAGAACAAAGAACTCTTCCTTTCCTACCCCTACCCCAACCCCTACCCCTTTAACCACCCCCATGACCCCCACCCTCTACATCCGTTTAGCCACGATGGTCTTCCTCCACTACTTCGTGTGGAGCTGCTGGTATAACACCATGGCCGTGTACCTCGGTAAGCTGGAATTCACCGGCACCCAGATCGGCCTCGCCTACGGCACCACCGCCATCGGCGCGCTCGTCTCACCCTTCCTCATCGGCGTCATCGCCGACCGTTACGTCTCCGCCCAGCGCCTGCTCGGCGTCCTGCACCTTCTGGGTGCCGGCCTGCTCTGGTGGATCTCGCAGCAGACCACCTTCAGCGTCTTCTACCCTTCGCTGATCGTCTACACCCTGACCTACATGGCCGGACACGGCCTCATCAACACCATCACGCTCACGCACGCGCCGAATCCGGCCAAGTGGTTCCCGATCGTCATGGCCGCCGCCTCCGC